>JANRJH010000050.1:0-172479 GCA_033764075.1 Saprospiraceae bacterium | reverse complement strand
GTTTCAGCCGTTACACAAGGGGGTGGCGAAGGGGATATTGTGGTGGTGCTGAAGGACAGCGACAATATTTTTTACCTCAACAGAGCCAGGGACCGGGGCTACTCAATAGAAAAGCTGTCGGAACAACTGGTGGGCCAAACCGTGGAGTTACGCACCATTGCGCACTGGACGCCCCTGGACCCCGCTTCCCGGACCCAACACATCGCAGAAATCAAAGCGGGCGAAACGGTCGTGTATTCCGAGCTTTGAGGCCGGATTAACCTCAATCTAACCAACCTATCATGTCAACCTTACAATTTACCGTGGACATCCACGCACCTGCAAGCCGGGTATATGATCGTATGCTGGGCATCAGCACGAAGTCCACATATGAACAATGGACAGCTCTGTTTAACCCCACCTCTTCCTACGAAGGAAGCTGGGAAAAGGGCAGTAAGATGCTGTTTGTCGGGGTAGATGAGCAGGGCGAAAAGGGGGGGATGCTCTCCAGAATAGTCGAAAACAAGCCCAATGAGTTTGTTTCGATTCAGCATTATGGCCTCGTGCAGGCGGGCCAGGAAATCACGGAAGGCCCCGAAGTAGAACAATGGGCTAACGGGTTTGAAAACTACACCTTCGAGGAAAAAGACGGGACTACGACCGTTACGGTTGATTTAGACACGACCGAAGATTTTGTGGCGTATATGAACGAACACTACCCGCTGGCGCTGGGCAAGCTGAAGGAGGTTTGCGAAGGATAAGGCTTGGGGGAATGGGTGAATGGAGCAAACCCGCTAATACCCCTCGGAGATGCCCTTGTTTGGGGGTATAATGGCTAAAGCAGTAGGGCTGATATGCAGCGTGTTTATTGAGAAATCCCAACAGGTTAGGTAAGTTTGTGGTATCTTGGTGCTATGAAGTTTGCAGACGTCAAAAACGATATTGCGTTTCGCAAGATTTTCGGGAACGAAAACCGAAAGCAGACACTCATTTCATTCCTGAACGCTGTGCTTGACTTTCGAGGTGACCAGCACATCACGCAGGTATCTATCCTAAACCCCTATCAACTTCCTAAACTTAAAGGCGGAAAAGTAACCATCATTGACGTGAAGGCTACTGATCAGGTGGGTCGGACATACATTGTCGAGATGCAGGTTGGCGATATTGATGGTTTCGAAAAAAGAGTACTTTTCTACTCCTCAAAGAGTTACACCGACCCAATCAAACGTGCAGACTTCTACCGAAAACTGCGTCCCGTGATATTCATTGGAATACTTGATTTTGAACATACTGACAATACCCATTACATTAGCCGCAGCCAGATCCGTGACATCGAGACGGGCGAACAGACCATAAAAGACATGGAATTTACGTTCATTGAGTTGCCAAAATTTAAGTTGGAACTGAATGAGCTTACAACGTTGCCTGAAAAATGGGTTTATTTTATCAAAAATGCTGAAAATCTCGAAGTTATTCCTGAAAATATTGATGATGCAGGCTTGCAATCAGCTTATGAAGAAGCCAATGTCCAAACATGGACACAGGAGGAATTAGACGCTTACGAGTACGCTTTTATGCGTGAAGAGGATGAAAGAGCAAGGTTGGACAAAGCCAGACAAGATGGAAAGGCAGAACTTGTCATCGGACTATTTGAGGATGGAATGCCTGCCGAAAAGATAGCTAACTTGTCAAAAATGTCTGTAGAAGAAGTGATGCAAATCGTTAAAAATCAATTGAATACGTAATACGTCCCGCTCATGCCTGATTGCCTGTGGGTGGGTCAGTATGGGCCAGGATATCTACTGAATCGTCCAGGCTTACCTGTCCACCCGCCTCAGATATGCGTATAAACTGTGATGATGGGCACACCAACCATTTTCACTAATTCAGCAACAAATTCCTGCCTGAAATCTGGCGGCCAATTGTAAAAACTGATCCCAACATTGCTAAAGGCCCACCTGAAATCTGTATCGGCGCGAAACAGGTAGTCTGATATCAGTGCCTCTTCTTCGCAGTGTATGCAGGTCAATCGCCCATTTCCGCCGCCTTTATACCAATCATCGGCAACAGCGCCCCATGTCGCGTCCAGATTGTTTTGCTGACATGCCGGGCAAAGCACTTCGTCTATCCCGTTTCCTCCGCCGTGAAATATCGTTCTAGTCGAAATAATTTCCACCCCGTTTAATCCGAGCCTTGTTACCTGGTTCAGCGCGTCGTGATCAACCAGCATCTCGCGATAATGTTCGCCTGGTTCAAATCCATACCTTCCGGAAAGGATATTGTTCTTCATCGTGGCACTGATGTATTTTCTGGCAATCAGGTACGCTGTCAGGGTCTGTGCAACCTCGTGAGGATTGTCAAACTCCAGCTTATGCGGTACCAGTGAAATGAGGTGGTCGCTCATGTGTTTGATCGATACTTTAAGTAAAATGACCTACACATCGTTTTGGAGGCTGTCCTTTTTCTTCGCTTTTGCCACCAGACTTTGATAGTATTTCGACTTGTCTGGTTTTTGGATCTCTTCATAGATATCGGAGAGGCGTTCCATGTCCTGGATGGTCAGTTTTTCTTTTTCCATGAGCAGGGTTGATAGTTCCGTATTCAGTTTTTTTTCTTCCCGGATCTCCCGCCGGCAAGCTGGGCACTGTTTAGGCTTGGATTGAACCCAGAACCTAAGGGTTTCGTACCAGTGCTGCTGCTCCTCTTTTGAGAATACAAAAGCCTGATGACATGTTTCGCACGCCTTTTCATAGCTCACATAGGCGAGATAGGGCTCAAAATCACAATACAACTGGGCTTCAGGATGTCCGATTAAGGCTTTTCCTGAATGCAGGCATGTGTCACATGCCCAGTGTACGATTTTCTGTACCAGATCTTCCCGGTCAAGCGTTTTGATGGTGCCCCAAAACCAGACTTTTCGGCCCAATGTCCGTTGTAAGCGGGCGTCGGGTATGTCCTTGTTGCAACCCGGACATATCAGCGGCTTTGTTGGGGATGTTTGTTTCTTCATGTAAAGTGCCCTGCTGTGACACAACCTATACCCAATAGGATGCTCAGTTTTTCATGAACGTAGCTGACAATCGTTTTTTGCCCTGGTTCAGGACCAGGTAGTACATGCCGGGTACGAGGGAAGATACATCTACCTGTGCATAGGCAGACCGGAACAAAGGCAGGAACGTTATGCGCCGGCCCGCCAGGTCAAGCACCTCCAGGTTGATGTCGCCCGCCTCCAGCAGTACCCCTTCGAGGGTGATCATACCTGTGCCAGGGTTGGGATATACCTGCAGGGCACCTTCAAACGCCGCACAGCCGGATGGGTAGCGGTAGGCATAGTCTGTGCGCAGGGACTCACCTTGAAAGGTATTCTTGATCAAGCCATCACAATACAGATCGTACGTCGTATAACTCACCGGAGACAAGTAGGAGACGCGCTCACCGTTTTGTACAAATTCCTGCTCCTCCTGACTGGATACGAGACGCCCGGCGGCATCTGTAACATACCAGAAACTACGGCACAACCATTTGTCATCCAACTGAAGCAGGGACGTATCCCAGGTGCAATCGGTAGAAAACCAGCGGAAGTTGCTGCCTTCTGGTATCCGGGTCAGCAGCTCACGTTTGACGGGGGTCCAGGGCGCTGTATCATTGAAGCGCCGGTACAGAATTTTTTCCATCGAGCTATCGCCTTCAAAATCATAACGATACACCCAGTAATTGTCCTGGCCCGTCGGGACATCACTTTCACTGATGCTGCGGAATGGACGTCCGTTGGGGTCCTGTGAAGTGCGGTAGTAGCCCCCAGGTTTCCATCCGGAGCCGTCAGGTAAGAATACCCAAACGGTCTGGGAAGTATCTGAATACACCCGCTCCTGCCGTTGGATCAACTGCCACTGCTGAAAGTAGAAGTCCCAGCTTGAGAAATATTGTTCTTTGATCCGGTTTTCCGCATCGTAAGTATATTCGGTCCGGTTGCGGGTAGGGTCTAACCGTACGTGTTCGAAACTTCTTACGTGGGTGCTGATGCGGTTCTGCGCATCATATGTCCACTCGGAAAGATTCGATAAAATAAACGACTGGGGCTCAGTACCGGGCCCATACAGCACGTCCAAACGCGTAAGCGGGTATCCGGCGTCATTTCGGGTGATTTTTTCGTATGTACGCATTACCCATTCCAGCGAATCCCCCATCCAGTTGTATCCGGATCGCTCATTCAAGCGGCCTTTTTCATCCCGGAGATATTCGACCCGGAGATACGCTTTCCATAGCAGCTTGTCGGAATCCCAACTCATGTTTTCATTGCTGATCAGCGAGTCATTGGTATCATAGCGAAAGTTAATTTTTGTTTCGGGTACCCATGCACCATTGGGCGCACGCCGGTAAGTGACAATGTGGGTAGCAGGGTTTTCACCGCCGAACTGCGCGAGGGCAGGAAAAACCAACGTAAACTGCATCAGACATGTAAGCAGGTATTTTTTCACAGCTGTAGGAGTAGAAATCAGAAAATCTCGTTGTTTATTCTGTTAAGGTACATATGGGAGACGAGTTTACAAAATATAGGGATGTGCTTGTGCGCAGCAGTGCCTGCATGTCCTTGACGGATTGACTTTATGCGGGCAGAACAGGTTTGCCATAGGGGTTGGGTGTTTATTTATTTGATCGTGGGGCCTTAATCCAGTCGTCCTCAGTCACATGGTAATACGCATTAATACCTAACCAGGTGTTTTCATTACCATTAGTCTGCTTTGTTTCGATTTCTTTCGTCATCAGGTCAACTTTAGCTACTGTGAAAAGTCCGTCACCCGAAGGCAATGTCACAATAGCATTATGTGCTGAATCAACAGCAAAGTAATAGCCAGGTATGCTGATCCATTTTCCATGTAAGTCAATCAGGTTGACAGTCCCATTCATTTCTCCGCACTCAACCAGTACAAAATATTGCGTGAGCGGCTGCATGCTGGGGATGTAAAAGCCATGCTCTGCATCAGTTTCTCCTAAGTATTTCTCAATGATCTGATTGTCACTTGTGGTTTGGTAAAACCAGATTTTAGTATATTCATCCGTGTTAAGGCTTCGTTTATCTTGTGCTGTGATTAAATATATGTTAAAGTCACTGTGGTGGGTAGTGACGGTGTCAAATTTATACACAATGGCTGGGAGGTCAGGCGGGGTGAACGGAGGAGTTTGCCCGAATAAATAGAGGCTAAAAAATGATAGAAAGGCTATTGCCAGGGAAGTCTTCATTTTTATTTTGTATCATGCGATGGTATACCCGCAATATAAGCAAAAACCTGGTTTTGTGTTTGACATATTGGCTTACGGTGGGTCTATACACTATTTTATTCGATCATTTTCTGATTAGTGGATACCATGATTCTCTTTTGCCGTTGAATGGGACGCCTGATTTCACAAGAAAATCATAGAAATCCTTAATCGGTTTTACGTTGTACTCCGTAAGTTCGATACTACTTCCGTCTTTGAGTATTAGAATAATACCTGTATAATTTTTCCATCTAGATTGTAACGTTGACTGGTAGTAGCCAGCAATATCTCTTGCAAAGAGCGTGCGAAAGCCATACATGCGGTAAAGCCGGATTTCTTCTGTATCTTCGTTATATCTGAGGATAAACACGCCCAGTAAAGACAAAACTATAAAGGCCAGAAAAAACACAAAGAAGAATAACCCCACAAGCATAACCCATTCTTTGCCAGCTAATTTGTTGTTAATAAAACCAACAATGGGTGCAACTACCAGCCAGATGCAGAATGGTAAAAGAATTAGTCTTAATACCAGCATAAAAATATTAGGAAAAACTGTCTTCATAAATTTTGTATAATACCCTTATTACCCGGTGTATTGAGGTTTTATTATTTTACACTAAAATATACGCAAAATCCTGCTTTTGTGTTGGATATACGCCCGGAAGTAGCGTTGCCCGAGAAAGTCCTTGAGTTTGTGTGAGCAGAATAGGTTTGCCATAGGGGTTGGGGTATTTATGGTAGAGGCTCACGTTGGTTTTCTTTGTACCAGGTGAGCATTTGTTGCCTGATCGCCGACTCGCTGCGGGTATCCGAAAGAACTTGCTGATACGACATATGTTGGATGTCTATGCAATACTGAAGCATCGTCCAACTGTCATAATATTCCCTCGGTGCGATTGTGCGGTCTTCAAATGTTAGTTCCCAGCGGCTGCTATCAGCCAGCGCGGCCCGGTTGAGGTTGTGGATCAGGTCTTTCTGATGGGGACTTTGCCTGGAAATATACTCCGCGTACCCTTCCCATTTCCAGTTGGGAATGCCTGCGACAGGATTGGCGTGCCAAAAGCCCAGCGCATGGAATTGAAAACAGTGGGTCATTTCGTGGGCCAGCAACTGCGTGAGATCCCATTTGAACTCATTCACTTCGACATAGTAGTCGCGGGCATAGACGGTTCCATGTATAACCACTTTGTTGTAAAAGCCATGTGCAAAGGCCCGTCCGAGCAGCGCTTCGATCAGGCGGGGGTAGGGCGAGCCATCATTCAGGCAAATGTCAAGCTGAAAGGCCGGGTCGTACCATTCGCTGGCCTGTAAAAGGGTTACTGCCTGCTCCACCTGGAGGATGAATGCAGGGTCAAGTGCCTGATGATGAAAGAGGTTGTAGGTAGGATAGCTGGTTTGGTGGGCGTACATCAGCGCCGGGTTTAATACCATGATCAGTAGCCCTCCTGCTATACACAGTACGGCTGCTGTCACGCGGGATGCCCATTTGATGACTTTTTGTTTCATTGCTCAGGCCTGGGCCGTTTGGGTAGCAGAGGCAATATACGCAAGTGTGCTGCGCCGCGCAATACTCTTCGCCACGGCCATCACTGCCTGCTGAATTTCTCCGGGTTTTTCCGTACTTTAGTCCCTCAAATTCCTGCCTATGAGTTACCTGTCTGATCCGCTTGTCCCCTATACCTGGGAGGCTTATCTTGAACTGGAAGCCCAGGCCGATACCCGCTATGAGTACCATGATGGTGCGATTTTAGGCATGGCCGGTGCTTCTAACCGTCACAATGAGATTGCGACCAACGTCAATATGACGCTAAAAACGGCATCCAGCGCGCGCGGCTGCAAGGCTTTTGCGATGGAGGTCAAACTCTTCCGCTATCAAAGCCCGCGTTATCTCTATCCTGACCTGATGGTCACCTGCCACCCCCTTGATCTACAGTCCGTCAACGGGGTGCGCAGCCCCCTGCTGGTCATCGAGGTGCTCTCCAACAGCACCCGCGAAGCGGACCGGAGTTTTAAGCTCCGCGAATACCTCAAGCTGCCCACGCTGCGGCATTATCTCCTGGTCGAGCAGCAGCACGGCGAGGTACAGCACTTTCGCCGTCAGGCAGAGGGCCTGTCCTGGGAGGTCTGCTTTTATGAATACCTGACGGACGTCATCACGATCCCGGAGCTGGACCTGCAGCTGCCCCTCACAGACGTGTATGAGGGCATCACGTTTGGGCCGGAGCTGACCCAGGCGCAGGAGGAAGCGGAGGCGTATGGGGGGGCGTGAGCGCAGGAGTAAGTGGAACCTGTCTGGCGCATCAGCAGCCAGACAGGCGTCGTGGCGCATCAGCACCTTATTCTTTCACAAACCGCCAGGTACCATAGGCAGTTTTTAGGTAATACAAGCCTGAAGCCAATCCTGACACAGACAAAAACGCATCTTGATCCGCTATACCAGCCCGGCATTCACGACCCAGGGCATCCAGGATTTCGTACGCGTACCGGGCTACGGGTATGCCCTCAAGCCGCAGGCTCTCCTGTGCCGGATTGGGATAGAGGCTCACGCCGGGCAGCACTTGTGTCTGCTCGATGCCGATAAAAAGATCACAGGGAAATTTGTTTTCAAAACAAGCCCCATAAAAGACCGGGACCGGCGAGGGATCAACAGGGGCAGGACTTGAAAAACATGACAAACCCCAACCGCCCGCCTCTGGTGGCCGTTGGATTCCCCACCCAAATCCTGCATCGCTTCCGATCCCCTCTATCAGATAAGTCTCGTATAAATAGGTGTTGATGACAAACATGCGGATGTTTTTTCCACCGATTACCAGCGTATCCAGCCGTGTCACGATCAGCGGGTCTGTGCCGGGCTCCACATTAGGGGGTGCCAGCGTATCACCGACCGCCAGGTTGAAGTCATAGATGGCATACATAGTGCTGTCGGGGTGTTCCGTGCGGTATATACGCCGTGCCAGGGTATCGTGGTAGATATAATAGGTAAACAAGGTTGAGTCCGTACAGCTACCATATTCATAAGCGCACATCTTAAACAACAGCTTGCCCTGATGCCAGATCGTATCACCCACCTCATGTCCTTGTTCACAGTAGTAGAGTGGAGCACCTGAACTAACCTGTAACCATTCTGTCCCCTTTTCCCATAAAAACATTGGATACCCCTGACCTGAGGCTGCATACGTCCCACCCAGGGCGAGGATCAGCAGGGTGATGCGCAAAAAATGATTCATATCGTGCCAGTATTAATGTGTACAACAAGATACTTAATTTCTTTGACACTAAGCAAGAACAAACGATCCAAAAAACGGGTACAATTTGCCAGATGGATTGCACGGTACCCATCACCAACTCAGAAGGCTCTGCGTAATCCGGATAGTATCCCATCCCCCCCTCACGCCCGCTCCAGCGCCGCTATATCAAACTTCTGCATCTGCAGGAATGCCTGCACCACACGCGGGCCGCGCTCGGGGTCGGCCATGAGCTGGGGCAGGACCGTAGGGACAATCTGCCAGGACACCCCAAACTGATCCTGCAGCCAGCCGCACTGGCTGTAGTGGCCGCCCGCGCCCAGGCGCTCCCAGTAGTGGTCTATCTCGGCCTGGGTATCACAAGAGATGACCAGGGAGTTGCCGGGGGTGAAGTCGTAGTCATGGGCCATGGTGCTGCTCATGGCATTGAGGACGGTCCCGTTGAGTTTGCACTGGGCAAACAACAAGGCGCCCGCCGGGAGCCCGGCTTCGGGGGCATAAGGTGACTCCACCAGCAGCCGGAACTCCGGGAAAACGGTCTGGTAATGGTCCAGGGCTTCCCGCACGCGGGTGTTTTTCTCATTCACAAACAGCAGGGTCGGGGCGATCTGCTGGCGGATCGGGAGCCGGTCCGGATCGAGCTGCCAGTTGACCCCGTAGCGGTCCTGCACCCACGCATAATGAGGCCCCCAGGCATAGGCTCCGAGGGGCATCAGGACAGACCCTTCAGCTGACAGGGCCTCATACAGCCGGGTCACCTCGGCCTCGCTCCCGCAGTAGGCAAAATACGAGATCGCCGGATTGGGGTGGTACATCGGGCCGCCGTCCAGCAGCATGAAGGGGGTGCCCATAAGCTCGATGGAGGTCACCATCGGGGTGGACTGGACGATCCGGGCATCCTGAAACAGGGCGGTATAATAGGCCGCAGCCTCCTGGGCGCGACCGTCAAACCAGAGGCAGCTATAAGGTAAATGGGGCATAAGGATACAATAGGGAGACAGTGTAATGTGTTCAAGCTACGCAGGAAACGGGAGGTGTACAAGGAAAAAGGTCATGCCCGCGCTGCCATATGGCTGTGCGTGTAGGCCAGCAGGGCCGCGTTGAGCAGGGTCCACAGGCACAACATCAGCCCGGGCATCACAAAGTCCAGGGAGGCGATCTCTATCAGCCAAAAAAACACGCCTCCGCTGGCGGCGGCTGTCAGCCCTGTCAGGAAGATAGGGATCGGACGCGCCAGCACCTTCCGGGTCATGAGCATATACAGGAGGGACCCGGCGGCACCAGCCAGGCTCTCAGCATACGGGATGATGCTCGGGGCTGTCATCAGCGCAAAACACCCCCAGTAAATGCCGATCGAGAGGAACAGGTGCAGGCTGATGCGATCGTCCTGTAGCGGCTGCTGATCAGGGACGATATAGGTCGTACAGAGCGGAAAAAGGGCTCCCGGGCCCAAAAACGTCAAAAAAACAAACAAAGACCTCGTTTCGGTCAGCACGGCTACCCACCAGGCGAGCAGATATCCGGCCCCCAGCAGGACAGCATTGAGCAGGATTTGGTGGCGTTGGTACCAGGAGGAACCCATAGTTGGATGACACAGCATAAGGGGCTGCTGGTTGGGTGTACGGCCTGTTATTACCTTGGTTGGGCCTTGTATGGCTGTTTTTTATTCCCTACCTTCAGCCAGTGGTGCCGCCTGTCGCGCTTCGGTCGGGATACCTGAAATGTCGGATGCGTAACAGTATGCAGGTGGCACATACTGTACATTGCCTTGTGTTTCTCCGCGCTATCACCCAACTATCACGCTCAGGTATGCATATTGTCATCATCGGAAATGGTATCGCCGGGATCAGCACTGCCCGGCATATCCGCAAGCTCAGCCAGCACGAGATCACGGTCATCTCGTCGGAGTCGCAGTACTTCTGGTCGCGCACGGCGCTCATGTACATCTACATGGGCCACATGAAATTTGAGCATACGCAGCCCTACGAAAATCATTTTTGGGTCCAAAACCGCATCAACCTCGTCCAGCAGCATGTGTCCCGGATAGACCCTGCCGCCCATGCGTTGTACCTGGCCGATGGCAGCCGCATGGCCTATGACAGGCTGGTGCTGGCGACCGGCTCACGTCCCAACAAGTACGGCTGGCCGGGCCAGGACCTCAAAGGGGTACAGGGCATGGTCAGCAAACAAGACCTGGACAGCCTGATCGCCCTGACCCCGGAGATACAGCAGGCTGTTGTCGTCGGAGGGGGCCTGATCGGGATCGAGCTGGCGGAGATGTTGCATTCGCGGCATATCCCGGTGACGTACCTGGTGCGGGAGCGCAGCTTCTGGATCAATGTCCTCCCGCCCGAGGAGTCCGCGATGATCAACGCAGAAATACAAGGTGAACATGGCATACACCTGCGGCTTAATACAGAGCTCCAGGAAATCCTCGGCGACGAGCAGGGCCGGGTCCGGGCCGTGATCACCAAGCAGGGTGACGAGATTCCGTGCCAGTTTGTGGGGATTACGGTAGGCGTAAGTCCCAATATTGACCTGGCCCGTGAGGCGGGGATTGAGACAGGGCGGGGATTTTTGGTGGACGAATACCTGGAAACTTCCGTCAAAGATATATACGCCATCGGTGACTGTGCTGAGCTGCGGCACCCCCAGCCGGGCCGCCGGGCGATTGAGGCAGTCTGGTACACCGGCAAACAAATGGGGCCTGTCCTGGCCCGTACCCTCTGTCAGGCACCGGAGGCCTACAGGCCTGACTTGTGGTTTAACTCTGCCAAGTTTATCAACCTGGAGTACCAGGTCTATGGAGACGTGGCCAATACCATCCGGGAGGGCGAAAAACACCTCTTCTGGCAGCACCCGACAGAACATAAGGCGGTCCGGCTGGTCTATGCCGCCGCAGACGGGCGTATCCTGGGTTTTAACCTGATGGGGATACGCTACCGGCAGGAGGTCTGCCACCACTGGATCCGGCAGGGTGCCCATATTGAGGAGGTGCTGCAAAACCTCGGTGCCGCCAATTTTGATCCGGAGTTTTTTAAGGCGTACGAGGCTGACGTTGTCGCCCTGTACAACCAGCAGCACCCGGGCCGCAACCTTCAGCTCAAACGCCGCAAGGGCCTGAAACAAGCCCTGGAAGTCCTGGGGCGTAAGGTTGCCGCCGTTCTCACCCCCTCTGCCTGATCATCCTCATCCACCCGCTCTAAACGCCTTCTTTTTTTCCTATGAATACCGCCATCAAATACACCGGCCTGGCGCTTTTTCTCGGGGCGCTGCTCCTGTTTAATGCGCTCCTGTTTATGACCCGTCACGAGGTGACAGATACAGCCCTGCAGGCTGTCGTCTCCGGGGTCTCCGATCCGGCCCACCAGTCGCTGATCACCGACGCCCTCAAAGCCCGATCCGGTGCGCCTCAGGGCAAATGGGCCTTCCTCACAGGGCTCAACAGCCAGTTTCAGGCCGCAGGTATCTCCAAGTACAGCCGGGATGAATACTTGTTTTCCATCGCCAAACACACCGCCACGGGCGTCTATTGGGACCAGCCTTTTTTGTTTTTTATCCTGATCGTGCTCGTGGGAGCACTCGGGGCACTGATATACATGATTCCAGCGTTTTTTGACGGGATGCCCGGCATCAAACACAATGGGCTGTATTTTAACTCCGCCACCAACCAGGGCCTGATCGGCATCCTGGCGGGTACCTTTCTGATCGGGTTTTATATCCTGCTGTACTTTTATCACTGGCTGATCGCCGAGTGGATCACCCTCGTGGATCCGGTCGCGCAAGTACTGCGGCACGAGCCCGCCAGCAAATGGTTTATGTATGGGTTTCTGTACAGCGTAGCCATTACGGTGATGGGGGTGCGGATGTTTGCAAAGTACCGCCACTCCGCCTACCAGCGGCTGCGGACCGCGTCCGTGATGTTTTTCCAGCTGTGTTTTGCCTTTATCCTGCCCCAGATTTTGTATCAGCTCCACCTGCCGGAGGATGACCTGAAAAACATCTGGCCGCTCAACTATTATTTTTTCTTTGACTGGAATATCGCCAAGCACATTGACAGCGGAGCCATCGGCACCTTTATGTTGGTGTGGGGGATCATCCTGGCAGCAGTTGGGGTGCCGCTGATGACGTTTTTTTTCGGCAAACGCTGGTACTGCTCCTGGGTGTGCGGCTGCGGGGGGCTGGCGGAAACGGCGGGAGACCCCTTCCGGCACCTGTCCGACAAAAGCCTGTCGGCCTGGAAAATCGAACGCTGGATGATCCACAGTGTGCTGGTGTTCGCGGTGGCCATGACGGCCCTGCTCTGGATCAATGTTGCCACCAACCAGGGTGTGTTGCACGCCTTTTCGCAGTCCTTTTATAAATGGTATGCGTTTCTGATCGGCTCGGCGTTCTCCGGGGTGGTGGGCGTCGGCTTTTACCCGCTGCTGGGCAGCCGCGTTTGGTGCCGCTTCGGCTGCCCGATGGCTGCCTGGCTGGGCCTTTGGCAAAAGAAAGCCTCCCGGTTCCGCATCACCGTCAACGGCGGCCAGTGCATCAGCTGCGGCAACTGCTCCACCTATTGCGAAATGGGCATCGACGTGCGCCACTACGCCCAGCGCGGGCAGGATGTGGTGCGCGCCTCCTGCGTCGGTTGTGGCCTCTGTGCGGCCGTTTGCCCCCGCGGCGTGCTTCGCCTGGAAAACGCCGCCGCCGATGCCGGTGTCCGCACAACAAAGACGGCCATCACCTACCCGGAAAATTGACGGATTTTTTTTAATAAACGCTTGTAGGTGTGGTGAAAAATGGTGTACCTTTGCGGGCACTTTTTGAAAAAGGTCAGATTCGCATTATTTACCATGGAAATCGTCAAGATAAAAGCCCATCCGAAAGAAGGCTCGGGCAAAGAAGCCGCCAAGAAAGTACGCCGTGCCGGCCAGGTTCCGGCGGTCATGTATAAAAGCGGGGGCACCGGTGAGCCGATGCACTTCAGCATTGAGATCGGGGATTACCGTTCGCTGGTGTACACTTCCAAGTTCAAACTGGCGGAGGTTGAAGTGGACGGGAAAACGCACAAATGCATCCTGAAAGATATACAGTTCCATCCGGTGACCGACGCGGTGATCCACGTCGACTTTCTGGAGTTGGCTCCGGGCGTTAAATTCAAAGCCACCGTCCCGGTCGTGTTTACCGGCACGGCCCCCGGCGTGAAAAACGGCGGTAAGTTCCTCCCCAAATTGCGGGGCGTACGCATCCTGACGACGCCCGAGTACGTGGTTGACCATGTCGAGGCCGACATCTCCACCATGGAGTTGGGCTCTACCATCCGGGTGCGCGACATCAACAAGACCAACGGCGTGGACATTATCAACAACGGCGCTGTTCCCATCGCTTCCATTGAAATCCCGCGCGCACTTCGCCAGCAACAAGGCAAATAGCGATTATCGAGTGTCGAGTGTCGAGTGTCGAATAGGAGGGCTCTTGGTATCCACGTGATGCCAAGAGCCTTTGTATTCCGCATTCCTCTTCTCCCCGGATTTCATCCGGGGCAATTCGTGTTTGACCGCTACGCGGTCTTTCTTGCTGTTCTTCCTTTTTGAATGCGGAATAAGAGGCTCGTGGTATCCACGTGACGCCAAGGGCCTTTGTATTCCGCATTCGACATTCCACATTCCGCATTCGAAAAGGCTCCGCCGGCGTTGCGCCAGGGAGCCCGTCAATAAACCAAATCAAACTTTCGTGCTTTTTTAGGCTGTCGGCTATCGGTAGTCGGTAGTCGGCTATCGGTAGTCGGCTATCGGTAGTCGGTTAGCGACTTCTTAAGATTTTAGTTTCCAGACCGACAACCGAAAGCCGACTACCGACAACCGAGATCCGAAAGCCGACTACCGATAGCCGACAACCGACAACCGACTACCGACAGCCGACAACCGATAGCCGACAACCGATAGCCGACTACCGATAGCCGATAGCCTATTTCCCCAACCGCTTATTCACGTCTTCCAAGCCGGTTTTTCGTTGGCGAGCCCCTTTTACCTCCTTGTTGCCGAAGCGATAGTTGAAGTTCATGCGGATGGTGCGGCTTTCCCAGCGGCCCTGGCCGGTCATGTACAGCCCGGGGGTGAAATCGTTTACGCTTTTCCAGCCAGCGGTGCCGAGCACGTCGCCGAAGGAGATGCTGGCGGTGCCCATGCCGTCGAACAGTTCTTTTTTGACGCCGAGGTCCATGGCGCCCATGGCTTCGGAGCGGAATACCGCCTGCCAGATGCTGGGCGTGTTGAACCAGCCGGAGACCTGGAACGACCAGCCTTTGGGCAGCTTGATGGTTTGCTCGGTGTAGAGGTTGGCGGCGCTGAAGCGCTCGTCTACGCTGAACCCTTCGCGGAAGGTGGCCTCGTAGTCCTGGATAAACCCGGTGATGCTCAGGAAGCCCTCCCACCATTTGGCGATGGGCATGGGGATGCTCATGCTGAGGGAGAGCACGTCCTGGCGGCCGATGTTATCTTCGGTGAGGAAGGTGCGGCCGCCGGAGAGGGTGTCGATGATCTCGGTGAAGAGGTCGGTGGTGCGGCTATACCCCAGCGTGGTGTTCATGAAGCCCATGAAGGTGTGGGTCAGTTCTACGCTGTTGGTGAACTGGGGTTTTAGGAAGGGGTTGCCCTTGCGGTAGGTCAGTTCATCCAGCCGGTTTTCAAACGGGTTGAGGGACTGGTAGTTGGGCCGGTCGATGCGACGGCTGTAGGTAAGGCTGAACTGGTTCTTGGCGTTCAGCTCGTAGGTGACGGCGCCGCTGGGGAACAGGCTGAGGTACTGGTCGTCATTGGTCTCGTTGTTTTCCGCCTCGAGGCTTGTCAGCACGCCTTCCCAGTTGGTGTATTCGGCGCGCAGCCCTGCCTGGAACCCCCATTTTTTGATTTTGGTGTTGTAGTTGACGTATCCGGCGTTCACCAGCTCGTCGTACTCGAACCGGTTGGAGCGATCGGGGTTGATGATTTCCGCGCCGTTCACGATGTCGTAAAATTCGAACGTGTTGTCGGTGACCACGTGGGTGAACTTGTAGCCGATGCCGAGTTTGCCGGTGAGGAATCGCTGCTCGTAGTCGGCTTTGGCGATGGTCATATCCACATCGGTGGGGGTAATGAAGCGATAGTCGTTTCGCGACAGCACGGTTTGCTCGTTGGGGTCTACGTAGGCGTTGGGCTGGTACGCGTCGCCCCGGAAGCGGTAAAAGCCCCGGTTGGCGTCGATGTTGAGCTCGTGCCCGCTGGTGTCGGCGTACCGGTAGTTGATGTTGAAGTTTCCGTTGGAGCGCACCTGTTCCTGGTCGCTGGCGGCGATGAGGATGGAATCGACCACGCCGGGGTTGCTCAGGGCGCCGATGTAGGTTTTGGCCTGGTTTCGGTTGGGCCCTTCGTTGTGGCGGCCGTCGACGATGAACCCGACGGTGTGCCGGTCGTTGATGAAAAAGTCGGTGCCCACCTTGAAGTTGTGGTTGTTGTTGTGGTCTTCCGACTGGTTGTGCTGATCGTAGAAGAGCCCGTCCTGCTCGCGGTACAGGTCCATCCAGTTGTGCCAGATGCCGAAGTGGTTGCTGTAATTGCCGAAGGCGTTGAAGCGCTTGTTGCGGTGGTTCAGCGACACGTTGCCGCCGCCCTTGGGCGTTTCGCCGGCGATGAACTCGCCGCCCACCGAACCGTTGGTGCCGATGTTTTTGTTCTTTTTCGTGCGGATGTTGATGATGCCGGCGTTTCCGGAGGCGTCGTATTTGGCCGACGGGTTGGTGATGAGCTCGATGGCGGCGATGTCTTCGGCGCGCATGCTTTTGAGGTAAACGGCGAGATCGCGGTTGTCCATGGGCACATCGCGGCCGTCGATCTGTATGCGCACGGTGTTTTTGCCCTTCAGGCTGATGTTGTCGTTGTTGTCGAGCATCACACCCGGCGCCTTGCGCAGCAGCTCGAGCGCATTTTGGCCGGTGCTGTTCACGTTGCCCTCCACGTTGAGCACGGTCTTGTCGGCCTGCACCTCTACGATGGGCTTGCGGGCGGTGACGGTCACTTCGGAGAGCTCCTGGTCGCTGCCGGAGAGCTGGAGGTCGGCCAGCGTCTTGTCGGCGGCGTCGTGCTCGAACACCGGGCTGTGGCGGCGGCCCTCCCCGATCAGTTCGGATTGCAGGAAGTAGCGTCCGGGCGGAATTTTTTCAAGGATAAAACGGCCGTCGGCGTCGCAGATGTCGCCTTTGACCAAAGCGCTGTCGGCGGCGTTCATCAGCATGACGGTGGCGAACTCAGCCGACGCACCGTCGGCCTTCAGGATGCGGCCGCTGATGGCCTGTGCGCCGGCCCAGGACATGCCCAGGCAAAGAAATACTGGAAGAAGGGTAGCTTTCATGTTTGACGTGGTGTGTAAAAGTGGTCTTTTTTGCTCCATGACGCGAAATAGACGCACTAAACGACCACGTAGTTTCACCAGGGATGCACCGGAACGGATGAGTGGCGGGGGTTATCGGACGAATGGCTGGAAAATGGGGATGAATGGTGGGGGGAAATGGACGGGGAGGGGCTATTTTCGTCTTTTGATTATCATAGTTGCAGTGATGAAGGCCTCCAGCGCATTTCTGCCTCCGGCGTTTGCAATCACGCCCTGCCGAGGTCTGTAATGGATGAAAGCGCGTACATTCAACCCCTTCACCCCAAAACCCACCCCACTTCCTTAAGGTCGTACCAGGCGGTTTCGCCGTCCTCCGACAGCAGGCAAAGCCGACCGCTTTCCGGTTCCACCCCCTCCACCCGGGCGCGAAAAGGGAGGGCGTCGGGCCGGCGGAACACGCGCCACTCGCCCCGGGCGTACAGGCGTTCATGGTAGTCGGCGTTCAGCTCGGCGTATTTTTCGGATTTTAATTGCAAATAGCGGTGCTCGAAGGAACCCAGCAGGGTGTTTTCTACGTTTTGCAGGTCGAACGGTTTTTGGGCGACCAGCGCCATGGACGTGGCCTGCGTGAGCTCCGGCGGGAATACCGACTGGTTCACATTCAGGCCGATGCCAACCACCGACGACCCGATCCGGTCGCCTTTCAGGCTGTTCTGGATGAGGATGCCGGCGGCCTTGCGCCCGTCGATCAACAGATCGTTCGGCCATTTGATCTTTGCATCGGCAAAACCGCACGCCGACAGCGTATCGTGCACAGCCAATGCAGCCACCATACTGAGGTAAAACTGCCGACCGACCTCCAGGTAGCTCGGATACAAAATAACGCTCAATGTCAGGTTCAATCCCGGCTCTGCCTGCCACCGGCTGCCAAATTGTCCTCTTCCGGCCGACTGGCTGTCAGCCCGCACCACCGTACCCTCGGCTGGTCTGCTTTTTGCCACCATTTCCTGGGCATAGTCATTCGTTGACGGGATTTCGACAAACCGGTGATAAACTTTTCCGATAAACAAGGTGTTTCTCATCCATCAAAGATCAAAGTTTTTACCTTTATCCCATCAGAAATGCAGGCGGCGAGCGTTTACCCTTTGCCCTGTTTTCATTCACCAAAACTGTTGATCAACTTTTGAATCTAACCGCAGCCCAGTCCTTCGTACCGAAGGCCCAAGACACCGAAACCCTCAACGAGTGGATCATTGAAGGCATCCGCGACAAAAAAGGCAAGCACATCGTTCTGCTGGATATGCGCAGACTGGAAGATGCACCGGCGGATTTCTACATCATCTGCGAAGGCGACTCCAACGTGCACGTCAAATCCATCTCCGACAGCATCTATAAAAAAGTGCAGGAGGAAATGCACACCAAACCCGTGCACGTCGAAGGTTCCACCGGCGCCCGCTGGGTACTGATGGACTATTTCGACACCATCGTGCACGTTTTTTACCCGGAAACGCGGTATTTCTACGACCTGGAGCACCTCTGGAGCGATGCCAAAGTGACCGAATACGCCGACTTGTAGTCTCAAATACCATCCCCGCATCAAAACCGCAACGTCACAGACAAATCATGGACAAGAAAAAGAACAATAAAAAGAAGGACGACGATCAGGAATCCTTCCGCAATAACCGGGATGAGGAGGGTGGAAACGACAACTTTCCGCGCTTCAGCTTCACCTGGATATACGTCATGGTGGGGCTCGCCCTTCTGGGGCTCCAACTGTACAAGCTCTCCGCCGTGCAGGTGCCGGAGATGGCCTGGGGCAGCTTCGAAAGCTACGCCAGGGCGGGCAAGATTGAAAAGCTCGAGATCGTGAACAACACCGAAGCGGTGGTGTACCTCAAGCGCGACAGCCTGGAAGAAGCCGCCGCCGAGCAGCCCCCCGCCGGCCCCGGCATCGGGCGCGCCCAGCCGGAAGACGCCCCCGACGGCCGATTCAACATCGGCTCCCTGGAGTACTTCCAGCGCGACCTGGAGAACCTGAACAAGGACCTCCCCAAAGACGTGCCCAAGATACGCCCCGTGATCGTCACCCGCACCAACTGGATCGCCAACACCCTTCCCTACCTGCTGCCTTTCCTGCTCTTCATCGGCCTGTGGCTCTTTATCCTGCGTCGTATGGGCGGCGCCGGCGGCGGCCCCGGCGCGCAGATTTTCAACATCGGCAAATCGAAAGCCACCCTGTTCGACAACACCACCAAGGTGAACATCACCTTCACCGACGTCGCCGGTCTCGATGAGGCCAAAGAAGAGGTGATGGAGATCGTCGATTTCCTGAAAAATCCGAAAAAATACACCGCCCTCGGCGGTAAAATACCCAAGGGCGTGCTGCTCGTGGGCCCTCCGGGAACGGGCAAGACCCTGCTCGCCAAAGCCGTAGCCGGAGAGGCCGGCGTGCCTTTCTTCTCCATCTCCGGCTCCGACTTCGTGGAGATGTTCGTAGGCGTGGGCGCCTCCCGTGTGCGCGATCTGTTCCGCCAGGCGCGTGAAAAAGCGCCCTGCATCATCTTTATCGACGAGATCGACGCCATCGGGCGCGCCCGCGGCCGCGGCGCCATCCAGGGTGGCAACGACGAACGCGAGAACACGCTCAACCAGCTGCTCGTGGAAATGGACGGCTTTCCCACCGACAAGGGCGTCATCCTCATGGCCGCCACCAACCGCCCCGATATCCTCGACAACGCCCTCATGCGCCCGGGCCGCTTCGACCGCCAGATCGGCATCGGCCGCCCCGACCTCAAAGGCCGCGCCCAAATCTTTGAGGTGCACCTCAAAAACATCAAACTGTCCGACGACGTCACCGCCGCCGCCCTCTCCGAAATGACCCCCGGATTTGTGGGGGCCGACATCGCCAACGTGTGCAACGAAGCTGCCCTCATCGCCGCCCGACGCAACAAAAAAGCGGTGGACATGGACGACTTCAACTACGCCCTCGACAAGGTCATCGGCGGCCTGGAAAAGAAAAACAAGATCATCAGCCCCGAGGAAAAGCAGATCATCGCCTACCACGAGGCCGGACACGCCATCTGCGGCTGGTTCCTCGAGCACGCCCATCCGCTCGTGAAGGTCACCATCGTGCCCCGCGGCCTCGCCGCCCTTGGCTACGCCCAGTACCTGCCCAAGGAACAGTACATCACCCGCACGGAAAAGCTGCTCGACGATATGTGCATGACCCTCGGCGGCCGCGCCGCCGAATCGGTGGTGTTCAACAAGATCAGCACCGGCGCCCAGAGCGACCTCGACCACGTGACCAAGCTGTCGTACGACATGATCATCAACTACGGCATGAATGAAAAAGTGGGCAACGTGTCCTTTTATTCCATGCTCAACGAGTCGTACGCCCGCCCCTTCTCCGAACAAACGGCCTACCTCATCGATCAGGAGGTGAAAATCATGATCGACGGCCAGTACGAACGCGCCAAACAACTCTTGCGCGACCGCCGCAAGGAACTCGACGACCTGGCACAGGCACTGCTGGAGAAAGAGGTGCTGCACCGCACCGACCTGGAACGCATCATCGGCAAACGCCCGTTCGCCGACCCCACCCCGGGCGAAAGCGCCCACATCGCCGAGGTGGAGCCTACTAAAAAAGATACGGAAGATTAGCCGAGGCTGGCGGAGGCGATGGCACCCGGCCATCGCCTCGCTACGCTACGCCAAAAACGACCATGTATTATCTTTTAATTACGCATATTGGATAAAATATTTTCTTGTGCAGGTGATAACATCCGGTATATTTGGGGATTTTAGTGCGAGATTCACCCAGCCGCTATGGCGTTTTCACCATTTACCATAAAATTACAGATTATGACAAACACCATTTCCCGCGCTTTCCCGGCGCTCCTGCTGTTGTTCTTTGCCGCTACTGCTTTCGGCCAGAAACCGACGGCGGGCAACGCCACCCAGACATCCCTGCCCGCGTGTAACCAGGCAGTAGCGGGCGTCAAAAAAGGGCTCCAGGCGCAAGCCAACGCAGAATGCCGCACCATTTTCCAATGTGTGGAGTGCATGAACGAAAAAACAAAAGTGAAATCCTGCGTGAACGTCGCTGTTCAGCCGCAGAAGTCCGCCTGCGCCACGGCGGCCAGTTTGAACGCCGAAGTGGCAAAAACGGACAGCAACAACGAGGGTCCGGGCTTTGCCGTTGAAGTCCTCCAGTCCCCCTGCTATGCCGGAGGCGCTGCCCTGGAAGCGGTAGTGGCGGTGGATGGCCAGCTCAAGCCCGACGGCAAAATGAGCAAAACCGAGTACTCGTACCTGTGGGAGGTCGACGGTAAAAAAGGCGGTCATTCGCCTTTTTTGGACTGCGTGGCGGGCCAGAAAGCCACCGTCATCGTCACCCGCCTGAGCACCGGAAAATCGGTCAGCCGCACCGTGGTGCTCAACAACGCGGCGGTTGCCGCCAAGTCTTCGGCCAAGTCCGAGTTGGTCGCCGTTTACCGCAAAACCAGCTGCTACGGCACCTGCCCGGCGTTTGAAGCACAGTTCTTTGCCGACGGCACGGTCACCTGGAACGGCATATCCAACGTAGCCACCAAAGGCAAGGCAACGAAAAAAATGCAACCCGACGCCGTCAGTAAGCTGAAGGACAAAGCCTCGCAGGTGAAGTTCTTTGACCTGGGAACCCACTACCCCGACTACCCGGTGTGGGATGCCTCCAACACCGTCGTCTACGTCAACAACGGCGCCAAGCAACACCAGGTGTCGGCTTCTGCCGGCGCGCCCGACGGCTTTGCGGCGCTGGTGGCCGAGATGGAATCGCTGATTGCCGGAAATGGCTGGAGTACCAAAGCCGCCGACGTCAACAAAAAAGAGCAAGGGCAGCAGATGGACAACCCCAAGAACTAGTTTCTTTGATCGCTTCAACGCCTGAGAGGCGCCGGCGCGACCCGTATGGTCGCGTTGGCGCCTTTTTTATTTTTCTTCATCGCTTCAGGTAAAACAAACGTTCTCGTTCCCCCCCTGATAACAGACGCCGCTGTTCGGGTATTCACCAGCAGCCGCCGCTGCTGTGCGGCCTTTATGTAAAACCTTGTAAACCTCCTCCGCCATGCACTTCCGCCGCTTGTTTTCGCTCGTATTGCTGTTTTCACTGGTGTTGGCCATCCG
Organism: Saprospiraceae bacterium; assembly: GCA_033764075.1. GTDB lineage: Bacteria > Bacteroidota > Bacteroidia > Chitinophagales > Saprospiraceae > M3007. The sequence goes on along the minus strand of JANRJH010000050.1, from coordinate 150,484 downwards.
CCTGGAAGCCTCCGGCGCGTACAAACCCGAATGGGAGGCCATGTCCGTGCAACCGTTCCCCTACAAGATCTCGGTACCGGGCCTCCTGTTCTGGATCGCGGTGGGCGCGGCCCTGGGCTGGGCGTTTTTTAGTGGAGCGGTGTGGATTTTGGTGCGGGAAAAAATCCGGTGAATGGCAACCCATTGGCGAAGGGGAACCGGATGATCCATTTTTGGGAATTTGAAAGCAAACATTCGCATCGTTTTCCGGTTTCTAGCTTTTTGCTTTCCCCTCCCGTGCTAAAAATCGCCTGGTCGCCCATATACCGCTATCAACTGCCCGAAGGCCACCGCTTTCCGATGGAGAAGTATTCGTTGTTGCCCGAGCAACTCCTGTACGAGGGTACGGTGCGCGAAGAACAGTTTTTTCAGCCGGACATGCTGCCCAGGGAGGTTGCCTTGCGCACGCACACCGAGGAATACTGGAACAAGCTGGAACGCCTCACCCTGAGTCCGCAGGAGGAACGCGCCATCGGGTTTCCGGTCAATGAGCACTTCATCCGGCGCGGCCGCCACATTGCGCAGGGCACGATCGACTGCGCCCTGTACGCCCTCGAGTACGGCTGCGCGCTCAACACCGCCGGCGGCACCCACCACGCCTTTGCCGACCGGGGTGAAGGCTACTGTTGCTTCAACGACATCGCCGTGGCGTCGAACCACCTGCTCGCCCAGGGCGTCGTGCGTCGTATCCTGGTGGTCGACCTCGACGTGCACCAGGGCAACGGCACCGCCCGCATCCTGCAGGATGAGCCCCGTGTGTTCACCTTTTCCATGCACGGCGCGCGCAACTACCCCCTGCGCAAGGAACAGTCGGATCTGGACCTGCCCCTGCCCGACGGCATGACCGACGAGCCCTACCTCCGCCTCCTGCGCGAACACCTGGAGCCGCTTTTCGACCGCGTACAGCCCGATCTCGTGTTTTTCCAGAGTGGCGTCGATGTGCTGGCCACCGACCAGCTCGGGCGCCTGTCCCTCACCCGCGCCGGCTGCCGCGAGCGCGACCGGCTCGTGTTTGGCGCCTGCAAACGCCACCGCGTACCCGTGGCGGTGAGCATGGGCGGCGGCTATTCCCGACGGCTGGCCGACATCGTGGAGGCCCACGCCAACACCTTCCGCACCGCCCAGGAAGTTTTTTTCTGAAAAACAAAAAAGTTAACGTTGACAGTTTCTGCGAAAAGGCTTACCTTTGCAGCCCGTTTTTACCGGGTCACTTAAACCATTCACAAAAAGAACAACTTGCATGCTGATCGTTGAAGTAAAAGATGGCGAAACCATCGACAAAGTGCTGAAGAAATACAAGCGCAAATTTGAGCGCGCCGGCATTTTGAAAGAACTGCGTCGCCGCAAAAACTTCAGTAAACCCTCCGTAGAGCGCCGTGCCGAAGTGCTGAAGGCCGTCTACAAGGAGCAAACCTACGGTCACAAGAACGACTGATGCGCCACCGGCGCTCAGCGTGGAATCCACTATGTTCCACGAACCCGCGTTCTTCGAGTACCTGACCCACGAACGCCGCGCCTCCGGGCACACCCTGACGGCTTACCGGCGCGACCTGTCGCTTTTCCTGACCTTTATCGCTGAAAAATACAGCCTCACCTCGGTCGACGAAGTGAGGCATTCTCATATACGGGCCTGGATGGTTCACCTCATGCACCAGGGAAACAGCGCCCGCAGCGTCAACCGACGGCTTTCCTGCCTCAAATCCTATTTCCGGTACCTGAAACGCCGGGGGCTGCTCCCACGCGACCCCATGACCAAGGTGGTGGCGCCCAAAACAGGCAAACGCCTGCCGGTTTTTGCACAGGCGTCCGAGATACAGGCCCTTTTTCTGCACACCGATTTTCCCGATACCTTCACCGGGCTGCGCGACCGCGTGCTGCTCGAACTGCTGTACGCCACCGGTATGCGCCGGGGCGAACTGGCGGCCCTCACGGAAGACGACCTCGACTTTTCGCGCAACGTCATCCGCATACAGGGCAAGGGCAACAAAACCCGCCTGGCCCCCATCGGCCCCTGGTTGCCCGATCTCCTGCAAACCTACCTGGAGCGTCGCCGCGCAACGCACCCCGACGCCGGACCCCTGCTCTTTCTCAATACCCGGGGCGGCCCCCTGCGCGGCGACGGCGTGTACTACGTCGTGCACAAGTACCTGTCGCTGGTTACCGCCCTCGAACAACGCAGCCCCCACGTGCTGCGCCACAGCTTCGCCACTCACCTGTCCAACGAGGGCGCCGAACTCAACGCCGTCAAGGAACTCCTCGGGCACTCCAGCTTGGCCGCCACTCAGGTATACCTGCACAACAGCATCGAGCGGCTGAAGGCGGTGTACGACAAGGCGCACCCCAAGGGAGGGGAGGAGTGAGTGCTTGGTTGTGTGTACCCTGACGGATTAGAAAATTCGTGTAAAAGTTCCCGGAATTTCAATATATGTGCTACATTTGTGTAAAGTAGGTATATGCAACAACTGAAAAATATACAGTCGCCGGCACTCACCCATTTTCTTGAACGGTTGGGAGAACTAAAAGAGGAGATCCGGTTACGGTATAAAGTCACCATATTAGGTATTTTCGGTTCCTATGCAAGATTGGAACACAACAAAGACAGCGATCTCGATATTTTGGTACACGTCGAGAAAGGAGCCACTTTATTCGACTTGATTGAGTTGGAATATTTCCTGCAAGATAGGTTAGGTGTAAAACCGGATATAGTAACAGACAACAGTATAAAGCCGAGAATAAAACCGCATATTTTTAATGATTTGGTAATCATATGATTCGAGATGAAAAAACTTTTCTGGCGGACATTCTGAACGCAATAGAGTCAATAAATCGATACATTGAAGGTATGGACTTCAATGACTTTTCCAAGGATGACAAAACCCTGAACGCTGTGTTGAGGCAACTGGAGGTAATTGGCGAGGCAACCAAACGTGTCTCAGACGAAACAAAAAATGCTCATCCTGATCTGCCATGGCGGGCTGCTGCTGGTATGCGAGATCGGTTGATTCATGGATACTTTGAAATCGAAGTTGAAATTGTCTGGGATACCGTACTGTTGAGTCTGCCTTCGTACAAAACAAAAATCGAAGAGATTCTTTACGGGGAGCAGGATTCTTAACCGGCACGAAAAGACTATTCACCTTACCTTTGCACCGTCTACTCCAAAAGGGTTAGACAGAAGTCCATCACGGCATGCTTAAACGCCTGTACATCCGCAACTATGCCCTGATCGAAGAGCAGGAAATCCTGTTCTCCGAGCGCCTGACCATTATTACAGGAGAAACCGGCGCCGGCAAGTCCATCCTGCTGGGTGCGCTCGGCCTGGTCATGGGCGACCGCGCCGACACCAAGGTGTTTTACCATGAAGGCGAAAAATGCGTGGTAGAAGCCGGGTTCGACGTCGGCGCCTACGCCCTCCGGGAATTTTTCGAAGAGCACGAGCTGGATTACGACGACGAGGTGGTCATCCGCCGCGAACTGGCGCCCAACGGCAAAAGCCGGGCTTTTGTGAACGATACCCCCGTGAACAACCAGGTGCTCCGGCGCCTCACCGAAAACCTCGTCGACCTGCACCAGCAGTTCGACACCCTGGACATACACAACGTCAATTTCCAGTTGCGCATGATCGACGCGCTGGCCGATAACCGCGAGGCGTTGAAAACTTATCAGGAGCAGTACCGTCGGTTCGTGGCCGACCGCAAGCGGCTCGACGACCTGGTCGCCCTGCGCGACACTGGCGCCCGGGAGCAGGAATTCCTGCGCTTCCAGCTCGATGAACTCAACAACGCCGGGCTAATCCCCGGCGAACAGGAAGCCCTGGAAGACGAGCTCGCCCGGCTCAGCCACGCCGAAGACATCAAACGCGTGTACGGCCAGGCCTACACCTTCCTCCTCGAAGGGGAGCAGAACATCGTCGGCCAACTCCAGGAGATCGCCCGAAGCTGGAACAGCACCAGAAAGGTGTCGCCCAACCTGATGTCCCTCAGCGACCGTATGGAAAACGCACTCGTGGAACTCCAGGAGCTGGCCAAGGACTGCGAGCGCATCAGCGACGCCACCGAATACAACCCCGAACGGCTCGCCGAGGTGCAGGATCGCCTCAGCCTGCTGTACAAACTCCAGAAGAAACACGGCGCAACGGACACCAACGACCTCATGGCCCTGCAGGAATCGCTGCGCACAAAACTCGGCGACTTCACCAACCTCGACGCCGATATCCTGCATCTGGAGCAGGCTGTTCAACAGGCCGATGCGGAACTGCGCCGGCAGGCCGCGCACCTGAGCGAGCGCCGCAGGGCCGTCACCGACGGCTTCGAAGCAAAGGTGCACGCCCTGCTGCAGCAACTCGCCATGCCGCATGCACGCCTGAAAGTGGACATACGGCCACTGGAACACCCCGGCCCCACCGGCATGGACGAGGTGCAGTTCCTCTTCGCTTCCAACGTTGGCAGCCGTTTCCTGCCCATCCGCGATGTGGCGTCGGGCGGCGAGCTCTCGCGCCTCACCCTGTGCGCCAAAAGCCTGGTCGCCGATGCCATTCCGCTGCCCACGCTCATCTTCGACGAGATCGATTCCGGCGTGAGTGGCGACGTGTCCCTGCAGATGGGACACCTCCTGCGCAACCTTGCCGCTCGCCACCAGGTGGTGAGCATAACCCATACGCCGCAAGTGGCGGCGCGTGCCGACAGGCACTATTTCGTATATAAACAAGTGGAGGGAACCCGCACCATCACCCAGGTGCGGGCATTGAACAACGAAGAGCGCGTGCGCGCCATCGCCGTGATGCTCAGCGGTAATCCACCCAGCCCATCCGCCCTGAAAACGGCAGAAGAGCTGGTCGCTGCCTAATGTAATCAGAATTTAATCGGCGCCCCGGTTACAACTGGCAAGGTTATTGTTATCCCTCATTTTAGGTACAACCCATCAATTGACAATGAAAAAAATCCTTGGTATTTCTGCCTTCTACCACGATTCAGCCGCCGCGCTGACCATCGGAGAAGAAATTGTCGCCGCCGCTCAGGAAGAGCGTTTTACCCGCGACAAGCACACGCCTGACTTCCCCACCCACGCCATTCGCTACTGTCTGGACGAGGCCGGGTTGACGATCGATGAACTGGACGCCATCGTGTTTTACGATAAGCCGCTCCTCAAATTCGAACGCCTGCTGGAAACGTACTACGCTTTCTCTCCCCAGGGGGTCGCGTCTTTCCTGAAGGCCATTCCGGTGTGGATCAACGAGAAAATGTTTCTCAAAAAACTCATTTTCGACGGGCTCAAGCAGGTCGGCACGTACGACAAGAAAAAAGTGAAATTGCTCTTCCCGGAGCACCACTTGTCGCACGCAGCCAGCGCCTTTTATCCCTCGCCCTACCACAAGGCCGCTATCCTGACCATCGACGGTGTCGGTGAGTGGAGCACCGCCACCATCGGGCTGGGCGAAGGAAACAAAATCAGTATCCTGCGCGAACTCAACTTCCCGCATTCCGTGGGTTTGCTGTACAGTGCGTTTACGTACTACCTGGGCTTTACCGTTAACTCCGGTGAGTACAAGCTGATGGGCCTTGCGCCCTACGGCAACCCCGTCTCCGAAGAAACCGACCGGTTTGCCGAGCTCATCAAAGCCGAACTCATCGACATTAAGGACGACGGCTCCATCTGGCTCGACCAGGGTTACTTCAACTACGCCACCGGTTTGCGCATGGTGCGCGACGACAAATGGGAGAAGCTTTTTGGCTTCCCGCGTCGCGATGCCGAAGCCGATCTGGAGCAGCACCACTGCAACCTGGCCCTGGCCATCCAGCGCGTGACCGAGGAGATCGTCATCAAAATGGCCGAGGAAGCCAAACGCCTCACCGGCGCCGAAAACCTCGTCATGGCCGGCGGGGTAGCCCTCAACTGCGTGGCCAACGGCAAACTCCTGCGCAAAGGCACGTTCAAGAACATCTACATCCAGCCGGCAGCCGGCGACGCCGGCGGCGCACTGGGCGCCGCACAAGCTGCCTATTACATCTACTACGGCGGCGAACGCACCTGCGATGAGGTGAACGACCGCATGAAAGGCTCCTACCTCGGCCCCAGCTACTCGGAAAAAGAAATCGAACTGATGAACCGCAAGGCAAAGGCGGTGTGCACGAAGTACGATAACTTTGAGGAGTTGTGCGACTTTGTGGCCGGCAAACTCGCCGACGGACAAGTCGTGGGCTGGTTCCAGGGCCGCATGGAGTTTGGCCCCCGGGCCCTCGGCGCGCGCAGCATTCTCGGCGACGCCCGCAATCCCGATATGCAAAAAAAGCTGAACCTCAAAATCAAGTACCGGGAAGGGTTCCGCCCGTTCGCACCTTCCGTGCTGGCCGAAGATTCCTCCACTTACTTCGACCTGGACACCCCCTCCCCATACATGCTGCTCGTGGCGCCCGTGAAGGAAAACCGGCGCAAACAACTGCCCGACAACTACTTCAACCTGCCGCTCTGGGATCGCCTGTACTACACCCGCAGTGATGTGCAGTCGATCACCCACCTCGACTTTTCCGCACGCATCCAAACGGTGGTCAAAGAAACCAGCCCGGAGTATTACCAACTGATCAAATCGTTTAAAAAACATACCGGATTCGGACTGGTGGTCAACACCAGCTTCAACGTGCGCGGCGAACCCATTGTGTGCACCCCGCACGACGCCTACCGCTGCTTCATGAGCACGGAGATGGACGTGCTGGTGGTCAACAACTTCGTGTACATCAAAACCGAACAACCCGACTGGGAGAACAGGGAAAAATGGCTCGTCAAGTTTAAAATGGACTGATCATGGCGTCGAACAAGATGTACATCTTCTTCCTGGTCCTGTGCCTGCTGTTCTGGAATCCGCTGACGTATCTGTGGGTCTACGGCAAAACGCCCGTGCGCAATACGCCGGACATGTTGATCGTGTTCGCCCTCCTCTGCGCCGCCGGCCTGCTCGCCGTCTGGCTGCTCTCGCGCAACCAACTCGGCGAGCGCTGGAAAAACCGGGCCGTTACCGCCGCTTTCACCGGCATCCTGTTCGCGCTGCTGGTGGGTTTCGACGGCCTCGTCGGTTTCGTCGCGCCGACCAAAGAGCACGGCGGACTGGTGTTCGAGCCCAACACGGAAGCGCACTACCAGACCAAGGAGTTTGACATCACGGCCAAAACCAACAGCCTGGGACTCAGAGACCGGGAGGTGTCTGTGGACAAGGGCGACAAATACCGCGTCCTCTGTTTTGGCGACTCCTGGACTTTCGGCTGGGGTGTCGACGCCGAAAACAGCTGGCCCAAAAAACTGGAAAGCCACCTGCAAGCCAACGGCATCCCCAACGCAGAAGTCATCAACTGCGGGCAGGGCGGTCAGTACCCTTCCGTGTACCTCAAATACATGGAAAAGGCCGTCCCGATGCTCAAGCCGGACCTCGTGCTGGTGGGCGTTCTGCAGGGTGACGACCTGGCCCAGGAATACGAAAGCCGGTTTATGGGCAGCGACGAGATGGCGGACGGCAAGTCCGGCGGGTTTTCCCCCGGCCGGCTGTTGCGCAGCGGAAAGCAGTTCCTCAAGTCGTCTTTCGCCAACACCCTGGCGGCCATGCAGCGCAGCCGTTCCGGCCCGGTAGACGTCCGCAAAAACTGGGAGCAGAGCGCTGCGGGCATCATCGGCGGGCTCACGCCCATCCAGAAGCTCCGCTTCGAATCGCTCGACAAGACCATGCAGGATATGTTTCGTACCGGCGACATCAACCCCGCCATCCTCAGCGGACAGGTGCAGTACCCGGAGCGGATCATCATTTTCAACGACCCGGAGCACCCGGCCACCCAATTTGCCTTGCAAACCCTGGATAAGGACCTGAAGGGCATGAAAGCCGTGTGCGAGGCCAACGGCAGCCGGCTCGTTTTTTGCAACATGCCCACCAGCTACTTCACCGGCCACCAGGTGGTGGGCAGCAGGGTGGATGAGATCGCCAAACAAGTGCTGCCGTACGAAAACCAGATCGACTCCATGTACCGGGCGGTGTCGACCGGAAACGGTGTTCCGTATGTTGAAATGACGGAGCACTTTGCCCGGCTGGAAGACAAAAATGCTTACTTTTTCCGATACGACGGGCACCCCAACGAACGCGGTTATGCCGAAATTGCCCGGGTGATCGGCGAACAGCTCCTTTTCCAAAACAAACTAAATCTTCAGTAAATGGACTTTTTACAAGACCTCTGGCTCTTCATGAAAGAGCGCAAAAAATTCTGGCTCGCTCCCGTCATCATCATACTGCTGCTCCTGGGCATCCTGCTCGTATTTGGTGGCGGTAGTGCCATCGCACCCTTTATCTACACCTTGTTCTAACCGTTGCTTTCCAATGAATCTGAATGTTAAAACCGACCCGATCAGAACCGTCCTGACCATCACCGTAGGCTTTCTGGTCATATACATGATCACCCATCAGCCCTGGGCCCTGTGGGTTGCGCTGGTCATTGGCGCCATCGGTGTGTTCTCCACCTGGCTGGCGGAAAAGATCGACTGGCTGTGGATGAAACTCGCCTGGCTGCTGAGCCTGGTGGTGCCGAACATCGTTCTGAGCCTTATCTTTTACCTGTTCCTGTTCCCCATTGCCCTGCTGGCGCGTATTTTCGGTCAGAAAGACCCGCTCCTGCTGAAAAACAATGTGGATACGGTGTTTCGCAAGGTAGACAAGGCGTTCACCAAGGCCAGTTTCGAAAACCCCTGGTAATACAGGGCGCGTACCGATCTAAAGATTTTTAGGCATGCCTGTAACAACGGGCATGCCTTTTTCGTCTTTATCCTACAACGCGAGCCCAGCTTCACCGTATGAATAATCAGTTGTTCCTCCAGCACATCTACCCCCTGCGCGATAAAATGTACCGGTTTGCCCTGCGCATCACCGGCAACGTGCAGGAAGCGGAGGACGTCGTGCAGGAAGTCATGGAACGCCTGTGGAAACAACAGCCCGAGCAGTCGCATACCGTTCAGAACTGGGAAGCCTGGTGCATGACGATGACGCGCAACCGCTCGCTCGATAAAAACCGCCGCAAACCGTCCTCCCCGATCGAGGGGGTTCCCGAACCGGCGCACACCGACTCCCCCGCCGCCTACGCCGAAAAAGGCGATATGGTGGCGCACATCCGGCGGCTCATCCAACTACTGCCTGAGAAACAACGCCTCGTCATACATCTGCGCGACCTGGAGGATATGACCTACGACGACATCGCCCGAACCCTGGACATCTCCCTCGAACAAGTCAAAATAAACCTGTACCGAGCTCGCAGAGCGCTCCGCCAACACTTGCTTACGCTTGTTGAATTATGAATCAAACGCCGCAACACATCGACCAACTGCTCGAGTCCTGGCTCAACGCCGAAACCTCCCTGGAGGAGGAACGGGCACTCAGGGCCTATTTTCAGCAGCCGCACATTGCGCCGGAACATCGTCCGTTCGTGCCCCTGTTCCGGTCCATTGCTGCCGAAAGAGCAATCGTTGCACCGGCACGCAAGGGACCGGGCGCCCACACGCCGCGCATTTTTACCTACCGCCTGGCCGCTGCGGCGGCGGTGTTGCTGCTGCTGAGTGCCGGTTGGTATTGGTGGCCCCGGCATGCCACACAGCCGGTGGCTGTCGGACACATGCAAGCACACCAGCCGGAAGACCAGGCCGCCGCCCTTCCTGTCCAGCCGGCACACCCGGCCACCGCCCAACCCGCCCCGGCCCGCAAGCCTCGCGCCCCGGCCGCCCGCAAACGCGCCGCACCGGCGCCCTCCCAGACCGAACAGGAAGCCGCCATGGCAGAGATCAAACAGGCGCTGAACCTGCTCAGCGCCAAGCTGAACAAAAGTACCCAGGAGGCCCGCAAAACGATTAAACCCCTGCAACAACTGGATAAAAGCTTGAACAAAGTTAAACAACAAGAAAGTTAAAAGAACAGATCATGCGAAACCCGACCATTCTTCCCGCAGCACTCCTGTGCCTGACTACCGGCCTGTCTGCCCAAAACAACGCCATCGAACGCTATTTCGAAAAGTATGTCGACGACGAGCGCTTCACCGTCGTATATGTAAGCCCCAAAGCTTTCGAGATGGTGGCCAAAATCGAAACCGCCGACCCCGAATGGAACCAGATCCGACCCATCATCAAAGACCTCACGGGCCTGCGGGTGCTGGTGTGCGAAGGGCCCGAAGACGGCATGATCCTGTACCGGGAAGCGCTCAAGCTGGTGCCCCAAAAAGAATACAACGAATTGGTCACCGTGCGCGATGGGGATGAAAATGTGCGTATCTGGTCCAAAGATCAGGGTGACCTTATTGAAGAATTGCTCTTGCTGGTGGGTTCGCCATCAGAGTTTGTCCTGTTGAGCATCACCGGACTGATAGACCTGGATAAAATCGCCGAGCTGTCTCAAGCGCTGGATATTGAGGGTGTGGAGCATCTGGACAAACTGGAAAAGCAGGAAAGCCACTAAAACAATCCCCGATATGAAAAATACAATGCTGATTGTTGCCATGCTTTTTGCCGGGGCATCCATGCAGGCCCAGGACTACGGTTTGCACTGGAAGTACAAAGACTATCCCGGCGCCATCACATTCTCTGTTTCCGACCCGTTCATCCACATGGGGTCCTGGTTTGTGGAAGACGACATGGAGCGCCGGCTGCTGAATAAAGTCGATAAGGTACGCGTCATGGTGTTCGAGGATTACAGCCCGGTGAGCAACAAGGATATAGCGCGATTCAACCGCAAAGCCGCCAAACGGAGGATGGAGGACCTGGTGATGGTCCGAACCGGCCACACCTATGTGCGGGTAATGATCAAGGAAAAAAACGAGGCCATCCGTAAAGTGGTGGTGTTTGTCCAGGACTCCGAGGCGTTTGTCCTGGCAGCCATTCGCGGTAAACTGCGTTACAAAGACCTCAACGAGTACTTGCGGAGCATGGAAGAAGACTTTCACCTGCCCGAGATCGACGAATGGGAAAAGGCAGTGAAAAAAAGGCAGGTGACGCGGGTTTGAGCTGATTTCTATTGCTTCGGACTCCGCCCGGCTGCGGCCTTTGGGCTCCGCAGACCTGCGCCATCAGCTCCGGGCTCCGCTCGCTCTGCCACTCCGGGCTCCGCTCACCCCGAGCTTCGGGCTTCGCACACCCGCCCCCGGGCTTCGCCCGGGGTTATTCATGTTTGACCGCTACGCGGTCTTTAATTTTAGGGTAAAATAAGTTTTAATATATCCGCATTCCGCATTCCGCATTCGACTACTCTTCTTCGTCTTCCAGTTTACGAAGGTTATACCCGGCATCTTCCATCGTTTCGTTGTCGGGCTCCCATTCATCCCGGGTGCCCGGGGCTTTGGGTTGGGCGATGCGCAGGCGGTCGCCCGATGTTTTGCCGGCGGGGCGCGATCCACTGGTTTCGGGCCCGAGAAAGGGGTCGTGAAAGGTCGCGTCGGTCGTTGGCTCGATTTTTTCGGAACCGACCTGGTTTTTTCCGTCAACACTTTTGGTAGCGTGCGGTACCAGGCGCAGGCGCTGCTTGTCAATGAGTTTGCCGGTTACAGTACAAATTCCGTAGGTCTTGTTCTGGATGCGCAGCAGGGCGTTGCGCAGGTCCTGTATGTGGCGTTGCTGGCGCAAGGCCATGCGTTGCAGCAGTTCCAATTCGGCGTGCGAGGAGGAGTCGTCGTACATATCACCGCCCTGTTGCTTGAACCCGTTTTCGTTCAGTTCCAGGATCTGGCTTTCTGTAAATTTGTATTCTTCCTCTGCTTTGGCAATTTTATTATCGATCAATTCTTTGAACTCCTTCAAGTCTTCGTCGCTGTATCGCACTTTGGGTTCGTTGTTCATGACGGAAGTTTTATGAATTAAGATGGGGTTTTAACAGGACGGCGCAAAATTAGGTTTTTTTTCAGTAGATGCATCATTCGCGTGTCAAGAGTTGCTGACAAATGTAAAAAGCCGCATGAAACGCACCTTTTTGTAGCTTTGTGCGCCCTTACTCATTGAACGGCCCTGGCGCCGAAAAAAAATATTATGGCAGGAACCAATACCCGGAAACGCCCCACCACCCAAACAAAAAACGCAGCGATAGACGCCCATGAGGTGTTGGCCGACTACCGCACTTGTCTGCTGAGCAGGGAAGCCAGCATCATCGCTCGCAAGGAAGTACTTATGGGCAAGGCCAACTTCGGCATCATCGGCGACGGCAAGGAGGTCGCACAGGTGGCCATGGCCCGGGCCTGGCGGAAAGGCGACTTCCGTTCGGGCTACTACCGCGACCAAACGCTCATGCTGGCCCTGGAAATTATGACCCTCGAGGAGTTTTTCGCACAACTGTACGGCGATCCCTATAACGACCCCTTTTCCGCCGGCCGGCAGATGAATTGCCACTTCGCTACGCCGCTCGTAGACGACCAGGGCAATTTCACCGACCACAAAAACCGGTTCAACATCAGCGCCGACGTGGCGCCCACCGCCGGGCAGATGGCGCGCGGGCTCGGGCTGGCGCTGGCCTCCAAAAAATTCAGGGAGCACCCCGGCATCTGCGGCGACCGCTCAAACAATGGCAACGAGGTGTGCTTTGTGACCATCGGCGACGCGTCGACCTCCGAGGGGGCGTTCTGGGAAACCGTCAACGCCGCCGGCGTGCTCCAGGCGCCGCTGGCCATTTCGGTGTGGGACGACGGGTACGGGATCTCTGTGCCCAAAAAGTACCAGACGGCCAAAGAGAGCATCTCCACCGTGTTGTCCGGATTTCAAATAGACAACGACGACCAGCCCAGCGGTCTGGACATCTACACCGGCAAAGCCTGGGACTACCCCGCGCTCGTGGCCCTCTACCAAAACGGCATCCAAAAGATGCGCGACACCCACCGCCCGGCCTTGTTTCACATCGAGGAAGTCACCCAGCAGCTGGGTCACTCCACCTCCGGCGACCACCGCCGGTATAAAACTCCCGAGCGCCTGGCCTGGGAGGAGCAGTACGATTGCAACCGCCGCATGGCCGAATGGATCGTGAACAGCGGCATCGCCACCCCCCAAACGCTGGAAGCGATGCAGGCCGACGCGAAAGCAGAAGCGCAGGAGGCCGCCCGGCGCGCCTACCGTGCCTACCACGACCGGGTGGGCGCGCGGACGCAGGATCTGCTGTCGCGGCTGTCGGCCCTGGCCACCGGACATCCGGGCATCGCCGTGCTGGTCGACGAGCTTGGCCAGAAGCGCGACCCCCTGCGCTTTGAGTTGGTGCAAACAGCCCGGCGCGCCGCAGCCCTTTCCGACCAGGCCGCCCAGGCGCTGGCTTCGTTCATCGCCGAGGAGACCGGCGAGGGACGCCGCATATACAGTACACATTTGTACAGCGAAACCCCCCGTTCGGCCCTGCAGGTGCCCGTCGTTCCGCCCCTATACGGCGCCGAGGCGCCCCTGAAAGACGGTTTTGAAATTCTGAACGCCTGCTTCGACCACCACCTGTCGCAAAACCCCGCCGTGTTCGCCTTTGGCGAGGACGTCGGGCAGATCGGCGACGTGAACCAGGCCTTCCGCGGCATGCAGCAGACCTATGGCGAATCGCGCGTGTTTGACACCGGCATCCGGGAGTGGACCATCATGGGCCAGGCCATCGGCATGGCCATGCGCGGCCTGCGGCCCATCGCCGAAATTCAGTACCTGGATTATCTCCTCTATGGCCTCTCGCCGCTCAGCGACGACCTGGCCACCCTGCGCTGGCGCTCCAACGGCCTGCAGGCGGCGCCGGCCATCATCCGCACCCGCGGACACCGCCTGGTAGGCGTGTGGCATTCCGGCTCGCCCATGGGCATGATACTCGGCAGCCTGCGCGGCCTCTATGTGTGCGTGCCCCGCAACATGACCCAGGCTGCCGGCCTGTACAACACCCTGTTGCAGAGCGACGACCCTGCGCTCGTCATCGAGTGCCTGAACGGGTACCGGCTTAAAGAAAAAATGCCCGACAACCCGGGTACATTCACCGTACCGCTCGGCGTGCCCGAGGTGCTGCGCGCCGGCACAGACATCACCCTCATCACCTACGGCTCCTGCGTGCGCGTATCGGAAGAAGCCTGCGAGGTGCTCGACAGGCTTGGCATTAGCGTGGAGCTGATCGACGTGCAAACCCTGCTTCCGTTCGACCGGACACAAACGTGCCTGCAGTCCCTGAAAAAAACAAACCGCATCCTGTTCCTGGACGAGGACTTCGAGGGCGGCGCCTCCGCCTTCATGATGCAGCAGGTGCTGGAAAAACAGGGCGGTTACCGGTACCTGGATTCGGCGCCCGTAACCCTGTACGCCCGCGACCACCGGCCAGCCTACGGCCAGGACGGCGACTACCACAGCAAACCTCAGGTGGAGGATGTGGTGGATGCCGCGCGGCAGGTGATGGTGGGGTAGAGGGTGTATCATAAGTGCTATGTCCGAATGCATTTCCAAATAAAATGTTGAGCAATGCGATACCGATAGGATGGCTTCAAGCCATCCTATCGGTTAACGTCGCTTTTCAAAGTTTTAATTGGAGGAATGCCGGCACTTTCGACTTATGATACACCCTCTATATGTGCGGGCTAATCGGTTTGGGCGTACCCGTGTAGAGATGTTGCATGCAACGTCTCTACACGTGCGGAAATCGGTGCGCACGTACCGGTAGAGACGTTGCATGCAACGTCTCTACGCGCGCCATTGGTCAAATCTACGACTGATTTCTTCCTGGCTTATGGTGTGGCCCTCCGCAACATCCCGAAGCCCCTCCCGAATACCCTCAAGCAAATGCAACCGTTCGAGAAGCTCCTCATAAGTCAACGGAGCAATCGCAAGCAGATCATGTGTTTCCGCCGGCTGGTGGATAGTCCCATGGATTTCAGCCCAGATAGATGCATATTTCAAACGCAGAATGTGCAACAGCACCTGATTGCGGTCCGCTTCCGATAGTCTGTCGATGAAAATTTTAACTTGCTCCAGGACACTCATGTTACAAACGTACTGCATTTCCGGAAAATATGCCACAACTGTTTTTATCGGATGGGGCAAACTCGTCCTACGAATATACTCGTAGGACGAATTCCACATTTGGCACAAGAATTGATACCCCAGATACATTAGATTCGGGGGCTGTTCGTCGTTTGCCTGTCAAATGCTTCAGGTTGTCGATGATTTGTCACGGTATTTGCCCTAGATTTTCAGGACGTAAGCATCTGAACAATCTACACTTTTTTAATCCGCCGAACCGTTGGGTCCTCGCCTTTTGTAGCCATTTACTAAAAGGAAACAGACTTTTTTGAAGCTTTTAATCACATCACCATGTGCAACGTCTCCAGTACCGATCAGGCTTTGGCGCCCTCCATGGCGTCGCAAGCCACCGATGAAAACAATTTCATCCACACGTCATTTTACGAATTCCCGGAAGTGTTTGGCGACATCGTCTTCGGATCGCCCAAGGACGAATGCCGGGGCTCGGGCATCTGCTCGGTGGTCGCGTTGGCCGATGCGCCGGCCGCCTCCAGGCACAACGACTGTCGCAGGGCCAGGGCCAGTTTGCGTCCGGACGCCGATGCCGGCGGCATTGAGGTGGTCTTCCGCGCCCAGGACCTGTGCAGCCACCTGCTGAAAAACGTCTTCCGCCACACCATGTTCGCCATGCCGGACGCCTGCGAATTGCCGGAGCGTGTGGCCTGCGCCCTGGGCCTGAACGGCTCGACGCTCGTGCCGGGCACGTACCCCATCCGCCGGACGACCAACGGCTACGCGTTTTCCATCCGCATCGCCTGATTTTTTGGTTAAAAAAGGACACCCGTGAACGGGTTCTGCGACCACCTGTCGTTTCTATGGCAGTTTGCATCGTACCTTTGACCGAAATTCAGGCATTACATGAAGCGTATTTTACCGATATGCGGTCTCCTGATCGCAGCCGCCGGCGCCCTGCACGCCCAGGACAAGCACTTTACCCAGTTCTACGCCGCACCCCTGTACCTCAACCCCGCGCTCACCGGCGCCATTGAAGGGAAATACCGGGTGGGGGCGCTCTACCGCGACCAGTGGCGCAAAACGCTGGACGAGCCCATCCAGACCTACAACGTCGGCGCCGACCTGCGCTTCCGGGCGCGGAAAAAAACCGTGTACCAGGACGCCGTCGGCATTGGCCTGCAGTTTATGCACGACAAGGTGAGCATAGTGGATTTCAACACCACCCAGATCGCTTTGTCGGGCGCCTACCACAAATCACTGGGTACCAGCAACCGACATTTCCTGAGCCTGGGCCTGCAGGCCGGACTCACCCAGCGCAATGTGAACTACGCACCCCTGAATTTCCACGACGAATTCGACGGCGTCGCAGGGTACAACCTGCCCACCGGCGAAGACCTGCCGCCCAACAACTTCTCCTTTCTGGACCTCAACACCGGCCTGAATTACACCGCCCGCTTCGGCCGCTACGGCGCGTTCTTCGGCGGGCTGGACATACACCACATTTCCCAGCCGGTGGTTTCTTTTTACGAAAACACGGCGGAGGGCGACCGACTGTACCGGAAGTACTCCGCACAGTTTTCCGCCACCGTGCCGATGAGCAGGGACAACCGCGTTTCCCTCCTGCCGCGCCTGCTGTGGGCCTCCCAGGGACCCCACATGGAGGTGAACGCGGGCACCAACATCCGGTTTGCCATGGGCCAGTACGGCGGCAGCGCCCTGCACCTGGGCTCCTGGGTGCGCACCGTGCGCAACGACACCAATACCGGCCTCGACGCGGTGGTGGCCCTGGCCGGCATCGAGCTCAACGGCGTGCTTATCGGCCTGAGCTACGACATCAACACCACCGCCCTCAGCCAGGGACAGCAGCAGACTGCCTTCGAAATTTCCATCACTTACCTGGGGAACTACGAGAGCGAAGAGATTCTGTGTCCCAGATTCTAGCTCAGTCCTTGTAAGGATCGAACGTATCGGCGGCGGCCATCGCCACCCCGATCGGGCGCAGGCGGTGCACGATCTCGACCGTGCCGGCGTGGTAGCCCAGCACGTCGCCAAGCGCCTTGTAGCATTCGGGCGCCTCGTCGGGCCCGCCCCCGCGCAGCACTACCTTTTTGTGCTTTTTCAGGTCTTTTTTGACGGCCACCCAGTCCACCACGCCCTGGGTCAGGTACTCGATCCGGCCGTTTTTCCAGCGTTTTTTGCCGGCGGCCTGCGTGCGGCTCATCACGCGGCCGGCGCCGTGCACGGTGGAGTACAGCCCTTCGCGGCTCTCGTCGGAGTCGATACCCCGAACGATGACGGAAAAATCGGCCATGTTGGCGCCGATGAACCCGAGCTGGCCCGGAAACGCCGGGGTGGCGCCCTTGCGCACCACGTAGTACTTTTCGCCGAAGTGCTCCTCTTCCCACAGGAAGTTGTGGTGGTTGTGCACTTCAAATGCGGATTGGGCGCCCAGAATTTCCAGCACTTTCGACACCACCACGTCGCGTCCGGCGTACGCATACGCGCCCGCGAGGCGCATGGCCTCGAGGTATGCCTGACCGGTTTCGGAGTCCGCGTCAAAGAGAATGGGCGGTGCGTCCATGCCGCCTTCGGGCACGTGTTCGGTGAATGCCTTTCCTTTGGACAGGGCGATAAAGCCTGTGGTCGTTTTATGACCAAATCCGCGGGAGCCGAAGTGCACGCCGATCCAGAGCCGGCTTTGCTCGTCGGCAAACAGGTCGATGAAGTGGTTGCCCGAGCCAACGGTGCCCAGCTGGTCCATGGCGAGCTGTATGAGCCGGCGCTGGGGTACGAACGGCGCTTTGGCGATGTCGTCGAACACCGGGTGGTCGATCGGTTTGGGGTTGGGGCGGCCTACGCCGAAGCCGATTTGTTTGAAAATTTCGTCCATCACCTTTTCGGTGTCGATGTCGTCGGCCATGATGTTGGTCATCACGGCCTTGTTGCCGCAGGCGATGTCGAACCCCACGCCGGAGAGGCTGATCTTGTTTTTGTAGGCCACCACGCCGCCGATCGGGTGTCCGTACCCGTAGTGGGCGTCGGCGGTGAGGGCCATGCGGTCGTCGGGCCCGGAGGGGCAGCGTTTGATCTGTTCGACAGTTTTGTCGTCGATGAGGGGGGCGCCGAAGATTTTCAGGTTTGCCATGATGGGGGGTAAAACGCGTGGGTGGGGGAAATCGTTCCCTGTCAACCGCTCAACCCCGTTTGCCTGTACGCCAACATTAATGCCGAACGGCAGGTGTATGGGTTATCGCTGGATCTACTGATTGGGGGTTTGCGTGGTTAGCGTGGCGTTTTGGATGAGCAAGCCAGGGGTTGGATATAACCCGTTGCAACACCATCTTTTTTTTCCTCTACAAACACTGCCACAACCACTCACATCCCCAGCTGTTCTCGCCGGGTAAGGTAGTCCAACCAATACGCACGTTTCCCGGACACACTCAGCAACGACCGGCTGATCAGTTCTTCTACCAACGGTTGCCGGGCTTGCAGGGGGGGCAGCAACTTGCCGATGCGTTTGTCCTGCACCCCGATCTGGCGCGCAAATTCAATAAAATCCGTCGAGGCGGGATGCCCTTTGTTTTTCCATACAGGGCTCTTGTAGTCGTCGGCAGGCAGGGTCGGATCGCTAAAATACGCGTCGGTGTACCGGAAAACGTAACTCTGGCGGTGAAAAAACTACCCCACCACCTCCGCCACCTCTTCCCGCGTAATCGGAAACTCTACAAAAAAGTCTGTGCCCTCATTATCCCGCGTTTCGAAGCGGATTTGCCCGTCCAGCGCCTCCACGATCTTCCGGCAGATGGCCAGCCCCAGACCGCTGCCCGAGGTTTTGGTGGTGAAGTTGGGCTCGAACACCCGGTCTCTGATCTCCGGCGGTATACCGCCGCCGTTGTCGCTGATCTGCACCACGGCCAGGTCGTTGTGCCGGTAGAGTGAGACCCTTATTTTTCCTTTCCGGTCGGAAGGGATGGCCTGAATGGCGTTGATGATCAAGTTGTTGAACACGCGAATCAGGTGGTTTTTGTCGCCGTTAATGTGGAAGCGTTCGTAGGGCACGTCGAGTCGGAGCGTCACGTCTTTTTGTTCGCTGAACAGGTCGTACACGCTCTCGACCACGTCGTTGATCACCATGTCCGACTTCTTCTGGATGTCGAGGTTGGCGAACATCGAGAATTCGGAGGCGATCTGCGCCAGGGAGTCGATCTGTTCGATCAGGCGGGTGATGGCTTTTTTCAGGTAGGCGGCTGCCTGTGCCGGGTCATTGGACACCCGTTCGAGCTGTTGCATCGACAGCTTCATGGTGGTGAGCGGGTTTTTGATGTCGTGTGCCACCTGCCGCGCCATTTCGCGCCAGGCGCCCTCGCGTTCGAGGCGGATCATGCGGCCCTTCGACGCTTCGAGCTGGTCGACCATGCGGTTGTATTCCGCGATGAGGTCGGAAAGTTCATCCTGGCTGCTGCCGGTGTATTCCAGGGGCTGGTTCTGGTTGTCGAGGCGAAACTGGCGTATTTTCTCCGAAATGAGCTTCAGGGGCCGGATGATGGAGTTGACGACGGCCAGGGTGACCACAAAGGCCACCAGCAACAGCGACATGAACAGGGTAGCCAGGATGCCGATGAAGTCGGACACTTCCTGGCCCAGTACGCGGTACCCGTCGCTGAAGGGCACGGCCACAAAGCCAATGATCTCGTTGCTCAGGTTGCGCAGGGGCTGATAGCGCTGCTCTACGGCGCGGCCGCCTGTTTTTTCCGGCACCGACAATTGGGGAAGCGCCCCCGAGCCCAGCACGTGCATTGCCCAGGGAGACATGCGGGCGGGCAGTATGCCCACCTGAATGAGTTCCTGCTGGGTGCCGGCCAGCAGCATTCCGTGGGTGTCGTACACCTGCATGTCGAGGTCGAGCCCGCCGGCCAGTTCGGCCAGCGGCCGGAGCGCGACGTTGTGCAGGCTGTCGGAGCGCAGCGAGGTGTGGTCGCCCACGGCCCTCCGCAGGCTGTTGACCACTGCGTCGGCGCGCGCATGCTGGCCGGCGCGGGTGTTGCTGCGGGCGACATCGCTGAAGTGCCAGTAGGTAAGGGCGCTCACCACCACAAACGCGCAGCCGATGAGCCCCACCGAGCCCAGGTGGATGCGGCGTGCGAGCGACCCCCGGGCGTTGAGCGACACCAGTCCGCCTTCCGGGGCGATCAACAAAAAGCGGTTCAGCGCCACCAGCAGGAGCACAATCAGGGTGCCCAGGGAGAACAGGATGGAGAACAGGTAAAGGCGGTGTATGCCGCCGGTGCCGGCGCGCCCGACGGCGCTCAGGCTCTCCCCCGAGCGGCTGCGCGCCACGGCGAAGTCGTTGTTTTCCAGGCGCACCTGGCCCGGCTGTGGTACAGGTTGCCACACGCCGGGGTCCACCCGCCCGTACTCCACCTGCACCCGGTCGTTGCGGTGCACGGCAAAATCGTATTCGGGCAGTCGCGTGAGGGACTTATACGGCGTTTGAAAAAACAGGCGCGCATACACCCGATTGGGCATGGGGTAATCGCGCTGAAAGGCGAGCAGGAGGTCGGCCGGCTGGGTGGGGTCGCCCATGCGGTTGGGCCGCAGGCGGAGGGTGTACACAAAAGCGTCGTTTACCCCTGGTCCATACCGGATGGGAGCGTCGCCGGAAACCGGCACGGACTTGTCCCAGGCCGTACCCGCTACCGCATCCCAGCTTTCGGATTGCTCCCGGAACAGGGGTAGCTGCTGGGCGTCGAAGGCAAACGCGCGGAGTTTGTAATGCTGGAAGAGGTAGGGTTTGTGGAAAACGGCGTTCAGCACGTACCCTTCCAAATCGCTGCGCTCGGGCTTGAACGGCCAGGGTTTGAGCAGGTTGCCGGGCTGCGGGTCCTGCTCCAGCGCTGCGCGCAGGGCTGACAGGTCGGCTTCGGCGGCGGAGTCCCTTTCTTCAGCAAGCGAAACCGCGTAATGGCTTCGCCGGGCGTCTTCGGCGCTGCGGTGGCTGGAATAAACAAAAACGGTGTTGAACAGCGCTTGCAGAATCAGTCCGGACAGCAGTACGATCAGCCCCGGCGCCCGGTGGGCGTCGTCCATGCGGTAGCGCCAGAACACCAGGCCCAGCATGATGAACCCTATTTGCAGGAGCAGGCCGCCCAGCAGGAGCGCCAGCCCTGCGCTGTTGGTGTTCAGGATGGCGTCTGCGTCCACCGCAATGCCCGGGTTCACCTCCAGTTGCCGCCAGAGCAGCACCGACAGTCCGGCGCCGATGAGCACCGACAGCACAGCCGCCGCCGTCCACAGCCCCCGGGAGGTCGCCGACAGCCGCTCCGGGAAACGCCGGAGCGCGTAGCCGATGCACAGCAGCAACATAAAAACGGCTTGTAAAAAATCGCCCACGGTGGGCAATCCGAGGAATGCGGGTTCGAATGGGCACGACAACCACGTGATGTCCGGGAAAGCGGTTTCCATGTAGCCGACGGCGCTGCTCCACAGCACGGGGGCCACCACGGCAAGCCCCAGCACGCCCAGGGAAAGGCCAAAACCCCGTTTGGCCCGCACAAGGTCGGCCACCCGGTACATCATCACGATGAAAATCACCAGGAAGAGGAACCACAATACGGCGCGCACGGACTGCACCCAAAACGGTTGCAAGGACCCCTGCGCCTGCAGGCTGCACAATACACGACCGTCGGCCACCACCGGCTCGCCGGCGTCGTCCGGTAATACACGAACCGTCGCCGGCATGGCGGGGTTGGCCGGAAAGAGGGGAACGCGCGCTGTGCGGTCTCCGGCGTAGCGAATGGGGGCCAGCACCCACACCTCCGGGTCGGTGCGGATCTGACGCGCGGCGAAGACCCCGCCCGGCAGGTCGAGCAGCCCCCAGGAACCGGAAGCGGCCATCCGGGGTTTTTCCAGCGGGATGGCGTGGTTGTTGTTCCAGCCCACCAGCGAGTCGCTCGCATACACCAGCACCGTGAAAGCGACACCCGCCTGGCCCTCCAGGTCGGTGCGCGCGCCGCCGGAGGCGGCGCCGGGCAGGTGCATGTGCGCATGTGACGACGCCCATGCCGTCGCGTCCACAGCTTGTTGGGCTATGTAAACCGACAATTCCTGAGCATAATCGCTCAATAGCGACTTATCTTTGTACCGCTGATCCGAAACGTACAGCGCGGCCGTCAACAGCGCCAAAACGGACAGGTACAATATTAGGCGTTGCATCATAATTGTCTTTAATCAAAGTTTGCGCCAAACCACGCGCAGTCGTGCAAATTTCTACAATAAAAATGGTACGCTGCGTTAAAGATAACCTGCAGACCGCTCTGCCGCCTTTCCCAGGGGCAACTTTGGGTGGGAGGAAAGTCCGGGCAACGCAGAGCACCGCACCACCTAACGGGTGGGGTTCCGGTCCGGAAGGGCCGGGGCACAGAGAGGGTCACAGAAAATTACCGCCCCGGCGCCAGCGTCGGGGTAAGGGTGAAAACGTGCGGTAAGAGCGCACGCCGTCGCATGGTAACATACGGGGGGGATAAACCTTGCGGGTTGAAATGCCATGTATACCTTGTTACCTGCTTCGGCGGGGTGGGTGTTGCTCGCATCCTGAGGCGCACTTCGGTGGGCCCGACAAGGGGGGTAGGCAGTGCAGATCTCCGTGGCAACACGCGAGACCAGATAAATGGCAGAGCTCCTTTCGGGGAGAACAGAATCCGGCTTACAGGTCTGCAGGTTTTTTTTAAAAGACGGCGCGTCCGTCGAAATTGTTTTTCCGGTAGGGCACCTTCAGGAAGTCGAGGGTGCCGGGCTTCACGTTGATGAACAGCTCGTAGGTACCCCGCACCGGCTGGGAGCGCAGCGATATCTGCCAGCAATGCAGGTCGCGGGTGAGGCCGAAGTCGGGGTACACGATCTGCCGGGTGGGGAAGTCGTAGCTGATGTTGCCGATGTCGAACGACCATTTATTGCTCAGCGGTATGCGGCCGTACACGCTGATGTTGTTGGTGGTGAGCGCAAAGGTGTCGCGGTTGGTGCCCGGCACGGGCCTCAGCGCCCACCCGATGCGGTGGGTCACGTGAAAGTCCTTGAGCCAGTTGGCCAGGTCGTCTACCCCGCCGGCGGGGGCTTTGCCCTTGCCCTGGATCATGTCGCGCAACTGGCCGACGCTGAAGTTGGTGTTGAGTGCCAGGCCGAGGTTGGCCACCCGGACAAGCTTGCCTTCCTCCTGCAGCGCAAACCGATCGACGCGGATGCCCCGCTCATTGAGGATATACGGATCAAAGGAGGCGTTCCAGGTGAGTTGAGAGACCCCCTTGAACAGGCGAAAAAGCCCGCCCGTGTTGATGGGGCTCCATTGCAGGGAGTCGGCCGAGAGGTTGTAGCTGCCGGTGAAGGTCAGGTTGTCGAAAATACGCACCTTTTTGATCCCTCCCTCCGCTTTTTTCGATCGGTGTTTAAACTCCAGCACGTTCAGCAGGCTGTAGCCCAGTACGATGTCGCGGCTGCTCTGGCTGGGTCTGCCGTAAATGTTGTCTTCAAAGATGTTGTAGGTGATGGTGTCGTTGAACCCCGGACGCAGGTCGGTCTCCACCGTTCGGAAGTAGTTGGAGCCCGAGAAGTCGGGCCCGAAGCCCGTGGAAATGCTCGGCTTCATGGTGTGCCGGAAACCGCGAAACCAGCCTTTTTTGAACTGTTGGGTAAAAAACAGGGCCGTGCTCATGCTCACACCCGCGTCGAACGTGCGAAAGGGCGAAAAACCCCACACCCGGAACATGGTGTCCAGCCCCCAGGTGGTAGCGGCGCTGTCGACCACGATGTCCAGGATCACGTCCGGGTTCTCCGGGTCGCGGATGGTGTCGTAGCGAAACACGATGGAGTCCAGCAGTTCGCGTCGGGTGGTGTACGGGTACCAGTTTTCTTCGTAGTTGATGCGCGGCGACAGGTTGATGTATTTGAACAGCTTGAAGTTGATGTCGGAGCCGGCCGTATGCCGGATGCCGGCGCGGGAATTCTTAAGGGTTTCGGAGGTAAAAAAGGTGGAGTCGGGCGCGGAGAGCCGGTTGTCCATTTCAGAGCGCAGCACGAAGGTGACCTGTTCGTACCAGCGCGACTTGCCCACCACCTCCTTGCGTTTGAAGGGATAGATGCGTTGCAGGGTGAACTGGGCGGTGGGGAAGCTGACGTTCATCAGCCGCGTTCGCGTATTCTGCGAGTGGTTGAAAGACGCGGAGTACGAGTAAGGCTTACCCGGAAAACTTTGGTAGTAATTGAGGTTGGAGCGCAACTCGTTTTGGAATACGTTGCTGTAATCGTTGTTGTTCAGGCTCTGGTTGTTGTTGGTCTGCAGGTTGACCGTGCCGCCGAATTTGCGGGAGGGGTGGGCCTTGGGATCCTGGTTGTGCGTCAGGCGGAGCCCGAAAGACTGCTGGGAGACTTTTTGCGCCTGTGCATTTTCCTGCACCCGACGGTTGTATTCCAGTTGCAGGTTGCCGTTGTAGCCGTACCTTTTGTTGTAGCGCGTGGTGATCAGGGTGCCGAAGGAGCCGCTGACGTATGCGTTGAACTGCGCGGTCAGGTCCACGTGCTCGTTTACCGGCTGGTACCAGCCCCACTGTTTGATGCCCAGCCCCTCGGCGTCGGCGAACTCGAAATCACGCGGGATGATAAGGCCCGCCTTGCGTGATTTGGTGATGGGGTAAAACCCGAAAGGGAGAATAAGGGGGGTGGGGATGCCTGCCACTTCCAGGTTCGACATGCCGGTAACGACCAGTTTGTCGGGCACCACTTTTTGCTTACGCGCACGGATGCCGTAGTGCTTGTGTTCCGCGTCGCAGGTGGAGATCAGGGCGTCTTTGTTGTAGAAAACGGTATTTTGGCTGGTATCCTGTCCTCTTCCGATGAATTTTGCGCTTTCGCTCACCACGTACAGGTCTTCCTGCTTGGTGGTCAATTCCTGGATTTTACCTTTTTCCGTTTTGAAATTATAGCGGATGCGCTGTGCGGTGAAGTTTTGGCTGTTGTTTTTAAAAGTCGGAAGGCCCTGCATACGTCCGCTGGTGTCGGGAAAAGGTTCGGCGGTCACTGTGCTGTTCTCGTAGTCTACCAGAATGTATCCTGCGCTGATGTCCAGATCGGTGTACCGCACATAGGCGCCTCCCCAGAGGTGCAGTTGTTTGCGGCGAATATCGAAATACATGGAATCGCGGGCCCCGTAATTGACCTCCTCGCGGATGCCCAGGCTTTTGGCCAGGCGAACCCGGGCGATGGCTGAGTCAACGGTAGCCACCAGGGTGTCCACCATCCGTGGCAGCGTATCCGGCCTGTTCAACAGGATATCGAGCTGTTTGGGCGTGGTATCGGTGCGCGGAATAAAGGTCTCGATCTGAAAAGGCGGAAGCGTATCCGGAATTTGCGCCGACATTTCGCCACAAAAGCACAGAATACAGAGGAAAAGCAGATATTTGTCCGAAAGACCCATCCAGTTCAGTATGCACCCAAAATTTGCCACTCTAACGCTCGTCTTGCTGGGGGCGTGGCTTTGTTTGCTAAACTTTAACACGCTTCCGCGACCGGTGGAAGCGTGGGCGGTCGGCAAAGGTACCTACAAAATGAAAAAAGTGGTGCTCGACGCCGGACATGGCGGCAAAGATCCCGGCTGCCTGGGCGCTTCGTCCAAGGAAAAAGACAATACGCTGGGCATCGTGCTCAAGCTCGGCCACCTGATCAAGGAACACTTTCCCGACGTGGAAGTGATCTACACGCGCGACAAAGATGTCTTCGTCGAGCTCAACGAACGCGCCAACATCGCCAACCGGCACAATGCCGACCTGTTTGTCAGCGTGCACTGCAACGCCATCTCCAAACCCGACGTTCACGGCACCGAAACGTACGTATTGGGCCTGCACCGCGCCGCCGACAACCTCGAGGTAGCCAAAAGAGAAAACGCCGCCATTTTTTTGGAAGACAACTACGAAAAAAAATACGGCGGCTACGATCCCAACTCGCCGGAAGCCCTCATCCTCACCAGCATGTGGCAAAGCGCCTACCTGGAACAAAGCATTTTGTTTGCCGGATTCGTGCAAAACCACGCCGAAGCCGTCGCGCGCCGGCGCAATCGAGGCGTCAAACAGGCCGGTTTCCTGGTCCTGCGCGCTACCGCCATGCCCTCGGCGCTCATCGAAGCCGGCTACCTCACCAACGAAAATGAAGACCTTTTCCTGGCCTCCGAAGAAGGACAACAGCAAATGGCCGAATCCATCTTCCGCGCCTTCCGCCAATACAAAAACCGGATGGAAGGCGGCAAAGCAGCCGACAACTTCCAATACGCCGAACCCAAACAAAATCCAGCCCCCAAACCCACGACAACTGAACCAGCCAAAACCAGCACCACCCCAAAACCTGCCCCCAAGCCCCAAACCGTTTCAACCACCACCACCGAAAGCCGACCGCCGACCACCGAAAGCCGACCGCCGACAACCGACAACCGACCACCGACCGCCGAAAGCCGACCACCGACCGCCGACAACCGACCACCGACAACCGAAAGCCGACAACCGACCACCGAAAGCCGACCACCGACCGCCGAAAGCCGACCACCGACCACCGACCACCGACCCTACCGCATCCTGCTCGTATCCTGGCCCATCCGAATGGACACCCAAACCGGCCTCCTGGCCCTGCTTCAAGGCGTCACCGAGGAACAAACAAACGGACAATACCATTACTTTGTGGGCCAATACGCAACCTATGCCGAGGCAGAGCGCATGCTCTCCGAAATACGGCAGTTGGGCTTCAGAACCGCCATTGTAGCCGCCAACCCCCAATGAGGCTACGCCATGCAACATACCTTGTCTGACAAATGCTGAAAATTAATAACGAAACTAAAATCGGGATTCTTGCCCTCGTTGCCCTGGCCCTGGGTATTTGGGGATTTCAATTCCTGAAAGGCATTAACATCCTGAAAACCTCCAAAACGTTTTACGTCAAGTACGCCAACGTCGACCAACTGCGCCCGTCCAGCCCGATATTCATCAACGGACTGGAAGTGGGTACGGTGAAAGACATGTACGTGGATCCGGAGGATGACAAGACGATCATCGCCGTGCTCAACATCGAACAGCCGGTAGACATCCCGAAGGAGACCAAAGCCACCATCATCGGGCTGAGCCTCATGGGCGGAAAAGCCATCGAACTGGAAATCCCGTATCCCTGCAAAGGGCGCGACTGCGCGCGCAGCGGCGACTTCCTGGAGGGGCGCACCAAATCCTTCCTCGAATCCATGATCGGCAAACCCGAAGAGATTGATGCGTACACCTCCCGCCTCCAACTCGGCCTGACCAGCGTGTACGACTCCATCGCCAATCCCGATAACCCGCAGGGGTTCGGCCGCACGCTCGTCGCCCTCGATCAGTCGCTGCAAAACATCGCTGAGCTCACCCGAAAAATTAACCGCCTGCTCGATGTCAGCACCGCCAGTTTCGCCGCCACCGCCGAAAATGCAGCGGAAATCACCCGAACCCTGCGCGACAACAAGCAGAACATCAACGATATGATGGCAAACCTCGCCGCCGTCAGCGAACAACTCAACAAGGCCCGTTTCGACGTGACGGCGGACAAGGCCGGCGCCGCCATCGACTCCCTCCGCCAGTCCCTGTCCGATCTCCGCGCCACCCTCGCCGCCACCCAATACGCCATGGTGCAGGTTGATACCCTCGCCCAACGATTAGTGGCGGGCGAAGGTACCGCCGGAAAAATGCTCGCCGACGAGGAATTGTACAACAACCTGGTGCGCACTACCCGCCAGACACAATTGCTCATGCAAGACCTGCGCCTGAACCCCAAGCGCTATACCACCGTTAAAGTGAAAGTGTTCGGCAAGAATAAAACCCCCGAATACGACGTCCCCTTCGACGATCCGGCTTACTACCTGCTCGTCGACAGCCTGGAAAGGGCTTACAGCGAAAAAGTAAAAAATCAATAGGCGTCTGTTCGCAACCTATGCCGGAAACGGGTGTTTAGGATTGCTAAAAACAACCCGATCCATGGCTCAATTTACCCGCACCGCCGAGGCTGTATGGCACGGCACCGGACTGGAAGGCTCCGGTACCCTCACCGGCCCCTCCGGTGTACTGAACAACACGCCCTACTCAACCCAGAAGCGCTTCCAGAACGCCGACGGCACCCTTGGTACCAACCCCGAAGAGCTGATTGCCGCCGCGCACGCGGGCTGCTTCATCATGGCCTTGAGCTTCAAACTCACTGGCGCCGGTTTCGCGCCCGAAGCGTTGCACTGCAAGGCGCATCTCCACATGGATAAAAGCGGCAACGACTGGTTTGTGGCGAGCATCTCCCTGGAACTCGACGCCAACGTGCCGGGCATCGATCCCGCGCTTTTTCAGGAGCTGGCCAACGCTGCCAAAAGTACCTGCCCGGTGAGCAAGGCGCTGTCGGCCGTGCCCATCGAGTTGACGGCTACCCTGGCCTAAAACTGGAAATAAATAAACGGCTGAACATCGGCCGACTTTACCTGCATCACCAGCATGATCACCAGGGTGAGCAGTGCCGCTTTGCCGAACAAGGGTAAACGGGTTACGGCTTGTTGTCCCAATTCATCCGCCTCCACCGGCATGAAGTGCAGGGCGTACCCCAGGGTCATCCAGAACACCACCGGCGCGTACCCGTCGATGAAGGGCCAGAACAGCGAGGTGTCGAAGCGGCAAGCAATTTGCTCGAGCATCAGCCAGGCAGTGGGGATGTCTGCCGCCCGGAAAAATATCCAGCAGAAACACACAAAGTGGAAGGTAATCAGTGCGCCAGCCACCTGTCTGAAGACGCCGGGCGCCTGTGGCACAGCATTTTTGAACGAACGCTCCGCCACCAACGCCAAGCCATGCAGACCACCCCACAGGATGAAGCGCGTGGCGGCCCCGTGCCATAAACCGCCCAGGAGCATGGTGATCATCAGGTTGACGTACGTCCGCCACTTGCCCCGCCGGTTGCCGCCCAACGGTACGTACAGGTAGTCGCGCAGCCAGGTCGACAGCGATATGTGCCAGCGCCGCCAAAATTCCGTGACGCTCAGCGACTGGTAAGGCGCATTGAAATTCACCGGAAAGGTGAAACCCAACAACAGGCCTATGCCGATGGCCATATCGGAGTACCCGCTGAAGTCGCAATAAATCTGCAAGGCGTATCCGTACACCGCGAACAGGTTCTCCAGCCCGGAATACTGGGCCGGGGATTCAAACACGCGATCCACAAAATTCAGGCTGATGTAGTCAGAAATGACCGCCTTTTTAAACAGGCCGGTGGCAAACAAAAAGACCCCGCGGCCAAACTGCTCGCGGGTCACCACCAATGGCCGATGTATCTGCGGCAGGAAATCCGCCGCCCGCACAATGGGGCCGGCCACCATCTGGGGGAAAAAGGTGACGAAAAAGGCGTAGTCGGCAAGTTTGTCCAGCGCCTTAAGCTGCCCCCGGTACACGTCGATGGTGTAGCTCAGCGACTGAAATGTAAAAAAGGAGATGCCCACCGGCAGGAATATGTCCAGACGCAGGGGTTGAGCCCCGCTCAAGGCGCCCCACAATTCCAACAAGTAATTGGTGTACTTGAAATAGGCCAGCATACCCAGGTTGGCCACCAGGCTCAACACCAGCAGCGCCACCCGCCGGGGTTTGAAGTCCGCCTTTTCGATCCAGCGGGCGAGGTAAAAGTCGACCACCACGCTCAGCAGCAGCAACAAAAAAAACAGCCCGCTGCTTTTGTAATAAAAATAGACCGAAAATACGATGCTCCACAGGATGCGCGCTTGCGCCTGGTTGCGCAAGCCCCAATAGAGCCAGACAAAACCCAGGAACAGAAACAGGAATAACCCGCTGCTGAACAGCAAGGGCGATTCGGGGTGGTAGATGAGTTGATCCAGGATTTTGCCCGGGTCCAGTGAAAACATTCGGCAAAAGTACAATTCAACGCAATTCGTTGAACAGTACCTCGCCTCCGGCGGTCACTTTTGATACATGGCGTATTTTTCCGAAGGGATCCAGCGGCGTCCAGTATGTCGGGTAATGCAAAACAATCGTTTGGCCCAGGTACTGCGCTTCCAATTGCGCGGGATCCAACCCCTCGGTAATCCCCCTGTTCACGTAATAGGTTACCGGGTTGTCTTTTAAACGGAACGTAACGTCTTTGTTGTCATCGCCGTACACCTGCACAAGTACTCCCTCCACCCGTTGGGCTGCTTGCTCACGGACCACGGGTACCGGACGCAAAATCAGGGCCGACAGGGAAATAAATGCAATGAGCAGGATCCAACCCAGGTTGCGCTTTTTCATGTTTTTTCCTGTTTGGTGAAATTGCTTAACGTACGGAAAAGTCGTTGCGCTGCCGCATTCCGCATTCCGCAGTCCGCATTCCGCATTCGTCAGGGGAACACCTCCAGGGCCATGGCCATGCTTTTTCCGAACGCCGAGCGGTCGAGCCCCAGGTCTTCGCCGGTTTCATCGAAGAAGAACACCATATTTTCGGTGGCCATGTTTCCGGTCAGGTCGTCTTTGGCCATGGGGCAGCCGCCATATCCGCGCAGGGCGCCGTCGAACCGGCGACAGCCGTTTTTCCAGGCCGACTCCACCTTTTCGCGCCAGTTGTGGGGTTGGGTGTGCAGGTGAGCGCCGAATTGCACTTCGGGATAGGCGGGAATGAGGTTTCCGAACAGGTAGGCGATGTTTTCAGGGTTGGAGCATCCGATGGTGTCCGACAGAGAAAATATCCGGATACCCAGCCCCAGCAGTTCATCTACCCAGCGGTGTACGATATCGGTGTTCCAGGGGTCTCCGTAAGGATTTCCGAAGCCCATGGAAATATAGATGACCAGTTCCTTGTTGTGGGCTGCGCACAGTTCCTGTATGGCTTTGGTGCGCTCCACACTTTCATCGATCGTGGCGTTGGTGTTGCGCAGCTGAAAGGTCTCGCTGATGCTAAACGGATAGCCCAGATAACGGATTTGTGGAAACCGGCACGCTTCTTCTGCCCCGCGCTGGTTGGCTACGATGGCCAGCAGGTGCGAACGCGATGCGCTCAGGTCGAGCAAGTCCAGTACTTCTGCGGTATCGCGCATCTGCGGTATGGCTTTGGGGCTGACGAACGAGCCGAAGTCGATGGTGTGAAAACCCACGCGCAGCAACTGGTTGATGTACGCGGCTTTCCGTTCGGTCGGGATAAAGTCGTGCAACCCTTGCATGGCGTCGCGCGGACACTCGATGAGTTGGATGGCAGGGTGGTGAGACAAGCAGTATGGTTTTATTTGTGTTGGTTTGGCTGCCCAAAGTTAGGATCATTCGCCTTGTCTGAAGGAAAATTTCCCCACCTTTATGAACAACTTGCGCTCTTCAAAGTTAAGCTTTTTTATGAAACGCAAAGGTCTTTGGCTGCTCGTCGGCTTTCTTCTCGTCATTCTGGGCTTTAGCGCCATCATCCTCCAGTTGGTGGGCATCAACTGGGCTTTCCTCGCCTTTCTCGAGTGGGGCGGTCTGCTACTGGCGTTCGTGCTTAAGATCGCGATGATCCTCGCAGGCGTGGTGGTGGTGGTGCTGGCCAACACCGACTGGGAACGAGAGATGCGGGAGAGTTCCTGATCGGCCCCAAAAAAAAAGAGGAAGAGCACGGGGCCCTTCCTCTCTAAAAACACGGGTTGTTGCCTTAGGCTTATTCGCCGCCCAGCGGGAACAGTACACCGAGGCTGAAAGCGACGCCGCGGTTATTGGCTTTGTCATCGTCTTCCGCATCATCTAACAGATTCGACAAACCAAGCAGATAGCGGCCGTCGAGGAATAGATCGGCGCCACCGACATTGTACGAAACCATGCCGCCGATTTGAACCCCAAAGTCAAATCTCTGGAAGCCCAGGTCATCCTCCCAGTCAATATTGTCATCTTCATCGTCCACTTTGATCTTGGCGTCGCCGATGCCAAACCCAAAGCTGGGGCCTACCAGACCGTCGAGGCGGAGGTTGGAGCCTACGGAACCGCCCGCCTTAAACAGGATCGGGATTTCCAGATAGTTGAGAATCAGTTGAATCTCTTCCGATCCGCTGGGAAAGAGATCGATGTCATCAGAGAACCCTTTCTGGATGAAGTTCAACTCCGGCTGTACGGCAATGTTGTCGTTGAAGCGAAACTCGGCAACGGCGCCAAAGAGAAAGCCTACGCGGCTGTCGGTGTCGATGTCTTCTTCAAAGGACTCACCTGTCACTTTCGCGAGGTTGATACCTACATGTCCACCGACGCTGGTTTGTACCTGTGCGTGGAGGAAACCGGCCGTCAGGAGGGCAAATGTGAACAAAAACACTGGTTTTTGCATAGTGAGTGGGTTTGAGTTTGTGAAATATTGGTGCTAAGGCAACGCAAGCGACTGGATTTCTGTCAGATTTCCTTCCTCAAAAACTATTGCAACTGGAAGTTGAACAAAATAGTCCCACACACTTATTCGGCGCCGGAAAGTCCGAGCTGGTGTTGTTTGGCCCACAGTAACACTGGTTGCTGGCTGTGTAAGTATTATTCGCCGCCCAGCGGGAACAGTACGCCGAGGCTGAAGGCGATGCCGCGGTTGTTGGCTTTGTCATCGCCTTCCGCATCATCTAACAGGTTCGACAGACCGAGCAGGTAGCGGCCGTCGAGGAATAGATTGGCGCTGCCAAGGTTGTACGAAACCATGCCGCCGATCTGAACGCCGAAGTCAAATTTCTGGAAGCCGAGGTCCTCCTCCCAGTCAACGTTTTCGTCTTCGTCGTCCACTTTGATCTTGGCGTCGCCAATGCCAAACCCAAAGCTGGGGCCTACCAGACCGTCGAGGCGGAGGTTGGAGCCTACGGAACCGCCTGCCTTGAACAGGATCGGGATTTCAAGGTAGTTGAGGATCAACTCAGTTTCTTCCGAGACACCGGGAAAAATCTCGAATTCTTCCTTGAACCCTTTCTGGATGAAGTTCAACTCCGGCTGTACGGCGATGTTGTCGTTGAAGCGAAACTCGGCAACGGCGCCAAAGAGAAAGCCTGTGCGGCTGTCGGTGTCGATATCTTCACCATCGGAATCGCCTACCACTTTAGCGAGGTTGATACCAACATGTGCGCCAACGCTGGTTTGTACCTGTGCGTGCAGGAAACCGGCCATCAGGAGGGCAAATGCGAACAAAAACACTGATTTTTGCATAGTCAACGGATTTGATTTTGTGAAATAATTGGCGCTAAGGTAAAGCAGGCGATTGGATTTACGCCTTTTTCCTTTGCAAAACTATTGCAACTGAAAATTGAACAAAATCGTCCCACACTCTTTTTCGGCGCCGGAAGGTCCGAACTTATGCTGTTTGGCCCACTGTATGGCTTTGTTGCGCAGCTCGCTGTCGCTGGTGGTGGAGCCGCGCTGGGTGTAGGCGGCGCTCACCACGTTGCCCTCGGCGTCTACGCACACGTCTACGTTTACCTTGCCAGTTTTCTGCGAGTTGTCGACCATCTTGGGGCGGCTGACCAGTTTGCGGCCGCTCAGGCCGCCACCGACCGACGATCCGGTGCCGGTGCCCGATCCGCCGCCGGTGCCGCCACCGGTTCCGGGACCGGTGCCGCCGGGGTTAGTGCCGGTGCCTCCGGCCTGGCCCTGGTTGCCAGGATTGCCGGTGTTTCCTTGTCCTTGCCCGCCGCCACTGCCGAAAGCACTGCCAAACTTGCCTTTTTTCGCGTCCTTTTCCGCCTGTTCCTGCCGTTTGCGCTCGGCGGCTGCCTGTTCCTGGGCGATGCGCTGCTGTTCTTCCTGCTCCTGCCGTTTTCGGGCATCCTCCTGCTGTTTGCGCATGGCCGCCACATTGGGGTCTTCCGTAGTGGGGGTGTTGGTAGTTGGTGCGTTGGTTTTCGCGGGTGTGCTCGGTGTGGAAGGTGCAGGGGTGGGGGAGGGGCGCTCCGCCGGCTGATCGACCTGGGGCGTTTCCATTTGCTGGCCCTGGGGTGCCGGATCGTCGCCCTGCCCGCGGTCGGGCTCGCCGGCAGCCACATCGTCGCCGCCACCGCCCCATTCCAGCACGATGGGGGGCGCCTCGGTCAGCGGCTCCTCCAGGTGTATGCGCCACAGAAACAGCAGCAGCAGCAGCAATGCGTGCAGCAGCAGGCTGATGGTCCAGGCCCGGGCGCGGTCTCCTTTATTTTGTACGGTGGCTTGCATGGCGAAATGGCGTTGCGGTTATTAAATGCTCGGTTCGGTAGCCAGGATCGTCTTTACCTTGAGGCGGTTGGCGATGTCCAACACAAAAACAACCTTTTCGATGGCCACGGTCTTCTCCGCCACTACCGTTATCGTGGTATTTTTGGCATCCTGGCCGGAGCGGCGAATCTTGTCCCTTAGCGACGCTTCAAGAGCATTTTCCGAGATTTTATCGGTGTCCAGATAATAGTTGCCGTTCTGATCAATGGATACGGCCAGCGAGGGCGATGCCATGGTGGTGGCGGCGCTCGACGGCAACTGGAGGTTCAGCGCGTTGGGGGTGACGAACTTGGACGTGAGCATGAAAAACATCAGCAACAGGAAAATGATGTCGATCATGGCGGCCAGGCTGAACTCAGGATGAACCCGTACTCTGCGTTTTAGCGGCATAAACGATTTCGGATTTAGGAAGGTGAAGGCCCCGATTCCGGGAGGGGGCTGTTACCGCGAGGGTTCTTGCAACAGGTCCATAAACTGCAGGGCCGTGTATTCCATTTTGTACACGACTTTATCCAGATTGGACACCAGCAGGTTGTAACCGGCCATGCCCACAATGGATACGATCAGACCAAGCGCCGTACTGGTGAGGGCCTGGTAAATACCGCCGGAAAGCACCTGCGGGGTCACGTTGGTGGCCGTAGACATGTTCTGAAACGAGAGGATAAGCCCCAACACCGTACCCAGCAGCCCGAACATGGGCCCCAGACCCGAGATGGAGGCCAGGGTGGAGAGGTTGCGCTCCAGCTTTAGCAGCTCCAGATTGCCGACGTTTTCAATGGCCTTGTTGATGTCTTCCAGTGGCTTTCCGATGCGGTCCAGCCCCTTTTCCACCATGCGGGCCATGGGGGAGTCCACACTCTGACACAAGGCGCGGGCGGCTTGCAGGTTCCCGCTTTCTACGCTGGCCCGGATGCTGTTCATGAAATTCTGGTCGACACGGCCGGCGCGTGTAATCGTAAAGTACCGCTCAATGATGATGTATACGGCGGCGGCAGACAAGACCACGAGGATGATGAACATGATCAAACTCGAGGTGGTGTTGCCGATAAAGGTGTCGAGCAAACTATGAGACGCGGGAGTGGCAGTCGTTGTGGTGGTGGCCGGCACCACTTGCAGGAACAAACAGGCGGCTAACAAGGATTGAATGGTCATACCTATGCGGGCAGGGTTGCGGTTTTGAAAATAGGATGTGGGTAATGCTGCATGTGCACAAAGGAACGCCAAAAATAGCGGATTTTGTATTTTTCGAATGTCAATGTCGTTAAATTGTCGGTCTGGGCCGAATTTACAGCAGGTTTTTTGGTCGTTTTTTCCGGAAAAACAGCCAATTTCGCCGATCTTTTTGATGCCTCTCCTCACCAACCGTTTACCCAAATGAAATTATATTTTTTTGGAATATCCGCCGCGCTCCTCATTTTCCTGCTGCGATGCGGGCCCATCGGCACCTCGCCCGGCGGTACAGCCAATGCCCCGGCCACACCACCATCCGCCCCGCCTGATGCGCGTCCGATACTCCGGCTGAACGGAGCCTACGCCACCTCCAGCGCTGAAGGGGCGCCCGTGGAAAACCTCTTCGACCAGGACAGCGCAACCGT
The DNA here is from genome assembly GCA_033764075.1 of Saprospiraceae bacterium. GTDB lineage: Bacteria > Bacteroidota > Bacteroidia > Chitinophagales > Saprospiraceae > M3007. The sequence goes on along the minus strand of JANRJH010000050.1, from coordinate 114,663 downwards.
CTGGCGCACGCGTGCCGGCGCCGGACCCGACGAGGGCATCATGCTCTACTTTGCCGAGCCGGCTACCCTGCAGGGCGTCCGGCTTGCTGGCGTGCCGGATGTGCCCGTGACGGTGTACGAAAACGGCCAGCCCGGCGCCACCGGGGGCCTCAACAGGGAAATTGCCCTGGGCAATAAGCCCCTCCGGTCGCTGTACCTGCGCTTCGGCGCGCCCACCGGCACAACGGCCGTTCGGCGCACCGTAGGGGACAGGAACATCGACCTGTTGCCCTTCCCGGGCACCGGGTCCGTCGGCCTGTCCCGACTGCAACTGTTCAACGCCTCCGGCGAAGACCTTCGCATCGTGGCTCCCGCCCGGCGCACCGGCGAATGCCGGGCCTCGAGTACCCTGTCCCCGGCAAGCGCATATGGCACGGCCTGCCTGTTCGACGCCCGGCGGGAGTTCGCCTGGGTGGAGGGGAACCCCGCGACCGACGGCGTGGGCGAGATGCTGCAATTCCGCTTTCCGGTGAATACGACCATCACCGCCCTCGAAATCCGGAACGGTTACCAGCGCTCCGACGAACACTTCTCGGCCAACGCCCGGGTTCGTGCATTCTCCTTTGGCCCAACCGGCGGCGCCCCGACGCGATATGAACTCAAAGACAACCAGACGCCGCAAAAAATTGTACTCGAAAAACCCGTTGAAGGAAACACTTTTGACCTGCGTATCGAAAGCGTCTTCCCCGGAAAAAAATACAAAGACCTGGCCATCAGCGAACTGCTGTTCTACAACGGAGCGGAAGCCTTCGTGCCGGTCGTTGCCGCCGTTTCCGGCATCGCCGGGAAAATTTCGGACTCGCCGCTGACCGCCATTCTGGACAAGCGCGTCGCCAACAGCATCCGGGAGCCCGACCTGCAGGCCGAACAGGCCATCATCCTGCGCACCGACGGCACCTTCGTGGTGTACCGCAACGAAAAATGGACCGACGGCGCCGGCAGCGAGATCGTAGCCGACGGCAACTGGGAACTGCTCAGCGCCGATACCCGCTCCGCCCGGGTGAAAATTTTTGGCAAACTGACCGATGTGAGCCAGTACGATGCCTATTATAAAGGCGCGGTAACCACCCGGTTCACCCGCATTTTCAAAGACGAGCTGACCATCGACGGAGCGACGATTCAAGGAAAGGACTTCATACAGACCCTGTACATCCGGTAGCCCGCTGACCCGTGGAGGAGCACCCCGGAAAGTCTGGCAAGCCGCCCCTTTGGCCCCTCCTGCTGCCTGTGGCGCCGGCAGCCTGGGCGGTCGCGCTTCGCTTGCACGCGTACGCCCAAACGCCTTACGCCAACGGCTGGGATGCCTATTTCTATCTGGTCCAATTGAAAGCGCTGGATCAAACGGGCCGCATGCATTCGCCGGACGCATCCCTCATCTATCCTTTTTTCCGGTTGCTGAACCTGTTTTTCGGTGACTACGTGGCGGCCTACCAGTCCGGGGCGGCCCTGTTGGCGGGACTCATTGTTTTGGTGACCGGGTTTGCGTGTTCTTCCGGGAACCGGGGTGCTTTCCAGCTCCGAGACGCAGGCGCGCGTTACCCATCGGCGTCGATTTGGGCACTCTGCTGGATGACGGGTTCGCCACACCTGACCTACTTCTGCGCGCAATACCCCAAAAATGCGCTGGGGTGGGTGTTTTTTCTCGCTTTGTACGGGGTTCTGCAGCGGGAAACGGCCAACCGGCGCCTCCAGTATGCCCGGGTGGCCGGGCTGTTGACGCTGTGCTTTTTCGGGCACAGGGTCACTTTTGCATTGGGGGTGCTGCTGGTGGGTGGTTATTGGATGTTCGGGAACCAATGGCGCATCCCAATGCGTTCGCTGTGGTGGACCCTGCTGCTGTTGCTGTTGTTCACGGGGGCAGGCGTACTGTTGCCGGGGCTTTTACATGTTCGCGACCTGGAACGGCTGAGCGGCGCCTGGTCTGGAAATTTGCACGTGGCGCCCTGGTCGTTTGTACTCGATTTTGGATCCCAGCGGCTCACTCCCTGCTGGAGGGCGGAAATCGCCATTTCCGCATTGGCCTGGCTCGCCTTTCCATTGTTTTGGAAAAAAGGGTCTGCCGCCCAAAAATCACTTTGGCTGCTGGGTTTGGTGCTGTTGTGGCCTTTTCTGGAATGGACATCCACCGGCCTGGCCTACCGCTTCTTTTTGCTGTTTGTACTATTAATGCCCTTGTATGCCGGGGTGTGGATGCCGCGTTTGGGTAATATGGTGTGGATTCCGGCAATTTTTCCGGTGCTTGCCGGCCCCTGGACGAGCATGGGATATTCTCCCGAAAAACACGACCCGGATTACCGGCTGTACGAAAAGGTGTCCGCCCGTACCGTGCAATTTTTCTCCGCGAACGGCATCCGGCCCGACCTGGTCATCGCACACAACGCCCTGGCCGAATTTTTTACCTACACACATGGCATTGACGCCATGCCGTGGCTGCCGGAATACCCGATCGGGCCCGACCAATTGTGGCGCATTGCCCTGACCGACGTACGCCGGGTACCCGACACCCTGCAAGCCATACCCCTGGTGGGGCGGTACGTTTTACTCCGGGAGGTCGACTGGCATGCGTGGCGGCGCCTGCGGACAGCAGAAAACGATCCCCTGACGCCCGATTGGCGAAACCCGGACCGGGTTCGGCCGGAATTTTTGCTGCACAAGAAAAAAAATTTACGCAGCCGCTTTACTCGGTGAAAAAAGCCGTTATCTTTGTAGCGAAAATTCGCTAATTAAAAAGTAAAAACACATGGAAGATATGTTGGTCAAATCGGAAGTACTCAAGGGAGGAGCTTTTTTAATTCGGGATACGCAGCCGGAGGAAGTTTTTATTCCGGAAGAGTTGAATGAGGAGCAATTGATGATTAAGCAAATGGCGGAAGATTTTTTGAGCCAGGAAGTCTTTCCCATTGCCGATAAAATTGAAAAACAGGCGGAAGGCGTTTCCGTCAAACTCCTGCAAATAGCCGGGGAGCTGGGCTTGCTGGGTGCGCACATGCCGGTGGAATACGGCGGCACGGAACTGGATACCAACGTAAATACGGTGATTTCCGACGTGCTCGGCCCTGCGGGATCTTTTCTGGTGTCCTTTGCTGCCCACACCGGCATCGGCATGTTGCCGATTCTGTATTTCGGGACGGACAAGCAAAAAGAGAAGTACCTGCCCAAATTGATCACCGGCGAGTTGAAGGCCTCCTACTGTCTGACCGAACCCGGCAGCGGCTCCGATGCATTGAATGCCAAAACCCGCGCCGACCTGAGCGCCGACGGTTCCCATTATGTGCTGAACGGCCAGAAAATGTGGATTACCAATGCAGGTTTTGCCGATGTGTTCATCGTTTTCGCCCAGGTGAACGGCGAGCAGTTTACCGGTTTCATCGTAGACCGCGAAACGCCCGGGCTGACCCTTGGCGCAGAAGAAGACAAAATGGGCATCAAAGGGTCTTCCACCCGGCAAGTGTTTTTTGAAAACGCCCGGGTGCCGGCCGAACAGGTGCTGGGCGAAATCGGCAAAGGGCACCTCATCGCCTTCAACGCGCTCAACATCGGCCGATTCAAACTCGGTGTTATGTGCGCCGGTGGCAGCCGAATGGTGACCACCATGGCCACCCGGTACGCCAATGAGCGCGTGCAGTTCAAGGTGCCCATCGGTACATTCGGCGCCATACAATACAAGCTTGCCGAGATGGCCATCCGCACGTTCGCAGCGGAAAGCGTGTCCTATCGCATTTCCGAGTTGATGCACGATAAAAAAACTGCCTCCCAGGCCGAAGGGAAGTCGTACGCACAGGCCATGCTGGAAGCCGCAGAGGAGTACGCTATTGAATGCTCCATCCTGAAAGTGTTGGGCTCCGAAGTGCTGGACTACTGTGTCGACGAAAACGTGCAGATCCACGGCGGTATCGGCTTCAGCGAGGAATATCCCGCCGCGCGGGCGTATCGCGACAGCCGCATCAACCGCATCTATGAAGGCACCAATGAGATCAACCGCCTCCTCATGGTCGACCAACTTTTCAAACGCGCTATGAAAGGTCAGCTCGACATCGTCGGACCCGCCTGGAATGTACAAAAGGAACTGGCCGCCATGCCTTCCATGGAAAAGCACGAAGGGCCGTACGCGGAAGAAAAGCGCGCCATCGCCGACTTCAAAAAAATCGTGCTCATGACCGCCGGTGGCGCCGCCAAAATGCAGATGGACGGCAAGCTCAACCTGAAGGAGGAACAGGAAATCCTGATGAACTGCGCCGATATGCTTATTGAGCTTTTCGCAGCAGAGTCCATGCTGTTGCGCGTGCAAAAACTGGCCTCCCGCGACCAAAAAGCCCAGTCCCAGGACGTATACGACGCCATGATTCAGGTGTACCTGCACGACGCCACGGCACGCATCGCCAAGTACGCTACCGATGCCCTCGCCTCCTTTGCCGAAGGCGATCTGCTGCGCACTTTCCTCATGGGCGTTAAGCGGTTCACCAAATACCCGGCGGTGAACGTGAAAGAAGGGCGCCGCCGCATCGCTCAATGCCTGCGCGACGCGAACGGCTGGGCGTTTTGACGAATGTGGAATGCGGAATAAATAGCGCTTGGGGGCACGGGAAAGACGACCGCGTAGCGGTCAAACATGAATAGCCCCGGACGCAGTCCGGGGATACCAGGGATTGGGGGTTTTTCAATTTAAGCGACGTTTTCAGAACCAAAAGGCAAAACGGCTGTTAAAAGCAATGCTATTGCAAACAAACAAGAAACACCGTTATGCCAAACACTACTGCCCAATCGGAAGTAATGCCTGAAAAGCCCGTCCATGCCCAACCTGTGCCCATCACCGTCACCTATGGCGACGGCATTGGCCTGGAAATCATGCCTGCCGTTTTACGCATCCTGGATGCCGCCGGCGCCCGGATCGCGCCGGAGATCGTCGAAGTTGGTGAAAAAGTATACAAGAGTGGAATCACATCGGGCATCCCGGAATCGGCCTGGGCGTCGATCCGCCGTACACGCATATTATTGAAGGCGCCTTTTCTGACCCCTCAGGGATCAGGGTATAAAAGCCTTACGGTGACCATGCGCAAGACGCTGGGCATGTTCGCCAACGTGCGGCCATGCGTGACCTACCATCCGTACGTGCAGACCAACCACCCGTCTATGGACCTGGTGATCATCCGCGAAAACGAGGAAGACCTCTACGCAGGCATTGAGCACCGGCAGACCGATGAGGTATACCAGTGCCTCAAGCTGATCTCCATTCCGGGTTCTGAAAAGATCATCCGCTACGCGTTTGAGTACGCCCGCGCGAATGGCCGCAAGAAAGTGACCTGCATGACCAAGGACAACATCATGAAGATCACCGACGGCACCTTCTCCCGCCTCTTTCGCGAAATCGGCGCCGAATATCCGGACATACAACAGGAGCACATGATCATCGACATCGGCGCCGCCCGGCTGGCCGAGCGCCCGGAGCACTTTGATGTGGTGGTTACCCTTAATTTGTACGGCGACATCCTTTCCGACATCGCCGCCGAGGTCAGTGGATCGGTGGGCCTGGCCGGATCGGCCAACATCGGGCAGGAGTTCGCCATGTTCGAGGCGGTACACGGTTCAGCGCCCGACATCGCCGGCAAGGGCATCGCCAACCCGTCGGGATTGTTGCTCGCCGCACTGCAAATGCTGGTGCACATTGGCCAGTCGGATGTTGCCGAAACCATCCACAACGCCTGGCTGAGCGCCCTTGAGGAGGGTATACACACCGGCGACATCTTCAACGAGCCCTACACCCGCAAACGGGTAGGAACGGAGGAGTTTGCACAGGCCGTCATCGACCGACTGGGCAGCCGGCCCAAACAGCTTCCCGCGGTCAATCTAAGCAAAAATGCAGGCAAGCCGGTGTCCGTCCAGCTGACCGAGCGCCCGCGCGCCAAAAAAGAACTGGTAGGGGTAGATGTTTTTCTGCACTGGCCCGAACGGGCGCCCGATGCCTTGGCCGAATTGCTGCTGCCGGCGGCAGGCGCCGATATGCCCCTCAATATGATCACCAACCGGGGAATCAAAGTGTACCCTGAGGGGAACCCTGCCACTTTCTGCACCGACCACTGGCGCTGCCGCTTCAAGAATGCGCATTTGCAACCGGTTTCCTACGCCTCGGTGCTGGAACTCCTGCATCAAATCCATGACGCGGGACTGAACATCATCAAAACCGAAAACCTGTACACCTTCAACGGTGAACCCGGATTTTCGCTCGGCCAGGGAGAATAGCCCCACCAAGACCGACTCACGATATTCTTTAAAATAAACCGCAGAGGGGTACAAAGGATACACAGAGGAGGCACGGAGGAGCCGACAACCGACAACCGACAACCGACTACCGACTACCGACTACCGACTACCGACAACCGACTACCGACCGCTACATATTAAGGTAATGCATCAGGGAGTCAAAACGCTCCTTGTATCCTTCCTCGGCCAGGTCGTATCCGTATGTTTGTTTGATGTGGAATTCATGGCGCGCCAGCGAGGCCACTACCCGACTCAGGTCGGTTCGGTTGATTTTGAGGGTGATGTCCAGGGATTCCGCTTGTGGGTTCGTGTGCACAAATACACAGAGTACCTTGGCGTCTTCATCTTCCACAATGCGGGCGATCGTGCTTATCGCGTAATCGCGCGGGGCCACTTCAATGGTGACGATGCCGCCGGGTTCGCCAAAGGAGGCACTGTCGGCGAGAAAGCGAAGTACGTCTACCTGGGCCACCAGTCCGAGGTAATCGCCATGCTCATCGACCACCGGAATGGTGGTCAGTCTGTTTTCTCCCATCACCCGGACCACGTCGAACGCGTGGCTTTCGGGACGCACGAAAAGCATGGGCATGTGTGAAAAGTCATAAGACGCCAGTGTGTCGAACAGGGAGTGGTTGAACAGGTCTTCTTCGGAAAGCACACCCACCAACTTGCTGCCGTCGACCACAGGGAGGTGCTGCACGTGGCAGTCGCTCATCCAATAAAAAGCATCCTTACCGGTATGCGCCAGCGTAAGTGGCAGCAATTCATTGTGCAATAGCGCTTGGGCGGTCATATAACGGATTCGATATGCGGTTTCTTGAAGTATGTCATATAACATGCGGGGCAATTCGAATGTTGTGTTGCACCCATACAAAGTTATGCCGTTGCCAGTATGTTTGTGCCGAATTCATGCCGCATGCGCACCCTTCGTCCGCTTTTTTTTCAACACCTGGCCCAGACGTCGCCGGCTCCTCTTGCGCTCGAGATCGAACGCGCCGAGGGGATTTTCCTGTACGACACGGAAGGGAGGGCTTACCTCGACCTGATCGCCGGCATTGGCGTCAGCAGCCTGGGGCATCGTCACCCCAGGGTGGTATCGGCCGTGCAGGAACAGCTGGGCAAATACTGGCATACGATGGTGTATGGGGAGTATGTGTTGGCGCCACAGGTACAACTGGCGACTTTGCTGGCGGAACTTCTGCCGGGGCTGGACGCAGTTTTCCTCGTCAATTCGGGCGCCGAAGCCACAGAAGGCGCCATGAAGCTCGCCAAGCGCGTGACCGGGCGCGCGGAGTTTGTCGCCTGCCGGTACGCTTATCACGGCAGCACCCAGGGCGCCGCCTCGCTCATGTGGCCGACGGATTTTACGCTGCCGTACCACCCCTTGCTGCCCGGCATTCGGCACATCGGGTTCAACTGCGACTGGTGCCTGAGCGACATCACGGAGCGCACGGCTGCGGTGGTAGTGGAAACGGTGCAGGCAGAATCGGGCATCTGGAAACCCCGCATCGAATGGATGCAAGCCCTGCGCAGGCGTTGCGACGAGACGGGCGCCTTGCTTATCCTCGACGAGATTCAGGCCGGTTGCGGGCGCACGGGGCGTATGTTCGCGTTCGAGGCGTATGGCGTTCGTCCCGACATCCTGCTGCTGGCCAAGGGGCTGGGCGGGGGCATGCCCATCGGTGCGTTTATCGCGTCGGCTGAACGGATGCGCAGCCTCTCCCACGACCCGCCGCTGGGCCACATCACCACGTTCGGGGGGCATCCGGTGTCGGCAGCAGCGGCGTGGGCAACCCTCCGGGAGCTGGTCGATGGGCCCTGGGTGAACGACGTTACGGCAAAAGAACGGCGATTTCGCGAACGCCTGCAGCACCCGCTCATCCGTGAGGTGCGCAGTGCCGGTTTGTGGCTCGCGGTGGATTTGGACAGCTCCGAAAAAGTACAGTCGGTCATCCGGCACTGCTTGCGCAGGGGCCTGGTGACCGACTGGTTTCTGTTCAACGACCGTTGTTTGCGCATCGCGCCGCCGTTGATCATATCGGACGAGCAGATAGAAAGCGCCTGCAACGTCCTGTTGGAATCGCTGGATGCGGTGGGTGAAGAATGACCCAGGCGGTTATTGGCGTTTGACGGTAGTCGCCAATTCGGTTGCCTCCGTCGATTTCGGGGTAGCCGCCGGGAGCATCTCGACCGTCATGCCCTCCGGTACGTACACCGTGAAGCGGTAGGTTTCCTGTACATCCTGGCCTTTCAGGCGCAGTTGCTTTTGGGCGTTCGGCGCCGCGAGGCACAGGCTGGCTTCCGTCGAGGAGGCCACCACGTTGTATCGTCCGGTATTGGCCAGGCCTTTGACCACCGCTTCGCTTGCCCCCGCCAGTACAACCCCGATCTCCACTTTGATGCTGGCGTCTTTCCAGACCTTCATGTCGATTGTTCCGGGCAGGAATAGTTGCAGGTTCGATTTGTTGTCGGTGTGAAATGACTTGGAAAAAAACTGCTCGCCGGACTGGGCAACGGCCTTTTGGGCGACCATGCAGCATAACGAAAGAATCAAAAAGCGGACTACCATAGAAAAACGATTTTAAAGATTAAACAGATGGTGCAATATACAAACGTTTTTTTCAAAAAGTCAATAGTTTGGCCGATAAAATTTTTTTTAATTCACGCGGTCGGAGGTGCCTCTGCGCGGGGTTACCTTCGGCCTTATTTTTCTCTCCAAAGCAAATTCCATGTGCAAACACTGTTTTACCGCGATAATGCTCGTTTTCCTGGCTTTTGGTCCGGTTCGGGCGCAAAAGAAGCATCTCCAGTCCGGCCCGATGGTTGGCTACGCCGATTTGCGCGAAGTGGCCCTGTGGGCGCAGACCAACCGGCCCGCGAAAGTGCACTTTACCTACCGGGAGGCGGGCAAGGGCGGCAAAAAGATCAAAACGGCCGTGGTGAAAACGGACGCCCGCACCGGATACACAGCCCGGTGCATTGCCGATGGGGTGGAACCGGGTCGCACGTACGAGTACACGTTGCACATCAACGGGGGCAAGGTGAAGCGGCCGTACCCCTTGCAGTTCCGCACCCAGCCGCTGTGGCAGTACCGCACCGATCCGCCTGAGTTTTCGGTAGCCGCCGGCAGTTGCATGTACGATACCGAAGAAAAATACGATCGCCCCGGAAAACCCTACGGCTCAGAGTACTTTATTTTCGACGCCATCGTGTCGAAAAAGCCCGATCTCATGATCTGGCTCGGCGACAACTACTATTACCGTGAACCCGACTGGGCGACGCGTACAGGCATGCTGCACCGGGCCACCCACGCCCGCTCGCTGCCCGAGCTCCAACCCCTGCTCGCAGCCTGCAGCCATTATGCCGTGTGGGACGACCACGATTACGGCCCTAACGACAGCGACGGCGCCTGGCCCCACAAGGAAACGGCGCAGGAAGTGTTCGAAAGCTTCTGGGCAAACCCGACCTCCGGGCTCCCGGGTCAACCCGGCATCACCACCTTTTTCCAATACGGCGGCATCGACTTTTTCCTGCTCGACAATCGCTACTTCCGGACGCCGAACAACTGCGAATCCTGCCCCCGCACCCTGCTCGGCGCCGAACAGCTCGCCTGGCTCAAAGCGGGACTGTCGGCCAGCTATGCCCCCTACAAGGTGGTCGCCCTCGGCGGACAGGTGCTCACCACCAACGACGCCCACGAGACCTACCTCCACCTGTTCCCGGCCGAGCGCGACGCCATCCTCGCCCACATCGAACGCGAGAACATTAAAGGCGTGGTGTTCCTGAATGGCGATCGCCACTTCTCCGAACTCAGTGAAATGACCAACGCCAAAGGCAACAAGGTGTGGGACGTCACCTGCTCCTCACTCACCGCCGGCTCCTTTACCGATGCAGCCACCAAAACCCAAAATACACACCGTGTGGACGGCACGGTGATCGAAAAACACAATTTTGCCCTGCTGACCTTTAGTGGACCCCAAAAAGAGCGCATGCTGACGGTACGCATGTACGACAATACGGGCGGGTTGATCTGGGAAAAGCAGTTGGCGCGGTAGGGGAAAACGGGCGCCGTCTCTAACGAAGCAACCATTTTAAAATCTGGTGGCGACTCACCCTACCTTCACGGAAGTCATCGTCAAGGCGCCCCCCACCGCCAGGTCGTTGAACAAGGAGACTTCCTCGCCCTTTTCCTGCAAAGCTAACGTATAAAGCAAGGGCAGGTAATGTTCCGGGGTCGGGATAGCGAGGTCGAATGCTTTGCCCTGCGAGCGGAAGTTGATGAGCGGGGCATGGTCGCCCGATTGGATGCTGTTTTTCATCTTTTCGTTGGCTTCTATTGCCCAGTCGTAGCCGAAAGTGTCGTGCAACCGCTTCCATTCTACCATGCCGAGGTTGTGCACCATGTTGCCACTGCCGACAATCAGTACGCCTTTTCGGCGCAGGGCGGCGAGTTCTTTTGCCAAATCGTAGTGCCATTGAGGCGTTTGACGGTAGTCGAGGCTCATCTGGATGACCGGCACATCGGCGTCCGGGTAGAGGTGTTTGATAACCGACCATGCGCCGTGGTCGAGTCCCCATTTTTCGTCCAGCCCGACCTCCGTTTTTTTCACGAGGCGCTGGGTCTCCTTCGCCAGTTCGGGGCTGCCGGGGGCGGGGTACTGGACGTCAAAAAGGGCTTTCGGGAAGCCCCCGAAATCGTGGATGGTGCGGGGTTGCGGCATAGCGGTCACGAAAGTGCCCTGCGTTTCCCAATGTGCCGAGATGCAAAGCACGGCGGAAGGGCGGTTTATTTCGCTGCCCACTTTGCGAAAGCCGGAAACGAACTCGTTTTCCTCGATGGCGTTCATCGGGCTGCCGTGGCCGAGGAAAAGAACGGGCATTTTTTCGGAACTGGAAAAGCCTTTGGTGGCTTGTGCGAGGGATTCAAGTTTCTGTGTGACCCCGGCGAGTGGTATGGTTGCCATGAGTTTTAAAAATTGATTGCGGTTCATTGCTTCATTTTTTTCTGGTAAATCTTTTTGCCAAAGCCTTTGACACAATTGACGGTACAAAGATCAGCCTGTCCGCAAGGGGGTGGGTATCAGAAATCGGAAAAATGGTTGTGGTTTTTCTTTTTGGGAATGTTTTTCTTACCCTTTGGTTGCGGGAAAACCGCCATTGCATGACCCTATCATTCACTCCACCAACACAAACCCTGCCCAATAAAACGGATCGAGCCCCGCCTCGCGCAGCACCTGCTGGGCCGCCTGTAAGGCTTCAGGGATTGGCATTTTCTCCTCCAGCCATTTTTTATAGAAAGTGGTCATCAACAATGAAGTCTGCTGGTCGGGCACCTGCCACAGGCTCATGATCAGGTACTTGGCTCCGGCGATCTTGAACGCGCGCTGGAGCCCGTACACGCCCTCGTTGCCCTGAATGTCGCCCAGGCCTGTTTCGCAGGCGGAAAGCACGACAAGCTCGGTGTTGCTCAGGTTCATCTGACTGATCTCGTAGGCGGTGAGGATGCCGTCCTCCATACCGGGTTTGAGGGGCTTTCCGGTTTGCCAGGTGTGGTTGGCGCCGGCAAGGAGCAGGCCGGAACGGATCATGGGGTGGTCGCTCATTTTAAACACCGGCTCCGCTTCGCTCCGCTTTCGTTCTGGGTCGGGGAAAAAGTAGCCGTGGGTGGCTATGTGCAGCACTTTCGGTGAAGGCTTTTTATGGGCGCCGATGGACTTGAATGACTCCTCTGTGGCCTGATGACCGGACCGCGTCTCGATTTGCACCCCGTTTTTTTGCAGGATGCTGGACAAGGCTTTCACTTCTTTCTCGGTGAACGGGAGGTAGTTCCAGGCGCCGCCGCGGGAGGTGGAGTCGGTGTAGGCGAAGTTGATTCCACCCCGGGAGGTGATGGCGCCGTTGTCCGGCGCAATGCCGGCCGATGCAAGGGCAGTGGTGTCTGCCTCATAACGTATGCCGCCAAAGAGGATCGCGTCATTTTGGGCCGGGGTAATTCCGGTGGGGACCACCAGTTGGCGGGTGCTGCCGAGTTGCACCAGTTGGTACCGGTCAGCCAGCACAGAGTCGGGGCTGAGCGGGATGGCGGACAGGTTGAGGCGGTGCACCAGGCCGGAAGGGGCGAAGTAGATCGTCTTTACGCCCTGCAGGTGGGGCTCGAGGGGTTGCCAGAGTAACTCATACAGCGTTTTTCGGGGCCTGTCCAGGGGCTTGGCGCCGCGGTTGGCGAGGGCGTAGAGCTGGTGGACGTAGTCGGCCCTGCGGCTGCCGGTGGTGTGCAGCAAGGAGTCGAGTTGTTTTTCTTCAAATAGCGGGATGAAAAGCGGGGTGGTCATGCCGGGTCTGACCACCAGTGCGACGTAAAATACGCTGTCGGTAGGCAGAACGGTGTGGTGCCTGAACTGCACATATTCGATTACCGCCGACCCTTCCGTCAGTTTGTTTTGCACCGCCTGCCAATCGATGGCCCGAAGCGCCTCCTGCAGGGCGGGTACTTTTCGTGCCAGTTCCTTTTCCAGCAACTCTATGCGGTTTTCCAATTCAGCCGTCGGCTGCCTTTCCGAAACCGGTCGCGCATACTGGGCGGCCAGGTGCTTTCTGGCCAGTTGCAAATCGTCGAAGAGGTGGGCGGTAACTGAATCGGCAATCGCCAGGTTGCGCAACTGCATGCCCGCATTGAGCAGAAAACTTTTGTTAAAAAGTGTCTGGTTCATACAGCGCTCAGGCATGGACGCACGCCACTGCGGATCGGCCGACAGGGTATAAGAGAACAACTTGTCGTTGTTTCGCTGTATATCGGCATACGTTTCAGTCAGTTCTTTTTCCGACAGAAAGGCCGTTCCGTTCTGTATCAGGGTATTTAATATTGCGCCGTACTCATCCAATACCGGCGGTATTTCTCCTTGACGATTAACCATAAATAGATATTTGATATAGACATCCAGAAATCGGAGATGGTTCGGATCCTTATTGTCCTTACCCAAACCTGAACTTGACCGATATTCATTTATATGTTCAACAGCCATTTCACTGTTTCTCAATAAGAGCTCTGTTTCAATCAAATCAACTAAATTATAAAAATATTTTGGATGCGAACCACCAAAATATTTTTTTATGGAATCCAGGGCCATCTTTGTATATTCTGCTGATGGTGCATATTCTCCGGATACACGACTAAAAGATCCCAAAACTTGAGGCAAATAACATACATTTACAGGATCCGTTTGTGGTGTTTCCAACTGCATTTTTTCCACTTCCCGGATTAGCATTGCCGCCTGATCGGGTTGTGGCAGATCCAGGTAAGAGTTGGCTAAGTTTAGTAACATCCGAATAAAATCGGCGTCTCCGGGTTTGGCGACTTTTCGCATGATGGAGACCGCCTCTTCCTTTATTGCAATCGATTTTTCGTATATCCCCAGGTTGCTATAGGTGTTGCTCAGGTTGTCCAATACCATGACGTAGTCTCGGGAGCTCTTACCTTTGGAGGCTTCATGGGCTTTCAGCGCCCGAAGATACCAGACCTCAGCCGAGTCAAAACGGAAGGTCTCATCGTAAACCATCCCCAAAATATTCGCCGCTTCGCCATACATGCCGGTATGGGTGCCGTATACGTCTTCCAGGATTTCCACGGCCTGTTTCAACTGCACCTCTGCCGCTGCCAGGCGGCCCCATTCCCACAACGTCCTCCCGTACATCACGCCGATTCTGCCAACGTCGCCACTTTCTGGCCCGAGGAATTGCGCATGAAGCCCCATCGCTATGCGAAAACCGGTGTCCGCCTGCACGTAGTCCCTTTGGTTTGCGAACAGGATGGCTATTCTCTCCATGGTATGCAGATAAACTTCTGAACCCTGCGACCCCAACGATTCAAAGTTAAGCTTCGCCTGCTGGTACCACTTTAGCGCCGCTGTGTCTTGACCCACCAAGTTATAACAATCCCCCAAAAAGGACTGGATACTTGCATATTCCTCCGTATCCCCGGCGCCCCTCTTTTCAGCATATTGCAAGCGCAGTTCATAAACGGGTATGGCCTTACCATATTGGGCGCTTTCGAAATAAACTTCTGCCAGGTGGTACAGGCAAGTGCTGTAGAATTGATGATCCGTATTTTTAATGCCGTTTTCAAAAATTTCTTTGGCTTCCAGCAGCAAACGCTCCGCCTCGGCATATCGACGGGTATACCGGCACACCAAACCTGTGTTCACCGTGGCGCCGGCAACTTCCAGGTTGTTGGGACCCAAAATTTGCTTGCGAATGGCCAGCACTTGCGAAAACAGCACTTCCGCTTCGGCGTATTCCGACTTGTTCACATGGCAAATGCCGATCAGGTTGATGGCGGCAGCATACCGAAGGTTTTGCCTGCCCAGTTGTTCTTCCGCCAGCCTGGCGGTTTCGCGTGCCAGCGGACAGGCTTCCGCCATGTTTCCGGACTTACGCAGGGTATTGACCTGCGACAGCATGCTGTCCAGCCGGCTGTTTACCGCCGCTGTGTCGATCCCCTGTGCACATACCGTGTGTGCGCCGGCGAACCACAAAAAGACTAAAAAAAACGACCTGGCGGCGCTGATCGTTTTGCGCAAACAAAAAGTCCCTTGCGCCTTCCGGTAAGTGCGCAAGGGAACTTCATTTTTTTGGGTTTGGCGGGTCATGCTGGTTTGGTTTTGTTATGCAAATATAAACAAACCAGATTGCTTGGGCGGCATGCATAGTCGGTGGATTTATTTATCCGTCAAAACGAACTAATTTCTTGGCCATGTTCTGACATGGTTTACAAAACTTGCTTTTGCCAGCCTTCTTTATTACGATATGTTTCGTAGTTGTACGCAGATATACGCTATCGGTTGCTCCGACAGAAAGTCTATGAGTGGCTCAGTGACTTTTTCGTCGTCAACGTTGATATTCAGGACAGTAGTCATGTCGGCATGCAATAAATGTAACAAGTAATTCAAATATAGGTAGTTTGTGACAACTTGGGTTGTCTTTTTTATGTTTTTTGGGTGAACGGGGGCATGGCTGCCAGCCGCCGCGAATAGCGAGCGGTTGGCAACCATGCAAAGTTCGACGCGTACTATTTTTTTGAGGAAAGCACGTTGATTTTCTTTATTCCAGATTTTCGACTTTGTATTTTAGTGCCGGCTGATTTTCTATTGTTGGCTGACTTTGCGAACTTAGGTCCCCGCCTGACGCAAAACCGCTGTTATCGGCTGCCCTTCTGTCGTCCGTTACTTAACTATTTTTTCATCAATCGAATATTTTCCACTTCCGTTTACAAGTGTCGCCAAGGATAAACCAATTATTAGTAAATGGAATTCGTAACCTTCACCTTTTTGATTGCCAAACCAATTCATAAAAAATCCATTGTCAAGGTGTGAAGTGAAAATAATGCCTATAAACAAACCTATTGTCAATGCACTCCAAATTCTGCTCGCAAAACCCGTAATTAAAGATAATGCTCCTACAAATTCAATGATGATTACCAAGAACCCAATTATCCAAGGCAAATGCATAGTGTCTGTAAAGAAACCCATTGTTCCGCTAAAACCATAACCACCAAACATCCCAAGCATTTTTTGAGCACCGTGTGGGAGTAGGATTAAACCAATTGTTAGACGAGTTACTAAACCTGTCCAATCATTATTTGTTTTGAAGATTTTGTTTTTCATTTTCTTAATTATTTTAATTGTTTAAACTGTTTTGTGATTTGTGCAATGCGTTCTCCAAAAAGTTCGGCTGTTTCCAAACCTTTTGGTTGATTTACTTCCTTTGTTGAATTGTCAGAAAGTGTCATAAGTCCCAAATAACTGGCAAGTCCATTGGGTTCTTCTAGTTGTTTGTCATTTTCAAACCTTGGTAAAATACCTGTTGAAATCCAAAGCATACTATGTTGAGAGGCAAAAAGAGAAAGTTGCTGCAGAGTGTTTAACTTGTCGCCATTTAATGTTGATGAGTTTGTAAACCCTGCTGCAAATTTGTCTTTCCACTTTTGACTGTACCAAAATTTGCCTGTCGCTTCCATAAACTTTTTGAAATCGGCTGAGATTGTCCCCATATAAGTCGGACTGCCAAAAACCAATGTATCTGCTTGATGCAATAATTCAAAATTGTCTTGTGCTTCAAGAGTAGATAAAAGGCTTACTTGCTCCAATTCTCTTGAGGCACCTTTTTGGATATGTTCGGCAACTATTTTTGTATGCCCATATCCGCTGTGATAAATAATTACAATTTTCATTATCCGTTTCTTTTAAATGATGATGCAAAGGAACAGAGAATGAAAACGATAAAAATTAAACTAGTTTAATAAATCACTTTTGGGATAATTTTTTGCGAAGCATACTTAAAAAAACAGGTGTGATACCTAGGTAAGCAGAAACCTGTTTTTGTGAAAGCCGTTGTTCCAAATTTGGATGTTTGGTAATGAAGTCCAAATAACGCTGTTCTGCCGTGAAGGAAAGATTTTGGTTGATACGTTGTTGTTGTGCAATAAAGGCGTTTTGAAGTATCAACCTGAAAAAGCGTTCAAATTTAGGAACTTTTTCATATAGTTTGTCAAGATTAGGTTTTGATATTTGCAATATTTCGGAGTCTTCCAATGCGTCAATAAAATAGGTCGCTGGGCT
The DNA here is from genome assembly GCA_033764075.1 of Saprospiraceae bacterium. Classification (GTDB taxonomy): domain Bacteria; phylum Bacteroidota; class Bacteroidia; order Chitinophagales; family Saprospiraceae; genus M3007. Next base: position 97,753 of record JANRJH010000050.1, on the reverse strand, counting down.
TTGAGTTAAAAAACTAAAAAGGTCGCCAACCCACCAATCTTCAACACCAAACATTACGATATGCTCAAACCCATTGTCGTCTATAGTGTAAGTCCGTAAACAACCTTTGACAATGAAATTTTCGGTTTTGCAAATGTCGCCCTGTCTTAACAAAAATTCTTTTCGTTTTAGTTTCTTTGATTCAAGAAGTGAAATAAAAAAATCTGTCTCGGTTTTATCGAGATGAACATGTCGGCTAATATTTTGTAAAATTAAGTCTGTGTCCATATTTGTAGCGTGTCACCTAGGGTTGCCGAGAACGGTTGCATCTGCGCTGTTTGCGGCTGCGTTAGGATTGCGGGTTGGGTTTGCCGCAAATAGGCGCAGATGCATTGTTCTCACCTTTTTATTTTATTGGTTTTCAACGATTTCAATTTCTTCTTTGGTCAAATCGTACAGTTCATAAACAAGTTCGTCAATTCGCTGTATCGAGTAAGAAATACGGTCTTTAATAACCAATTTCTTATTTTCATCTGCTTTCGCAAGTTCAGTATTGGCTTTGAGTATTAAATCTACATTACTTATTATTTCGTCGTGTTTCATTTTCGTGAATTTGTTTTTTTCATCCACGATTATTATTGGCAATTCATTCAAAAGTGTTGGCTTTACTTGTGCCAAAACACGTCCGCTTTCCATTGAAAGAAGCCGATAAACAAACACAAACAATTTTGAATTAAGAATTGCCATTAAAAATTTAATATCAATCCCTTTTACCCCAAACAGATACAAACCGTCTGTTACAAAAGTCATCTTATTGTCTATTGCAACAACGATTTCATCTTCTGTTATTACTCCTACCAATTTATCTTTTTTTGTGAAAATTCTTTCTTCTCTGGCTCGATGAAGAGCATACATTGAGTGCTTATTCTCTTTTACCTCCCTGCAAGTTATTTTATCTTTAAATTTATCAATGTACTTGCAGATTTTAGGTATTTTTTTGTAGTCTTCGTTTCGTTTTGTATAAATTAATTGAAGGTCCGGGTAATCAATATTGTATCGTTTTACCTGCTTTCCACCTGTCAATGCGTTTTTTAGATGCGACTTTTCCAAATCGTTGTCTTTCACTTGGGTTGAATTAACGAGAAACGCCTCTTTCAAGTCGGGACTTACACCTCTCTGGATACCATCATCATCCACAAATTCAGAGAGTTTTTTTATTTTTAGTTTATTTATCTTCTCTATTATCAAGTAGTTGTCAGTATTTTTAGTATGAAAAAGATAGTTTGGTATTTGATGAATTTTGCTTTGTGTAAACTCGGAATACAAACTATTATCTCCCAATGCCGTATTTTTTTGATGCTTCTTATTTGCCGAGAAATCTCCGATTTTTATTTTATTGTTTCCATTCGGTTTTGATTTCTTGAAAGTGATAATGCAAGATGGTCTAACCACTTGTTCAAATACATCTCCCATGTTAATTAAATCGGTAATAATCGTATTCTTTACGAGAAATTCTCGTAGTTTGGTGTTGTCAACTTGATAAAATAGAACATCAGGCACAATCATTCCAAAATACCCTTTGTCCTTCATCAAAGAGTAGGATTTATAGGTAAAGTACATGAAACTATCAATCATTCTTACAATTATCTCTTTGTACTTTTTGCGCAAATAATTTAGACACTCATCGTCAAAATCAGCACCCCAAGGCGGGTTTCCTATTAACACGTCAAAACCACCTTGTTTAAATACTTCTGGGAATTTTGACTTCCAATTGAATGGCTTTATCTTCTTATCTTCCCCAAAATCCAATTTCCCTTCATAAAAATCCATGTCAATCAGCGAATTGCCACTTTTAATGTTGTTGTCGAGTGTCGGCAAAATCCTTTCAAATGCCAAAGTCGTTTGCATTGAGGCGTTTGTTTCGCCCTCCATGCACTTCATCAAAAGGCTCAACTTCGTAACCTCGACGGCTTGGGTGTCAATATCCACCCCGAAAATATTGTTGAGCAAAATCTGCTTTTTGACCTGCGTGGTCAGGTTCCCTTCGGGTGTCAACGGGCTGCCTTTTGCCGCCTTGCTCTTGGTGTATTTTTTCGTGTACCAGTTCAGGTGGTAATCCAAAAGGAACTGAAAAGCACCCAACAAAAACGAGCCGCTGCCGCAAGCGGGGTCGCAAATCTTGATTTTGGCAATTTCTTCGGGCGTTTTGCCTTCAATCAGTTTCCCGACCGTCTGTTTTACGATGTGTTCAACGATGTACTGAGGGGTATAAAAAACGCCACCCGCTTTTCGGACTTCTGGTTTTTCTTCCACCTTCGCATGGTGCGCCGTCGTCAGGCGGATGACTTTCCCCAAAAACCGTTCGTAGGCTGTGCCCAAAATCTCCGCCCCGATTACCGAAAACTCGTAGGGCGATTTGGGGTAGTACAATTCTTCGGTAATTGTTTTGATGACTTTGTTATCAACTACGACTGTCTTTGAATAAGTATCTTTGGCAAAATCAAACAAGCCAGAATTGTATTTTCTGTCGGCTTCATAGAACATGCCGACCATGTGCCTGAAATATCCTCCCTCGTCTTTGGCATTTATCAGGCTTTCCTTCAACTTTCCATACGGCTCGATGCCCCTGTCCTCGCAGTTCCGCAAAAAAACGATGCGGTTTAGGTTCATCTGAACAATGTAATTGATTTCGTCCTCGTCTAATTGCTTGTTCCTCAAAGCAATGGAAGTAGCCAAATAACTGCGCCATTCGTCAAGCGATTGCAAAAAAACGCTATCAACGGTTTGCGTTCCTTTCTTGTCCGATGAGGCGAACTGGTCAAGGCTACCTTTTATTACTTGTTCTTTGGCGAACAAGTCCCAAATCCAATCAAACTCTTTCAGGTAATTGTCAAAAGTGATGTATTTCAGTCGCCCCGTTGCTGCGCTTTCTTCTGGCTTTGGTGTTCTGCTGCAATCGTAAACCGCAAACTCTTCAAAATCTGTCAATATCGAAATGGGAAGTTTTGCACTCCAACCATAGCGGCGCAATTGATAGGACGGTTCTACATCCGTTTTGACTGAAACAGACGGCTTCTTTGCTTCTAAAAAAAACTGTTTCTTTCCATAATTTGTGAAGCAATAATCGGGTGCTTTGGTTTTGCCGCCAACTTTTATCTTGTCCTCATGGATTACATCACGATACGCCTCTGGCAATTTTAGTTTAGTATTGTCAATATCCCAGCCCAACGCCATAAAGAATGGGTTGATAAAATCAATCCTTGTCTGCGTTTCATTATACTTCTTCTTGTATATCTCACGCTGGTCGGAGAATTGCTCCACTCGGCTTGCTATTATATCGTATGCTGCCTCTTGATTTTTCGTTTTTGCCATGCAACTTTCTGTGATTTATTTTTATTTATTATCGTCTCGTTTTTTTCATTTTAGTTGCCGAGAACTTCCACATTCCCGCACCCAACGAATAACCAAAACCCGAACGTCGCCTTCACCCCCATTTTCAGCACTTATCCCGCACTTCGTGTTTTACTTATCCTTCAGGTGCGGAAAAACCGCCATCATGCGAGACCACAAAAAAAGGACATGCCATCGCCCAAGGCAACTTTCACCCTGCGAATATACACATCCTTTTTTCATGTATGCAATGCCTGCGCAAAAAAATGCCCACACCGCGCACCGGTCTTGCTTTTGCCGGTCGGGTGCAGGCAATTTCAACCGGATAGGTAGTACACGGTTTTCTTTCCGGAGTCCGGCGCGGTCACCACGTCCAAACCTTCACCCACTCCGCAACCTGCTCGCCCGCCATGCGCAGCACCACCTTCTCCTGTTCGCAATACAGCAGTGTACCGCCCTCGGTGGTCACCACCGTGCCACCCTTGGGTGCGCCGTCCGGTGTTTTGCCATACGGGATGCGTTGGAGGGCGTACACCAGTTTGCCGTTCCGCTGGAAAACAACCACGGTAGAGGTAGCTTTGGGCGTCACGCTCATCTGGATGAGCGGGTTCCGGGTGAGCACCACGGGCTGGTCGCTCAGGGGCGGGCGGTTGAGGCGCACCGCGTCTACTGCACCCGTGACCGGGAAGGGCAACGTGCAGGGCGCCGAAGCAGCGGCGGTGGTGTGTCCGTTGAGGGCCGCAAGGTTGGTCTCGGCCAGCCGGCGCACCCCGGGGCTTGCGGACTTGGCCGACAGGTCGGACCATATCTTCCGTGCGACGGACGTGCCGTTGCTTTGCGCCCAGGCGATGCCGACGGCGATCTGCATTTTCTCCCAGGCGTCGGGCCCGGCGCCGGTCAGTTGGGCCTTTTTCCTGAGCTCATGGTCTTCAAAGTAGCGCAGGGCGGCTTGCGGGCCGTCGAGCAGCAGGATGGTGCAGAAGATGTTCAGCTCGGCAGTGAAGTCACGGCTGTCCATCTTGCGGGCCGTTTCAAAGTGGCGACGCGCTTCGCTCAGGTAAAAATGGCGCAGGCTCCGGTCGGCCTCCGTCAGCCCCTCCTCGCCACGCGTGGTGCGCGGCTTTTTGAGGCGGGTTTGCCACTCCAGTTCCAGCGGATAGGCGTACACGTCGGGCGTGGACTCGGTGAAGTTGAGGGCCTGCAGGAGGTTGTTGACACCGAGGTTGTTGTACACCTCGCGTCCTTTGTAGTGCAGCTTCACGTAATCGAAGCAGGAAGCGGCGATTTCGTACTGTCCGGCAGGACTCAACAGGACGCCGGTCTCGAACACGGTGATGAGCTCGCGGGTGAGGGTTTGCACTTCGCGACCGGCAGCCATGCGCTCGTCGAGGGGCGGATAGCCTGTCAGCGTTTTGTTTTTCAGTCCGTAGGCCTCGTAGAGGCGGTCCAGCAGTCCGGGCAGAATCTCTACGGTGCGGTAGCCGGCCAGGTAGGCCATGAAAACGCCGCCGATGTCGGCGCTTTTCTCCAGCATTGAGCTGCTGTTGGGGGTGTAACCGTGGGCAAGGAAACTGGTCTCCGCCAGGTTCCAGCCGTCTTCCTGGTAGGCATGGGAAAGCTCGTGGCCGAGGATGAACGCCAGGGCGCTCAGGGAGTCTTTCCCGAAACTGCGGCAAACGGTGTAGGCTTTTTCTTCCAGCACAATGGTGTTCGAGCGGCGCTTGAAGGCTGCGACGCTGCGGGTATCCGAAGACCATTCGATGCGCGGTTTCAGAAATATCTGGTTTCCGTTGGCCTGGTACAACTTGTTCAGCACTTGGTCGGCGGTATGGGTTATGGCGGGCTCGGGCGCCTCCCGTGCGGATATTGCCCACGGAAGTGCACTCAGCAGAAGGATTCGCAGCATGTGAAGACGTTGTGGGATCAGATTTAAAAATGGGCGGGGAAACGGCGGCGGGCGACGTGCCCGGACTTACATGCCGAGCAGTTCCAGCATCCCTGCGGCTTCCTTGCTGTACCCGGAGTCGGGGTCTGCTTTCAGCATGTCGAACCAGCCTTTGGCCTGTTTCATGGCCTCACCGCTTTTCGCCTGGGTCAGGGAAAGGGCGAGGTACCAGCGCGCCGTGTTTTTATGGGCGAATTGCTCGTCGGTCGCCAGCGTGCCCAGTTTCCCGATGGCTTTGCCGTATTCGTTCATCTGCATGAGCGTGAGGCCCAGGTACAGGTTGGCCAGCTGGTCTTCAGGGTAGTTCAGCAGGTACAGGTTGAGGTTGGTCAGGGCATCCTGGTACTCGTTCGCCTCGTACGCTTTAAGGGCCCGGGTGAGGGTGTCGTTGGCCGGTTCGGCGTCGGCAAAACCGGCGCTCTCCATCTCGTCGAGTATTTTAGGCAACACGGTCGATTCGGGTTTGTAAAAACGGGCAAAGGCCTCTTCCGGGGAAATGCCGGATTTTTGGGGCATGAACACCATGACAGCGACGACGATCAGCAGAACGGCGGCGGCGGCGAGCCAGCCCCAGCTGTTGTTTTTCATAATATGTATTTTTTGTTTTGGCGTGATGGTTTCAAAAAATTGCTCCTCGTCCAGTTTGGTGCGTATGGCACTTAGTTTGTTGCGAAGGGCTTTTTCGCCGTCTACGACGATGCCTTTTTGCAGGAGCAGGAAGGCGTCATTCTCACGGGATAGTTCGGGATCCTGTTGAAGACGTTGGTTAAACATAGTGCGTTCTTTTTCCGACATTTGACCGCCATGAAAGCGATCAAGGTCATCCAGGTAAATGAAATCCATTGTTTTGCAGGATGGGGTGATTATGCGTTGAAGTCAGGGTGGTTCTCTACACGTTTGCGCAATTCGGCCAGACAGCGGCCTTTTTTGATGCGTACAAAGCCGTCCGTATAGCCCAGTTCAGCTGCCAGTGCTGTAAGCGATTTTTTGTCAAAATAAAAACCGAGCAGCAGTTTGCGGCACTCCTCGCCAAGTTGCGCCATCATCTCTACAACAATGGCGCACTGATGATCCAGCGTCATTTCGGCCTCCAGGTCGCTCTCGTCGGGCAGAATGTCCATTGAAACCGTACCGGAATGTACCGGAACCCGCTTCATTTGCCGCAATCGCTTCAGCCACATGTTCCGGGCGATGGCGACCAAAAAGGTGTTGAACTGCACTGTCAGCTTAAAATCCGGTTTTTTGAGGTAACGAAGGGCCACCACCACGGCGTCCTGGAAAACGTCCTGAGCATCGCTCATCTCGCCACTGTTCTGCAAGACATAACCGGCCACTTGCGGAAAGACTTCCCGGTACAATTCTTCCAACGCGGCTGAATCGTTGTTTTGCAGCGCCTGGATAAATTCGTTCTCGTTTGGTAACTTGCTTCGTTTCGTCATTTATACCCGGATTGGCACAAAAGTTATCAGCGGGAAGTTTTTTAATTTTTCGTTTCAAAGATAAGTGAGATTATGGAACCTGACCCGGGTAAATGATCATTTCCCCGGGATTGGCCCTGCGAACGGGCTTCCCGGAGCGCGTCGGGGTACAACGCGCGCGTAAACCCGGCATCGGGCGCTTCTCCGCGTCCGGCCTCCAGCCAACTCCACGGCAAAGGCTCGGGCGACAGCAGGACTTTCAGGATGGCGGGCCCTTCGCCGGTCGCTGTTTCAAAGTAAAACTCCGAAACGTACTGCCTGCCGGGTTCCAGCCGGTATTCCTGTGCCGGTCGGTCGAACGGCACCAACAATTCCAGGCTGTCGCTGGCGGGCACATACAACATGGAAAAATAAAAAGGCTCCGAACCGGCATTCTCCACCCGCACCCTGACCTTGCGGCCGGGCGAAAAGGTGCGCTCCGGAATGGGGGTGGCGCCGTCCATGTCCACCAACTCAACCCGGGCCTTGAGCAGCGGGTCAACCCAGTCGAGGGTGCGCAGGTGGGCGGCGAACAGGTGATCCCTGGTGCGCGTCAGGATGGTCGAAGCGAGCGCATCGGCATCCGGGGCGCCGGTGGAGCGGAACAGCTCCCGGCCATCGGCAGCGCGCAGCCAGACGGGGTTGGCGCCCCCCACGATCAGGTCGGGCGTTTGTCCACTCCCGGCGAGCCTGACGCAGGCTGAGGCCGCCATGCGTACCAGCAAGGTGTCGCGCAGTGCGCCGGGCGGCAGATCGACCCGCAGGGTTGCCGGCGCAAACGGCTCGCCCGCACTTTGCTTCCATACCCGTGCGGTCGCCAACAAGTCGGGTGCGGCGGACTGAAACAGCGCCACGTCGCAGGTGTACCAGTCGCCGACCTCCACGATGCCCGTGGCGATGGGCGTTACACCGGCGGTGTCGGCCAGCTCAGGAGGGAAAAAAACTACCTGCATCCCGGGCATCAGCCCTTGCAGCCGGCCGCAGGGCAGGGAGACGTAAGCAGAGTCGATCACCGATTTCACCGAGGAGCAACCCACCGGTACCCGGAAGCGGCCACCGCCGATGCGCAACTGGGGGTCGCCTTCCAGCTGGGGTGTCTGTTGGGTGGTCACGCCCATCATCTGCCGGCGCACCTGCACGAACAGGGTTTCGTAGGTGTCGTCGGGCGCTGCCTGCGCCAACGCCTGCGCGAGGGCCGCGGTGAACAGTCCGGTAGCGGCGCCGTCGGGCCCCGACGTTTCGAAACTGAGTTCATGCGGGGCAGAGCTGGACAGCAGCACCCAGGGGGCTGCGTCTTCCGGCAGTGCGGTCGTCGACTCAAGTGCAGCGTCTTTCAGGGGCAACGCCCGCCCGGTGAGGGTGCGCAGCCAGTCGGGGTCGGCCATCACTTCGTCGGTGCCGCGCGCGTTGCCGAAACCGCGGGTGCCGGTACCGCTGTGGCAGGCGTCGACGGTGATGACCAGCCGGCCCTTTTTGCCCACGCGGAGGCGTACCTCGGCGAGTTTCTCCCCGAGTTTTTCGTCGCGCAGGTGCCGCTCGCCTTCGTATTCATTTTTCTTCCACTTTTTGGGGGCGTCGTAGGGCACCAGGGCTTCGTCGAGGCCATCCAGTTCGTCGCCATTGTCGTCCTGCACCTGTTGGCCATGGCCGGAGAAATGCACCCACACGGTTTCGCCGGCGCGGGCGGAAGCGGCCAGCTCACCCAGCGCGTTTTCGATGCCGGCCCGGGTGGCGTCGGCGTCCAGCAGGGTGCGGATGTTGTCGGCAGGCACCTGGTTGTCGGTCAGTACCGTCTTGAGCAGGGTCAGGTCATTGGCGGCGCTCAACGGGTTCCAGCCGCTCTCCGGCGGGTAATCGCCTACGCCGATGAGCAGGGCGCGCACGTTGTCCTGGGATTGGACTTCGGTGAGGATGTGCAAACAAAGCAGCAGCGTTACGGCACTTAATACTGGAATTTTCATGCGGCGAAGATCGTTCGTTTACGAAAAAAAGGGACGGCCCAACGGCCGTCCCCCAAAGAAGCGTTCTCTTTTGACTGGAGGGAAGAGTTTATTAGCCGCGTTTCGGGCATTGGAGGCGCTCCCGCGTCGGACGAGGCGCACCGGTTCAAAAAAGCAACTTTCTTTCCCCTTTTATCCCACATTCCTCAAACTGTTATCTCACCTGCCCGAAAAATTAAAGGATAAACCCAGGAAGTACCCGTACTGGTACGTTGCGGTGGTGGGTATGTCGCCCTGCGACGGGTCAAACGGGTCGCCCACTGCAAAGCCCTTGGCCAGCTGGTTGGTCTTGCCGCCCAGCACACCGGTGGTGAGCACGATGCGCTGTCCGCCGCCGAACACCAGGCACGGCCCCAGGAAAAACATGGCCGCCTGCGCCTGGTCGCCGGCGAGCACTGGCAACCCAATGCCGAAGGAACCGCCAAAAGACATGCGCGTACCGCGGTCGGCATAAAACAGGAACTGGGACGCAATGGCCGGCAGGAACTGATCGGAGGGCTGCCCTACAATCACGTCGTTGTTGACGCTGTACTCCAGGGGCTGATCGAAGAACTGGGCAAAGTTGAAACCGGCTCCGGCGGACAACTTGAGTCCGCCGAAACTTTCGACGACAAAAGTCCGGGTCTTCACGATGTCGTCGTCGTTGTCGTCGCCCGACAGGCTCGTCGGCATGGTGTCGCGGCGCACCAATTCGACGCGCAGCGCCACGGCCGAGCCCGTCATGTAGAAAAAGTCCTGGTACTCAAATTCGTTGTTCATCAGCTCCTTGTACCTGAGGTACAGGTTGGCCAGGTTGCTGGGTGGAATGTTGCCGGCTTCCGCCATCAGCACCTGGGCCGCCTGAATGGTGCTGTCCATGTTGCTTTTCTCCGCCTGGGATTCCCGCACGGTCTCATTGATGGTCATCAGTTTGGCCACCACCTCCTCGTTGCTCCAGTCCATGCCGTTCATTTCGGTCATGCGCTGCTCCAGATCGCCGAGCTGGCGCCCCCAGGTTTGGTTCAGGTTTTTCCAGGCCATCGTTTTGGTGCGGAAGGACTGAACGTTTTCCGTCCAGTCCAGCGACGACATCAGGGACAGGCTGTCCAGGCGGTCGGGACCGAACATGGCGGAAAAATACTCCTTACACAGCTTTTTGATCTGGGAAGGAGGAATTCTGGGGTTGTAGACGATCTGGTCGAGTTGTTCATTGATCATCATGGAAATCATGAGGGAGCGGCCGGTCTGCCGGATTTCCTCTCCGAGTTTTTTGAGTTCGGCTTCCGTTTGGGCGGTTTCCTTGAGCATCTCTTCTGTTTCGCGCAGCATTTGCTCTTCGGCGCCCCGGGTTCCGGCAAAACCGCCCGGAGCGACACCGCCGGCAAAGCTGGCGAGCGACAACTCGGAGTCGCCCATTTTCATCAGCGGCATGTTGAACATGGGCGAGCTGAGGGCCCCGAAAATACCCATTAACGGGGAAGACGTTCCGCCGGACATGTCGGCTGTGCCGTCCGCGGAGATCGCCTGCGTGCCACCCATCAGGTATTGGCCGGGGTTGTCGTGCAAGGTTACGGTTGCCGAATAGATGTACTGGTTGTATTCCAGCAGGTGGACGTACACGGTGCCACCTTTGCGCAGCCGGGGCTTCACCACGGTTTTACCGTCCAATTCGTACCGGACGCTGTCGGTGAACACGTTGTAATAAATGTGCAGGGTTTGTGCCTCGAGAGAAACAGCAAACAGCAGCAAAACACTGAAAAGGGTCAGGTTGAGCGCGCGAATGAGCGATATTTTCATATATGTCGGAATGTTATGTTATTGAGGTGCAATGGTAAATGGAACGGTGCACACCGCTACGGTGCCGGCAGACAGGCGGTGCACTTTTCCGCCCCGGGTCATGCATTCATCGTTGTAATAGGACTCTCCAAACATTTTCTCCAGCGGGCTCAATGCCGAATTGGAGCGGGTGGCGGAGCCCCGGCTTCCGGCGATGGGTCGAAGGTCAACCGGACTGCTGGTGCCGATCAGTTTGAATATCTCCGGGCCATAAGGCGGGCCAATGCTCCAAACCTCGGCGACCTCCATGCTTTGGCCCGGCGCCACGCGGAACTCTTCGGGTGTTTGTTTGTCGTTGGGGATCAATATGTTCAACTGGTAGTCGGGCTGCAGATCAACCAGGGTAAAATAGGCTGGTATGCTACCGTTGTTGGTCACACGGATCTTGATCAGGTCGCCTTCGTTCAGCACCAGCGTGCCGGCGGCGTTGCGCTTCTGTTGGAGAACCGTTTCTGCGCCGGTACGCGGGTCTATGGACACGGGAATGATCTCCATGCTCAGCCTGATGTCCCGGCTCAACGCGTTCAGATTCCGAAGGAATTTGACTTGTCCGAAACTGAAAATCTGCTGCATGAACTTTTTCTCTGCCGGCGCCGGCGGTGAGTTCACGGGCATAGAGAGCAACACCTGATCATCGGCAGTCAGCAGTTGGAGTTCGCTGCCCTGTTGTTCAATGAACAGGTCGGCGTCCTCAGCGAGCTCGATAACGGGCGTTTGCGCCATTTTATCTTTTAAATGGCTGTACAGCGGGCCGGAAAACGGTTTGATGTGCACGCGGATGCGCAGATCGCCCGGATTCTCTTCCAAAACGTACACCCAGGCCGATTTCGCCTGATCTTCACGGAGCGCCGATTCCGGTTTCACGCTGCAGGCGAGGGCGCCACTTTGTTCCACCACCCCGGAAGTCCAGGGTTTTTCGTGCAGCGGGTCACGCGTTTCGGGCGGAAAGAAACCGACCACCGAGCCTTGGTTGAGTCCCTGCAACCAGCCGCCGTCGATGACCACCGATCCGGTGGCAGCATCGAGGCTGGTGATGCGGTAGTACACGGGTGCAACCGTCACGTCTCCCCCAAACAGGGTGCGGTCGATTTCGCCTTCCACCTGGGGTGACTGTCGGGGTGCGATGGCGGCCATCTCGGAACGGATGCTCTCGAAAATACCGCGGTAGGTAGTCCGGGGGCCTGCCTGGCTGAGCGCTTTGCTCCAGGCGTAGCTGAGCGAGCCCACGCGGCGCCCCTGGTCGTCGGTTGCTTCGAAGTTGAGCTGATTGGCCGATGCGCCGAAGAAGGCGACCACGGGGGCCAGCGCCTTGACGCCTTCCGCATTGCCTGACGAGAGAAACTGGTCGCTGGAACCCGTGCCCCGGCTGGTGTTCCGGGCCATCCACTGGCTGTCGGCCATCACGTGATCGGTTCCGCGTGCCACGCTGTTGCCCCGGGTGCCGGTGCCGCTATGACAGGCGTCGAGTACGATGATGAGTTGACCGGCGGCGCCGATGCGGGCGCGAATCTGGTTGAACAGCTCGCCCAGTTCATCGTCGCGGATCAGGTTGGCCCCTTCGTACACCCCCGGCTGGAACCGCATGGGCGAGTCATAAGGCACAATGGCTTCGTCGAGGCCATCGGGTTCGTCGCCGTTGTTGTCGGCCACTTGTTGCCCGTGTCCGGAAAAATGAAAGTACACCTCGTCACCCGGATTGCATTTTTGCAGCAGTTGGGTTCGAATGGCTGCCAGAATGCCGTTTCGGGTGGCGGACTCATGAAGGAGCACAAAAGTATTGGCCTGTTCAAAACCTTGTCTTTTCAACACACCCGTGAGCAGGTCAATGTCGTTGCCGGCATTGATGGGTTGCCAGCCGGATGAAGCCGGGTAATTGCCTACAGCCACCAGCAATGCTCTTTTGGCGGCCCGGACAGGCTGGAGGAACATCAGGCAACACAACACCGAAACCATCGGTGCGATCGCCTTTGGAAGAAAGCTGCTCATGGCTTGCAGGTTTAGGTGGCGCAAGTTTACAATAATTCCGGATCGGGTGCCGATCTTTACACGCTTTATTCCGTTTACCCACCTTATGTTATCAATTTCAGACCGAAAACAACATGACACTCGAAATATGTGCCGCCAACCTCGATTCGGCGATGGCCGCACAACAGGCCGGTGCACATCGCATTGAACTGTGCAGCGCCTTGGTGGCGGGCGGCCTGACGCCCTCTCCGGGTTTGCTGCGGGAGACCCTGCACCGGGTATCCATACCGGTGCACGTGCTCATTCGCCCACGGGAGGGCCACTTCGTGTATTCCGTAGCCGAAACGGACCTGATGTGCGCAGACGTGGCTTTCTGCAAGGAACATGGCGCTGCAGGCGTGGTGGTGGGCGCGCTGCTGCCCGGTGGCGATCTTGATTTGCGGGCGCTGGAAAAGCTGAAAGCGGCTGCCGGGCACATGACACTCACCTTTCACCGGGCCATAGACGTCTGCCCGCATCCACTGGAGGCCCTGGAAGCACTCATCGCTTTCGGTTTTGTCCGGGTACTGAGTTCCGGCGGGGCGCCGACCGCTTGGGCGGGCAGAACCCGGCTGCGGGAAATGGTCTCCGCGTCCCGGGGCCGCATCGCCGTCATGCCCGGCGGCGGCATCACCCCGGGCAACATCGGGGCGCTGGCCCTGGAAACCGGCGCCACCACTTTTCACATGAGCGCCCAAAAACGGACCCCCCTTTCCCATCCCGGATTGCCGGGGATGCCGGGGGAGTATGCTGTCAGCGACGAATCGACCATCCGGCAGACCCTGATCGCTTTACTGGATCACCAAAGCAGGCTGATGGCATAGGCCAGGGCCAGGGCGCCGGCATAGGCCGCATACACGGGAATATTCAGCCACGTGCCGGTGCGTATGCCCCTCCACTCAAGCCAGCAAATGAGGCCGATCTTTTCCACAAAATAGGCCACCACAGCTGACCAGGCCAGGCCCGTCAGGCCCCATGCCTGCAAGAAAAACCAGCCCAGCAGCACTTTGGCCGTCAGCTCCAGCAATCCTACGCCCAGGATGATGCCCGGACGCCCAAGTGCCATGACCACCACATTGGGCAGCAGCACCCTGCTGGCGGTGAGCAGCAGGTAGATGTTGAACAGGGTTGCACTTTCTGCAAACCCGGGGTTAAATACCAGCGGAAATAATTGTTCGCTGACAAACAGCAGCACCAGCGTCGGTGGGAACACCGCGTGCATGAGCCGCTGCCCCCGCACACGCAGCTCCGCCATCCCCTGGGCCGGTTGTGCCGCGAGACGCCCAACCATGGCCACCGACAGACCGGTAGCCAGCGCCGTGGCCAGCGGCAACTCCCGTGAACCGTAACGAAACACGGCAAATACCGCCTCGCTCTGGTAATAATAACCCACCAGCCAGTTGTCGAACAATAAAACCAGGTTGCCCGTGACCACATTGAGCACCAAGGGCGATGAAAACGACAGATACCGGTGCAGCAAGGCAGCATCCCAAGGCATGAAACCCCTTTTGGGAAAAACCAGGGTCAGTGTCCACAACCACCGAACAAACGCCAGCCCGGCCAGGGCCATCAGCCCCCCCTCCAAACCGTAGCCGGCCATGACCGGCGCAATCACGGCGAGCACCTGAGCGCCAAACGACAGCAGCCCCCAATACACCAGTCGGGTAGCCTGCCCGCGCAAAAGGTACACATACTCGGCGACAAAAGCGGGCAGGTTAAAACCTAAAAACAGGCAAAACCAGCCCAGAAAGGGCAGTTCGGCCAGGCCGGTAAGTGCCGGAACCAACCAGGCGCTGAACAGGAACAGCCCGCCCGTCACCACCAACGATAGCGCATTGAAAACACCGAAAGCCAGGGTGAGCAGCCGCTCCTGCTCCGCATCGTCTGCGCACAAAGCGTGCACCGGCGGGATGCCCTGCAACAGGCCGTTCACCCAGAAAAAACTCAGGGTAGCGCCTACGTAGAGCATCACCTCATAAACACCGATCGCTGAGGTGGACAGACCCGTCTTGGCCAGCAACACGCTGGTGAGCAGAATGGCGCCCACGCGAAGCACCTGAAACGCCTGCATGGCCCGGGGGGCCGACCACTGTAGGAACATGGAATCGCGCTGCATCGCGCAAACCTATCAAAGGCGCTCGAGCAATTTCGCTTTCTGGGCTTTAAATTCCTCGTCGCTGAGAATGCCCGCCTGGTGAAGTTCTGACAGGCGCCGGAGTTTTTCGACCGGATCGTCGGTTGGCGGGGACTTTTTTTCCAGGTCCTGAACCACTTTTTTGGCTTCTTCCAGTGATTCCTGGTATTGTTTTCGGGTTCGCGTGAAGTCCATATCGGCCAGTGAACCGCCGTTGCTGAAATGGCCCACCACCACCTGCCCCAGGGCATAGGTAGACGCACCGGACAGCACCGGCATGCTCAGGCTCCCCAGCAGGGTGCCGACACCCGGAATGATCTTGACCAGGCTGGCGCCCAGACGGGCCAGGCTCCCGCCCACCACTGCAGAAATGATGTTGCGACCCAGATCGCCGACGAACGGCACCCCATAGACTTTGGCCAGTTGCCGGAGCATATTGATCTGGATGGCACTTACCGCGGCAATGTCGGCTCCGGGGAAGGGAACCAGCCCCCCGCCCATGGCGAAGCCTACGTGGTTAAGAATAATCTCGGAAGATTTTGCTTTTTGCTCTGCTGCGTTCATGGCCGGCTTCAGGTTGCGCTCCAGTTTGATGACCTCAAAGAGCTGGAACAGGAGGTGTACGTTGGACAATTAGCGTAATTTTTTACAAATATATACGCAAACCATCCTTCGGTAGGAAAAAACCGACCAAAAGGACGAATGACCCGATCAAGGACGGAATGGAATCGCAACGAATATCAGTGCTCCACCAGCAAAGTCGCCCTTTCCAGCACGGCTCCGGAGGCGCCCAGCACCCATACGCTGTACATGCCGGAAGGCCAGTCGAAGGTTTCGATGCGTACATTGCCGTCGGCTTCCGGATTGTTGTACAAAGTATGCCCGTAAGCGTCGAATATCTGCACGTGTGCGCCTTCCTCCAGCAACAAATCGGCAAAAGAACCGGCCGGATTCGGCAGGATGCGCAGGTGGGCGCCTTTGACGGCCGCCAGGGCAACCACGATGGAATACTCGTAAGTGCCGTCGAAATCCTCGGCACGCAGGCGATAGTACAGGTTGTCCTGCGGCGCACCGGCGTCCAGGTAGGTATACGTGCTGGGCGTGGCGCTGTTGTATGCCGTCACGGCCCCTACCGGCTGCCAGCCGCCGACATCGAGGTGGCGTTCCACCACAAAACGGTCCAGGTTGTATTCCAATTCGGTTTTCCACTGCAACTCGACGTCCGCGTTCAGGCGTTTGGCCGAAAAGGCCGTCCAGGAGAGGGGCGCCGCCACGCCGTACCCAAAGCGGAAACGGGTGGCGAGGGACTGGTTGGCCACCACGTTGTCGTAGTTGCAGGTAGTCGGGTCGGTTGTGTTGTAGGTAGATTTGAGGTAGCGCTCCAGTTGATTCACATTTTGGCAAAGCGTCACATTATACCCGCCCTGCGTACAATTCGAAGCCAGTAGTTCCGACTCATCGCCCACGTCATACAGATCATGTATGATAAAAAATTCAAGTATGTAGGTTTGGCCCTGCGTCAGACCGCTCAGCACGTTGACGTTTACGTTAGCCTGCCATTGCTCTCCTTGCGTGGTGGTAAAGCAAGAATCCTCATCGAGCTTGGCCACGGCAGACAGGTTAAAAAAGTTCGGAAAATTACCGGGCTCAGCCTGTATTCCGGAGGGGGGATTGCTCTCTGGATAAACACGCCAAAAAAACGTGGTGGAAACCACCCTGTCGAAATAAGCGGAGCGAATAACCGCAGTAGCAGAGTTGATGTTTAACGAGGTGATGCTGCCGGGATGGGTGTAGGTGGCGCCATTGGGAATGGGAATGCCCCAGGTGGCCGCCGAAGGCCCGAAGTTGATGGTGAAACCTTCACCATTAATGACCACCCCGATCCGGTTGGATCCGGTACCGAGGTAATTGTTGTCAAACCCATCACCAGCGTATAAAGGAGACAGACTGGCAATGGCAAGAGAGAAAAAAAGTACCCAAGCAGGTTTCATGTGGTTTAACCATTTATTAAAAAAATCAACAAAATCGATGATTGCAAAGATACACCCATTTTTAGGTAAACACTGACGCGTTTACGACATAATTACCGCATTTCTCCAAAAATTAACATAAAATTATCTTTCCATTACCGCTTCTGCGCAATCCTGCTGCGGCTGATCTGCTTTCTTCCAGGAACCCCCGTACGTTGCTGAAGCTGACCGTTTGTCCGCAGAAATACCCCTGTGCGGCTTCCATTTCGGCATCTGAAGCCCCCAGGTGACGCAGTATATTGGTCAGGTGCATCTTCATGTGGCCCTGTTGAATGCCGGTGGTTACCAGGGATCGCACTGCGGCAAAGTTTTGGGCCAGCCCTACGGCGGCTACTATGCCCATGAGTTCGGGTGCGCCGGGGTTGCCGAGGATTTCCAGCGTTCGTTTGGCCAGGGGATGGAGGGCGGTGAGGCCGCCGACGGTTCCCAGCGCCAGCGGCACGGCCAGCTCGAAGCGGAAGTGGCCGTTTTCCACGGTGCAGGAACTCAGGCTCCGATATTGCCCGTCGCGGGCGGCATACGCATGGCCGCAGGCCTCGACGGCGCGAAAGTCATTGCCGGTGGCGATGACCACGGCGTCAATACCGTTGAAAATGCCTTTGTTGTGGGTAGTAGCGCGATACGGATCGAGGTGGGCAATGCGGACGGCCAGGGCAAAGCGGTCGGCCAGTTGGGCGGCATCCATGCCGTGCCGGCGGGCGGCGTCGGCAAACGACTCCACCGGCGCCTCTACCCAGGCGCGTACCAGGCATTGGGGGGTGTAGTTCGACAGGATGGACATCACCACTTCTATGTCGCGCTCCTCGTCGCACAGGTCGGGGTATTGGGTGAAAAACGCTTCGAGGCCGTCGGCATAGCGCTCCAGAACGGAGTTGATGAAATTGGCCCCCATGCTGTCGCAGGTTTCGAAGGAAACCCGCAACTGGTAGTATTCCGGCTCCAGCGCGGTGTAATCGAGCAGTTCTATGTCGAGCACACCGCCACCGCGTTTTTCCATGTTCTGCGTCAGGTCGGTGCAACCAGACAAAAGTGCAGCCCGGATCTCTGGAAACAGGTCTTTGAGCCGTTGTGGCGATCCGCCCCAGCGAAAGTGCACCTGACCGAGTTTGATGGTGCCGACAATCTCCGTGTGGAACCCGCCGTGGTCCAGCCAGAATTTGGCGGCGCTGCTCGCTGCGGCCACCACGCTGCTTTCCTCAATGACCATGGGGACCGCGTAGAGACGGTCATTGATCAGAAAATTGGGCGCGACGCAGTACGGGAGCAGGTAATTGGCGATGGCATTTTCGGAGAATCCATCCATCACTTTTTGCAGATCATGGTCCTGTTGCTGGAAGGACGAGAAAGTCTCGGCAGCGCCGACCGGGTCGGTACAGAATTGTTCTGCCAGCCAGGCAATCTTTTGAGACTTGCTGAGTTTGGAAAAGCCGTTTATGGGTTGAGGCATTTTGTAGAGTCGGCGGTGAGGTGAAGATAAGACATGTTAGCGTGTATGCTGAACGCCGGTGATTAGCAGCCGGAACCGGTCTTTAAAGGTTTGACCTGGAGGAATGCGCTTGCCAGCGCAAGTCCCCTGACCTGGGCACGGACGTAAGCCTGCAGCGTTTCGTAATCGTCGCGCGCATACTGCAGGAACCCTGCTGCCTGCCCATACACAGCCGGGAGAACGGACTGCCGGATGAGGTAATACCCGTCCAGGAAGTCGCGTACACCACCGGAAATGATCAGGTGGCCGGTTTGTCGTTTGCCGCCCAACGCCGACACCAGATCATTGGTCATTTGCACCATATCGGCGGCGGTGTGACCCACCCGGGCCATTTTTTCAAAGGTCATCTGTTTTTGCGGATCGCTGCGCAGCAACTCGAGTTTGGCGAAGTTGGTGCCGCCTGCTGCGGCAAACTCGATGGCTGCCAGGGGGAGTTGCAAGAGGGCTTTCAGGCTTTCCGGCCCGAAGCCCTGCCCAACTTCCTTTACGATTACCGGGCCCGGGTACGCATCCAGCACGGCACGGATGGTTTCTATGGGCGGTTTCTGAAAAACATCACCTTCTGGTTGCATGGCCTCCTGCAAAGGGTTAACATGGATGATGAGCCCGTCGGCGCGTAGCCGTCCGACCAGGTCGGATATCCGTTGGGTCTCCTCATCGGCGATCAGTTGTTCCAGCTGGGCGATGCCGAGATTGACAAACAGGGGCAAGTCCGCTCCCAGCGTATCCCGAACGTCAAAATCGGACAGGTACTCGTCGCTGTACAGCAATTGGCGGCAGGAACCCAGGCCCATGCCCATGCCGAACTCTGCGCAGGCGCGCGCCAGGTTGCGGTTGATGGTGCGCGCCAACGCCGTGCCGCCGGTCATGGAAGAAACCCAGACAGGGGTTTGTATTTGTTTGCCCAGAAAGGAGAAAGGAGGCCAGAAGTCGTTGCCGGGGTGCGCCGCCAGGAGGGGCTCGTAAAAAAAACGGTCGTCGACCACTGCAGCCTCCACGCGGCTTTTAAAAGCCAGTTCGATATGATCCTGCTTGCGGGATACCGCCGTAGGGTCGGTTTCCGCTGCGGGCGCCGTGTGTTTGTCGGATGCTGGAGTAGTGTCTGGAATCATGCTTTTGACCGGTGTCAACACAAAACTAACGCTTTATGACGAAAAGGAATAACACCTGTGTCGGGTAAAAGGTTGAGCCACCTGACGTCTGGCATGCGTATTGTTGCGGGTCGGGAGGCGTATCGATAATTTTTCTACTTTTGCGCCGCCTTTGTGTTCCGGGCCGGACGACGACCCCTATGGTCGCGTTTGTCACACTAAAAAATGCAAACAACTGTTCATGAGTTCATTGGTTTACTACTTACCGCTCTTTGGCATCGTAGGCCTGTTGTATATGCTTTATTTGCAGGGCTGGGTGACCCGACAGGATCCGGGCGACGAAAAAATGCGCACCATCGCCGGCTACATTGCCGACGGCGCCATGGCCTTCCTGAAAGCTGAATACCGAATTTTGGGCATCTATGTGATCATCGCCACATCCTTGCTCGGTTGGTTGAGCACGCAGGTGACCACAAGCCACCCCCTGATCATGCTGGCTTTTGTCATCGGCGCCCTGTTCTCCGTGATGGCCGGGTTTTTTGGCATGCGCATCGCTACCAAAGCCAACGTGCGCACCACGCAGGCAGCGCGCAGCAGCCTGGCGCAAGCCTTGAAAGTGTCGTTCAATGGTGGTTCGGTGATGGGCCTGGGTGTCGCCGGCCTGGCGGTACTCGGTCTCACGACGCTGTTCGCCCTTTTCTACAACATTTTCATGGGCGGCGTCTATGAAACAGGAGGCCACGAAGCCATGTCCCGGGTACTCGAAGTGCTTACCGGATTTTCCCTCGGCGCCGAGTCCATCGCCCTGTTTGCCCGCGTGGGCGGCGGTATCTATACGAAGGCTGCCGACGTAGGCGCCGACCTGGTGGGCAAGGTAGAGGCCGGTATTCCGGAGGATGATCCGCGCAACCCTGCCACCATCGCAGACAACGTTGGCGACAACGTGGGCGACGTCGCCGGTATGGGCGCCGACTTGTTCGGCTCCTACGTGGCCACCGTGCTGGCGGCCATGGTGCTGGGCAACTCCGTCATTCGCGACTCCAACGGCATCCAGGACGCTTTCGGCGGCATCGGCCCCATCCTGCTGCCCATGCTCATCGCCGGGCTCGGCATCCTGTTTTCCATCATCGGCATGTGGCTGGTGCGTGTGGGCGATAAGGCCGACCTGGGCGCCGGCGCCGTGCAGGGCGCCCTGAACCGCGGCAACTGGGTGAGCATCGTCATCACCGGCATCGTGTGTTACCCCCTGATCAAGTGGATGCTGCCCGAAACGATGACGATGAACTTCTACGGCAAGGGTTCCATGATCATCAGCAACACCAGCGTGTTCTTCGCCGTGGTCGTGGGCCTCGTCGTGGGCGCACTCATTTCCGCCATCACCGAATATTACACCGGCCTGGGTACCAAGCCGGTCATGAATATTGTTCGGCAATCGGCTACCGGTCATGGCACCAACGTGATCGCCGGCCTGGCCACGGGCATGATGTCCACCTGGATGCCCATCGTGATCTTCTCCATGGCCATCTGGGGCGCCTACACACTGGCCGGCTTCTACGGCGTGGCCATCGCTGCCTCGGCCATGATGGCCACCACCGCCATGCAGCTGGCCATTGACGCCTTCGGACCCATCGCCGACAACGCAGGCGGCATCGCCGAAATGAGCGAACTGCCCAAAGAGGTGCGTCAACGCACCGACATCCTCGACTCGGTGGGCAACACTACCGCCGCCATCGGCAAAGGTTTTGCCATTGCTTCTGCCGCCCTGACCGCCCTGGCGCTTTTTGCCGCTTATGTGGACTTCACCGGCATCGACGGCATCAATATTTTCAAGGCAGACGTGCTGGCCGCCCTCTTCCTAGGCGGTATGGTACCCGTGGTCTTCTCCGCATTCGCCATGCAGAGCGTGGGCAGGGCTGCTATGGACATGGTGAACGAGGTGCGCCGCCAGTTCCGGGAGATTCCGGGCCTGCTCGAGGGCACCGGAAAAGCCGAATACGGCAAATGCGTGGAAATCTCCACCCAGGCAGCGCTCCGTGAAATGCTGACCCCGGGCCTGATCGCCATCCTGACCCCCCTCGCGGTGGGCTTCATCATGGGCGCCGAAGCACTCGGCGGGTACATGGCCGGCGTGACCGTCAGCGGCGTAATGTGGGCCCTGTTCCAGTCCAACGCCGGCGGCGCCTGGGACAACGCCAAAAAATCTTTTGAAAAAGGCGTGGAAATCAACGGCCAGATCTACTATAAAGGCTCCGATCCGCACAAGGCAGCCGTGACAGGCGACACCGTGGGCGACCCCTTCAAAGATACCTCCGGCCCGTCGATGAACATCCTGATCAAGTTGTCCTGCCTCGTGGGTCTGGCCATAGCACCTGTACTGGGTGGCCATTTCAAAGATGCCCACTCCAACCTCAATCAGCCACAACCGCTGGAACAACAGGTACAGCCGGCCCAACACTCCGAGGCGCTCCCCGCTTCCGAATGGCAAAAGACCCGGTAAGCAAACGAACCTGAAACATAAATGGCCCCGGGTGCAACCCGGGGCCATTTTTTTACTACCCCGGGTTGCACCCGGGGCTACTAGAGTTCGACCGCTACGCGGTCATTTAAAAAGCGACAGCCGACGACCGACAGCCGACAGCCGACAGCCGACGACCGACAGCCGACAGCCGACGACCGACTACCGATAGCCAACAACCACCGGCAAACTCCTCGTCCCCTCCTCCGTCACCACCTGCAGTCGATACACCCCGGGCGTCGGCAGCAACCCTTCAACAGGGGCGTTCACCGTGCCACCTCCGACCAGTTCAATCTGCTGGTCCAGCAGGCGTCTGCCCTGTGGGTCGAACAGCCACAGCCGGGCTGACCCGCCGACGGCACTCTGCACTGCCACCTGGAAACTGCCGGCGTTGGGGTTGGGTAAAACTTGTACCTGAAAGGGCGCATCCGGCTCCGACAGGCCAACGGTGAGGGAAACAGTTTGTTCCATTTGCGTAAGGCCGCAGTCGCTGGAGGCTTGCAGGCGCACCGGGTAAATGCCGTAGCCGGCGTAGGTATGCACCGGATTTTTCTCTGTGCTGGTGTTTCCGTCGCCAAAATCCCACGCATAATTGTCCGAATTCGACGAAATGTTGGAAAATTCGACGGTCAGCCCTGCCGCCACAGCGTTAAACCCGGCGGATGGGATATTTCGGACAAACAGATTGAACTCTGCCGTATCCGCGCCGGCGGGGCTGGTCACAAAAAGGCGCACCTTTTTCGATCCGGGGGTAGAAAAAGATACCAGGTGTGGCCCGGGGCCCGAGGCGCTGGAGGGCGACGAAAAGGAGCCGAAATTCCAGGTATAGGTGGTGAAGTTGTCCTGGACTTCGGCCGAAAACACCGTGTTTTTATTTCTGCAAACGGTGTCGGAAAGGGCTATAATTGACGCGACAGGCGGGATCGGCGTGGCGTTGAGCAACTCTACGTTGTCAATCCAGATGTTGTTGCCATTGTCATTGACCGCTAAAAAGCGCAAGATAACCGACTGGCCAGCGAACGAGTCGAGCGGAATGAGCTGAATGCTCCATTCATTGCTTTTGTCTGGCACGAAATTAAAATTGACGGTTGGTGCGGTGGCCAATGCCAGACCGGCTTTTTCCCAGAGTACGATCGGCGTGGCGTTGATGTCGCAATTGGGAAATAGCTCTACCCGAAGGGTATCTGCGCGTCCTGAACCCACCAGCGCATGCGCCACATCGAACCGCAATCCGGGATTGGTCAGGCCGTTCAAGTCGACGGGCGGCAGGTACATGGCGTCCTTCTGCCCGCGCGCTTCGTACGCCCGGGCGTTGAGTAAGGCTGCCCGGGTAGTTGTTCCCGATGACCCGGTGACATTGAATTCGTTGGGCGACCGCGCCCAGGTGATGCCATTGTCCGGGTTGCCGACCGCCCATCCGGCGGGCGGGAAGGTGGTGCTCTCGAAAGTTTGTTTGAAAAAACTGTTCACCGACTGAATGACAACGGGCAGCGAGGCGAACAAAGTGTCGTTGAAGGGGTAGTCTTCGCCCGGAAAATCGATCCAGACACGCAGGTCAACGTCGCCGCTGTTCGCCAGGCTGAACGTTTGGGAGAAGGTGAAACTGGTATCACTCCCGGGCGCATAATCCGGCAACGGCTCCGTCACCACCGGGTTGTTGTTCACCTGGTATTGGATTTGGACGCCGGAGAAGGGGTTGAGTCCCCTGTTTTGCACCCGTACCGTCACCGGCACTTCGGCGGGGCTGCAAGCCACAAAGGCGCCTTCGGCGGGCTGCAGCAAGGCGGCCAGGGCTGCGTCTTCGGGCTGGGGGCAGTTTCTCAGTCCACCCGGCCAGCGGACGGCGTTGGAGCGGCGGCCGTTCAGGCCGTTGGAATGGGTTGCCGACACGGCCACCCAGTTTTCAAGATGCGATTGGGTGATCGGCAGGGTGATTGCGCCGTCGCCCGGATCACTGGTGAGCAGGGGTTCCATGTACTTGTCGCCGAGCAGATAGCCCGTAAAGGACAAGGTGTCGTCCACCGGCGTGTAGGAAATGGTGATGGAGTCTGGGCACACCTTGGCGACCTGCACATTTTTGGGTACGGGGGTAATGGTGCAAAAAAAGTCGGTGGTGTCGCGGTCGGCGCCCCGGGTGAGCAAGAAATGCACGCTGCCGCTCGCGGTATTCGGCACCACCCAGTTGTGGGTGCGCCTGTCGCCCGGAAGCGTGATGATGGGCTGAAAGGTGGCACCGCCGTCTTCCGAATACGACAAATCGATCGGCGACCCGTTTACACCCGCATCCCAGTGGAAGCGCAGGGTTTCGCCGGGTACGAGGGACTCTCCGCCGGAGGGGTACGTCAGTTTGACCTCGTTTGTTTCGACAAACCACACCAAAAAATACCCTTGCGGGCCTTGGGGCACCTCAAATCCGCGAACAGACACCGTATAGACACCGGGCAGAGGCGAACTGATGGCCACCTGTTCCATGTTGTTCAGGGAGTCGCGACCGTACCCGGCGGGTTTGTCCAGCAGCACCGGATCCGGGGTGGGATCGAGCAGCCAGGGCAGGTGGGTGACGGCGCCGGGGGCAACGACAGCCACATCCAGGTCGTTCACCAGCGCTTTTCCGGCGAAGGGGGCCGCGGGCGGGTCAACCCACAGGAGCATGAAGCGAACGTTCAGGGCGTTGTTGGGTATATTGATGGTGTGGGTCTGCACGCCTCCCTGGTCAACGATGCCTTTAACCCAGGTTTTGCGTTCGATGATGTCCAGCGCGCGGGCGGCATTGATGTGTCCCCAGCCAAACTGGAAGTCGGGCCCGGGGTTGCCCATGTCATTGGCGGTGTTGAGCATGGCGGCTTTGATCAAACCGGTTTCCGGCTCTTCGCCGTTGTTGAGTGACTGGTAGGCGTGGATCAGTTGGGCCATACAGCCGGCGATGCCGGGCGCGGCGCCCGAGGTGCCGCCAAACACCTGGTATTCGTGGTTGGGGTCGGTGGAAATTTGGCCCTGGCCATGCGCGGCGATGTCGGGCTTGAGACGCCCGTCGTGCGCCGGCCCCCGGCTGGAACTGCTTTCCAACAGGCTTTCGGCGTTCAGGTTGGCGGTGGCGATGGCATTTTTGGCCATTTTATGTCCCCCGGTGATGTTGCCCCACTGGGTGCCGGCGCCATAGCTGCAATCCTGCCCATTGGAGTTGCCGGCGGAGAAAACGTGCATAAGGGTGGGGTAGTCGAACAGTTGGGCGTCTACCGTTTCGGCGGAGAAGGTGTAGCCGTCGTTGCAGCCGTCGGAGTAGGAGGAGTTGGTCACCCGCACATTGTCGAGGATGTGGAGCGGCAGCGTTTCGTCGTTGAAATCGGCCTCGTAATTGAGCACGTATAGTTCGGCGCCAGCGGCCATGCCCTTGTATTGGGGGTTCAGGTTGCCCGCGCCCACCATGATGCCGGCTACGCCGTCGCCGTGGGTGCCGTTGTTGCGCCGGCTAAGATCCGTCTGTCTGCCGGCAAAGTCGATGTGCGGGCCCACGTTGCCGTCGTCGCGCACCAGCACCCGCACGCCGGCGCCGTTGTAGCGCTTGCCCAGGGGGCTGTCGGAATCCAGGGCATTGGACCGGTGTATCGACCGGCCGTTGACGTCCTCCGGCGTGCCGGGCGGGGGTATGCGCTCCATAAACTGTACGTACGGCAGGGCGGCGATGCGCAGGAGATCGGCTTCGGGTATGGCTACCGTCAGCAGTCTGTCGCGGGGTGCTTCTTTGTGGATTGCGACGCCTTCCGCCGCCAACCACGACGCGGCCGATTCGAAAGAAATATGCGGATAAACTTTCAGTTTGACCTTCAGCTTGTCGCCATCCATCGCCCAGGGCTCCCAGGGCTTTTCGCGCAGCGACCGCGCCAGTTTCCATTCCGGGTCGACCGGCATGACGCTGCGCAGCTTGCCGTTGGCGAGCCTGGACAGATCAAAAGACTGCGGGATCGCCGCCAGGTAGGTATTGGGATGTACGTAGCCGATCCATTGCAGCCCCTGCTCGACAGCCAGTTTGCGTTCCTCTCCATCGGGCAGTTGGTCGAAACGGAGGTAGCGAACGTACATGCCGTTGTAGCGCACTTCATCGCCTGCCCGGGGGGCAGCGGCGGCTGTAGCGGCATTATCGGGGAAATATGCCGTCCCCCAGGAAAAATGAACAGGTGTCAGGGGCTGACCCCAAAGGGAGGTGATCGCAAGAGCCCAGACGGGCAGAAAAGTTAATTTTTTCATGGTAGCACACAGAAAGTCAAAAGATTTGGCACGGAATGAACCGACTAAAGGTATGCAAGGTTTAGAAAATGTCAGAACTTAGCCATTTCTTCCGGTTTCGCTGCCCAATGTCTTGCTTATTGCAGTGACGGGGGGGCAACTTTGCGTCTTGATACCTCACCCAACAAGCATATAACAACTTCAACCTAGCGCGGATATATGACTGAGTCGATTGTGTGGCTGATTTTTATTGTAGTGATTGGCCTTTTGATGGCCATAGATTTGGGCGTTTTCAACAAAAAGGCGCACATACCCAACATGGCGGAAGCATTGGTAACTTCCTCCATTTGGGTTTTGCTGGGGTTGTCGTTTTCATTCTTTATTTACGGTGCTTACGAACACCACTGGTTCGGGTTGGGCAGCAGCCGGCTGGAAAGCATGGATGGTTGGGAGGCGGCCCTGAAATACCTGACGGGCTACCTGCTGGAGTTGTCGCTGAGCATAGACAACCTGTTTGTAATGGCCCTGGTGTTTGCCCAGCTTCAGGTACCCCGCATGTATCAGCACCGGATTCTTTTTTGGGGGATCATCGGGGTTATCGTGTTTCGGGGGCTGCTGATCGCCGTGGGTATAGCCCTGGTACACCGGTTTGAAAGCCTGTTTTATGTGTTTGGCGCCCTGCTGTTGTATTCAGCCTGGAAAATGCTGCGGCACCGGCATGGAGAGGACACCGACGTGCATGACCACATAGCCATCCGGATGATCAAGCGTTTCTACCCGGTGACGCGCAGCCACTTTCGTGGTCGGTTTTTTGCCCGTGAGCAGGGGCGCCCGGCGGTAACCCCCCTTTTTGTCGCTTTGCTGGTGGTGGAAACAACCGATATTATGTTTGCCTTTGACTCCGTGCCGGCGGTGTTCTCGATCACAACAGACCCGTTTTTGGTTTTTTCATCCAATATTTTTGCCATCCTGGGGCTCCGGTCGCTGTATTTTCTGCTGGCCAATGTGCTGGACCGTTTCATTTACCTGAAATACAGCCTGATCGCCATCCTATTTTATATCGGCATCAAGATGATCCTCATCCCGCTCCACATCTACCTCCCGATCGGCCTTTCACTGGGCATCATCGCGGGGCTCCTGGTGTTGGGCATCGTTTTTTCGTTGTACAGCAAACCCAAAATTTCCGCTGAAGCAAAAATTTAACAATAACAGGTCTTGTAATGATCGGCAAAAGGGGTACTTTTGTGTGGTGAATGGGTGCTGGTCCAGCGGTTATCACCCGTTTTTCACACGAATCCAAAACTTTATCTAAAAGCCCGTCAAATTCTTTTTGCCATGAAACATTGGGAAAAGAGTCGAAAACAAGAAGCGCGAAAGTTCGAACCCCGCGATATACAGCAGGAAGACCAACGCAAGAAAAAACTCAAACCGGTAGAGAAAACCAAATACCGGTTGAAGCCCGACCGGTATTCGGTTGGGGATATGGAGGATGAAGCCTGATCACGCCCTGTATTCAAAAGCTGCGTGTACCTTAGCGGCATGAACAACGCCCGAATGAAGTCGGCAAAAATGGCTTGCGACGAGTTGGAACGCGCGGCCTTCACCGATTTCCAACGCGCAAAAGTGCTGCTGGAAGAACTTGCAGAGGCCGACGCGCCCGACCTGCCCTACCCCGTTCGCCTGACGTACCACCGGATGGGGGCTTTTCTGGAAAACCAATGGCATCACTATGAGCGCTCCCTCGCTCATACCGAACAGGTGTTGGCCATCTGCGAAAGGCTAACCGACCCTTTCGGGATAGCCGACGCCTGGATCGACGCGGCAGCCGTGCACCTGAACCAGCGCCATTGGGCCGACGCCCAGACCTGCCTGGATAAGGCGCGAAACTACCTTAATCACCATCCGGATCCTCGTCTGTTGGCCCACCTTTCCGGGCGTGAAGGCTTTCTACACCTCCACCTGGGCAACCTGCGCCTGGCCCTGCAAAGCCTGCTGGACGCAGAAAAAGGGCTGACCACCCTGGGTGAACGGGCGGCGCTGAAAGACTACTACCTGCTTTCGCTGGTGCTCAGCGGGTTGGGTGAGTTGTACCTCCGGCTGGATGAGGAAGAAAAAAGCCTGGACGCCTTTCTGCGCGTCCTGCCACTGGTCGAAACCCACAACCTGCGTCCCCGCCTCCCCTGGCACTACCTGAACGCCGGGCGGGCAGCACTCGCCCAGTCCGACAACGCACAGGCATACCAGTGCTTCCGTCGGGTATTGCTGATCGCCGAAGACGACGACGACCCGGAGGTGCGCGCCCTGGCATTGGCCAACCTCGGCTTGCTGGCATTCCTCGAAAACAAAACGGAGGAGGCCATGCGCCTGTACGATGAAGCCGCCGACCAGTTTTCTTCGCACACCAAGCCCGCCGACTACACCAACCTGTCTAAAATTGAACGGATGCGCGCCGAACTGATGTCGCAGCAAAACGACCTGCAAGGCGCCGCCGCCACGCTCAATAAAGCGTACGCCTACGGCGAAAAAGGCGCCGACGCCCACCACCTCGCCCAGGTCTGCCAACTGCTGGGCGGCATCAACGCCGAACTGGGCAAGTTCGACGACGCTTACCAGTGGCAGTTTCGCGCCACCGAACTCCAGGCTTTTTACCTGCAAAGCGTGCGCGACAGCGAACGCGAAGAACTGGAGGCTCGCCACCAACTCGACACCATCCGTAAAGAGGCCCAATTGGCCAAACTGCGCGTCACCAGCCTTCAGGCCCGGGCCTTGCGGGCCCAGATGAACCCCCATTTCCTGTTCAACGCGCTGAACGCCATCCAGGGCCTCATCTCTTCGGCCAAAAACGAAGAAGCCGTCAGCTACCTGGCCAAATTCGCCCTGCTCATGCGGCAAACGCTCGACTATTCAGAGAAGGAAGTGGTTGACCTTGAACAGGAGATCGACTTTCTGGAAAGATACCTCGACATCAATAATAAACTCCGCTTCCGCGGCCGCCTCTCCTTTTTTATTCATACCCCGGACGCCGCCGACCCCTCGGAACTCTACATTCCGACCATGATCCTGCAACCCTTCGTGGAAAACGCCATAGAACACGGACTGAAAACGCGGGAAAAAGGTACGCTGAACATCACCTTCTCCCTTTCGCAACACGCCAACACCCTGCTGGCCATCCTGGAAGACGACGGGGTGGGGTACAACCGCGGAAGGGAGGAGCAACTCCTGCAACAACCCTTCTTTGTCGAACACCGATCGCGTGGAATGGACATCACCCGCGAACGCCTGCGCCTGTTGCACACCCTCCAGGAAAACAACCTGCGCGACCACATTCGCATCAGCGACCGTGCCGACCTGACCAAGGGCCGGGAAACCGGCACCCGGGTGGAAGTGTTGTTGCCTTTGCTGGTGGCCGAGTGAGGTAGTCGGCTATCGGCTATCGGTAGTCGGCTATCGGCTATCGGTGGTTGGCTATCGGTGGTCGGTGGTTGGCTATCGGTGGTCGGTGGTTGGCTATCGGTTGTTGGCGGGTTATAGGGTTCCTCTTAGTTCCTGTTCGCGTTCAATGGCCTCGAACAGGGCCTTGAAGTTTCCTTTGCCGAAAGAGCGGGCGCCGCGGCGCTGTATGATTTCGTAAAAAACCGTTGGGCGGTCCTGTACCGGCTTGGTGAATATCTGGAGGAGGTATCCGTCTTCGTCGCGGTCGACCAGGATGTTGAGGCGTTTGATGGCCTCGAGGTCTTCCTCGATGTGTCCTACGCGTTCGGGCACGTCGTCGTAATAGGTTTCTGGGACGTACAGGAAGTCCACGCCGTTTTTCCGCATTTGCCCTACGGTTTCAATAATGTTGTCGGTCGCTACAGCGATGTGTTGTACGCCTGCGCCCCGGTAAAAATCGAGGTATTCCTCAATCTGGCTTTTTTTCTTGCCTTGCGCCGGTTCGTTGATGGGGAATTTGATGTATCCGTTTCCGTTGGACACCACTTTCGACATCAGGGCTGTGTATTCCGTGGAAATGTCCTTGTCGTCGAAAGTGATGAGCAATTTGAAGCCCATCACATCCTGGTAAAACTTGACCCATTTGTTCATGGCCCCGAGTTCGACGTTGCCGACGCAGTGGTCGACGTATTTCAATCCGACCGGTTGGGCCGGATAAACGCTCTTGCGCGCTTCAAAGCCGGGCAAAAAGGGGCCATTGTAGTGGCGGCGTTCTACAAAGGTGTGGATGGTTTCGCCGTAAGTCTTCACGGCTGCCAGCACCACTTCGCCGTGTTCGTCGCGTTTGGTCACCGGCGCAAATGCATCTTCGGCGCCGCGCTCCACTGCGGTCATCCAGGCTTTCTCGGCGTCGTCGACCCAGAGCGCCAGCACCTTGACGCCGTCGCCGTGCTGGGCCACATGGCGGGCGATCTCTGTGTCGGGCAGCAGGGACGAGGTGAGCACCAGCCGGACCTTTTCTTGCTGGAGCACGTAACTCACCCGGTCGCGCACGCCGGTTTCGGGCCCCTGGTAGGCGACCCATTCGAAGCCGAACGCAGCCTGGTAGTACAGGGCGCTCTGCTTGGCGTTGCCGACATAGAACTCCAGGTGGTCGGTTCCGTTGATGGGAAATGAATCGTTGGTTTGGGGTGCGGTGGCAGTGGCGGTGGTGGTCAGGGTATCCATAGGTCGTTTTTTTTCCGGTTTGGGCAAAGGTACGTCGTTACCGGTATTGCGCGCGCATGACCAGATTGAGTCGGACGGGTACCTCTACGGGAGGGGTCTGGCGCAGGCGGAGCACCACGGCGAGGCTGAAGCGCGGGTTCTGCAGGAAACGCCTGGCGTCTACCAGGGTGGGTATCAGATCCAGGCGGTTGCCGGGCTCCAATGGGGTGGGGGACCGGTAGGCGATCTCCAGCCAGTCGTCGGGTTTGCGCTCGTCAAATATGCGCAGCGACACTTCCTGTATAAAATTGAAACTCTCGTCGCCGAAAATACCCGACATGCCCGCCTGTTGGGTGTTGATGGACACGATCAGGGAGTCGGGCACGCCTTGCTGCGCGAGAAAGGTCTGGTACTGGCTCGAGATGTTGAATAAATTGAAGTAGTGGGTGTCGAAGGCATTGATGCCCGGCGGGATATCGAAGGTTACCTGGTAGGGCATGTCGAACCCGGGCTTCGTCTCGTCTTTTTTACAGGAAAAAAGGCCAAGCAGGGCAAGCAGTATTGGAACGGTCAGTCGGCAACGGCGATTCATAACGTTGATTTATGCTCCTTTGACGGATTCTCACCCGTTGGCGTTGCCTCTATGACGGCTGCACCGGATAATTCCGCTACAAAAGGCTGTGGTCCGGCCGCCTTGTGCATGAGTCGGGCGGCAGCGGCCACATCCCAAAAGTCTGCGTCGGCAGACAAACCGAGTCGCACGGCAAGGTGCGTTGGCAACGGACGGCGCTCCGTGCCGGCGATGGCGGTTTGCAGGATGGTGTTCCACATCGGGGTCGGCGGTTATTGGTCAGCGGTTATCCGCAGACCGGAATGCAAAAATACAAAACGCACCCATTCGACAACCAATGTCGGACTACCATCCCTGATATGCAAGTCCTCTTTTCTTCACCCAATGGATCAGAAAATCAAAAAGCAGTTCATTAATTACAACAAACGCTGCTGCATCCGGCGCTCACGGCAATTTATCCGGTGGAATCCATACCTTTAAGCCGACCACCGGAACAACCAGCCAAACCATCCAAACCATGCCCACCGCCGTCATCACCGGCGCCACCAAAGGTCTGGGGCGCGCCATTGCCGATATCTTTGCCCAAAACGGGTTCGACCTGTGTGTGTGTTCGCGCACCCAGGCCGACCTCGACGCCATGCAGGAAGACTGGGGAAGCCGTTTCCCGCAGCGCACCCTGCATACCGATGCGGCCGACCTCGGCAAAAAGCCGGAGGTTCAGGAATTTGCCGATTTTGTGCTCGACCGGTTCGACCGCATCGACGTGCTGGTGAACAACGCTGGCCTTTATATACCCGGCCTGGTGTCGGAGGAGCCCTCCGGTACCCTGGAAACACTCATGGAGGTCAACTTCTACAGCGCATATTACCTTACCCGCGCCCTGTTGCCCCACATGGTGCGCCAGGGGAAAGGACACATTTTTAACATGTGCTCCATAGCCGGCATCCAGGCTTACCCGAACGGTGGCTCTTACACCATCAGCAAGTTTGCCCTGCGTGGCTTCTCCATGGCCCTGCGTGCGGAAATGAAAACGAGGGGCATCAAAGTGACCACCATCCTGCCCGGGGCTACCTGGTCGGACTCCTGGCGCGGGGTTGATCTGCCCGAAGACCGCCTGATGCAGGCCGAGGATGTGGCCCGGAGCCTCTGGGCTGCCTACAACCTTTCGGATTCGGCGGTGGTGGAGGAGATTGTGTTGCGGCCGTTGTTGGGGGATTTGTAGGGTTTTTGTAAAAAAAATGAAAATAAAGCAACTACTTGACGACGCGGTGTTGCGGTTCAACAAGCCGTCTTTCATTGCGGATGACCCCATCGGCATCCCCCACCGCTTTACGGGGTTGCAGGATCGGGAGATCATGGGCTTTTGGACGGCCGTACTGGCGTGGGGGCAACGTGTGACCATCATCCGGAGCGCGGAAAAGCTGATCGACTGGATGGACGGGACGCCCCATGCATTCATCACCGGCCACAGCGAACCGGAGCGTGCGCGTTTCGAGCGGTTTGTGCACCGCACGTTTCAGGGCACGGACGCCCTTTACTTCCTGGATTTTTTTCAGCGTTACTACGCCGAACACGCCTCGCTGGAAGAGGCTTTTGCACGCCACCTGGCTACAGGGGATTTGACAACGGAACGTGCCCTGATCGGTTTTCACCGCGATTTTTTCGACCACCCCTGGGCCCCGCGCCGCACCCGCAAACACATTGCCACCCCGGAAGGAGGATCCACCTGCAAACGGATCAACATGTTCCTGCGCTGGATGGTGCGGCGCGACGAAGCAGGCGTGGATTTCGGCATCTGGCGCCGCATCCAGCCATCCCAATTGCTCATGCCCCTGGATGTGCACGTTGATCGTGTGGCGCGACGACTGGGCCTGCTCACGCGCCGACAGACCGACTGGGGCGCCGTGCTGGAACTCACCGATAAACTCCGCGTTTTGGCGCCCGACGACCCGGTGCGTTATGATTTCGCCTTGTTCGGTTTGGGGGTGCTCGACAAACTTGACCTGGCGCTTTCGCCCTACCCCGATCTCAGGAGGTCCGAACCTTGATCGATGTTTCTTTCTGCCCAGGCTTGCCTGGCACCAACTTGACGGTTTTGGCGCCTTTGGCCTCCGACAGGTGCTGCTCTACCCACTTGCTCAGGATATAGTCAGCCCATTTGCACTCCTCTTTGCGGTATTGCTGCATCAACTTGGCCTTTCTGAAATGGCTCAGGTGCTGCACCAGGCCGGCCTCGTCCGGCTTCCCGGCCGTTAACAGGTTTTTGTAGGCATCCCTGGCCTTCAACTTTTCCTGACGGGCCAGCGCATAGGCATCCTCCGCATCCCGCCAGGAGGCAAACAGCGACGCGAAATCAGACTGATCCTGAAACTTGCCTGCTTCAATCAGCCGGAGAAACTTTTTTTTCATACAACAGATGGTTGGTGTTCAATACTGGCGGGATGACAAAGGTAAGCGGATTTAACAGCAAATTAATGTTGGACTTTTCCACAAACTTTCCGCAAGTTTTGAAAGATAACCAACATTTCGGCAGTTTTCTGAACAGGTATTTTGAAAGCGCTTGACTTTGACCGACCTTTGCGCGCCGAAAGCGTAAAACCCGTTGGCAATACATCATGAATCAAGCGATACTTTTACTGGAAGACGGCACCGCCTACCGCGGTAAGGCCGCCGGGCTGATCGGCACCACGACCGGCGAAATTTGCTTCAACACCGGCATGACCGGGTACCAGGAAATCTTTACAGACCCTTCGTACCACGGACAAATCCTGGTGGCCACCAACGTGCACATCGGGAACTACGGCACGCGACAAGAAGAGGTGGAGAGCGAGGGCGTGAAAATTGCCGGCTTCGTCTGCCGGAATTTCAACTTCGCCTACAGCCGACCGCTGGCCAACAAAAGCCTGGAGGACTATTTTCAGGCCGAACGCATCGTGGCCATTCACGACATTGACACCCGCGCCCTGGTGCAACACCTGCGCACAGTAGGTACCATGAACGCCATCATCTCTTCCGAAATTAACGATCTGGACGAACTGAAGCGGCGCCTGAAAACCACCCCGTCGATGGAAGGCCTCGAGCTGTCGAGCAAGGTAACCACCAAAATACCATACTACATCGGCAACCCGGATGCGCCCCGGCGCATCGCCGTGCTGGATTTCGGCGTGAAAAAGAACATCCTGCGCAACTTCCGCGAACGGAACTGCTACCTGAAGGTGTTTCCTGCCGACACCACGTTCAAGGAACTCAGCTCCTGGAGCCCGCACGGCTACTTTTTGTCCAACGGCCCCGGCGACCCGGCTGCCATGCCGTATGCGGTGGACACGATCAAGCAAATCCTTCAGGAAAACAGGCCGGTCTTCGGCATCTGCCTGGGCCAGCAGCTGCTCGCCCTGGCCGCCGGCCTGCCCACCTATAAACTGCACCACGGACACCGGGGCATCAACCACGCCGTTAAAAATATAGTCACCGGCCGCTCGGAAATCACCAGCCAAAACCACGGGTTCGGTGTGCTGGAACAAGCCGTGTATGACAGCCCCTCCCTGGTGGAAGCCACCCACATCAACCTGAACGACCAGACGGTGGAGGGCATCCGCCTGAAAGATAAACCGGCGTTCAGCGTGCAATATCACCCGGAAGCCAGCCCCGGCCCGCACGATGCACGATACTTGTTTGATCAGTTTGTGTCTATGATGAGTGAGGTTTGGTAGTGAGCTATCGGTCGTCGGTCGTCGGCTGTCGGTCGTCGGTAGCTTTTAAAATAAACCGCAGAGGGGCACAAAGGATACACAGAGGAGGCACGGAGGGGCCGACTACCGACAGCCGACGACCGATAGCCGACTACCGACAGCCGACAGCCAATAGCCCTACCGCCCCTTAAACTGTTCAATAGCCGCTTTCGCAAAGTCTGACAGCGACAGCCGGCCACTGACGGCAGCGCGCTCGCGGAGCAGGTCATCCCACGAAGGGGTGTCTACCCAGAAGATTTTTTTGAGTTCCAGCAGCGCTTCGGGGTT
Organism: Saprospiraceae bacterium; assembly: GCA_033764075.1. Taxonomy (GTDB): domain Bacteria; phylum Bacteroidota; class Bacteroidia; order Chitinophagales; family Saprospiraceae; genus M3007. Next base: position 62,458 of record JANRJH010000050.1, on the reverse strand, counting down.
GTAGCTGCACAGGTTGCCGGTGAAATGGGCGATGTAGGCGTCGAGTTGTTCGGGGGTGTCGAACACCTCCTGGAACAGGTTTTTCTCTTTGGCCCAGGCCGCCGTTTGCCATTCGGAGGGGTTGAGCGCCAGCTGGCTGAAAGCAGACAGGCCCACTTTGCGCTGCACGGCTGGCCCGATGACGAAGGGGCCGAAACCCACTGCCAGCTCGCTGAGCCGAACGGATGCGTATTGGGTGGCCATGCAGAAGTCGGCAGCGGCGGCCAGCCCGACCCCGCCCCCGACGGCTTTTCCGTGGATGCGCGCCACGACAATCTTCGGGCAGTGGCGCATGGCGTTGATCACCGCGCCGAAACCGGAGAAAAAGCGATGGGCGGTCTCGTCGTCGTGAATGGCCAGCAGCTCGTCGAAGCTGGCGCCGGCACAAAAGGTCTTGTGCTCCGCGCTTTGCAATACAATCACCTGAACGCCGGGTTGTTCGCCCAGTTGGCCGAATGCGTCCGACAGCCCCTGCAGGAGCCGGCTGGGCAGGCTGTTGTGGTTCGGATGGTAAAAAGTGACGGTGGCTACGCCCCGGGCGTCTACGTCGGTTTGTACGAAACCTTGTTCAGTAATGGCAGTGGTTGTCATTTCGTTTAAAATAGAAAGGCGCTTAGATCACGTCCGACGGCGTCGCACCAGGAACTGTTGGCGACATCTTTTGACGGCCCAAACTTGTACCAGACGTTCAGTTTGTAGTCGTAAACAAAACCCTCCGGAACACCGTAATCGGACATCAGCTGTTGCAGTTTGATGATGTCTTTGCGCACGCCCTGCGTATGCGTAATTTCGATGATCACCCGGGTGAGGTCGGTTTGGGGGTCTACCAGCATAACGTCCGGCGCCGGGCTGGTTTGGCTCTCGTCGATCATCGTCTCGGGATAGGGGAAAAGACCGGTTTGCTCTTTGATGTAAAGATCCGTCAGCCCGTATATCAGTTTCGCGATGATGGCCTGATGAATCCGCGGCGCGTTTATTCCCATAAAAACCACGTTGTCGTTCATGAGCAATTTTTTACAAAGATACGTCGGTGCTCGGACAAGTACGCGCACTTCAGCCCCGGATTTGTATCCTTTTTCGCGCCGGAGCGGTTAAAGAAAGACCAGCGGGTTCCGGCCCGGGAAACAAATCTCCGACCATGCAACACTTACGTCCACTCCTTTTTCTTGTTCTGCCGGCGTTCGGCGCCTGCATCCAGACCGAACTCATCCCTGAGGTGCTGGAGCCCAGGCTGACCCTGGAGCAGCAGAGCCTGACCCTCACCCCCGGCCAGACGGCTACCCTGCGGGCTACGTACACCGACGAGCAGCTGAACGACCGTTCCGAACTGGTCGCCTGGACCAGCGCCGATCCGGGCATTGTAGCCGTCACGCCACAGGGTGTGGCAACCGGACTGGTCGCCGGTCAGGCCTGGGCGACAGCCTCCGCGCCGGGCAACCTGCGCGACTCGATGCTGATCACGGTGGCTGCCGACAACGCGGCGGTGGCGACGGTGGAGGTGCTCAACGCACCGGCCACCCTGACGGTCGGGCAGACGGCCTCCCTTCAGGCGCGCGTGCGCAACGCCTCCGGCGCGGAAATCAGCGGCAAGACGATCGTCTGGAACAGCTCGGCGCCCGGCATACTCAGTGTGTCGGCCGGTGGCGTGCTAGCGGCCCTGGATGCCGGCACCGCCCAGATTACGGCTTCGGCCGACGGGGTGAGCAGCCTGCCCGTCGCCGTTCAGGCGTTGCCGGCAGGTGGCTTGTCGCGCAGCGGCACGTTCAGCGGCAACGCCGGATACACCGTAAAAGGAACGGCCACCCTCCGGCTGGTCGGCAACAAGCTCGAACTGGATCTGGGCAGCGACTTCATGGCCTCCAACGGCCCCGGGCTGTTCGTGTACCTGGCCACCATGGCCTCCGGCGGGCTCAACAGCCAAAACGGGCGTTCACTCGGCGCCCTGCAATCCACCTCGGGCATGCAATCCTACTCGATACCCAACGGCGTGGACCTGAACGACTACGATTACGTCGTCATCTATTGCATGCCGTTCAACGTGCGATTCGGCACGGCCCAGCTCAAACCATAACACCCCAAACGACAGCCCACTATGAAATACGCCCACCTTTTTATTGCCGCAATCCTCCTCCTGACGCACACGGCAGCACATGCCGACGGCTGGCCGCGCCCCAAAGGGCACGGATATTATCAGTTGAGCTTTCAAACGATCCGCGCCCGCGAGTTTTACGCCAACGACGGCAACATCATCGACATCAACGGCGCCGGCACCCTGCTCAGCAGCTACACCGCCGCTTTTTACGGCGAGCACGGCCTCAGCGACCGGCTCACCGCCGTCGCCTATTTCCCGTTTTGGGTGCGCAACACCGTCAACGAAGGCGTAGGAGAGATTACCGGCGAGGTGCTCCAGCCGGGTTTGGAAAACACTGCCATTGGCGACGTCGACCTGGGCCTGCGCTACAACTTTTTCAACCGCAAGCAATGGGTGCTCAGCGGCTCCCTCACGTTGGGGCTGCCCACGGGCGATTCGGAAAATGAAGACTTGTTGTACACCGGCGACGGGGAGTTCAACCAGCTTGCCAAATTCGAATGGGGCTACGGCGCCCGCCGCTGGTACGCCACCGGCCACCTGGGCTTCAACAACCGCACCGAGGATTTCTCCGACGAACTCCGCTTCCTGGCCGAGGCCGGGTACTGGCTGTTGCCCGAACGCCTGCTGGCGCAGGCGCGTTTGGCCACCACCCAAACGCTCAACAACGGCAACCCCACCGGCTCGGGCAACGGCCTGTTCGCCAACAACGTCGAATTTATTTCCCCGCAGTTTGGATTGGCGTATGAGTTCAGCCGCCAATGGGGCGTTTCCCTGAACGTGGCCGGCGCCCTGGAGGGCCGCAATGCCCTGGCCGCGCCGGCGTTTACCGTTGGTGTGTACGGCAAGCTGTAATCCCTTGGTCAGGGCTGATAAGTCGGCAGAATAACCGAAATTTGCGCTTCGACCCACAACGTATGCGCATCACCCTTCTGCAAACCGCCCTTGTCTGGGAAAAACCCGGCGCCAACCGGCGCCGGCTGGCCGAAAAGCTGGAGACGCTCTCCGGCCATACCGATCTGGTACTGCTGCCCGAAATGTTCACCACCGGGTTCAGCATGAACGCCGGCGCACTGGCCGAGCCGATGGACGGCCCTACGGTGCAATGGATGCAGGAACAGGCGGGCCAACTGGGCGCTGCCCTCTGCGGCAGCTTCATTTGCCGGGAAAACGACGCGTTTTTCAACCGCCTGCTGTTCGTACGGCCCGGCGGCGATTTTTCCGTATACGACAAGAAGCACCTGTTCAAGCTCGCCGGCGAGCACGAGCACTACACCCCCGGCAGCCGGCAGGTGGCGGTGGAATGGATGGGCTGGCGCATCCGGCCCCTGGTGTGCTACGACCTGCGCTTCCCCGAATGGGCGCGCAACCAACCGGAGGCGCCCTACGACCTGCTGCTGTACGTGGCCAACTGGCCCGAACGCCGCGCCCACCACTGGCGCACCCTGCTGCCGGCGCGCGCGGTGGAGAACCAGGCTTACGTGGCCGCACTAAACATCGTCGGCGCCGATGGCAACGGGCATGCCTACGCCGGCGACTCCGCCGTGATCGACTTCAACGGGCAGCCGCTGGCCCAGCTGCACGGCCACGAGGGCGTGGTCACCGTGCCGTTGGAGCGCAATCCCCTGCTCGATTTTCGCCAGAAACTGCCGTTTTTGGCCGATATGGACGCCTGAAAGTGTTAACGTTTTGCAAAAGGGCGCCCTGATGCTTGCAAGTGCAAGGCATTTCCTACTTTTGTCGCAGTTCGGCAATTGACACGCAACAGCCTGATTCCTAATCGGATTACTACCCTTGAACATTTCATTCGTTGCGCCGAACGTTTGTACAGGCTTTTCCCCCTCTGCCATTTCCACCTTTAATCCCCATTTGGCAAGCCGCCACACCGGTGCACCGCCATAACCAAACTTCCTTTTTATGTCTTCTGGCCTAACAGCGTTAAAGACAACTTTGCTTTTTGTGCTCTTCTCCACGACCCTGCTAGCCTCGCCGGGTTTTCCTTTCCCCAAAACGTATGCCAATGAAGACGCCGACGCCATGTGCTTCCGGGAAGCGGTGGCCGGCTGGGCCGAAAACTACCTGGGCTTGCCCTACCGGTACGCCGGCAGAAGCCCGGAAACCGGGTTCGACTGTTCCGGGTTCACCCACTTCGTCTTCAAAGAGTTCGGTTTCGAACTTTCTCCTTCCTCCGCCACCCAGTCGAAACAGGGCGTACACATACCCCTGAACGAGGTTACCACCGGCGACCTGCTGTTTTTCGGCCGCAGCGGCCGCATTCAACACGTAGCGCTCATCGTCAAGCGCACGGAAGAGGGCATTTTCTGCGCCCACGCCACCTGTTCGCGGGGCATCATTGTTGAAAACGTGAGCAAGTCGTCGTACTGGTCGCCGCGCATCCTGTTTGCGCGGGATGTGATTTCGGGGGCCGACAATATTCCGCCCGTGAATACAGTTTATGCTGTCGAAAACAAGCCGAAGCATAAAAACCACACCGCCTTCCTCTGCGATGACCAGCCGCTCCTTTCTCTTCTTCCTGGCGCTTTCGGTCGGGATGATGCTCGCCGCGACCTCGTGTTCGATCTTTCGAAAGAGCACCCCACCGCCCGCTTCCAATAAGCCCATCACGCCCGGCGCCACCAAGCCGCCGGCAACGGAAGACGCAGCCATGCGCCTCCGACGCGATATTGTGTCGGAGGCGCAGCGGTATGTGGGTTCACCCTATCAGTATGCCGGCAAAAACCCCTCGACGGGCTTCGACTGCTCGGGGTTCACCCATTTTGTGCTGAACAAGTACGACATCAGCGTGTCGCCCAGCTCTTCCGTGCAGGCCACCGAGGGCAAGGAGGTGCCCTTGGATAAGGTCAAGCCCGGCGACCTCATCATTTTTCGCACCGAGGACGGCAGCCGGGTGCAGCACGTGTCCATGGTCGTGGAGAACACCACCAAAGGCATCGTATGCGTGCACAGCACGACCAGCCGCGGGGTGATCGTGGAGAACGTCAGTACGTCGAGCTACTGGAAACCGCGGATCTGGCAGGCGCGGGATGTGATAGGGAAGTAGGGGAAACCTTGTGACCAGGCAGCATGTAATGAATAATCCGGTGGTAGTTGATCGGATGGATACGTTCAAAGCCTGAGCATATATCTGACAATTTCATCGTCAACCAAATATTTATAGTCGGAGCCGTCTTCTTTCTTTTGCCTGCCCCATTTTTCTCCTAAATATCTAATGACTACTTTCTTTCGTTTGGGGAATGCAGTCATCAATAATCCATACTCACCACCATGTTTAATATAGAAATTGCCATTGAGTATTGTGTAAAGCGGTATCATATGTTGTGAAGCAAATGAAGATATTTCTTCCATTTGTTTACTCGTAAATAACTGTTTTAACCTTTCTCCTAGTTCAAGGTATTTATAATTGGCTTTGTTGTGCAGTAACCTGAGTTTTTGAGTCAATTCGTATGACAAACCAAGCTTATTCAGCGTATCAACAGTTGCGGAGGTAATCGATATTTCCTCTTGAATGGGCAATGATTTAATTGCCATCGCATAACCATACATTCCATTAAGGGAATTCGTTAGCGGTATTTGAAACATCATTTCGCACCAGTTTTTTGATAATATCCTTTTGCCATTCCATTCACCGAAGTTGCAGAGCATTTGCCCTATTTTCATTAAATCCGTTGCATTTAGCGAGAGTCCATCCATGCACCAGGTGTTTCCCGCCTGGTCATGCTTCCATTCATAATCGTTAATGTCAAGTGGGATAAATACATTTTCGCGGATAAACTCCTCTAAACTTTGTCCAGTAACTTTGTTCACGACACCGGAAATAATATTGATTGCTTTATTGTTGTAAAAAAAGGTATGTCCGGGTTCCGTCACAACGGAACTGTTCAGCGCATATCGAACAAAGTCGGTTTGAGGATAAATGTCTTGAGAGCCATTATTGGCAGATAACCCTGAAGTATGTTGAAGAATATGGCGGATTGTAATTTTACTTTTTAATGTATCATCTTTCCATTCTTCAAAGAAAGTGGCAATAGGTACTTCAGGATTTTTGATTAATTTTTTGTCTATCAGAATTCCAACTGCAATACCTGAAAAAACCTTTGTGATGGAATAGATTAAAAATTTGTCATTCGGCTTTCCGCGAAATGTCACATCAGCGATTATTGTATCTTTGATGGAGACAATAAGCCTGTCTGATTTCATTTCTTCATTAAACGAGATCATTTCTTCCAGTAGCTCCTTGTCATAGGTTGGTTGCCCCTGAACACAATCATTCACGAGCAGAAAAAAAATAATAAAAAATATACAGTTTTTCATGCTTTTGTAAGTCTTATGTCTATTTCTCTGTCTACGTATTTCCATTCTTCAGTTTCTCTAAGGGATTTTACAAGTTCTTCAAAATTGTCGGCGTCTTCGGGTGCATATTCAAACCAGGTCAGGAAGTCAAATGGTTGTCCGATGTCTCTGCAATGATAAAGTTTGCGAGCAATGGCAGGTAAATATTTCAAACCTGTCTCCGTGTGACGTGACTGGGCTTCAAATATTTTTCTTCTTTCGTCTTGGGCCATTGCCCACCAGGTTTCTGTCTTTCGAACAGGAATTAAGGCTGCACAGGTTGCCCGGGGTCGTCCCAAGTCAGATTGTACAGCGATCAGTTTTTCTCGTTCTGCTTTTTCCGCGTAACGAACATTGCTTGTAAAACCTGTTAGCGTCCAAATTCCTGTGTTTTGTTTTGCCGTCAAACTTGGCAAAATATCCAAATGTGACACCTTTTCCAATGGAAGTCCACATACGGTTTTTGAACTGATCACTTTCCATTCGCCATTGTTTCCGCCGATAAAGTCAAATGTGTTTGTCGACATATACCCTTCAATTTTTTGCGGGCAGCCATAGTGGACCTGCCGCAATCATTAGAACTATAAGATTAAAAAAGGCATTGATCGCATTGCCAGAGGCGATTGAACCTGCGCTATCCAAAACAAACCAGGCCAATAAACCGGCTACAACTGCTTTACGAGTTTCGTTGGGCGCTTTGTCATAAACCCAAATGCGCAAACACCAGATACAAATACCCCAGCCGAAGAGAAAGCCACCGGTAAGCGCCGATAAAAATCTTGTGGTTGCCGCTTCATAGTTCTGTAAACCGTCCAGTGGCCAACTCAACACATCAAGTGTCCAACGCGCCGGTTCAGACGTTGGTAGCATGGTGCCTAAGAAAAATACTGGTCCAAACGAACCTACCACAATCGCTGTAACAATCAGCCAGAATTTGTGAAACTTATGCGTCATCATTTTAGTGAATTTTAAATTGGTGACGCAAAAGTAGCGTCACTCCATGGCGTGTTTTAGTTGCTACCGTACAATCTGAACAAGTTTTAAATGTCAATCTGCTTACCCACCTTTACAAATCGGTATGCGTCACCAAATTCGTTGGCAAACTGCTCAATGACTTCATCGCTGCTGTCATGTCCGCCAACGCCAATGAGTTGTAGGTTTAGTTTTTTTAAGCGTTTGATGTTGTCATCCACATCTTTTTGAGTCATTGGGTCAAAAGGTCCATTGCCCGAACCAATTTTTTGTCCGTCAACCAGCCCACCCAACAGTTTTAATCTGCCTTCAGGTATGGGAAAATGAAGTCCGCCAATAATCCCATAAATAGGTTCTGAGAAGACATCTTGTGTGCGTTTAATAATTTTTGGAATCGTTTGATGGCTACAACCTACTATGAGCAAGATACCTTTTCCTTTAAGGTTAATGGCCAACGCTTGTTCATCTATTTTGCCGATGATCAATTCGGCTGGTATTGTGCCAATAGTGGCAATACCGGAGTCGAGTATTTGTGGCACTTGGGTAGTAACCGGTTTTTGACCCGGATAAGTCATGTCTACCGGTGTAAATATTCTTTTCTTTCCAAGGTCCGTTTGAATATTACCCAACGAAAATGTGTTGGCATCCATCCATTTTTTTCCACCGACATGATCAAAGTGGTTGTGCGAGATTACGATCATGTCTATGGAGTCAAGTGTAACGCCCAATTTGGCCATATTCTGCTGCAAAGGCGAAGGGTCTTGCTGCGCTGCATTGTAACCCAGGTCAAACAGGATGGTATGGTTGTCCGTTTTTATCAGGTAACTTACGCCAATTTCGGTTTTAAGGTCTGGCGACGTTGCATGCCAGTCAATGAGTGGCGTAATGGAAACATGTTCAGTTGTTCCCCAGTCCGCAATTTTTGGCGGAATATAATTTTCAAATTCCTGATTGGCTTTTGCAATCCCCTTTTGAAGGCTACGGTTTTTGAAATACACAAGTCCGCAAAAAACGACGAGGACAGCAAGCAAAATTAAAAGCAGTTTTTTCAAAATGTTGTTGTTTATGCAATGGATGAATTTGGTTCCAAAATGACTGAACGATTGGCTTGCTGCCTTGCCGCCGTGCGTTGTGTTTGTGGGTTGGCTGTTCGGCGGCATGGACAGCAGTAGGGGTTATCACCCTTTGATGTTTTGCCACAAAGGCGTAGAGGGAATCATTTCAGGTATATAAATAAAACCATCGAAGTGCTGACTCCATTTAGCTGTACAAACAATATTTGTATAGAACAATTGAGATTTATACTTAGTCAACTCATATGCATTTTCAAATGATTTTAAATCAACAAAGCAAGTCCTTCTACCTTGCATTAAACCCTCGATAGAAACACCTTTTGGTACTTTTAAGATATTTTTCTTTTTTAGGTTTGAAAAATCAAGCGTCGATCCCAGACCTGAAGTAATTGCAATAGAGTACGATGAACCAGGATAGTCATCCTGCATATAATCTCCAAGTTTTTTTAGACCTAGTAGATAATATTTCTTGCCTTGTTTTTCTAGAACGTTGTCTTTTCTAATTATGTGTGCATTTGCCGCCCAAACAATTAATTTATCATTTTCATTCTCACTCAACCAATATTTTAAATTTTTAAACATTTGTTCATCACGTAATTCAAAAGAAAGATTACTCCTCTTTCTCTTTACTTTATTCATTATTTTGACATTATTCAAGTACATTTCCCATAAGGATAAATTTATGGTTAGTTGATTATTTTGCCTTATTGTTTCCAATATTATATCGCAGTATCTGGCAAACCCATCTTCTGATAACTGATGTTCATTTTCTTTAGGAAACACCATCCAGGTACTCATGATTTTTAACTCATGAACAAATTCAGCAAACTGCTTGCTCTCCGTCATTGTTGCGGGAAGCGACAGTTGTAACAAATCAATAAAATCATTGGCGTTGTTACGGCCTGAAAACTGTGGGTCAATTCCTACAATTCTCAACGGTGTACCTTTATGATACTGTTCTTCAATATAGTTAAATAGTTCCCTCGTTTCTTCCACCTCACTCCAAATGTGATAAATATATTTTTTTATTCCATCCTTGAATTTTGCGCTATCACCTATTGAGTTCCATAGAAAATTACAATTGATAAAAGAAGCTTCAAAAACCAATGTGTTGAAATTGTGATTTTCATGAAGATATTTGATCATGTCTGTTTTTACCTTGAAGGATGAACCATCTCCGTGGTCTAATTCACCTAATAATACCACTTTTTTTCTTCCAAACAAGGTATCCATTAAGGGATAGCCTTCTCTATTGTTATTTATTTCGACAAAGAATGGAGTGTCAACTAATGATTGTCCAAACAACAAGTTAGCACAGAAAAATATTGCAATAACAAATAGTTGTTTAGTCATTTTGGTAGTTTGTTTAAATGGGGATAACGGGGGCACTGCCGACGTAGCCGCGCATAGCCAGCTATGTGCGGTAGTGCAAAGTTCTCGGTATTAGCGTTCTATAATTTTGTTGGCCTTGTAAATATCTACGATAAAATTGGACAATATTTGCCCCATTTTATCATGATTTCTGTTTATCCATTGACGAATTTCACGATCCTCGATTCTTATTTTCACGGTTACTTCCGCTTCAACATGCTTGTTTTTCTCCATCTGCTCCGCCAATTGAATTTTTTCTTCCCAGGTTAATTTGAGTGGCTTTTTACTCCATGCGACATCATCAAAGTCGGGGTCGAATGCTATGTCCGCGTCATCATAGTATATATTTTGTTCTGGTATCAAAATGCCATGCTCTGCCAATAGCAAAGCATCGACAGGACGAACTTGCGTGTCGTTTAGATCTTCAATGACATACCCCTTAAGGCTTTCATTGTTTCTGGCCAATTTAACCGCCTGTTCAACTTTGATCTTCATCTTCCGACTGTTTTGTTAAAACATGCTCAAGATATGACTTTGTTTCCTGTTTGCTGGCTTGTCTCGCCGAAATAATCCTGATCGAAACAAACCTGATGGTGTAGACTACCGCGATCAATATTTTGCTGAAAGTCTTGCCAATCCGAAGTATTCGCAATTCTGTTGATGTATCCCCTTGAAATTCAAGCGCATTTTCATCTTCAAAAATCTCTTTCGCTTTTTCAAAACGAATGAAATGTTTCTGCTGATTTGTTTCATTTTTGTTTTCGTCCCATTCAAAAGGTAGCATAACGACCAACGAATTTAGATAAATTAGCTTTGTCGTGACAAGAGACGACCTTCTTTTTGAAGCCACTTTTAGTGTAAAACATTTTTGGAGATGGGTTGGTTCCTTTTGCGCTATTTTTTTACCGCTAAGATGACCGAGAACGTTACGCTTCCTGAATTTGCGACGTTTAGGAGCAATTTTCGGGAAGCGATTGTTGTATGCCTTTTTCTTTCATGCGCTTTTCTTGAAATAAATACAAGCTATCCACCTTGGTTAATTTCGGCCAATGCTACTATATTCTGTAATTTGCACAAACGAAAAGATGGCAAGTCAGTTAATCCAACAATTTTTCAATTAGTTCGTCTAAATTGATTTTATGTTTGTTTATGTCGTTTCGAATTTTTTTGCAGAGTTCATCATCAAAAGTGATTCCTTCTGATTTATTTCTGAAAAACTCACGCCCATTCTCATCAATATCTAAAACCGAATGTGCAAACTGATTTCTTATGTTGATGATCTCAGTTTTAAAATCATCAATAAAGTTCCCAAAGCCCTTTTTGTCAATGATGGCTCCAATAGCACTAGCTCTTTGACTTGCGGAAAGCATTAATGGGTCTCCAATTACCTTATCTAATCGTTTATTGGTCTTATACTTTCCAGCTTTTGTATGTTTTTCGGAATAAAATGAAATGATTGAATCGAAAATGAACTCAATTATTTCAGGGTCATTTGTTTTTCTTAGATATGTATCCAGAATATCAAGGGTGATCTCATCCAAAGTACTAGTTTCATGCATAATCATGCCTCTCATAACAACAATGTGTTGAAACTTCTTGATTGTTAAATTGATCAGCTTGATGGCCGATTCCATGAGGGCCTCTTGGTGCGGAGCAGTCATTCTATTGGTCTCAACAAAAGTAATTCTATCCAACTTGTATGTGTCTTTAACATCTCCCCGTGCTGAGTAAAATAAAATTTCGGTAAAGATTGAATTATCCCGAATAGCTTGGACTATCATATCCCCATCCCTCGTTTGACCTTCTTTTTCCTTGAGATGGTAATCAGTCATTATCAAGTCAAAGGAAGAATCCAAATATTTAAAGAATTCATCCTCTGTTGAGACAGTGACTATTTCTGGTCTAAAGCCTTGAGCCGAAAGATGTCTTTTGAGCTCGTTGTGATATTCATCTTCGATGAAGAGTTCCTCGATTTTATCATCTAACCAGAGGATTTTGTAAGTAAGCTTCATGGCATTGTGATTTTAAATGTGGTTCCTTTGTTTAATTCCGATTCTACAGTAATGGTACCGTTCATTTTGTTCACGATGATGTCTTGCACTTGGTATAATCCAATACCAGAGCCATCAGTCGTAGTAAAACCCAAATCGAAAATCTCTTCAATGTTCTCCGGCTTGACCCCTTGGCCATCATCAGCTATTAATATTTGGAGATTTGAATTAGCCTTCACAAAAGTGAACTTCAGAGATGAAGCCTTCGCCTTCTCAGCATTTGAAATAAAGTTATCTAAAACTGTCGTTATTTCAAGCGGCCTAATTGATGTCACAAATGAACAGCCGTTATCTACAATGCTAATTTTTAAATTTGTATCAATTACTGCATCTTCATGTATATAAACTTCATTTAAATAATCAATCACAAAGTCAACCAAATTAGTTTCTATTTCTGATGCTTTTAAGTTGAAGTTGGCCTTAGTGATAAAATTTGCAATAGAATTAATTTTGGAGGCTTCTAAGGAGATCACCTTTATGTACTTCTTTGTTGCTTCATCTAAGGTTTTGGGATTAAGTTTCTTCATCAAAAGCTTTAGGTTTCTGTGAATACGGCTCGATGAGTGAAAAACCTGATGTTGCATAGCAATAATGCGTTCTTTATCAGTGCCAATTAAAGCACCTTGAAAAGCACCTTTCTTTATCTCTTTTTCTAGGGTTTCTGTGAGTGCCTCGTTTTCAATCAGTTTATCTATTGCTTCATTTTCGGCTTCATCCTTCGCTTTCTTAAGTTGTTCAAGTTTTTCACTCGTCTGCCTTACTCTTTTAAGAATTTCCTTTTTATCGAACACCTCACTTTCTAACGCCTCTGATATATGTTGAAGTGACTGTTGAACAGACTTTTCACTCTTTTGCTCAAGAATTTGCAAAATATCAGGGGCTAGTTCAACGCTCTTAATGTTTCTTCCTGAAGAAATTGATTCAATCAACTTAAGAAGGTTCTCATTGACGTTCTCTGTTTTGACCTCTTTACCTTCTCCTTTTGGGAAGGATTCATTAAAGTTGATAAAATCATCTTCAGATAGGAAGTTGCCCCAGTCCACTATATCAATGATATACCTTTCAACACGCTTTATATTTTGATAAAACCACTCAATAAGTTCGAAATATTCCTTTGTTTTTAAAAGCCCATCACCACGACTTGTAGTTTCCCGAAGTCCATCATTTGGTTCATTAATTGAAATATATCCAATAATTTCACGAGTGCCTAGATAACGCGTTCTTCCTTGAGCTTTACGATTGTCGATTTTAAGCGGATCTTCTCCTCGTTCGCCGTAAGGATAAATTCGAACACCATTTTTGTAAACAAAGATGTGCCCAAAATTAACTGGCTCAACTCCCATTCTTCTGGTAAAAGTTAATTTTGCAGATCGATTTAAAAAATAAATCTCGAGGTCTACATTATTAAGCCGTGAAAAGAGATTTTCTTCAATGATTCTGTAAACTAACTTGCCACCTTCTATTAAGGAGGTTTCGATCTCCCTCTTCACTTCATTCGATACTCTAGAAATAATTTTGGTTGTTTTTAAGTCAAGTGTTTCAAATATTAAATTTTGAATCTTTCCATTAACAATTTCACCGTATTCACTTCTACTTTCATCTTCACGTTGTTCATCAGGTACAATAAGTTCGATTTCAAACTGGTCATTTTCTGGTTGAGTGTTCGGGTTAATTAGTTTTGCAAGATCACCTTTTAACTTTAGAAATTTGTCTCGGCTCCATTCACTTTTTAGATTAGTTATTTCCAAAACGGTTCCGTGTTCTAAGCCGTAATTGCTTTTATCTATTGTATCATGTAGAACACTTATGTTAACAAACTCCTCTTTGATGTCTTCTTCGAACTTATCCCATTCAGTAAGCAATGTTTCTACTTTCGCGCTCTCTTCATCTTTAATTGTTTCTAGATAAAGCGTGCCGCCAAGGCGATCACAAGAGAACCGACCTATTCCTTTGGCACCTGCATAGGCTCTTTTTACTTTAATTCTATCTCGGTAATTATAGCCCTCTTCTTCAGTACCTTCTTTTTTAGCAGAGTAGGCAACAAATAACCACTTGTTGATTAAATCATCGTAGTTCATACCCTTTCCATTGTCCTTAATGACAATTTTTGCATTTGGGGTATTTATCTGGTCAAATAGTATTTCTACCCTTGAAGCATGAGCATCATAGGCATTCTTGACCAACTCAAATATGGCAATATAGTCGTCACTAATCAGGTCACTCCCAATTATATTCTTTAATGCTGCACTAATTCTAAATTGAAGAGGTTTTTGCATTCTATTTTATCATTTGGTTTAGAATTAAACCGACTTGTTCTCCAAAAAGAGGGGGGATAGCATTCCCTACTTGAGAATATCTGGGAACCTCTTGAGTTCTAACCTTACCTCCTGTTGTATACTTGCCTTTGAATTCATACCAGTCTTTGAATGATTGAATTCTTGCGTACTCCCGAACAGTAAAAATTCTCGGTTCACAATAATGAAGGTAATCGTCAGGAAGGGTCGTTATTGTTGATGCAGGGGTATTGCCATCAAGCGGGATAAGTGTATGTTTTTTAATGCCATATTGTTTTTTTAAGTCCTCGCTAAGTGTCTTATTTTTTTGCGCATTGGCAAGAATATGTATAAATCTCTCCTGTGTGGCTTCCTGATGATTCGGAAATCTATGGCTATCTGGAATCGTATTGCCATTTTCACTTCTCACATAATTTTGGTACCCTGACTGAATGTTGCCATATACCCCAGATTTAAATCCGATTGAATCCGGAGAGTCTACTAGCCCATTAGAGTATAAGAGATCAGAAATTGCCTCTTCTAAGGTTGTAGTCATAGAAATACCTTTAGACACAAGGAAGGATTCCCTATTCGCTTTAAGATGTTCAAAAAATAGTTGAGGTTGTGATGATCTTGTAATATCCTTTCTTATTCCCACTAGAATAAACCTTGTCCTTTTTTGGGGGACTCCATAATCTGCAAAATTTATCAACTGCCCAAATACTTTATACCCAGGGCATTCTTTAACATTTCTTTCTAAAGCTTCCGTTACATACTTTGAATAAACGCGACCCCTGATTTTATTTCGATCAAATTTTTCTGTAAAACCTTTAACATTTTCAAAGAAAATTATTTTCGGTTGGACAATCCTAATAAATTTTATATAACTATCGATTAACTTATTCCTATCATCTTGTTCATTACGTTTGCCTGCAGACGAAAACCCTTGGCATGGAGGGCCCCCAACAACTAAGTCAACATTATCTCTTAATCCTTTTAGCTCATTCGAGTAAGATTTTAAAATGGCATTGATGTCATGGTTGGTTTGAGGCAGCCAATTAGGCCAATTGAAATGTGTCTTCTTTTGAATTAAGTTATGCTCAAGTGTCAAAAAAGCATCTCTATTTTTCTCTATTGCAAATAGACCTCTCCATTCGGAAAGATGAAGCCCAAGCGATAAACCGCCACAGCCAGCGAAAAGGTCAATATATGTATTCTGGTTCTTCATGCGATCAGCTTGACTTCTTTAAAGACTTCTTTTAAAATCTCATTTGGCTCTACATCAATTGCAAGCGCAATCAAATAAAGTTCTTTCGCCTTCAAATGAGTAGAAGGATTGTTAGTGAGTTCGCTCATTCGTGAACGGCTGATTCCTGTTCTATTTGCGACAGCAGCTTTGCTGATAGCCTTTTTCTCTAAGTATTCGCCTAATCGAGTCATTTCAGTTTAGAAATTTCGCTGCAATGTACGAAATTTTTCCATTTGATTTAGAATACCTAAACTTTTGTTAAAATTATTAGGTGCGTTTTCTTTTCTAAAATTGCATACATCGTGAGCATACACTGCGTGGCGGTGTTTAGCCGACATGACCGCTGTATGCTTTGTTAGTGGCTGGGTTCATTTTTTTTAAGGTTCAATTCGGTTTCCAATTTTCGAGTGAATTAAAATTGACAATTTTTTTATTCCTTGAGATAACAGGAAATCTTGATATCACAAAGTGCTCAATATCATTAATCCCTGTTTTGTCTTGAATCAAATTTTCTCGATTTTCTTCTTTTACCAAAGACTTTTCGTAATACCTACACAGTTGCTTGTTTAGTCTACCTATCAACATGTAATTATAATTAACTCTTGAGATGTCAATATAATTATTCTTACATTGGAAATTATAAACCTTGTTATCTTTAATCGTGATTAAGTCAAATTCTTTGTGCTTAATCCTTGTGAAATTTGTAAGAGCATAGCCTTTTTTTTCAAGAATTTTTGAAACCTTGTCTTCAAAGACAAACCCTGAGTTAATTTGGAATGTCCTGTTCTTCAATAGAGCTTGTGATAAAGTTCTATAAGCAAATCGTGAAAGTAAAACTACAGTTGAATAGAAGGACGTATTTATTTTTTGAAACGGTGCATAGCTATTCAAGGTAGTAAAATAATCCACAGACTTATTTACGAGGGTTAATGCTTTATGTTTTGAGGCAATGGATAAAAACTGCTGTTCCTCAACTATGACGTCGAAATCATCTTTGATATAAACAGCAATTTCATAAAAAAGGGAATTAAGTTCTTTGAACTCAGGAAGGCTGTCAATTTTATACTTATCGAAAGCTCCTTCAAACAGAGACATTGTATTTGCAACTTCACTAAAAGAGAATATTTTATTATCTGCTTTTGGCAACAACTTTTTTGGCATTACAACTTCTGGTCTCAACTCCATTTGGTCAAGCAGAGAAAGTCTTTCGGGGTCCAAGAAGAAATATTCTAAATTCTGGTATTCGAAATTTCGTTTTGCAACATTCCCATCAGAGGATATCTCGAAGTCTGGTAAGCAATGATTTAAAAGTAGATTGTAATAAGCAGTTGTTATCCCCATTAAACAGCTTTCCATTGTGTATTGCAGAAAATTCAACGTATCCAAATAGGGAACTACTTTTTCCCCCTTTGCAATCTGGGGTATCAAGCTTAGAGTTGCTACATAATAAGCTCGTCTTGCTTGCAGGTACTCAATACTATTTGCCGTATTGGACAAATTGTGATTCAATCCTTGTTGTTCAAAAATACCATGATTTTTAAATGACTCATTTACCGCAAAGGACATCATTGCCAATTGCTGAAATCTAATTGCAATATTTTTATTGAACCTTTTTTCTAATAGTTCAAGGATAGTTTTTAATTGAGGCAGATAATCTTGACTTAAAAAATTGAAATTTAATCTTAAAAAACCTTCTATTTCCTTTGAATCTTGAAGTTCCAGAGGAATGTTGATGATTTCATCAATTGACCTTACTATTGTTCTCCAATTGCTATAAAGTTCGAGTGGTTCGAATTCAGCAATTGTGGTGTAGAAAATATCTAAATGATACTTGATTGATTCGGCAAATAAATCATTTAGTTCCTTTCCAAATATTTTTCCGATTGGTAATTTCATATAGAATTAGGTATCCCTATTTTTTATTTTTTCCTTGCCACTAACGACTGCACTCCTGCTGTTTGCGCCTGCGTTGGGCTTGCGGGTTGGGCTTGGCGCAAATAGGCAGGAGTGCTTTGTTCGACGAATTATCTTACTTTTATGTAATAGTACATAGAAACATTGTTTGGTCTTGTTTCTTCTGCCATACGCACATTTCCATAACCGCTCAAATTTGTTGGTGTCGTAATTGTTTCACTTTCATTTCCGGCTGACCTATTTGCAGCAGCTAAACCAAATGTTCCACAATCATTGGTATTAATTTGGCAACCTGTAACTTTATTATGTCCGTGCCCTTGAAAAGCATCATCTTGAAACACCCCAGCATTTATATTTTGGGGGTTCAATTGTCCTTCTTGTGGTGTCCCGGCTCCCCTGTTGTCTGAATACATGACATTGACCCCTCTTAAAAATACTCCTCTTAAATCAGGTGTTTTCGAACTTCCAGCATCTGCATATACTGACTTGCCTGGTATATCCCTTCCGTCACAAGGTAGCCATGAACTCTTGGACATATCTTGGTCAATACCATTAACCCTACAAAAGGTTGGGAAATCCAATATCGACGCTACGATAGTTCCAACGGGAACAAAATTATCTTTCTTACTACCACTTGAAATTTCAACTGGTTTCACACTAATTGGCTCGACAACGTTGAGTGCCAATAATGCGACTTTATCTTTGTTTGTCCGTTTAAAATATTGTATTGCACTTTGTCCATTTTTAATTTGATACCCTTTCTTAAATACCAAACCGTCAACTGGCTCGCAATTTGTAAATCTTATGTCTTCTTTTAAAGTAATTTGTGTTCCTCCTGAGGTGCTTTTAAAAACAACCTTGTAGTAAAATACTTCATCTGGGTCTCCCCCAATAAAATTAATTACTCCATTTTGGTTGTCGCAAGTTTCAAGGCATCTCGAATAGGCAGTTAACTGGTTGACACTAAAAACATCGGTTACAACAATTTCAAGTTGTTTGTCGGAGAAAAACCCTTCGTTTATTACTTCTCGTTCAATCTGTTTGTAAAAATTATCTTCTTGGTTACTGCTACTGTTGGAATTGAAGCCAATCGGGATTTGCTCAATGACAACATCCAGCCCCCATTCAGATTTTTTTTCTTTTTTTATCTTTTTACGCTCCGTCTCTTTTGAGGAAAAGTATTTGTAGAACCACTCCTTAACCTCACGAGAGTTATAGGAAGCACTTTTGTCCTTTAAATCTTTATCCAATGCTCCCGAACAATCGCAGCCTTCGATTTGAGCATTTAATTCGTATCCTACGAAAAGGATGAATGCAAAAAAGAGAATTGACTTTTTCATTTTATTTAATTTTTAATTTGTTATTTCGTCGAACTATTGCTTTCCCGCAACTAACGACTAACTAAAAACCCGCATTGCGTATAACCACCCAAAAAAGCACTTATCCCGCATTGCGTGTTTTACTTATCCGTTAGTTGCGGGAAAATCGCCAATGTTCGCAGCCCCTCCATTTACTCGTCAGTTCAATTTTAAGCACGCTTCGCGCTTCATAAGTGGGCATCATTTAGCACTTATGGAACTCTTCTTCATAAGGCAAATGTATACCAACGATCATTACATTGCAAAAAAAACAATGAAAAATTTAAGGTAAAATATGAGCTAAATCGCCAAATCATCTAACGGATGGCCGTGGCAAACATTTGCCGCACACTGCCCTCGCCGTACTTCGCCCCATCCGGCCCATCAAACAACCCGTCCACCGGCCAGTATCGCCCAGCCCCAAACCGGCAGCATACACCCGCATCAGCATACACCGGTGTTTGGGGTTACCTACTGCCGACAATAACGCGGTTACCACCTTATCGGTAGCCCTGTATATACGCATCACCATGCCACGCCTACGGCGTTCTAACCGCCCACACCTTCACGAGCTACAAGAGGGCCGCCCCTAGCGGGGCTTTTACTGGAGTGCGGAATGCGGAATACCAGGGCGCTTGGCATTCCGGTTAAACCAGGAGCCCTAGCATTCGACACTCGGCATTCGACACTCGACATTCCCCAGATTCCTTACCTTGGCCCCAAAAAAAATGCGAGAGGTCGACAACAACCCGCATGCCACCAGCACGCCCCCGGTACCCGAGGTCAGCGCCATTCCGCATTCTGCATTCCCCATTCCGCACGCTGTAGGCGTGGTGGGCGCGGGCAGTTTCGGCACCGCCGTGGCCAATTTGCTGGCGGCGCACGTCGACGTCCTGCTGTTCAGCCGGAACGAGGACACCGTGCGGACGATCAACAGAGCGCACCGGCACATGGACGTGGCGCTGTCGCCCCGCATCCGCGCCACCAACGACCCCGAGGAGATCGCCCGCACGTGCAGCCTGCTGTTCCCGGTGGTGCCCTCCACCGCGTTCCGCGCCACCATCCGGATGTTGTCGCCCCACCTCAAGCCCCACCACCTGATCATCCACGGAACCAAGGGGTTCGACCTGCTGGGGCTGGACGAGGACGACCTGAACCGGCCGGACATCGCCATCACCCGGGCCAACGTGCGCACCATGAGCGAAGTGGTGCGCGAGGAGAGTTGCGTGGTGCGCGTAGGATGCCTGTCGGGCCCCAACCTGGCCACGGAGATCCAGGCCGGACAGCCGAGCGCCACGGTGGTCGCCAGCCGCTTCGACGAGGTGATCCAGGCGGGCAAGCAGGTGCTCAACAGCCCCCTGTTTCACGTGTTCGGCTCCACCGACCTGCTGGGCGCCGAGCTGTCGGGCGCCCTCAAAAACATCATCGCCCTCGGCTCCGGCATCCTGGGCGGCCTCGGCCTGGGGCGCAACATCCAGGGCCTGCTGATCGCCCGCGGACTGGCCGAAATGGTGTACTTCGGCCAGGCGCTGGGGGCCGACAGCCATGCGTTCATGGGCGTGGCGGGCATCGGCGACCTGGTGGCCACCTCCACCAGCACCAACAGCCGCAATTACAGCTTCGGCATGCGCCTGGCCAGGGGCGAAAGCGCGCAGTCGATCCGCGACAGCATGAGCGAGCTCGCCGAGGGGGTGCGCACCCTGCGCATCGCCCACCAGCTGGCCCGCCACTACAAGCTGCACGTGCCCATCACCGACACCCTGCACGCCGTGGTGTTCGAAAATTTGCCCGTGATGAAGGCGCTGGAGTACCTGATGCGTTATCCGTACGCCGTTGACGTCGATTTTATGTAACTTTGGGTTGTTTTTCGCCGACCGACAGCCCAACCCGAGCATCTATGCGCAATCCTGCTTTCCTCCTCGCCTGTTTGTGTTCGCTTGCCGCCGGCCTGGCGCAGGCACAGGTGGTGTATCCCCAGCAAAACGTATACGAACAACGCCGGCAGGGCCCGGCGACCCCGCCTTGCTACGACGCCCTCTGGCAAAAAGGCATGGACGCCCGGCGGCAGGGCGACCACAAAAGCGCGCTGGAGGCCTTCCGGAAAGCGGGCGCCTGCGCCGATTTTCCCGACGACACCCAGCTGCGCGACGACCTGGCGTCGCTCATCGCCCAGTCGGAACGCGCCCTGGAACGCGCCCGGCAGCCCACCGCCAACGGCGAAATTCCGCGCCGCCGACACGTGTACAGCACCAGGTACCTGCGCGACACCACGCGCAACTGCTACGACATCACCTTCCGGGAGGCCGAACGGGCGTTTGCCGACAGCTGCTGGGACGACGCAGCCAACCTCTTCCGCGCCGCCAAAAGCTGCGCCGACGCCAACCAGACCCTGCGCATGGCGCTGGACCGCCGCATCCTGACCTGTCGCCTGGCGGCAGAAGACGAGTTGCGCGCCAGCGAACAAAAAGCCGTGCGCCGCGAGCGGCACGCCGTGGCGTCGAACCTCGCCGCCCAGGCGCGCAGCATGCTCAAGGCTTCCGACCGCACGCTCGCCTACCGCCTGGCCGATTTTGCCAACGAGTACGTCGCGCCGGCGCTGGAGGACAACGCCGACTGCCTGCAAACCATGTACGACGCCTGGTACTACTCGCCCGAGGAGCACGGCAAGCTGCTGGGCAAGTTCAACGCCCAGGTACCCTTTTGTTACCAGCTTAAAGACAACCTGGGCCCTTTCTGCCAGATTCGCATTGCCGGTCAGGAGAAAAATACGCGCCTGTTCGTGTTTTCGCCCATCGAACACCGGCTGTACCAATGGAAATTGCCGGCCTTTGCCCCTTCACCCGACGAGGTGATTGCGGAAGAAATGAAAAACTTCGATGCCTCGCCGGACGCCCGAACCCTGCTCTTTTTCTCCGATACGGAATACCGGCTCTGGCGCGGAAAAGAGGACCGGCACACCATCAATGTCCCCAAAACCGGCGCGTACTGCTTTAGCGCCGACGGCAGGCTTTTCTACTACTGGGATGCGCAAACGCTGGAGGTCCGGGAGGTAGACCTGCTCTCCTTCTCCGGCGCCCGCAAAGGGGGGCCGCGCAAGCCCTCGGAACGCGTCGTGCTGACCCTGGACGACGATCAGGTGGCCGGGCTGCAACAATACGAGCAAGACCTGTGGGTGGCGTATGCCGATCGGTACGAGGTCTGGAACCTCGACCAACAGCAGCGTTCCCGAACCATCCGCCTGTTGCTGCCCCCGCCGTTGGCGTACAAAAAGCGCCTGCTCTTTCCCCAGTTGCCGGGGGTGATGGTGGAACTGGACACCGCGACCTTGTTCTGCGAGATGCCCCGGAACCGCGACACCCTGTACGGCAACCACTTTCTGTCGGGAACGCCCATGGCCTACCTGCCGGAAGCGTCGCTCACCGCCCACTTCATCGAGCTCTCCGAAGAAACCGGCGGCAGCTCCCTGCGCGAGTCGTTCGGGTTTGCCGAGTCGCGCAGCGACCAGCTGGTGATCCGCAGCGCCCTGGACGGCACGCCGGCCTACACGGCTTTCCTGCAGCCGGGGGATATCTTCACCCTGCAAACCGGCGCTTTTTCGCCCGACGGCAAATTTTTCGCCGCCGTAAACGACGAGGGCCGGCTCAAGCTCTGGGTGCTCGACGACGCCGCGGCCCAAATGGCGCACCCGCTGACCCGCTCCGACGGCGGTGTGATCAACACCAACGGCGCCAATTTCGGCCTGCTGCAAAACAGGCAGCTGGCCCTGGCTGCCCTGGACGACCCGGGGCAAACCGAATTCATTCCCCTGCCGGGCGCCGGAGAACTCAACTTGCTGTCCCTGCAGGGTAAATGGCTCTTGTATGCCATCGGCGACGATACGCTGGCTGCATTCGACCTGTCCGCCCGACAAGTGCAAATGTTCCCGGCGCGCAACATCGCCCTCGAAAAGGCAGCCTTGGCGGATACCGCCACCCAAACACTGATCTATGCCGACGGCCGTCAGGCCGTGTACGTCCGCAACCTGGTCGGCGGCGGCCTGCAACACACCCTGCCGGGTTATTTTTCGGCCCTGGCGCCGGCGCCCAACGGCCATTACCTGGTCGTTCAGCAACTGCTGTCGGAGTCCAGTCAGGAAGAACAAACGCTCGCCCGCCTGTGGGATCCGTCGGTGACGGTAGAGAAGCTGCCGGTTGTGCGGCTGCACGGTTTTGCGATCCACAAGATATGTGTGTCTGCTTCGAGCGCCCTCGCGGCCTTTTCAGATGGCTATGAGGTGCGCATTTTTTCGTTGGACAACCTGCTGGACGAGCGGGTGCGCCTGCGCGCCTACCGCGACCGGCAAATCCGCGATATGGCCTTCACGGCCGACGAAACGGCGCTGGCGGTGCACTATGACGACGGGTCGGTCGTTTTCTGGGAGCTGTCCACCGCCCAGTGGCGCTTTCACCTCGTGCCGCCGGTCGGCGAAGACTACACGCCGTTCAGCGACCTGTCGGTGTCGGCCGACGGCAGCACCCTGCACCAGCTGACGGCCGGCTACCTGCACAAGCGCTGGCTCGACCCGGACAGTATACGCGCCGCCTTGCTCAACACCCAGCGGCAGATGGTGGGCTTTCATCCGGCCCAGATTCGCGACCTGAATCTGGAAAAGGCGCTCCTGTACCCCGGCAACTTCGAGCGGCTGGCCAATTCGGGGGACCTCCCGCTCATCCGGTCTTTTTTTGATTTTTACCAGGAGCAGGCGTCTGCCAGCAACAACATCAACGACGTGCGCGAGTACTGCACCCGGGCCTATACCTTGTACGAGCGCCTCGACCCCGGTGTGCAGCGTGCCCTGCAACCCACCATGATCCGGATGTATACGGATTTTCACTGGAAATTGCTCTTGCGCAACGCCACGGAAGAGGCCGAAGCGCTCACCGCCTTGGTAAATGAGTCGTTTGGCAACCCCCGGGAATCCCAACTGGCCCAAGCGCACACGGCCTTGCTCAAAAGCGAACTGACCAGGGCCGGCAGCGGTTATGCTCGCTGGATCAGCAAGCAGTATGCGGAGGCCGACGAGGATTACCTTTTTGTCGCCGCCATGCGCCGGCTGGAAAACGACTTTTTGCAATTGGTCGAGTACGACCTGCTCAGAAATGATCAGCTGGCCTGCGCCTGCGCTGCGTTGAACGGGCTGGTGACCCCGATGCCTTACATGTGTACCGGCCAGCGCGATTCGCTGTCGCGCTGGCTTTCCGCCCAGGACCGCAATACACACGAGCTGCTCCTGCAACTGTACCACTTCAATACTTTCGGCCGGGCAGCGGAGAACGCGCGTTTTCTCGAAAATGCTTACCAGGCCCTTCAGACCAATTCGGGATACACGAGTCACGAATTGTACAACCTCGTTACCCGTCAGTTGGCGGATGTCTACATCGAATTGGGCCAGCTCGAGCAACAAATGCCGCCGTCGGAGCTTTGGTACCAGCGTGCCATTGGCATCCTGGAGCAGCCGACGCCCAACAAACGCACCGAGCGGCTGCGGCTCGAAAAACGCATCAATACCCGCAGCCTGATCATCGAACGACAACTGACTGCCGGCAACGGTGGCGAAGCCCTGGCCCTCCTGCGACAAAATGGGACGGACTACCAGGAAAGACTCCTCTCGGAGCGCGATTCATTTCTCATCAAACAGTTGCAGACCGACCTGGGTGCGTCCCTGTTCGAACAATACGGACGCACCTACCTGTTGCTGAACCGCCCCGCGGATGCCATGGCGGCGTTCGAGACAGCCGGCGAGCTTTTCCCCGGTGGGTACAAGCCCATGCATGCGGCCCTTGCCCAGTTGCTTGCCGGCAACCCCGCCGAGGCGATCCGACAACTGACTGGACCAGAGGGCATCCCGGATGAGCCCACGTACGGGTTGATGGCCGCAGACATCCAGCAACTGTCGGAACTTCTTCCGGAGAAAAAAGAAACCTTGTTGGGCTTTCAAAAACGGCTGGCCTACCTGCTCACGCATCCCGCCCAGGCAGGTGTGCCGGCGCTGGACAGCCTGCTTTTGGTCTTTCACACCGCCGAATACAACTTCCAAAGGGCCTATACCACAGAGCGTTGGGGCGAGGCCCTGCTGTACAGCCAAACCATGCTGAAAACGGCAGACCTGAAGCTCAGCCAGTCCAGCGTGCCCGAAAACTGGATGTACAACTGGGTGAATGCGCACATCAACTACGCCTACGCTTCCCTGTTCCAAAAACCACTGGACGAAGACCGGCTGTCGGACATCATTCGGCGCTCGCTGGACGCCGAGGCCTTCATCAGCCGCCAGCTCCCGGATTTCCCCAACGCGGCCTATTTGAAAACCAACCTGGCCCACGCCTACTGGATACGCAAAAAGGACAGGGACCGCCGCAAGGCGCTGGATATCTACTTCGACTTTTTAAAAGACAGGAATTCGTTCTCCACGCCGGCCGAAGCCTATGAAGTATTGCTCAAGGATTTTCGGGACTTGCACCGCGCCGGGGTGGTGATTCCGGAGTTGACCGATCTGGTGGAAGCGCTTCGCCCCAACGACGTCATCCTCACGGAAGAGGAATGGCGTCAAATGGGTTTGACGCCCTACCGATGAAAACAATTCTTGTACCTTTGCCGGCTAAGTTCATCATCATGACCAAACCATCCCCACTGCTCCAGGAAACGGAGGCCTATATTGCCGAATACTTCGAGCAGCATTTTGACCCGCAATACGTTTTCCATAACCTGGAACACACGGTACAAACGGTTGCGGCTGCCCGGCTGTTGGGCGAGGGCTGCCAGTTGCCGCCCCATGAGATGCAACTGCTCGAACTGGCCACCTGGTTTCACGATACCGGGTACGCTGTCGGACCCGAAGGGCATGAGGAGCGCAGCTGCAACCTGGCCGACCGGTTCCTGCGCGGCAAGATCAGCGAAGAAGACCTGGAGCGCATCTTCGGCCTGATCCGTTCCACCAAGGTGCCCCAGGCGCCCCAAAACCATCTGGAAGAGATCATCTGCGACGCAGACCTGAGCCATCTGGGCATGGATACCTACTGGGATCGTACCGGCAAGCTGCGCCAGGAATTCATCCTGACCCGCGAAATGATCATGAGCGAACAGCAATGGATCGAATTTGAACTCGATTTCATGCTGCACCACGAATACCACACCGCTGTCGCCCGCGAAATGTTTAACAAGAAAAAAGCCAAGCACATCAAACGGCTGCTCAAGCAAAAACGCCGTCTGAGTCCGGACAAGGCGCCCACCGTGGAGGAACTGGAACTGCTCGACAACGTTGGGAAAAATACGGAGATCGGCAAGCTCCTCAAAGAGGAAGAAATGGCGATAAAGCTCAGCTCGTTCGGGCGGGGTGTAGAAACCATGTACCGCACGACCTACCGCACCCATACCAACCTGAGTTCGCTGGCCGACAGCAAAGCCAACCTCATGCTCTCGGTCAACGTGATCGTGATCTCCATCATCGCTTCCAACCTGCTGCCCCGGTTGCAGGACAACCCCGACCCCCGGCTCATCATCCCTACCGCCATACTGGTCGTCACCTGCCTGCTGTCCATGATCTTTGCCACTCTGAGCACGCGCCCCAAGGTGACCGAAGGCAAGGTGACGCGCGAAGACGTGATGAACCGCACCGCCAACCTGCTCTTTTTCGGAAACTTCCACAACATGCCGCTTGATGAGTTTCAGTGGGGCGTCAACGAAATGCTCAAAGACCCCGAATACCTGTACGGCTCCATGAGCCGCGACCTGTACTTCCTGGGCATTGTGCTGGCTAAAAAATACGAATACCTGAGTTACTGTTACAACATATTTATGTACGGACTGATCGTTTCGGTGCTGGCCTTCGGCATCGCCTTCCTGTTCTGAAGCCTCGCCGGCCGCGGTCCCGTTTTCTGAAACCCAACACTGCACTGTTTGTCCAACGCACTGGTCATCATACCCACCTACAATGAGCGCGATAACGCGGAAGCGATCGTGCGCGCCGTCTTTGCCCTGCCGGAGGCTTTCGACGTGCTGATTGTCGACGACGGATCCCCCGATGGAACAGCCGACATCATCAAAGCGCTGCAGCAGGACGTGTTTGCCGGCCGGCTGCACCTGTTGCAGCGAACCGGCAAGCTGGGCCTGGGCACCGCCTACATCGCCGGCTTCCGGTGGGCGCTGGCGCGCCGGTACGCGTTTGTTTTTGAAATGGACGCCGACTTCTCGCACAACCCCAACGACCTGGTGCGGCTGCTGGCTGCCTGCCGCGACGAAGGCGCCGACGTGGCCGTGGGCTCCCGCTATTGCAAGGGCGGCAAACTGGAAAACTGGCCCATGGACCGGATCATTCTTTCGCGCGGCGCATCGCTCTACACCAGTTTTATCCTCTGGATGCCGGTGTCCGACCCGACCGCCGGGTTCATCTGCTACCGCCGGGAGGTGCTGGAGGCCATCGACCTGGACCACATCCGGTTCGTGGGTTATGCCTTTCAGGTAGAAATGAAATACGCTGCCTACCGGCTGGGGTTCCGGATCCGGGAGGTGCCCATCACGTTTAAAGACCGGGAAAAGGGGCAGTCCAAAATGTCGCTCAACATCATCCGGGAAGCCATGCTGGGCGTGCTCCAGATGCGTTTTGGGCGGTACAAGCGGGGCGGATAGTGTGTCCTTTTCGGCCTCGCCGATGCTTACGCGGCGCCGGCCAGTGCGGCCATCACCCGCTGCTCGATCCGCTGTGTGATGTCGGAGGTGTCCGGCGCCACAAAGGTCATTCCGGTCACCCGTTCGTACAGTTCAATGTAGCGGTTTGAAATGTCCTGCACAAACGAGTCGGGCATATCCGGCATGGTTTGGCCCGCCAGGCCCTGAAAGCCGTTGGCCATCAGCCATTCGCGCACGAACTCCTTACTGAGTTGCTGTTGTTTTTCGCCGCGCTGCTGGCGGTCGGCGTAGCCGTCGGCGTAGAAGTACCGGGAGCTGTCGGGGGTGTGGATCTCGTCCATGAGGGTCACCTCGCCGTTGTGGAGCCCGAACTCATACTTGGTGTCCACGAGAATAAGTCCCTGGCGGGCCGCCATTTCGGTGCCTCTTTGAAACAGCTGGCGGGTGTAGTGTTCCATGAGGGCATACTGTTTGGGGGTAGCCAGTGCGCGCGCCAGGATGTCCGCCCGGGAGATGTCCTCGTCGTGCCCCTCTTCGGCTTTGGTGGCCGGGGTGATGATGGGTTCGGGGAACGGGTCGTTTTCGCGCAGGCCCTCCGGCAGGGGCACCCCGCACAGGGTGCGGTGCCCGGCGGCGTACTGTCGGGCGGCATGTCCGGCCAGGTAGCCCCGGATGACCATCTCAATGCGGATGGGCTCGCAGCGCAGGCCGAAGGCGGCGTTCGGGTCGGGCGTGGAGAGGAGCCAGTTGGGGCAGATGTCGCGCGAGGCATTGAGAAAATGGGCGGCCAGCTGGTTGAGCACGGCGCCCTTGTGGGGTATGGGCTTGGGCAATATGTGGTCGAAGGCGGAAATGCGGTCGGAGGCGATCATGAGCAGGCGATCGCCGAAGGTGTACACGTCGCGCACTTTGCCGCGGTAAAAAGCGGTTTGGCCCGGGAAGGCGAAATGGGTTTCGGAGAGGGTGTTCATGGGTATGTTTTATTGCATCATTTCCACATCCCGCGGACTCAACGCTGCGCCCATCTGCTTCGCCCGCTGGTAGTCCTGTTGTGCTGCGGCCTTGTTGCCCGCCTGCGCGTTGGCGCGTGCGCGTTCCAGATAGGCGATGCCCAGGTTCGGGTTGAGTTGCAGGGCCCGGGTCAGGTCGGCCACGGCTTCGTCGTTTTTGTTTTGTGCCCGGCGGATCATGCCGCGTTCGTACCACACGTTGGCGTTCAGCGGGTCGTACTTGAGGTACTCGGTGTAATCGGCCACGGCATTGTCGTATTGCTGGGTGCTGTAATACACCAGCGAGCGGTTGAAATACCCGTTTTTGTTGTCGGGTTCGATCTCCAGCCCTTTGTTCAGGTCGTCGAGTGCCTTGTCGTAAATGCCCACGGAAGCGTGTGCGGCGCCGCGGTTGATGAGCATTTCGGCTTTGGTGCCGGGCTTCACGTTGTCGAGCGAGATGCCCTTGGTGTAGTCTTCCAGGGCTTTGATCACGTAGTCGCGTTGTTGGTTGCCGGCCTTTCCGCTCATGGCGGCGTCGAAGAAGGCTTTTCCCCGGCTGTTGTACAGTTCCGGGTTGGCGGGTTTCAGGGTGATGGCTTTGTTAAAATCCTGCATGGATTCGTCGAACTGTCCATTGTCGCGCAGGTACTGTGCGCGGTTCCAGTAGGGAAGTTCATTGGGCGTATTGTCTTCGAATTTGATCACGTGCGTCCACAGGGTGTACCCGTTTTTCCAGATGCCGATCTGGCGGTAGGTGTACAGGGCGTACACGAGGAAAAGCACGCCCAGGCCAATGTTCAGGGCGTTTCGTTTTGCGTCGTCGGCGGCGAACCGGGTATAGTACCAGGCGCCTACGGCAAACAGGCCGAAATAGGGCACGTAGGTGAACCGGTCGGCCAGGAAACCCTGTCCGGCGCCCAGCACCTGCAGCAGGAACATGACGTTAAAGAAGAAGAAAAACATGCCAAACACCCAGATGCGGTTGTCGGCCCGCCAGGCCCGCCAGATCAGGTACCAAACGGCGGCAAAGCCGATGGGGGAGAGGTAGATGTAGATGGGCAGGGGTTTGGGGTAGGGGTACAGGGGCGACATGGGGTAGGGGATCACCACCTTGTACAGGTACACCAGGAAGGAGTAGGCGCCGATGCACAGCCGGTCGGCGAAGGTGAAGTACCCGTGCTCATCGACGGTGGACCCCTGCTGTTTCAGGGTGTACAGGTTGATCAGACCAAAGGCCATGGACAGGAGCCAGAACGGTGTTTTTTCCCAGATCAGTTTCAGGGTCAGCGGGCGCCGCAGCCAGTAGTCGATGACGAGCATCGACAGGGGCAGCGTCACCGCCTGCACCTTGGAGAAGCAGCTGAGCAGGGCCAGGGCCAGCATCAGGATGTACAGCCGCAGCCGCTTGCTGCCGTCTTCGGTGCCCACCCAGCGCACATAGTACATGAGCGCGGCGAAGAAAAACACGGCGAACAGCACGTCCTTGCGTTCGGTAGCCCAGGCCACCGACTCCACGCGCATGGGGTGAATGGCGAACAGCAAACCGCCGACCACGGCGCCGCCCATTCCGAAGCCGAGGTGGAGCAGCAGGCGAAAGGCGAAAAACACCGTGATCGCGTGCAGCAGCGCGTTGTTGAAATGCACCACCCAGGGGTCGATCTTGCCCACCGCCCATTTCTCCAGCGCGAAGGAGAAGATCGGCAGCGGGTTGTAGTTGCCGATCACCGGCCCCTTGTCGAGGCTGAAAATGTTGCGCAGGCTCTCGGCGTTCACCACCTCCAGGTTGGGGTTTTTGGTGAGGTTCACGTCGTCGTCCCAGTTGACGAATCCATTGCTCAGCGAGGGCAGATAACACACAAAAGCGATGGCGGTGACCGCCAGCGCCAGTCGCCACCAGCCTGCCGGCTCCCAGCGTGATGCCGGAGTGGCCGCCGTTGACGGCCGGGGAGGCGTTTTTCGCGCCGGTGCAGGGGCCTGTTGCCGGGTGGGTGGCGGGGCCTGGGGTTTGCGTGCGGGGGTGGGTCGGGACTTTTTAGCCATGCGCAGGAAAAATTTTGCCGGCCAAAGGTAGGGAGAAAATGACGTGCATTGCCGCTGCCGGTTGGCTATTTGCCCAGGGCAATCACCGCTGCGGCCAGGGAGACCTCGTCGGGGGCCGAAGCCGTCGCGTCGGGATGCACCCCCAGATCAACCAATGCCTGCGCGGTGGACTTCCCGATGGCCACCACCCGCTGGCCAGGCCTGAGCGTGTTTTTGCTGAAATAGCTCCGGGCGTTCATCGGACTGGTGAACACCAGCACGGCTGCCGGCGAAAAGGGCGGCTCGTCAACGGGTTCATTTCGGTATACCGGCAGGTGGATGACCGTGGCGTACGGGCCCAGCCACCGCGACACGCTGCCGGCCGGGCGCAGTGCTGTGGGATGCAGGATGCGCTGGCCCTGTACCAGGGGCAGGAGCGCCTGCAGCGCAGCTTCGGGGTCGCCGGAGCCGGTGAAGTCCGGCGCGACGCCCAAACGCGACATTTCGGCGGCCGTGGCGGGGCCGATGGCCGCCCAGCGCACGTCAGGGAGCGGCTGCCGGTTCTCGACAATAGCGTTTAAAAAAAAGCGGACACCGTTCCGGCTCGTGGCCAGCACCCAATCGGCCCGGGGCAGGGCGGCAGGGTTGAACGGCAGCGCCTCGAGGATCACCAGCGAATAACCCGCCACAGACCACCCGGCCTGCTCCAGCACACTTGCAAAGGGGCTTGCCTGTCCCAGGCTGCGGCTGATGAATGCGCTTTTGGAAGTTATTTCCATAAAAATCGTTGATCAAGGGCTAATAAAACGAACGGTAATTCGGCATTTGCAAATTTATCTATCTTGGCGCCTGTTTTCAGACTAAACTACCCTTATGAGTACTGCAAAAGTTGAATCCTGGGGCTCTCGTGTCGGATTGGTGCTGGCCATGGCCGGCAACGCCGTCGGGCTCGGTAATTTTTTGCGTTTCCCGGTGCAGGCCGTTCAAAACGGGGGCGGCACATTCATCATACCTTATCTGGTGTGTTTTGTGCTGATGGGTATTCCCCTGTTGTACGTGGAGTGGACGATGGGTCGCTATGGCGGCATGTTTGGTGACCACTCTACGCCGTTTATCCTCGACAACATGGCCAAACGGCGCCGATGGAAGTACATAGGCGTTTTTGGCATCTTCACCAACCTGGCGGTGGCCGCCTACTATTGCTATCTGGAAAGCTGGACCCTGGCTTGGGTCTGGCGCTCTGTCTCCGGCGCCTTTCAGGGCCAGTCGGCCGAAGCGGTGAGCGATATGTTTACCCAGTACGTCTCCCTGGGCACGGCCGAGCCCATCATTTTCTGGATACTGACCCTGGCTTTGAATACCTGGATACTTTCCCGGGGCCTGAGCGGCGGGGTGGAAATTGCGGCAAAGGTGGGCATGCCCCTGCTGATCTTTTTCGGGTTGTTTCTGGCCGTCCGCGGCATCACCCTGCAACCGGGGCAAAACGGCGCCATTTTCGGTGGTTCGGAAGGGCTCAACTTTCTGTGGACACCCAATTTCAGCACGATCTGGGACCCCAAGGTCTGGCTGGCGGCGGCCGGGCAGATATTCTTTACCCTGTCCGTCGGCATGGGCAGCATTCAATGTTATGCGTCTTATTTGCGCAAGACAGACGACGTGGCCCTGAACGCCATGAGCGCCGGATGGATGAACGAGTTTGTAGAAGTCGCGCTCGGCGCGGCCATCCTCATCCCGATTTCCGTGGGTTACCTCGGTGTCGAAAAGGTGTATGAAATGACCAAAAACGGGGGCCTGGGGCTCGGCTTTCGCACCCTGCCCTTTTTGTTCCAGCAATGGGGGCCGCTGTTGGCCGCCTTTGCGGGCACAGCCTGGTTTGGGCTGCTGTTCTTTGCCGGCATCACCTCCTCGCTGGCCATGGGTACCCCGGTTATGGGCTTTTTGCACGACGAGTTCAACTGGCCCCGGGAAAAGGCAGCGCTGATATTCGGCCTGTCTGTACTGATCCTGGGTGCACCCACCGTGCTGTTCTTCCAGTATGGGGTATTTGACGAATACGACTACTGGGCGGGCACCGTATCGTTGGTGGTGTTCGCCATGTTTGAGATCATCCTGTTTGCCTGGGTGTTTGGTATGGAAAAGGGGTGGGCCGAGATCAACCGGAACGCCGACATGAAAGTGCCCATTATTTTCAAATACATCATCCAGTATGTAACGCCGGTCATTCTCATCGCCGTATTCCTCGGAAGCCTCACCGGTCATGGCGGCATCATCGATCAAATCGCCAATGGCCCCATATACCGGGAGATGGCCGCCACGACCGACCCCGCGCAGTTGGCCTTTTTGAATAAAAAGCTGATCTTTGTCAACGGATCCCGGATATTGCTCGTGCTCATGTTTGCCGGCATCGCCGTGCTGGTGCGCATCGCCCAACTGAAACGCGAACGCGAAGGCCGCGCCGATCCCAACCAAAAATGGTAACCAAAACCGTTCAATATATCGCTCTATGAACACCTCCGCTTTGATCATGATGGTTTTGGCCAACGGCATCGTTATTGGCATCACCATTTACTTTTTTATCCGCGTCCTGCGGACAGCCCCGCCCGACCAGGCCGACGATGAGGATTTGAACTACCCGAGGGGAGGATGAATCGAGTGTCGAGTGTCGAGTGTCGAGTGTCGAGTGTCGAGTGTCGAGTGTCGAGTGTCGAGTGTCGAGTGTCGAGTGTCGAGTGTCGAGTGTCGAATGGGGGAGCTGACGTTGCTTGTCTTGCCACTCCTGGGAGGACCAGGTGTCTCCAAATAAAAAAAGCCCCGTCAGGGGCAACATTCTTGGTGTGCGCGAACACGGAAGAACGCATTTTTAATCTCTTGGGATAAAAATCCGTATTTATCTGTGTTCGCGCAGCGATCCGATTGATCCGTGTTCCATTCCGCAATAGCGGAAACGGACGGAACTTACTTCACATCCGCAAAAAAGTCCTTCACCTTGTCTTTGTGAACGATCATTTGCTTGTAGGAGTACTTGCCGGTGGCAGGGTCCTTGATGGCCTTAACCACTTTCACGTGATCTTTACCCGATCCGGCGTTTGCGGCACGCTGGGCAACACGGGCGTTTTTGGATACTTTCTTAGCCATGATCTTTATTTTTGGGTGTGGTGGACGTTACTTGATCTCCCGGTGAACGGTCATGCGGCGCAGGATTGAGTTGTATTTCTTCAACTCGAGACGCTCGGGCGTGTTCTTGCGGTTTTTCTGCGTTACGTAACGCGAAGTGCCGGGCATACCGCTCTCTTTGTGCTCGGTGCATTCCAGAATGATCTGGAGCCGGTTGCCTTTGGATTTCTTAGCCATGGTTGCTTATCTTTTTTGGGCGTTAATCCTCGCTGATGATGATCTCGCCTTTTTTCTCCAATTTTTTCAAATAGGTGTACAGGCCCATCTTGTTGATGTTGCGCAGGGCTGCCGTGCTCACTTTGAGGGTCACCCATTCGCCCGTTTCGGGCATGAAAAACTTTTTCTTCTGCAGGTTGGGGTAAAAGCGACGTTTCGTTTTGCGGTTGGAGTGCGAAACGTAGTTGCCGCTTATCGGCCGCTTGCCTGTCAGGTCACATACTTTCGACATGATGCTGTCTGTTATTTCCTCGCCAAAAATGTTTGTGTAAAGCCGGTTGCGTAACCCGCGAGCAGGCGCCCGAACTTTGAAAAAAATCGGTGACTCCGAGAGGACTCGAACCTCTAACCTTCTGATCCGTAGTCAGATGCTCTATCCATTAAGCTACGGAGCCAATACCGGGTTTGTTTTCGGGCTGCAAAGATAAGACCTCTCCAACAATATTCACAAGTCTTTTTTTACATTTTCAAAAATTTCTCGGCAACGTAGTCATCTCCCTTGCCGAGGGTAAACACGTATGCGCCGGCGGGCAGGTGCCGGTACTCGTATTCGAAAAAGTTGACGGTAAACTGCTGGGGGTAGACCTTCTCTTCGTGGACGAGTTGCCCGAGCATATTGAACACCCGGACGTCGTAAGGCTCGAAATCGGGCGTTTGGTAGAACACGGTCAGGGGCCCTCTGCCGAAGGTGCCGCGTATTTCGATGACCTCGAGGGGGCCGACGACCCCGCCGCAGTATTCCGTAACGCTTTGCACGGCGGCGGACAGGTTGAGGCGGGCGCCGGTGACCGTCACGTCTTGCAGGGTGTTGGTCGGGGTTCCGGAACTCAGGATGACGTCGCGCACGCGCTCGGCGGCGCCGGCGGGGTTGGTAAGGGCATCGCTGGTGAAGTTGGCGCAGTTCAGGCTGTACAGCAGGGCCACGGTGCCGGTGACGTGCGGAGTGGCGAAAGAGGTGCCGTCGCCATAACCATAGGTGGGTACCGGGTTGGTTCCCGAGCCGTTGTTGCGGGTGGAGTACACGTCGTCGCCCGGCGCGGCCAGGTCGATGCTCACCGGTCCGTAGCCGGCGCCCGCCATTTTCTGGTCGTTTTTGTCCACGCTGGTCACGGCGATCATGTACGGGCTGGGGCAAGTGGTGGGCATGTCGCCGACAACGTCCACATTCTCATTTTCATTAATGGTCGCGCAAACGTTCAGCACCCCATGGGCGCCAAGGGAATCGTAAATTTCGCACCACTCTGGATACGTGCTGGGTTTTCCGAAGTCGATGCCAAAAGAAGCGTTGGTAACCACGATGAAGGCGCCTTTTTGACCGTTGGTCTGGTTGTAGAGTTGGCGCATCGTGTCCACATAACGGTAAGCGGCAATAATCTCAGAGACCTTTTCTGTATTGGCGATGTTGAGCAGTTTCACGTGCCAGTTCACGCCGGAAACACCGACGCCATTATTGCCGGCGGCGCCGATAATGCCGTTCACCTGGGTGCCATGGTTGTCGCTGTTTCCCTGGCTGTCGGTTTTGGTGCGCACGTCCCAGCCCCGGAAATCGTCTACATACCCGTTGCCGTCGTTGTCGATGTCGTCGTTGGGGATTTCCTGCCAGTTGTACCACCAGTTGGCGTCCAAATCGGGGTGGGTGCGCAGAGCGCCTTTTTCGAGTACGGCCACCACAATGGTGTCGCCCTGGGGGGTGAGGCCACCCATGGAGAAATCCCAGGCAGCGGGTGCGCCGATTTGTTGCATGCTTTCCTGCCGGAACCAGTCGCTGTCGTTGGGTTCGGTATTGCGGGTTTTGGTAATGGCGTTCCAGTGGGCAGCTTTTACCCCCGGCAGGTTGCGAATGGCGAGGAGGCTCTCTTCCGGGTTCACCGGACTTTCATCAATGTGCACCAGGTGAATGCGCCAATTAGCCGCTATGGGCGCCTCGTACCGAGCATAAGGAAGGCTGCGCAGGTGCTGGAGAAAGGCCGGCAGGCTGACGTCCGGCTGCAATTGTACAACAACTTCACCGGGCTCACGTTCAACGGGTTGGGCGGTCAGGCAGGCGCCTGCAAAGAGCAATATGGCGGTAAAAAGCAGTTTGTTCATGTTTGATATACAGGTAAGGATTACCATTTGAATACAAAAGTACGGTTTGGGTTTGCCGCTCGCCCGCTTTTTTTTGCGGAAAAGACGGATTCAGGCCAATTTATCGCGCAAACGGCAAAAATAATCCGGGGCCTCCAGCAGACGGCTTCCGTACCAGGAGAACAGCTCGCCGTCGACCACGAGCACGGTCGCTCCCGGACACAGCGCCCTGAATTCCTGCACGTGTTTTTCCGAAAAGGGGAATGGTTCCGACGACAACAGGATGACCTCCGGTGCGGCCGAGGCCAGTTCTTCAGCGCGAATCTCCGGGTAGCGGCTCCTGGATGCGAATACATTGGTGAAACCGGCCCGCGACAACAGGTGGTCGACAAACGTGCCGGATGCCGCCGCCATGTAGGGCTTGCGCCAGATCAGGTAGGCGGCGCTGCGCACGGGCCACACCGGCAGGGCCGAAAAGGCAGCCTGAATGCGGAGGGCCAGGCCATCGGCAGCTGCTGCCTTGCCGCACAGGTCGCCCACGCGCCGGATCATGTCCAGGCTGTCGTCGAGCGTGTAAATATCGCTCATCCACACCGGGTATCTGGCGGCGAGTGCTTCGATCTGGGCGCGCTCGTTTTCTTCCTTGTTGCCGATCAGGAGGTCCGGCTGCAAGGCATCGATGCGTTCCAGGTTCAGGGTTTTGGTGCCACCCACCCGGGTTTTGGTGTCGAACCACGACCGGGGATGCACGCAAAATTTGGTGAGGCCGACTACCTCGGTCTCCAGCCCCAGGGCGTGCAGCAGTTCTGTCTGGGAGGGCACGATCGACACGATGCGCCGGGGCGGGTGGTGGGGGAGGTGGATCGTGCGGTGGAGCTGGTCGGTGTAGGTGTTCATGGTGAACAGGGTTCGTGGGTCTGTTTTTTTATAAATGAACCACAGAGGAACCAGAGGGTTCGCCGAGGATCGCAGTGTATCCCCTCTGTGCCCCTCCGCGAATCCTCCGAGTCCTCTGCGGTTTATTTAAAAAAAATGAACCACAGAGGACACAGAGGGTTCGCAGAGGATCGCCGAGGCTAAACACCGGATGCCCGTTGCCGCAGCACCTCGTACAGCGCGATACCCGCAGCAACACCCACATTGAGGGAGTCGAAATCCGTCGCCTGCGGTATAATGGCCACGCGGTCTGCCATTTTAAGCAATTTGGGGTGCACCCCCTGGCCTTCGGAGCCAAAGAGCAGGGCAGTAGGGCCACTCAGGTCGATATCGGGCAGGGGAAGCGCCTTTTCGTGCAGGGCAGTGGCCACCACCTGCACACCGGCGATCTGGAGCCACTCCACCAGGGTGAACAGGCTGCGCACCCGGCAGACGGGGATGCGCGCCAGGGCGCCTGCGGAGGCTTTCATCGCTTCCTCGTTGATGGAGGCTGCGCCCGACTGGGGCACCAGCACGCCGTGGACGCCCATGCACAGGGCAGTGCGACAGATGGCGCCGAAGTTGCGCACATCGGTCACGCCGTCGAGCAGCACCAGCAGCGGCGTCTGTCCCTGTTCGAAGAGCCGGGGTACGAGTTCTTCCGCCGATTGGTAGGCGATGAGCGATAGCAAAGCCACCACGCCCTGGTGGTTGCCCTGGGTCATCTTGTTCAATCGCTCCCTGGGCACCACCTGCAAAGGGATGCCGTGGTCGCGCGTGAGGTGTCGGATCTCCTTTTCCACCTCGCCGCGCAGGCCCTGCTGGAAGTACACTTTGTCTACCGCCTGGCCGGCCTGGATGGCCTCAACGACGGGGTGGTGTCCGTAAATGAGCGACATTGGGAATGCGGAATGTGGAATGCGGAATGTGGAATTATGGTTGCGCCCGGCATCGGGGTTGGTGGTTGGTTTTCGGGTTGAAGGTATGGTTTTTCTATCCCCGGCCCACATAATTATGCGGCGTCAGCGCCTTCAGCTCTTCGCGCACGGGCTCCGGCACCGCGAGCGCGTCGATGAACGCGTGGAGTTCCTCGCGCCCCACTTCGGCCTTGCCGCGGGTGAGTTCCTTGAGTGCCTCATAGGGCTGGGGGTAGCCCTCGCGGCGCAGGATGACCTGGATGCCTTCGGCGACGACCATCCAGTTGGCCTCGAGGTCTTCGTACAGTTGGCTTTCGTTCAGGATCAGCTTGCCCAGGCCTTTCTGGATGGACTGCAGGGCGATGACCGTGTGCGCCACCGGCACGCCGAGGTTACGCAGCACGGTGCTGTCGGTGAGGTCGCGCTGCAGGCGGCTGACCGGCAGTTTTTCGGCCAGGTGCTGAAAGAGCGCGTTGGCGAGGCCCAGGTTGCCCTCCGCGTTTTCGAAGTCGATGGGGTTCACCTTGTGGGGCATGGCCGAGGAGCCGATCTCCCCCTGCACGGTTTTTTGGCGGAAGTACTCGATGGAGATGTAGGCCCACACGTCGCGACACAGGTCGATGAGCACCGTATTGATGCGGCCCATGGCCTGGAGCTGTGCGGCGAGGAAGTCGTAATGCTCTATCTGGGTGGTGGGGCTGGATCGTTCGAGGCCGAGGAACTCGCGGACGAAGTTGTCGGCAAAAGCCGTCCAGTCGTAGTCCGGGTAAGCAGCGTAGTGGGCGTTGAAGTTGCCGGTGGCGCCGCCGAATTTGGCGCGGTGGGGCAGGCCTTGCAGTTGGTCAATTTGCCCGTCGAGTCGCTCGACAAACACGCGCAGCTCCTTGCCCAGCAAGGTAGGGGAGGCCGGCTGGCCGTGGGTGCGGGCCAACATGGGCACGTGGGCCCAATCGAGCGCGAGCTGCTCGAGCTGGTCGCGCAGGCTGTGCAGGAGGGGCAGGTACACCTTTTCGAGGGCCTGTTTGAACAGCAGCGGCGTGGCGGTATTGTTCACATCCTGGGAGGTGAGTCCGAAATGCACAAACTCGCGCAGGGCGCCGAGCCCCAGCTCGTCGAAGCGCTCCTTGAGGAAGTATTCCACGGCCTTGACGTCGTGGTTGGTGGTGCGTTCGATGGTTTTGACGTACTCGGCGTCGGCGTCGCTGAAATTTTCAAAAATGGCGTTCAGATCGTCTATGCCAGACTCCTCGAAGGACTGCAGCTGGGGCAATCCGTATTGGCACAGGGCGATGAAATACTGAATCTCCACGAACACGCGATACCGAATGAGGGCGTATTCGCTGAAGTAGGCTTGCAGGGCGCGGGTCTTGTCGGCGTAGCGGCCGTCAATGGGAGAGATGGCTTTAAGCATGGCGCAAAGGTAGTCGTCCTGCGAGGAATGAAATCATCAATCCATACACCCACACCACTTGTCCCCCCACCAAATCACCCCAAAGCCCAGCACCCCGCCCCCGTACGGCACATCAAAGGCATCGGGGCACACTAAGAGCAGGTACGGACTCTGCGCGGCGGTCTCTGTTCGCTCGTGCAGCACCGCAGCCCCGTCCTCCGTGGCGCGCCAGGTGAACGAGAAGGGCGGGGCGCCGGTGAACAGCAGCTCCACCGCCAGGCATTCGCCCGCGCACACCTCGCGTGGGGCGGGCACGGCGCCGATGGCGGGTTTGTGCGCCCAGCGCACGCGCTGCGGGTTGGAGATGTCCAGACACGGGTCGGCGCGGTCGATGCTGTCGGCCCCGATCTTGTTTCCGGCGACGGCGGCCACGTAGTACACGCTGTCGGGGGCGGTAACCCCCGGCACAAAGGGGAAGTACAGCGTATCCGTCTCGTACACGATGCTGCCCAAGGGGTTGCCAGGGTTGGTGAACAGGATGAATCGCAGGGTGTCGTTTGTTTCCAAAGAGTCGTTGTAAAGAAACACCACGGGCACGGGCTGCTCACCGCAGGCGTACACCGCTGCGGTGTCCATGTTTCCGGCAAAGGTCTCGCAGCACTTCATGGCGGTGATCTCGAAGCTCTGCGGGTTGCCGTAGCAAAGCCCGTCGTAGGGCAGTGCGGTGATCAGTCCGGTCTGTGGCGAAGCGGGCAGGGCGGCGGCGGTGAAGCCGATGTCGCCCACGCCGTCGGTCGCCAGGCCGATGCCGGGGTTGGTGTTGTTCCAGTACACCAGCGCGCCCAGGGTGGCGCTGAAGGCCACCTGCACGGTGTCGCCGGTGCACACGTTGCGGTCGGGCAGGGGGGTGAGCACAGGGCGCGGGTTCACGGTGATGCGGAAGGTGCGGGGTGCGCCGGCGCAGGGGTCGCGCACGGGGGTGACGGTGATCGTGGCCGTTTCGCTTTGTCCGACGGGCGGTGCGTTGAAGGCGATGGGCCCCGAACCGGAGGGGGCCAGTCCAATGGCGGGGTTGTCGTTCGTCCAGGTGAACACGGCGCCGGGGCTTCCGGTGAAATTGACAGCGACGGCCTCGCCCTCGCAGGCGCTCACGTCGGGTGGCTGGGCGACGGCGGGCAGGGGCAGCACGGTCACGGTGAAGTTCTGCGTCTGTGGCGGACAGGCGCCGCCCTGTGGCGTCACGGTGATGGTACCGGTCTGCTGGGCGGGGCCTCCTGCGGCGGTGAAGCTGAGGTTGCCCGATCCGGCGGCGCCGAGGCCGATGCCGGGGTTGGTGTTCGTCCAGGTGTAGGAAGTCCCGTTGCCGGAAAAGGGCACGGACACCGCTTCGCCGGGGCAGACGGTGATGTCGGGCGGGTCTTCGACAAAGGTGGCGTCCACGGTGATGTTGAAGACGACGGGGTCGCCCGGGCAGTCGTCGTACAGGGGCGTGACGGTCACGGTACCGGTCTGCGGTGTGGCCACCTGGGCTGCGGTGAAGCTGATGTCGCCCGATCCGGCAGCGGGCAGTCCGATGGCGGGGTTGGTGTTCGTCCAGGAGAAGGTAGCGCCTGAGGTGCCGCTGAAGGGGATGTTGACCGGGGCGTTGGGGCAGACGGTGAGGTCGGGGACGGGGGTGATGGTGGGGGTGGGGTTGACGAGTATCCAGGTGGTTATATCATCTCCTTGACAAATACCTTGATAAGGGGTAATAAAAAGTGCACTGAAAAGAGGCGTATTCCCCGGATTTTGGGCAATAAAATTGATATCGCCTAAACCGGAAAGCGGTAGTCCTATATTAGGGTTGCCTACTGACCACTCAAACGACCAACCGGTACCCATAAAATCTATTATCAGATTATCATTTTCACATATTGTGTATGGCCCAACTTGAATTACTGTGGGCCATGGTAAAGGCTCAATAAATAAACATACGGGTGTTGGATTAAAGCACGGGTTTGTTGGGGTGGCGCAAATTTGGACCGGAAAGGTGTCGTTAAATGCAATAGTTACTGTTTCGCCGGTATTTGGGCCAAGATAATTTGCTACTAAGGGCGGATCTAAACTCCAAACCAGATCGGCATTGGCCGAATTGGGAATACTGTAAGTGTAGGCATTCAAATTAAGGCAGATTTGTGGAG
Source organism: Saprospiraceae bacterium (assembly GCA_033764075.1). GTDB lineage: Bacteria > Bacteroidota > Bacteroidia > Chitinophagales > Saprospiraceae > M3007. Next base: position 21,188 of record JANRJH010000050.1, on the reverse strand, counting down.
CGACCGGTCCAATGATGGGTCCAAGGGGAGGGCACTGGGCACATAGTTGAACCCAGACAATCGTACAAATTAATGTAAATATTGATTCATGCATATGTATAGTTATTGATTTATTGCAATTTGTTATACTGAAATTACTGACTGCATGTCACCATGGTGACATGCAGTCAGCAGAAAAATCAAATTAAATTAACCATCCTGTTAACATCCTGAATTAGTCGAAGAGCAGGTGCTATTCGTATTGAAGCAAACGACAGTCAACGGGGGAATCGAAGTGTTGATTGGGGTTGAACTTCCAAACTGAATGCTGATCCCAATGGTTACAAGCGAATTGGCGTTGAAAATACATACACTACCCGCGGAACCTACACAAGCAACTGTTGTCGGTGTGTTTGCCGGTATAAACACAATGTCCGATACATCGGATACATCACAACTTGTAAATGAACAACTACCACTGCCGCCTGCAGTAAAGTCACCGCAGACTTCCAATGATGCATCCCGGTCCGTCGTAACTACTACCTCACAACCCGTACACGCCCTCTCTGTGGCGGCGGTGTTCGTTGCGTTCTTTTCCGTTTGGAGTTGTTCGTCCGAAACGTCTTTTTTACAAGAGAAAAAACTGAGCGCAAGCAGTCCGGTCAAAACGAGCAGGCTGCGCATGAATCGAAATCGGTTGGGAGATTTCATGATCAAAAAAGTTAATGTGAAAGAAAAGAATCCAACCGCCGCAGCGCTCACAGCGGCCTTCATCTGGTTCAGGGTATGTGTACACAACCGATGCAACAAAAATATAGGCATTCTACAAAAAGTGCAAAAAAAAAAAAACGAACTTAACACAAATTTAATACAAACAAAAGAAAAATCAAACCTTCAAATCGTCAAATAAAAAATTAGACAATTTGGTCTTTCTCAATCCGAACACCCACAAAACCGGTCCCCCCACCAAATCACCGCAAACCCCAGCACCCCGCCCCCGTACGCCACATCGAAGGCATCAGGGCACACTAAGAGCAGGTACGGACTCTGCGCGGCGGTCTCTGTTCGCTCGTGCAGCACGGCGGCCCCGTCCTCGGTGGCGCGCCAGGTGAACGAGAAGGGCGGTTCTTCAGCGTCTACGAACATTTCCAACAAGTTGACATTTTGGAGGGTGGTTTCCGAATATTTTTTTGCCCAATTTTTTTACATTTGCCGCGTGAGTTACAAACACTAAAAAAACATTAACATTTTTCCAAAATGAAAAACCTGGCAAAAGCATTGTTCATTCCATTGATGGGATTTTTTATCCTTACCGGTTGTGGGCCTTCGGAACCAACTTCCAGGGACAACACTTCCGGCAATCAAATCCCCAAGCCCGATCCGGCATTTGGAGGGAAAGTGGGTTCGACCTACGAAGCGTCTGTCGCCGATTTTCCAAAACAGTTGAAAGCGCCTGCCGGTGCACCCAATGTGCTGATTATTTTGCTGGATGATGTGGGCTTCGGCATGGCCGGCACCTTTGGCGGCTCAGTGCCTACACCCAATTTTGATCGTTTGGCCCAGAACGGTTTGAAATACAATCAGTTTCACACTACGGCCTTGTGCAGCCCGACGCGTGGCGCCTTGTTGGCGGGCCGCAACCACCACAGCATCGCCACCGGTGTGATCATTGAAATGGGCACCGGTTTTCCGGGGTACACCGGGGTTATCCCCAAAAGCACCGCGTTGGTATCGCAAACGCTGCGCGACAATGGCTTCGCCACCGCCATGTTCGGCAAATGGCACAATACGCCCGAGCCCGACATCAGCCCTGCCGGACCGTTCGACCGTTGGCCCACAGGTTTGGGCTTCGATTATTTCTACGGCTTCAACCAGGGCGAAACGCACCAGTATTACCCTACGTTGTACCGGAATACGGTTATGGTGAAGCAACCCAAAAGCCCGGAACAGGGGTACCATTTTACCACCGACATGACGGATGAGACCATCAACTGGATCAACACCGTGAACGCCGTCGATCCCGAAAGGCCCTGGTTTTCCTATTACAGCACGGGCGCCGTGCACGCACCCCACCACGCGCCGAAAGCATGGCGCGACAAGTACAAAGGCAAGTTCGACCACGGCTGGGATAAAGAACGCGAAATCATATTCCAGCGCCAATTGCAAATGGGCATCATACCCCAGGGCACAAAACTCACGTCTCGACCCGGGGAAATCCCTTCCTGGGAGACGCAGTCGCCCGAAGCCCGAAAGGTTTACGCGCGTTTGATGGAAAACTACGCCGCTTTTATGGCCCATACGGATGACGAGGTGGGCCGCCTGCTCGATGCACTGGAAACCAGCGGAGAGCTGGACAACACCCTTATTTTCTGTATTCTCGGCGACAACGGCGCCAGCGCAGAAGGCGGCCTGGAAGGCACATTCAGTGAGGTAGCCAGTTTGCTGGGCATCCAGCTCGGCCTGGAAAGTACGCTGAGCCGCATCGACGAGATTGGTGACCCCGGCAGCGAACCACACGTGCCGGTAGGGTGGGCATGGGCCATGAATACGCCGTTTCAATGGACCAAACAAATTGCCAGCCACTACGGCGGCACCCGCAACCCGCTCATTGTGCACTGGCCAAAAGGCATAAAGGCCAAAAACGAAATGCGCAGCCAATGGCACCATGTCATCGACGTTGTGCCCACCATCCTCGAAGCTTGCGGTGTGCAGCAGCCGGATTATGTGAACGGCATCAGGCAAAAACCGCTGGAAGGCATAAGCATGTTGTACACGTTCGACAACGCCGGCGCCAAAGATGCCCGAACCTTGCAGTATTTCGAACTGGCCGGTAACCGCGCCTTGTACAAGGACGGGTGGGTGGCCTGCACCCGCTCGGGTGTGCCCTGGGAAACACTGGGCAAAACCAACGACATGTTGGGCAAAGCTACCTGGGAGCTCTACCATGTGGCCGAAGATTTCAGCCAGGCCAACGACCTTGCCGCTACCCATCCGGATAAACTCAGGGAATTGCAGCAAGCATTCGAAGTGGAGGCAAAGAAGTACGACGTGTTTCCGCTGGACGCGCGTTTCTCCGAGCGGATGAACCCCGCCTTGCGGGCTTCCGGTCCGCCCAAAACCGCCTGGACCTATTACGGAAACAATGTGCAGGTGCCCGAACCCATCGGCCCGCAATTGTTCCCGCGCCCCTTAACCATCGACGCAGAGGTGGTGGTGCCGGAAAAAGGTGCAGAGGGCGTCATCACCTGCGCGGGCGCCTTTTCGGCGGGCTGGAGCCTGTATGTATTGAACAACAAACCGGTGTTTAAATACAACGCATTTGAAGTCGCCGAACTCCGCCTGGCAGGGAAATCGGCTTTGCCGAAGGGCAAGATTACCGTTGGTATTCGATTTACTCCCGACGGATCGCCCACCGGAGGCGGTAACGTTCAATTGCTGGTGAACGGCCAGGTGGCCGCCGAGGGTAAAATCGGACGCACTATGGTCCGTCACGGCCTGGAGCCCTTTGAGGTGGGCAGGGATACCGGCACCCCGGTTGATCATGCCTACGCCCAAAAAGGAGAATTCGCTTTTACAGGGGGCATCAACAAGGTGTCGTTTAAAGTCCAATAACGCCCTACCTTTGCCCGAAAATAACAACGACATGAAAACGTACGCCACGCTCTTTTTTGCCATTCTTTTCTTCCTCGCCTGTGCACCCGACCGCAGCGCCCTCAACAAACTGGTGGAAGAAACCATGCAGGTGCACGACGAAGCCATGGCCAAAATGGGCGACATGAACCGCCTGGCCCGCACCCTGCGCGATGAACTCAACCTGGCCGACTCCCTGGCGCTTTCCCAGGGCCGCCGCGACTCGCTGGCCGCCGTGCTGACCGGCATTACCAAGGCCGAAGAGGACATGATGAACTGGATGACCAACTACAAAGAACCCACCGTGGACACCAAGCTCGAGGAGGCCATGCAGTACATGACCAAAAGCAAAGCCGACATCGACAAGAACTACGCCGACATGGTCAAGGCCATCGAAGCCGCCCAGGCTGCCGCTAAACAGTAACCCGTGTTTCCGGATCGTCCGCTCATCCTCGTGTCTAAAAGTCCGCGACGCAGCCAACTGCTGCACGAGGCCGGTTTCGGCTTTACCGTGCAGCCGTTGGATGTGGACGAGGACTTTCCGCCCGACCTGCACCCCGAAGCCGTAGCCGAGTACCTCGCCTGCCGCAAGGCGCTGGCCGGCGCGCACTTCATCCACGACCGGGAAATCGTGCTGGCGGCCGACTCCACCGTCATCCTCGACGGCGAGATATTCAACAAGCCGGTCGACTACGCCGACGCCGCACGCATGATCCGCCGGCTCTCCGGACGCACCCACCGCGTGACCACCGGTGTGTGCCTGCTCTCCGCCGAAAAACAGGTGTCGTTCACCGGCATCACCGACGTTACCTTCGACACCCTCTCCGACCAGGAAATCGACTTTTACATCCGCCTCTACGAACCCTTCGACAAAGCCGGCGCGTACGGTGTGCAGGAGTGGCTGGGGCTGTGCAAAATCACCCGCCTGGAGGGCACCTACTCGAACGTGATGGGGTTGCCGGTGGACCTGGTGTACAAACATTTGGCCGGTTTCTGACTTGAAAGCCATCTGCCTCACCGTTACCAACGACCTTACCTACGACCAGCGCATGCACCGCATCGCCGGCTCGCTGGCGACGCACGGGTACGCGGTGACGCTGGTGGGCCGGCGCCTGCCGCATTCGGTCGACCTCGATGCGCGCCCCTTCCGGCAACATCGCCTGCGCTGCTATTGGAACAAAGGGTTTCTTTTTTACGCCGAATACAATCTCCGCCTGTTTTTTTACCTGATGCGCGCATCGTGGGATGCCGTCGGCGTGGTCGACCTCGACACCCTGCCCGCCGGCACCCTGGCGGCGCTGCTCAAACGCAAGGCGCGGGTGTTCGACGCGCATGAGTATTTCACGGAGGTGCCTGAAGTGACCGGGCGGCCGGTAGTCAAGGCATTTTGGAACGGGGTGGCCCGCATTTTTTTGCCGTTCTACCGGCATGCGTATACGGTGGGGCCAGCCCTGGCGAACCTTTTTTCCGAAAAATACGGCATTCCGTTCCAGGCGATACGAAACGCACCATCGGCCATCGGCCATCGGCCATCGGCTATCGGCCATCGGCCATCGGAAATCGGCCATCGGCCATCGGAAATCGGCCATCGGCCATCGGAAATCGGCTATCAGCCATCGGAAATCGGCCATCGGAAATCGGCCATCGGCCATCGGCAATCGGCAATCGGAAATCGACACTCGACACTCGACACTCGACACTCGACACTCCGCATATTGGTATATCAGGGTGCGCTGAACGAGGGCCGCGGCATTGAAGCCATGCTGGAGGCGATGACCCGTTTGGAAGGGGTGCAGTTGTGGCTGGCCGGAGAGGGCGATCTTTCCGGGAAACTTCGCCGACAGGCAGCCGAACCGGGGTTGCAGGACAAGGTGCGTTTTCTCGGGTTTGTCAGGCCCGACGATCTGAAAGACATCACCCGGCAGGCCTGGATGGGCCTCAACCTGCTGGAAAACAAAGGTCTTTCGTATTATTACTCTTTGGCAAACAAATACTTCGACTATGTGCAGGCCGGCGTTCCGGTGCTTACGATGGACTTTCCGGAGTACCGCGCCCTGCAAGTCCGCCATGCAGTGGCCGTATTGCTGCCCGATTTGCGGGTGGAAAACATCGTGAACGCCATTCAAAACCTGATGGACCACCCGGATCAGTATGACCGACTGGCCGAGGCGTGCCGGGGTGCCCGGGAAGAGTGGGTCTGGGCGCGGGAGGAGCAAACACTGCTGGCCGTATGGGCGGATGCGATGGGATAAATATTTGGATCGCGTCTAAATAGCGTGTTAATTGTTGGTAAAAATCAACGATCCGGTTTAAGCGACGTTGGGTCATTGTAGCTTTGTGGGTAACGGTTGTTTGGGTGCGGCAAGGCGAAAAATTTATTTTCTTTGCGCTTCGCAACCGGTTACCGGAAACACAAACCCAAATCTTATTCGCCCTAACCATGAACTGGTTCAGTCGATTTTTGCAATCTTCCCTCGGTCAGAAGCTGCTGATGGCGCTCACCGGCATTTTTTTGATGTTGTTCCTGATCATTCACCTGATCGGCAACCTGCAACTGTTGAAAAACGACGGTGGAGAGGCTTTCAACGCCTATGCGTATTTCATGACGCACAACCCGCTGATCAAGACCGTCTCGTACCTGCTGTACGCCACCATCCTGTTCCACGCCTGGAAAGGTGTGGTGCTGTGGCGCCAGAACCGCACGGCCCGCGGCAACCAGAAGTACGCCGTGCAGCACGTGCGCCCGCAGGAACGCGCCTCGCGCAACATGGCCTGGCTGGGCATCATCATTTTTGTGTTCATCCTCCTGCACATGTACCAGTTCTGGCTGCAGATGAAGCTCGGCAATGTGCCCATGGTGACGATCGAAGGCATGGATCACCCGGTCAAAGACCTGTACACACCGGTCAAGATCGCCTTTGCCAATCCGGTTTACGTGATCATCTATGTAATCAGCATGTGGGTCGTCGGGGTGCACCTATGGCACGGATTCTGGTCTTCGTTCCAAACGCTGGGGCTCAACCACCGCAAGTACATGCCGCTGATCAAGTCCGCCGGGTACGCCTATTCCATCGTCGTTCCGCTGCTGTTTGCCGTCATCCCCGTTTGGATGTTTCTCAATAAATAATGCCGGTACTGCATACGGCGCCACCGATTCGCATATAAAAATTCATTCATACAACATGACCACATCCATCGCCCTCGATCCGAAGCTGGACGCCAAAATCCCCGAAGGCCCGCTGGAGTCAAAATGGGAGTACTATAAAGGCCATGTGCCGCTGGTTTCCCCCAACAACAAGCGCCGCATTGACGTGATCATTGTCGGTTCAGGCCTCGCCGGCGCCTCTGCCGCCGCCGCGCTCGGCGAGCTGGGCTACAACGTGAAGGTCTTTACCTTTCACGACAGCCCCCGCCGCGCGCACTCCATCGCCGCCCAGGGCGGGATCAACGCGGCCAAGAACTACCGCAACGATGGCGATTCGGTGTACCGCTTGTTCTACGACACCGTCAAAGGGGGCGACTACCGGGCGCGCGAAGGCAACGTGCACCGCCTGGCCGAGGTGTCCAACCACATCATTGACCAGTGCGTGGCCCAGGGCGTACCCTTCGCCCGCGAATACGGGGGCCTGCTCGACAACCGCTCCTTTGGCGGTACCCAGGTTTCCCGCACCTTTTATGCGCGCGGCCAGACCGGCCAGCAGCTCCTTATCGGCGCCTACCAGGCCCTCAGCCGCCAGATCAAGCTCGGCACGGTGAAAATGTACAACCGCCACGAGATGCTCGACGTGGTGCTCGTCGACGGCAAGGCGCGCGGCATCATCGCCCGCAACCTGCTCACCGGAGAGCTGGAGCGCCACAGTGCACACGCCGTAGTGCTGTGCACCGGCGGCTATGGCAACGTGTTCTACCTGAGCACCAACGCCATGATGTGCAACACCACCGCCGCCTGGCGCGCACACCGCCGGGGCGCCTACTTCGGCAACCCCTGCTACACCCAGATACACCCCACGTGCATCCCGGTGTCGGGCGACTACCAGTCGAAACTCACCCTCATGTCGGAGTCCCTGCGCAACGACGGCCGCTGTTGGGTGCCCAAGAAAGCCGAAGACGCCAAAAAACACCCCAACCAGATTCCGGAGGAAGACCGCGACTACTACCTCGAGCGCCGCTACCCGGCCTTCGGTAACCTCGTGCCCCGCGACATCGCCAGCCGCGCCGCCAAGGCCGTGTGCGACGAGGGCCGCGGCGTGGGCGCCACCGGTCTGGCGGTGTACCTCGACTTTGCCGACGCCATCCAGCGCTTCGGAAAAGACGTGATCTCCGCCCGCTACGGCAACCTGTTCGAAATATACGAAAAGATTACCGGGGAGAATCCCTACGAGATGCCCATGCGCATCTACCCGGCCGTGCACTACACCATGGGTGGCCTGTGGGTCGATTACGAGCTCATGACCACCGTGCCGGGCCTGTACGCCGCCGGAGAAGCCAACTTCAGCGACCACGGCGCCAATCGCCTCGGCGCTTCGGCCCTCATGCAAGGGCTGGCCGACGGCTACTTCGTGCTGCCCTACACCATCGGCTCCTACCTGAGCCAGGAGATCCGCACCGGCGCCATCCCCACCAATACGCCCGAGTTCGAAGCCACCGAAAAGGACGTCCGTAGCCGCATCGAAAAACTCATGTCCATCAACGGCAAACAAACCGTGGAAAGCATCCACCGCCGCCTGGGCAAGATTATGTGGGACAAGTGCGGCATGGGGCGCACCGAAGCGGGACTTAAAGAGGCCATCAGCGACATTCGCAACCTGCGCGCCGAATTCTGGCGCGACGTGTACGTGCCCGGCCGCACCGACGAATACAACCCCGAACTCGAAAAAGCCTGGCGTGTAGCCGACTTCCTCGAACTCGGCGAACTCATGTGCATCGACGCCCTGCAGCGCAACGAATCCTGCGGCGGTCACTTCCGTGAGGAATTCCAGACACCCGACGGCGAAGCCCTGCGCAACGACCAGGATTTTATGTACGTCTCTGCCTGGGAATGGAAAGGTGAAGGCGCCGAACCGGAACTGCACCGCGAACCGCTGGTGTACGAAGAGGTCAAGGTGACCCAAAGAAGCTACAAGTAACCCGTATCGATGAACAAAGGATTGGTTTGGAACGTGCTTTTTCTGTTTGCCGGCGCACTCGCACCGGCGCAGCAGATTATTCACCTGAAAAACCCTTCGTTTGAACTCGATAAAAAAAACAAGTGCGGCGAAGAGCCCCTGTACTGGGACAACCTGGGCGATGAGTTCGAAACCGCGCCCGACGTGCAACCCGGCTGCTTCAACGTCACCACCTACGCCCTGCACGGAACCCTGTACCTGGGCCTGGTGGTGCGCGACAACGGCACGGGCGAGTCGGTAGGCCAGGCGCTGAACGGGCAACTGGAAAAAGATTCGACCTACCTGTTTACCCTGTCCCTGGCCCGCGCGCCGGTGCTGACCTCCATGTCGCGCACCACCGGGCGGGAAGCCTCGTACAACAAGGCGTGTTCGCTGCAAATTTATGCCGTGCATACCGACGACAAGCGCACCGAACTGATCGGCGAAACCTATCCGGTGGCGCATACCGACTGGAAGGACTATACGTTCGAGTTTCGCCCGACACTCGGCAGCTACAACTACCTGCAACTGAAAGCCGTGTTTTCGCCGGAGTCCGACGGCTTTTACAACGGCAACATCCTGATTGACAACCTTTCTGCCATAACCCAAAAGACTCCTTGATCCTATTAACTAACAAAACACCATTCGGCAAAGAAACATGGATATGAAACTGACCCTCAAAGTCTGGCGCCAGGGTGGCCGCTACAAAGGCGAGTTTGTGACCTACCAGTTGGATAATGTCAACGAGCACATGTCCTTTCTCGAAATGCTCGACGTCCTGAACGAAAAGCTGGTCTCCCAGCGCGAAGAGCCCATCGCTTTTGAACACGACTGCCGCGAGGGCATCTGCGGCACCTGCTCACTGGTGATCAACGGCCGCGCCCACGGCCCCATGCAAGGCACCACCACCTGCCAGGTGCACATGCGCCACTACAAAGACGGGGAGACCATCGTGATCGAACCCTTCCGCGCCAAAGCGTTTCCGGTGATCAAAGACCTGGTGGTAGACCGCTCGGCGTTCGACCGCATCATCCAGGCCGGCGGATACGTCAGCGTGAACACCGGCCAGGCCCAGGACGCCAACGCCATCCCCATCGAAAAAGACATCGCCGGACACGCGTTCGACGCCGCCGCCTGCATCGGCTGCGGTGCCTGCGTGGCCGCCTGCCCCAACTCTTCGGCCATGCTGTTCACCTCCGCCAAGGTGTCGCACCTGGCCTGGTTGCCCCAGGGACAAGTGGAGCGCCGCAGCCGCGTGCTCTCCATGGTCGCCCAGATGGACGCCGAAGGCTTCGGCAAATGCTCCAACGTGAAAGCCTGCGAGGCCGAGTGCCCCAAGGAAATTTCGGTGGACAACATCGCCCTGATGAACCGCGAGTATTTTACGGCGGTGTTCGCTTCGGAGAAGGAGTTGGCGTAGTGGTTTGCGTTTTTCCTGCGTTTGATTCATGGCACGCGGATGAAACGGATCGCTTCGCGAACGCGGATTATTACGGATTATCTGCATATTATAGCATAAAAAGCGCCGCTCCCAACCGGAAGCGGCGCTTTTTTCTTTCGTATTCTTCAACCCCCTTCTGCCCACTCGACACTCGACACTCGTCAATCGACACTCAAATGCTTCACCGAGTAGTAAAAGATCGTGCCGAAGCCCACCGCCAGCATGGAGTGGAAGAGCACAAAGGCGCTGTTGTCGGTGGCGACACCGGCCACCACGGCGGAGGCGAACACCACGGCCAGGAAGCCTTCGGCCAGCGTCACCCACGATATCTTGCGGGCCACGTACTTCGCTTTCTGGAAGGAGGAGTTCTTCTGCTGGTTTCCGGTGATGCCGTATTTGGGCGTGCGCACAAATGACGAGGCTTTGCCCATAAATCCTTCGATCACGGCGATGGCGTTGTACAGCGACAGCCCCATGGAGATGGGCAGGAAGCTCATGAACAGGCCCATGAAGCGCACTTTTTCCCAGAAGGAAGGCGGGTTATTGCGGTTGATGGCGGCGGTGATGTTGGCCGTGTAGGAGATGATGCCCACGGAGAACAGGCCGGCGATGGAAAACGACAGGAAGTGGGTGGAGATGCCCAGTTCCTTAAAGGCAAAGGCGAGCGGGATGCTGCTGATGGCGGCGATGAACACCCAGAGGAAAATCCCGTAGGCGAGCAGTTGGCTGATCGCGTGCATTTTCTGTACCCAGTTCAGCTTGTCGGTGTTCCACACCAGCTTGAGCAGCTTGCGTACGTTCTGTGCGCCGCCCTTGTTCCAGCGGAACTGCTGGCCTTTGAGGCCGTTCATTTCCACCGGCAGCTCGGCCGGTGAGCCGAGTTTTTCGAGGTACTGGATTTTATAGCCCATAATCTGGGCGCGGAAGCTCAGGTCGAGGTCTTCGGTGAGTGTGTCGCTCTGCCAGCCGCCGGCTTCCAGGATCACGCTTTTGCGCCACACACCGGCCGTGCCGTTGAACTGGAGCAGGAGGTTGCCATAGGAGCGGCCGGCCTGCTCGACGGTGAAGTGCACGTTGAGCTGCAGGGCCTGCATCTTGGTGAGCATGCTGTAGTCGGCGTTGATGTGCTCCCAGCGCGTTTGTACGATGCCCACCTTGGCGTCTTCAAAATACGGCATGGTGGTGCGCAGGAAGTCGGGCCGCGGCGTAAAGTCGGCGTCGAAGATGGCAATATAGTCGCCCTTGGCCAGTGGCATGGCGTCTTGCAGGGCGCCGGCCTTGTAGCCGTGGCGCTTGGCGCGGCGCACGTGCTCGATGTTGAATCCCTGGGCCTTGTACTCGGCGACCTTGGCGGCCACGATCTCCACGGTTTCGTCGGTGGAGTCGTCGAGCACGTGAATCTCGAACCGGTCTTTCGGGTACTCCTGGGCCGCAACAAAATCGATGATGCGCTCGGCCACGTACATCTCGTTGTACATCGGCAGCTGAACGGTCACGAAGGGCACCATCTGGTCGCCTTGTTGGTATTGCTTGTAGCGGATGTCCGGATTTTCTTTGTGGAAGCGTTTGTACAGGAACAACAGGTGGAATTGCAACAGTGCGTACACCGTCACGCCGCTCATGGCCAGGAAGTAAATAAACAGCATCAGATAGCCGAAATCGACGAATGCCTGGTACTGGAGCGCTTCAAAAAAAGTGTGTAATCCGAACATGGAAAATCAGTTGTTTTGTTCTGGTGAAATGGTTGTTTTGACGGGTCGGTGAAAAGCGAGGGCAACCGTGAGGCCCAGGATTTTGGCGCCGGCCAGCACTACGCCGCGGAACGTGCGGGAGACCTTGCTTTTGCCGGCCGCCCGGGGGCGGTATCGAACAGGCACTTCCCGGGTTCGCAAGCGATGCCGGGCGGCTTTGATTTGCATCTCCACCGTCCAGCCGTAATTGGGATCGCGCATGTCGAGCTGCAGCAACACCGGCCAGCGGATGGCCCGGAAAGGGCCGAGGTCGGTAAAGCGGTATCCGTACAGCGCGCGGATGAGCCTGGAAGATAACCAGTTGCCGAAAACCTGCGGAGCGGACATGGCGCCGGGGGGCAGGGGCAACAGGAGTCTGGAACCGATGACCAGGTCTGCACCGTTGTGCAGGATCGGCGCCACCACTTTCGGCAGCTCCTCGGGGTAGTCGGAGTAATCCCCGTCCAGAAAAACCACAATATCAGGCTGTTCAGACGCGGGCAGGGACTTCAGGTAACGCATTCCCGCCAGGCAGGCATTGCCGTAACCCCTGCGGGGCTCGTGCACCACAACGGCGCCGGCAGCTTCGGCCACCTCGACCGTGCGGTCGGTGGAGCCGTTGTTGCACACAATGACCTGACGGACAGGCGTTTGAGAAAGATCCCGGAGCACCAGCGGCAGCGAACCTTCTTCGTTGTACGCCGGAATGAGTACGTCAATGACCTGTTGTGGCATGTTTGCGGGAAAAGCCCTGCAAATGTAACGAAGACCGTTAAGAAAACGTTAAAAACATTTAACGAATAAAATGTTAAAGAGTTGTGAATGGCGGTGTGGGCCGGGTGCGCGACGGAATATTTGTCCAAAACGGGCTTTTTACGCTGTTTTTCAAAAGCGTGTCCCGTGTTAATTTTATGTTTTTCGATATAAAATTTTAAAAATGGCTGGCCAGGGATTGTCTTGACTGTCGAATGACTCTGTTAAATTTCTTAACGTTTTTAACGCATCGTTAAGACGCCGAATTTGCTATTTTAAAACGAGTTGTTTATTTTTGCTTCGACAAAAACAGCAGGGATCACTTTTGCACCGTGTATGACCACCGCCGCTCCCGATCTTTCGACCTCCCCAACCATGCGCTACCGGTTCACGGTAGACGAATACTACCGCATGGCCGCTTCCGGCATCTTGCCGGAAACAGGGCGTACAGAGCTGCTCGACGGCGAAATTTATGCCATGAGCCCTGTAAACAGCCCACATGCCGGGATGGTGAACAAGTTGACCCGTTTCTTTACGGCCCATCTCGATGAATCCCAATACCTGCTCAGCGTTCAAAATCCCGTCAGGCTGAACGCGCATTCCGAGCCGGAGCCCGATCTGGCTGTCCTGCGCTTTCTACCGGATTTTTACCAAAGTGCGCACCCGGGCCCCTCGGACATCCTGCTGCTGGTGGAAGTCGCCGATTCATCCCTGGAGAAAGACCGGCAGGTCAAGTTGCCGCTGTACGCCCGGGCCGGCATCCCAGAGGTATGGCTCGTGAACCTGGCGGCCGGGCACATTGAGGTGTGCAGGCGACCGCTGGACAACGTTTTCCTCGATCAACGCGTCTATTCCGCTCAGGATACCCTGGTCTCCGGTTTGCTGGGCGAATGTCTGGCAAGCCAAATCCTGGGGTGATTCCGCTACCTTAGCGCAAAAAAACACCGTACATGCTTCGAAGGCTGTTCCTCATCCTACTGCCGGCCGTTCTCCTGATCGCCTATTGCCAGAAAGAAACCTTCACCACCGATGCCGGGGATACCATCTCGTTCAGCACCGACACCCTGCGCTTCGACACCGTGTTCACCCAACTGGGGTCGGCTACGCGTTTCTTCAAGGTGTTCAACCCGCACAAGGAGTCCATCCGCATCTCCCGGATTTACCTGGAAGACGGTGGCGCCTCCCGCTTCAACCTGAATGTGGACGGTCTGCCCGGCGACGAGCACACCAACCTCGAAATCGCCCCCGAAGACAGCCTGTACGTGTTCGCCGAGGTGACGATCAACCCCGACGAGCCGCCCTCCAGCAGCCCGTTTGTCATCAGCGAAAACCTGGTCTTCGAGACCAACGGCAACGTCCAGAAAGTGACGCTCGAAGCCTACGGCCAAAACGCCGTGTACCTGCCCAGCCGCTTCGACGCCGGCAACATCAACGCTTTTGGCTGCAACGGCGGAGAATGGGTGTGGGACGACCCCCGCCCCTATGTCATCTACGGCGTGCTGGTGATCGACGACTGCACGGTGCGCATCCCCGCCGGCGCCCGCATCCATGTGCACGGCGGACTCGCCAAGCAGGAAACCGACACCACCAGCGTCACGTACAACGACGGCTTCCTCGCCTTTCAGGGCAGCGGCAGGCTCATCGTGGAGGGCACCCGGGACAAACCGGTCATTTTCGAGGGCGACCGGCTGGAGCCCGAGTTCGAAAACACCCCCGGGCAGTGGACCGGCCTCTGGCTGCAGGCCGGCACCTCCGGGCACCGCATCGAACACTGCATCGTGCGCAACTCCATCGTGGGCATCCGCGTGGATTCCGCGGCCGACCTCACCCTCCGCAACAGCCTGATTCACAACACCGCCAACAGCGGACTGATCGGCATCCACGCCGCGATCACGGCCGAAAACTGCCTGTTCTACAACAATACCGGATTCTCCATACAGCTGGAATACGGCGGCACGTACCGGTTCGACTACTGCACCGCGGCCAGCTACGGCGTGAACGGCGTGGCCCTGCGTTTGGGTAACGCGCTTTGTCTGGACCAGCTGTGCAGCGACTTCCTGCTCAACCCGCTCGACGTCGTTTTCCGCAACTGCATCCTCAGCGGCAGCCGCGCCGACCAGCTTGTGCTGTTCGACCGGGTGGGCGACCCCAACGTGTTCCGATACCGCTTCGAGCACTGCATCGTGCGGGTGCGCGACCTGCTCGACCCGGATGCCTGGCCCGACTTCCCGGATAACTGCCAACCGTGCCTGTACGCCACCTTGCAGGACACCATTTTCATCGACCCCAACGAAGACCTGTACCGGCTGGATACGCTGCACTCCATCGCCAACCGTTACGCCGTGCCCATTCCGGGCATCGAGCTTGACCTGGACGGGAAGGTTCGGGATGCGGTGACGCCGGATGCGGGGTGTTATGAGATTGAGTTTTAGGCGCGCGCACTTGAGTGATGGCACGCGGATTTAACGGATCGCTTCGCGAACACGGATTATCGCGGATTTTTGCACAAAAAAATAAAAAAATCCGTGACTATCTGTGTTCGCATAGCGATCCGTTTCATCTGTGTTCCATCACTCAAGTGCGGAAAAGCCCCCCGGATTAACCCATCTCCCCGGGCACCACGTTCACCTTCACCAGTCGCTGGTTGCGCAGGATGGTCAGTTCGGCCGGTTTGCCGATGGTGCGCTCGTCGAGCATCTTGTGCAGGGTATCGATGGAGGCCAGGGGGGCGCCGTTGAAGCGCACGATGAGGTCGCCGGGCTGGAGGTCGGCGTTGTTGGCCGGGCCGTCGGGCTCGATGGTTTGCACGAGCAGGGCGGCGGCTTCGGTATTGGCGGCGGCCGGGCCCGCGGTGTTGTCCAGCAGTTGTTGCAGTTTGGGGGCGATGGGCACGGCCTGGGCGCCGATGCCCAGCCAGGCGCGCCGGACGCGGCCTTCGAGGATGAGTTTGCCCACCACGAACTGGGTCAGGTTGGACGCCACGGCGAAGCACAGCCCCTGGGCGGGCAGGATGACGGCGGTGTTGACGCCGATCACCTCGCCGAAGGAGTTGACCAGCGGTCCGCCCGAGTTGCCGGGGTTGAGGGCCGCGTCGGTCTGGATGACGTCGTCGATCAGGCGTCCGCTCTGGCTGCGCAGGCTGCGCCCCAGGGCGCTGACCACGCCTGCGGTCACCGAATGCTGGAATCCGTAGGGGTTGCCGATGGCGATGGCGATCTGGCCCACCCGGACGTGCTCGCCGGCGCCGAAGGGCAGGGTGTTGAACCCGCTGCCGTCGATCTTGACCACGGCGAGGTCGGAAGCCGGGTCGTCGCCGACGATCTGGGCGGCAAAGCTGCGTCCGTCGGAGAACTGGGCTTCAATGGCTTCTGCGCCACTCACCACGTGGCTGTTGGTGACGAGGAAGCCGTCGGTGCTGATGAGAAAGCCGGAGCCGGAGCCCTCGCGCTCGGGGTTGCGGCGGTTGTTGGGCTGGTTTTTGGCGGCGGCCTTGCGCACCTTCAGGTGGGCCACGGCGCCGCCGGCGCGCTGGGCGACGGCCACGACGGTCTGGGAATAGGCGTCGAGCAGGGAGAAATCGCGGGAAAGGGGATGCGGGGTGTGCTCAGGGGCGGCGGAAGGGCCCGAATGGGCGAGGAAGTGGAGCATGGCAGGGATGGCGTTGATGGCTCCCGGGGTGTCGCTGTGGGGTGGCGAGAATTGTGCCAGTTTGGGAATGCGACGGTATGACAGGTGGGGGGTGACAAAGTGGCGTTCAAGGTCAATCGGAAATATCACATTTGTGTCGAGCACGCAAGTGAATCGAACGCTATGTATCATATAATCCGGATTCTTCGTCTGCACGCATAATCTGTTCAAGCAGTTCTCTTTGCCGGGCCTTCATCAGTTTTTTATAGTCCAGGACGTCCTCAAACTTCACCCTTCGGTGCTTACCTACTTTGGTGAATTTGATTTCACCAGATTCAAGCAATTTAACAAAATGCGGGCGGGAGCACCCCAGCAACTCGGCGGCAGCCTGGGTTGTCATTTCCGTAGCGATGGGGATAATCGAGATGGGTTTGCCCTCGCTGGTCGCTTGAAGGACTTTGGCCAAAAGTTTCAGGGCTTTCAGCGGAATGCGGATCTTTTCCTGCGTTTCTTCGATCTCAATCTCCGGATTTTCGACGTGCACCTGCGCAATGGCGTTGGTAAGCGCATGGAAGGACTCCATGGCCAACTGTTGTTCGTCTTTGGTCGGTTTCCTGATTTCCTCTGTGAATACCATGGTGTATGGGTAGTTGGATATGAGACGCAAAGATAATCGAAATAAACGAAACGAGCAAGTTTTTGATGCCGTAGTACCAACAGGAGGGCGTTTTATCGGATGTCAAACTGCTGGCCCGGCGCCTATTTCTTTTTTTCCGCGTTTTCCGCCACCCGGAAACGCACAATTTCCGCGATCAGGTCGTACGGAATGGGCTGGTCGAGCGGAAACTGGACGGATCCCTTGCCCTGTTTATACCCGCTCAGTTGTTCGGCAAATTGTTTGTGCCCGGTGGGCGTTGCGTAAAAGCCGATGTGTTTGGCGAACCCGGCGAAATAGACCAGGGGTTTTTGGTGGGTTTTGTACGCCGGCATGCCGTAAGCGATGCCTTCTTCGGCCCCGGGCGCGTTGTCGAGGATGGTTTGGCGCACTTTCAGGAGTTTTTCCCGGACGTCGAGGGGGAAGGGTTGTAGGTATTCGTCTATGGTTTGAGTGGGTTGTTTCATGGGTGGGTGGGGGTTCAGAGTTATGCTTATTTTTTAATTTCTAATTCTTTTATTACTTTTTCGATTGCAAGCAATGCAGGGTGACTTAAGTCGAAACATTTTAAGAAATTTTCCCTCGCCAATTTCATGTAAGCCAATGCTTTTAGATTTCGTCCAATTGAGTAATTTAGATCACCCCATGAAAAATAAAGATTACCTAATTCTTCATGTTTTCCATAATGTTCTTGAATTTTTTTCTCGAAAAAACCTTCAAGGAAATTGATTTCCTCATATTGTAAGCACAATCTCACTAAATCATCACATATTTGCCTATGTCCAGGCGATAAGTTGTAAAGGTCCTCAATTAGTCTATTCCGATTTTCAGTCTTAAAACCTATTTCAAGAAGTCCTAATCTGGCGCCATAGCATTCAGGAAATACTTGTATGCTCTCTTCATACTTTTCTTTAGCCTTGGCAAAAGCTTTAATATCTCTGTATATTTCAGCAATACTAATTAGAATTTCAGCCTTTTCTTCGATTGATGCTGTATTTGCCAGAATTCTTTCACGTTTAGCAATTTCAACAGTTGCAAGACTATCTAAATTGACTTTTAAAGGCATCATTCGTTCGATACAATACTCAAGCTTTCTTATGTTCTTATGTTGAAGCTCTTCGGGGGTTAAAAGAACACAAAAGACACAAAATTCACCAAAATCAACAAATCCGGTGTATTCATGAAGACGAGTCTCTTCTCTTAGGATTTTTCTGATTTTTGTCGGCCTGCCATCTGCCCTTTTTATTGCATCGAAGTATTCAAATGATGCTTTTGGGTGAAATTCTTTCGTAGCTATTTCATGAAATTTAAACACATCCTCTAAGCCCAATATTTCTTCATCATAATTGAAAATATTTACATATATTAATTCACCACTTCCAAGTGCGTCTTCGTATGTCTTTCCTCTTTGATATAAGGTTGCAATTGATCCTTCTCTCCGCGTCCCATCTACAATCCACCCAAATGGAGCTGGAATAATTACGCCATGCTCATCACTGTAGGTCAATCCATCGAAACCTTGAAAGTCCTTTAATTCATCAAAGTTTAATATGTCTAATTCAACTTCAGTTGGACCGTAATATGCTCTATTAATAGCAGCTTGCGTATAGCCTTTTGAAGTTATTAAAATGCCTTGAGCGGCATTAATATCTTCAATCATTGATATAAATTCTTCAACATGCTTTACATCAATTTTTTTTGAGTAATATTTGCCATCAAAGACAAGCAAAAATTTTCTGCCAGCTATGCGGCCTTCAATTAATACATCTATTTGTCTTTCTGTCTTCGAATATCTTCCAAGTATCTTTTGATTGTACTGTATTTTAGTATCAGGATATGCTAATTTATATATCTCAAAAATTATCGATTCGTATTTTTTCCAATCCATCTCGTTTGAATTTAGTATTAACGGGGGCACTCACGCGTACCGCCGCCTGCATTGGCTTTGCGAGTTTGGCTTTGGCGGCGGTTGGCGTTGATTGCATTGTTGTCAGTTTTTATATTTTATTCAAAAAATCAATCGTTTTTTGATTAATTATTTTGCGCTTTAAATCCAAATAAGTTATCCCTAATTCTTCATGCGCAATGTCTGGTTCCCAATAATAAAAAGTTGTGTCATGATACAAAACCTTACTTTTTAATAATAATTCTAATATTTTTTCCCCCATTTCATTACGTAAAACCCTTTTATGCTCAATTTTGTCTCTATATTTAGCCATCTCGCCTTTACTATGAGATCGAAAAAGCATTAATATTTTTCGTAGCCTGAGATATTTTTCAATTAATAAAGGGTCAAATTTTGAAATGCCACTATCTACTAGATAGTCTCCAAATGGAAAATCTGGTCGGTGATTAGAAAAAATTGAAAAATTTTGATTATCATCTAAATGATTAACCAATACGGGTACTTGCCCTCCCGAATAGTCAATAAAAAACTCATCACATTCGAAATGAATTCCTTCCATATTTTGCATGCCTTTTTCAACAACAAATTCCGAAGTATTAATCGTTATTTTTGAGCAAAGTATGCTGACTGCGGGACTTAATACACTCCTTTTACCATTTAAGACAATGTTAATAGGAGCATTAATACTAATATTTGACAAAAAGTCACCCAAATATAAATGTTCGTTTTTTTCAATGGAGAGGTTGAAAGAATACTTGATAATTTCGGAAGAATTAATAGAAAACTCAACCTCACAGGTTGTTATATCTGAAGCGTCATCTTCATCGTCTTCGCTCTCAATATGCATAGTTGAAAATACCTGACTATCATCAAGAGATTTAATTGAGGCTAATAAATAAGGCAGGTACTGACTATCTATTTTCCTGCTTTCTGAAAGTTTATCAAAAATAAAAAATAACATGAATGCATCTTTGTATTTATTTCTTAAGTATTCACAAATAGATTTATTATATTTAGACTTTTGCATCAATGTCGCTATGATATAGCATTCGAAAACAGCATTTTGAATATTTCCTTCTTGTATAAAAGGATGTTCTTTCAGCCATTCGGTAATTTTTTCCTCGTATTGATGATTAAATGCCATATCGTTTGTTAAAGTAAAAACAATGGGCTTCGAAATTTGACTTGACAATATCCTAGCACATTGCTCTTCAATAGAATATGCCGAATGATTGACCAAATCAGAAAAATCTTGTGGTCTTCCACTCAAAAGGTTTTCCAGCAAAAGTGGCTTAATTTTTTCTTCTTTATCCCTAATCAGTATGTATTCAACTATAGACAAGATTAAATCTATTCCTTTGTCGTTTTTTCTAGCAAGTTCTTCGTATAAGGACTTATAGTTTTTTGTTTTTTTAAGGAGAGTTGTGATTGATTGTAAAACTGGGGCATAGCCAATAAACGATTGGTATTCTTTTTTACTTATTGCGGAAGTACTTTTAAAGAAACCTTCTACTGAATTTATTATATAGTCTCTTACTTCTTGATACTGTTTGTCGTAATTAGTTTCCCCGATTTGCTTGTTAATAAATTCTATTGCTTGTTCAGTGGTAAACGGTTCTATTTTCAAAAGAGAAGAATCTATGCCTTTTTCCTCAAAATACAGCCATGAATGTTCTATTACCTGTGTTCTTCCTAATAATATGAATGGTGTATTCAAAGCATTTTCGCAAATACTAACGATACCATCTAGAAAAGCATTAAAGCCTTCTATCTTTGTTTTAAGAAGACCTTCATCCAAAGCATCTATAATCAGTCCTCCGTTTCCTGTCGTGAGTTCTTCAACAAATTTACCAAGCCCCATTGGGCCAAGCGTTTCAAAAAATAATCCCGTTAGTGAATTGCTTGCAACCGGGTCATGTTTGGATAAATCAAAAACTGGGATTTTTAGACTTGAAGATAGATGTTTGGTAAGTTCACTTTTCCCTGTTGCGCCAGCCGCAGATATTAGAATTACTTTGGGCAAAGTGCCCCCTTTAATATTTCCCTCAATTTCGGAGAAGTTTGGCTTCACATATTTTTCATTGGGGCTAGTGACCAGAAAAAATGATGGTATAGCCTTTTTGATATTTGTTTCATCAAAAGGCTTCATTTTCAACAATGTTTCAATTTTGTAAAGGCTTACTATACCCAAAATTAAGAGGTTTGGGAATGAAAAGAGGTGCCCCCTACTGTCCTGAAATTTAAGGTCAGCAGTGATTTGAGTTCCTCTTTATAGAGGTTGAGATTATTGAGGAAAAGCACGATTTCCTGTTTGAACTCATCG
>JANRJH010000023.1:0-122135 GCA_033764075.1 Saprospiraceae bacterium | reverse complement strand
CTTTTTGGCCTCGTTGTGGGTAGTCATATTTCAGACCGCATCCAGAGGGAAGAGGATTGCGACATTATAAGGCCTATATAAATGTTCTCCATAATTTTTTATTTCAGACCGCATCCAGAGGGAAGAGGATTGCGACCCTACTCTATCAGGTAAAGGCGGGACAGTATCCGGATTTCAGACCGCATCCAGAGGGAAGAGGATTGCGACATGATCAAAACTGCGAGAGCAGCAAACTGCTGCCAAAAATTTCAGACCGCATCCAGAGGGAAGAGGATTGCGACGTTGCGATGTCCTGTTGGGTTGCATTTCCCTGAGAAACGAGATTTCAGACCGCATCCAGAGGGAAGAGGATTGCGACTTTCAGCAGCGGTGGCTTTGGCAGCGAATTCTTATTTCAGACCGCATCCAGAGGGAAGAGGATTGCGACTGTATATTTAGTGATGAAAACTCAAAAACTATGAGCCTATTTCAGACCGCATCCAGAGGGAAGAGGATTGCGACGTTCCTGCGAAACCGGCGATGTTTGATCCACCTCCAGATTTCAGACCGCATCCAGAGGGAAGAGGATTGCGACTGTCGTCCGCATCGAGACCCCAGACTGTTGTCGAATTTCAGACCGCATCCAGAGGGAAGAGGATTGCGACCGGTAGATCACTCACCACCGGATAAGTTCGGCGCATATTTCAGACCGCATCCAGAGGGAAGAGGATTGCGACGGTATCCGTGCCACCGTTGAGAAACAACGTGTCAAATTTCAGACCGCATCCAGAGGGAAGAGGATTGCGACCACTATTTCTGCCCATGCGGAGATTCTCTCCTCTGATTTCAGACCGCATCCAGAGGGAAGAGGATTGCGACGTTTGATCCTTCACAGCCTGGATTTCCCCCAAAATAATTTCAGACCGCATCCAGAGGGAAGAGGATTGCGACGAGCTGACCCAGTGCCACGAGGACAGGCTGGAGTTGATTTCAGACCGCATCCAGAGGGAAGAGGATTGCGACAGATGCCACCTGTTACGGTGACAACGTTGCCATTGTATTTCAGACCGCATCCAGAGGGAAGAGGATTGCGACTTGGTCTTCCAACGCATCGAGTTTGATGAACAGTTGATTTCAGACCGCATCCAGAGGGAAGAGGATTGCGACTGGCTCCAATAATTGCGAATATGGCCGCGAAAATATTTCAGACCGCATCCAGAGGGAAGAGGATTGCGACCCTTTCGGAGCCTCCCTTACTGAACTATCCGCTATCATTTCAGACCGCATCCAGAGGGAAGAGGATTGCGACACAATTTATTTTGTTTGATGGCGGCCTTGGATTAAATTTCAGACCGCATCCAGAGGGAAGAGGATTGCGACCTGCAGCCGCATGTAGAAAATCTGCCAGCTCATTTAATTTCAGACCGCATCCAGAGGGAAGAGGATTGCGACCCCCCCGGGGCGACGTTGACGATTTGGCCATTATATTTCAGACCGCATCCAGAGGGAAGAGGATTGCGACAAGCACCAGTTGCAGGTCGCCCTGGATTCCTTGCACATTTCAGACCGCATCCAGAGGGAAGAGGATTGCGACAAATAAGCACGCTCGAAGACCCGTTTCCAAACTTTAAATTTCAGACCGCATCCAGAGGGAAGAGGATTGCGACGGTAGTCGGCGAGTAACTATAATAGTTATCGCCATTTCAGACCGCATCCAGAGGGAAGAGGATTGCGACGCGCTTACTGCCGCATGCTGACGGTCAGTGCCGTATTTCAGACCGCATCCAGAGGGAAGAGGATTGTGGCGCCCGCAGCTCCCACGGCTGAAGCCGTGGGTTAATCATCAGACCGTATCCAGCGGGAGGCGAATTGCGACGTGACCGGGTTCAGCCCCTGCATCCCCATTCCGGGGTTATTTCAGCCCGTGTCCAGCGCGAAGTGGATTGCGGCGCCCGCAGTTCCCACGGCTGAAGCCGTGGGTTAATTCAGGCTGCGTCAAGAGTTTTCTCGCCGGCGATCACGTAGTTTTTCTCGGCGGAGGCTGAAGCCGTGGGTTAATTCAGGCTGCGTCCAGAGGGAAGAGGATTGCGACTTTGCTGCCGTAACTAATAAATCAAATTCTTTCATATTTCAGACCGCATCCAGAGGGAAGAGGATTGCGACGTTTGAGGCCTCTCTCTGGTTCCCGACACGCCAATTTCAGACCGCATCCAGAGGGAAGAGGATTGCGACCGAGATAACCGTTTTTAATCTTGTCCAGGAATTTTATTTCAGACCGATGTGCTGGTCAATGTCATTGAAACAGTTCCGGCCATGCAAGGGCGGGTTAGCGGGGTTGTTAGAGGCATCGGGGGGCAGGCAAGTACGCCGGAATAACCAAATTCTCCCTACCTTTGTAAAAATGCTTTTGGTATGACCAATCTGGATGTAATTCCGAAATCAGTAGTTATCCGACTTCTGGAAGATTTACCCGAAAATGTATCCTTCGAGGAGCTCATAGACCGTTTGGTTTACCTTTTTAAGGTAGAACAAGGGTATTCAGAGTCGAAAGCGCATAAAGGCAAATCGATCGATGAAATACTTTTCCGGTCACATGAACAAAGCGCCAGTGCCGGTGCAAGTCACTAAAACGGTTCCAGCCATGCAGGGGGTGGGTTACCGGGTTTGTCGGGACACGAAAAGCGCCCGGTCGTCCATGGAGGATTGCGGTTGGTTTATTCACAATCAGGGTGTCTCGAAAGTACCCCGTCACCCCCCCACGCCATCAGCCCACGGCTTCAGCCGTGGGTACCGTCGCCATGTACCCACCCATCCTCACCCCTAAAACGACACCCCAATCGCCACCATCGTAAAAAAATCATCCGTACCGGGGTTGTAGAAATACCCGGAAACCTCCCAGTTTTTCCAACCGCCGCCCAGGATGAGCCCCCGCTGGATGTCCAGGCCGGTGTCATAGGTTCGGGTACGCTGACCGCTCAGCCCAAACCACAGCCAGTCCAGGGGTGCGTAGGTGAGGTCTGCCCAGTTGTAGAGGTAATTGTTGTCGGCCGAATCAAAATCGAACAGGTACTCGGCTTCGCTGTACAACTCGAAGCCCTTGTACCCGAGCGTCACCTCCAGACCGGGCGCAATGCCGTTGGTATGGCCGAATACGCCGCCGACCATGGGCGTGATGAAAAATGCAAATTCGTCCCCACCGTACAGGTTGTACCCAAACCATGCCGATGCCGTTTGCTGGTCTTCGTAATTGTACCGCCCTTCGAGGTGCCAGTGGTCTTTGTCGGCCCGGAATACCGGCAACACAAAAAACTCGTCTGGAATAAAATAAAATCCGGTTTCTGCCCCGAATGTCCATTGGGCAGGTGATTCCTGGCCCTTGCCAACCGTCAGGTTTGCAGCCAAAAAGACAAGCACAAGGTATGCGTTTTTCATCCGCCCAATAAAATGGTTAAGACCACGAGCACCACGCCGATGGCAGTGTATGTAAATGCGGTGGCGACGGGCCTGAACCCGGCGTAACGCCCCAGTAAGCAGCCGGCCACGAAGAGCATCCCTATGGCGATGCCATTAGACATTCGCACGGCCGGTTGCACCTCCCGGAGAAAAACAAAGGGCAAAACCACCGGGAAGGTACTCAGAAACACCAAAATAAACACCTGCAATGCATTCCGGATATCCCGCCAGGTGAGCAGGCTTTTGTTGGGCGCCGGTGGCAATTGGTTGAGCTGTACCACAAGCCGGTCCAACGCCTCCTGCGACAGCAGTCGGGCCAGCAAAGGGGGCATTTCGGTTGTCAACGCCGCCCGGGCAGCGTCTGCGTTGGCGGCGTTGGTCACGCGGTGCAGCATTTTTACGGCGTGGCCGCGTTCCAGCAGCTCACCCATCACGTACATGATGGCGTCGACCAGTCCCCATGCCAGGTTGCAGCCCAGGGCCGCCCACAGCAGTTCGCTGATCTCCTGGCGGTCGCCGCCGGTCACGCTGACCGTGCCGGTAAACGTGAGCGCCATAATCAGGCCAAATATGACCTCGGATATCCGGTCCACCGGGTTGAGCACAGCCCGCTCGCGGATCAGGGGCTTCCAGAAGGATAGGGCTTTTGTCATGATGCCGGCATAAAAAAGAACATCATGGCGATGATCAGGTAAACAATGATGAGTTGTACGCCTTTGTACCAGTTGGAACGCCCGTCGCCGGAGATCATCGCGCCCAGGATCACGCCCAGGAACAGGGCGCCGATCAACCCCCTGCCGAAGGCCAGGTTCATCTGTCCGGGTCCGACCACCAGGCTCAGCAGCACCAACAGCGGCGCGACAAAAAGCGCGATCTGGATGGAACTGCCCAGGGCGATGCTGATGCTCAGGTCCATCTTGTTTTTGGAGGCCATGGCGATGGCCGACAGGCTCTCGGCAGCCCCGCCAATCACCGCCAGAAAGATGACCCCGATGAACACGCTGGACATGCCAAGCGCCTCCCCGGTCGCTTCGGCGGCGCCCACCAGTACCTCGCTCATGAATGCCGCCCCTGCGGATGCGCCGATCAACACCAGGAGCGCCGTGCGCAACGGCCAGCGGTTTTCATGGTGGTGTTGCTCTTCTGGTACCGACGCTTCGCTTTGAAAGAAATCAGGGTGCGTTTTCAGCATGAACACCAGGTACAGGGCGTAGGCCAGGAGCAGCAGGACGGATAGTCCGATGTTCAGCGCATTTTCATGCGGGTTAGGCCCTCCCGCACCGAACAGGCGGTGAAAGGCGCTGGGCACCGTCAGGCTGAGCACGGCGATCATCATCATCGAACTGTACACGCGGACGCTCGCCGGGTAGTACTCCTGATTGTGGTACCGGAGCCCGCCGATGAAAAAGGACATGCCCATGGCAAGCAGCAGGTTGGCCAGGATGGCGCCCGCCAGGGAGGCCAGCACCAAGTCGTGCAGGCCCGCCTTCAGGGCGACTATGGC
The DNA here is from genome assembly GCA_033764075.1 of Saprospiraceae bacterium. GTDB lineage: Bacteria > Bacteroidota > Bacteroidia > Chitinophagales > Saprospiraceae > M3007. Next base: position 117,199 of record JANRJH010000023.1, on the reverse strand, counting down.
GATGATCAGTTCGGGCAGGTTGCCGAAGGTAGCGTTCAGCAGCCCCCCCACCGCGTCGCCCGTGTAGGTGGCCAGGTTCTCTGTCGCCAGGCTGATCAGGCGCGCAATGGGAATGATCGACAGCGCTGCCGAAAAGAAGATCAACGGCGCAGGGGCATGGCTCCATTCGAGTCCGAAGGCAATGGGGACACAAATAAAAAGCCAGTAAAGGTTGGGTTTCAGGTATTTCACGTTGTTTTTTTTGAAAAACACCGCATGAATTGCCTGGCAATATACGGTGTTTCAAGCATGTTATCCAAATTTTACGCATGGCCAAACCCAGGTGAATGACACGCATAAACGCTCGGGCGCCATCCTTCGAGCGCGGCGATCAGAACAACAAAAAACTAACCACGAAACTCAGGCTGAACATAACCAGAAAGGTAATGACGTACAAAAAACCAAAAAGCAACCACTTGAGCGTCGTTTTCAGCTTGCCTTGTCGATAGAACCAGTACATGCCCAGCAGCGCGGCGCCGGTGAACCACACCACCGGCAGAAACTGCGGCAACCAGCGCATGCCAAGCACCTTGCGCAGAAAACCGGTCAGGGTCAGGAACAGGATAAAGCCGCTGTGCAAGTGCAGCAGGAAAACGAAGTGCTCTACGAAATACCGGTTGTGCTTCACGTACAGGAGCTTGAGCCAAAGCGACATGACGGCGATCTGGAACAACAGCGTCCAGGCCATCGTACTCAGCCAAAACCGGCCCATGCGTTCCGGGTCTTTGATCGACTTCAGGCTCTGGCGAATCAGCATCTGCTCAAGGAACCCGTGGAGGCCGTAGCGCACGATCAGCGAGTCGGGCGTCAGCAGCAGCAAGTCTTGCAAAGCGATCTTGTTGGCGTGCGAAAACCGGGAGAGCCCGGTCAAATCCACACTGTCCTCCCGCCACTCCCGGAGGTCGGCCGACACCCCGGCCACCAGCGAGTCAAAGGCAACCCGGCTCTGGGGCGTTTGCAGGTCGGGGGGTAGGGAGTCCCAATACGCGTTCAAGGCGTTGATCTGGTCCAGCCGACCCCGCACAACCTCAAAGGAAGCCTCTTTCGGCAGGTCCGAATCGATAAAGACCGGACCTTTTTGGGCCGTGTTGTGCACATACACCAACAACAGGAACATGCAAATGAAAAAAAACTGGATGGGGTCGGGGTAGCTTTTGACACGCCCGCTGAAATACGCCTGTGTCACCCGGGCCGGGATGAGCAACTGCCAGGACATGCGGAAAAACTTGTTGTCCACATGAAATGCCTTTCGCCACACCCGTTCCAGCAGTTCCGACAATTTGGGCGGGCCGTCCTGCCGTTTTTGCCCGCATTTAGGGCAAAATTTGGCGTCCCGCGGCATTTTTTTGTCGCAGTTGGGGCACCGGGGCTTGGGATCCCCGGCGGGCTTGTCGGCTTCGTCCGGCGCCAGGTGTTCCGGTGGCGGTTGTTCATTGGATGCTGCCATGTCGGGCCAATTTACGCGTGCGGTTATTTGCCCCTGAACAGCGTTTTTTCACCTTTTTTGAGCGCATAGTCGCTCATAAAAGTCAGGGTATAATCGTCGTATACCCAGGCATATCCGTCCGCCTTGCCGGTACGGTTCATGACGACGGACCCTTTTTCGCGCGGCAGATACAATTCGGCCTGTTCCCGGTCGCCACTGAACACCACAAATGCGAAGGAGTGCCGCTCAACGCTCGAATCCTGGGGAAGCAGGCGGATACCCCCGACAACCAAACGGATGCATTTGTTTTGCACCTTCGACCAGCGGTAGCCTTCCGAGGGCGTGCAGCCGTGTTCATCGCGGTCGGCGCCGATGGCGGGGACGTTGGGCGGCAGTTGCGGATCGCGGGGCTTGGGGGCTTCCGGTTCGGATTGGCAGGCGCCCGTCAGGACGACCAGAGCGCAGAGCAGCAGTTTTTTCATGTTGTGTATAGGCATTCGGTGCTTGAAAATGGGATAAAGCGCATTCATACATCCCGCAATCGATCCAGCAGGTTATTCAATTGCCGGGCCTCCTTTTCACTCAGGGCGCCGAGTACGGCGTCGAGTTCGCTCATCCGGTCGTCGATGCGGCAGAGCAACTCGACGCCTTTTTCGCTAAGGGTGAGGTTGACCCGCCGGGAGTCCTGGGTACAGGGCGCTTTGGACACCAGCCCTTTTTCCACGAGCCGGTCCACGAGTCGGGAGGTGTCGGCGCTTTTGTCCAGCAGCAGATCCCGCAAGTCGTTGGTGCTGAAGGCACGGGTACGGACCACCTGCATCTGACCGCGCAGGATGCGCAGCGCATTGAACTGTTGCTGGGTAATGTCGAACGGTTCCAGAATGCGGTTCACCTCCTGGCGCAGCCAGCCGCCTATGCGCAGCAGGTTGGCGCGCAGGTGGTGATATTCATTCTGAAATTTGCCTTGCATGTAGCGTTCGTTATGCCGGACAAACTTATGGACCATGGCGCACTTTTCAAAATCTGGAATGTCGGTGAGCGTGGTCTAACCGGCGACGACCGCTTCCGGCTCCCGGATGGCCGAACCAATGTGCCAGTCCCCCTCAATCAACCGGTGAATGTAGCAGCGATCTGCCTGACGCAGCATCTCGTGGCGCTGATCCTCCGTGATGTCGCCTTCGACGTCGATACGGACGTCCACCAGGGTGTGCAGGGCGCCGTCGCGGCGTTCCACTTTCATTTCCAGGTGGGCGTCGACGTTGCCGATCGTCCAGCCGTTTTTGCGGGCGATGTGCCGCACAGTCGACACCTTGCAGGCGCCCAATGCAGCGAGCAGGAGGTCTTCGGGGCTGAAGCCCAGGTCGGTGCCCCGGGAGGCAACCGGCTCATCGCCCAGGATGGCGTGTTTTCCGTTGGAAATGACGGTTTGATACCCTTCCGGGAGGTTTTTTAATGAAATTTTGGTAGGCATGACGTTTGTTTTTAAAATTGATGTTTTAAACATTAAAATGGCCGGGAGCCAAAAAAAGGGCTTTGGCCCCCGGTTAGGATTGCGGGAAGGCGTTTATGCCTCCAGTGGTTCGAGCACCGGCGCAGCGGGGAAGTCGATCGGGATTTGGGTAACGCCGTGCAGGTAGTTGGAAATGATCTTGTCGCCAATGACCATGATCACATCCACCAGTTGTTCGTTGGTGTAGCCGGCGTCAAAAAATGCATTGACGGCTGCCGGGCCGGGCCGGCCTTTGCGGGCGGTGGTTTCTTTAACGAACTGTGCAAGGGCAGCGAATTTGGGGTCGAAAGTTACTTCGGCGTTGCGGATGTCCAGAATCTGTTCGTCTGTAAATCCGTTCATTTTGCCGATGGCGGTGTGGGCCGCCTGGCAATAACGGCAATCGTTTACCTGGCTGACGACGAGGTTGATTACCTCGCGTTCTTTTTTACTCAGGGAACTGGGCGCGTTTTGCAGGGCGAGGTAGGTGCCCAGGGCGTTTTTGGAGTGCCCGAAGGTGGCGTACAGGTTGGGTACAAAACCGAGCGATTTTTGCAGGTTGTCGAAAATGGCCTGGTTGTTTTCAGGTACCTGATCGCGGGTGGGAACGGTGAAGGTTTGCATGGTAAATGTGTTTGGTTGTGTGTGAACGTTGTGTTGGTTGTGATATTGACGCTGCAAATATACAATGTTGTAAACATCAATGTCAACAACATTGTTTTTTATTGTTTATATTTTTTTTTAGTTACATCATAAAATACTTGATTTTAAGTTTTTACTAAAAAGCTGATTGATTATAAAATTATTTGTTTATAAAATGATTGCTTTGGCATAATTTATTGTATCTTTAACCGCGAAAAAAGTGCTGATCCATGGTAGAGATAGCCAATCCAATCTACGACGTTGTATTTAAATACCTGATGAATGATGAGAAAGTGGCCCGGCTGCTGCTTTCGGCCATCATTGGCAAGGAGGTCGTGTCGCTGGAATTTCGGCCCACGGAACATCATTTTCCCGTGGGCGAACTGCTGGCCGTACTGCGCATGGATTTCAGCGCCCGCATCCAGGATGCCGAAGGTAACCAGGAACTGGTCATCATTGAGCTTCAAAAAGCCAAATTGGCCAGCGACATTATGCGTTTCAGGCGTTATTTGGGTGAACAATACGCCAATAAAGAGAACGTGGTGCGGGAACCGTCTGTGGAGTATCCGCACCGAAAAGCCCTGCCCATTCTGAGCATTTACTTTCTGGGCCATACGCTTGTCCACACCAAAGCCCCCGTGTTGCGCGTCAACCGGATTTACGTCGATGCGGCAACCGGCGAGCAGGTGCATGAAAAGGAAGCCTTTATTGAGAGCCTGACCCACGACAGCGTCATCATCCAAATTCCCTACCTGAAAGGGCGCCGTCGAACGGAACTGGAGCAACTACTCGCTTTGTTCGACCAGTCCAGCGCAACCGCCGATCCCCACTTTCTGGCAGTCGACGAGGAGGCCCTGCCCGAACAGTATCGCCCCCTATTGCGCCGCTTGCAAAAAGCGGTTGCCAATCCGATGATACGCCAAACCATGGAAGCCGAAGATGATGTTATCGAAGAGTTTAAGGACTATCAGCGACTGATTTCCAGTCAGGAAAGAACCATCTCTGAAAACGAAAGAACCATTTCTGAAAACGAGAAAACCATTTCTGAAAAAGAGAAAACCATTTCTGAAAAAGAGAAAACCATCTCCGAAAAAGAAGCGCAAATGCAAAGGGCTGTTCTAAACATGCACGGCGACGGCATGGGTACACAAAAAATTGCCGATTTTTTCGGGATTAGCGAGCGCGAAGTGCAGACCATTTTGAATTCGGCAAAAGATTAAAAATTTGAATATGCTTAAAGCATGCCAACTGGCAATACTGCTTTTTTGTGTTTCCTGCACGGGAAACCAACCCCAAAAGGGTCCCGCCACGCTCGAAAAATATTTTGCCGCCACAGAAGCATCCGGCATGCTGGCTGGCGGTGTGCGACGCATTCCCATAACAACGCCAAACGGTGTGTATACGGTGTGGACCAAACGTTTCGGGAACAACCCCACCACAAAGGTCTTGCTGCTCCACGGCGGTCCGGCGTGCACACACGAGTATTTTGAGTCTTTTGAGAGCTTTTTACCGGCAGCGGGGATCGAGTTTATCTACTACGACCAGCTCGGCTCTGCCTACTCAGACCAACCATCCGACACCAGCCTGTGGGTGCTGCCCAGGTTCGTAGACGAAGTGGAACAGGTGCGCAAAGCCCTGGGGCTAAATAAAGACAACTTTTTTCTGCTCGGGCATTCCTGGGGCGGCATTCTGGCCATGCAATACGCCCTGCAATACCAGGACAACCTAAAAGGACTGATTATCAGCAATATGATGGCCAGCTGCCCTGCCTATGACCAGTACGCCGAAACGGTACTCGCCAAACAATTACCCACTGCTGTATTGCAGGAACTGATGCAACTGGAAGAAAAAAAGGATTTTTCCAACCCCAGGTACATGGAACTGCTGGTGCCTAATTTTTACGAAAAACACATCCTGCGTGCGCCGTCTTCCGAATGGCCCGATCCGGTGCAGCGAAACTTTGCCCATCTGAACCCGCAAATCTATGTTCAAATGCAAGGACCCAGCGAATTTGGCATCGCCGGGAACCTGGCCGACTGGGATGTAAGCGGGCTATTGGGCAATATCCGGGTTCCCACGCTGGTGATCGGGGCTACACACGACACCATGGACCCCAAATACATGGCGTGGATGGCCGGCCAAATACCCAAAGGCAAATTTCTGCTATGCCCCAACGGAAGCCATATGTGCATGTGGGACGACCAGGCGCATTATTTCCCAGGCTTGATCGGTTTTTTGCGGGAACATTCGTCCGACAACTAAACACCACCTGATTACCACGAATCAGGGTCGTCGTCCCAACTGCCGCCATGCCCGCGCCCATGCCCGAAGGCCCCGAAACGAAAGGTCAGCGCGAATGTCGGGCTGTTGAAATCGTTGGATCCGATACCCGGCAAGCGTTCGTCTTCGACCCCGGTCACAAAACGATAGCCGCCGGTGGCCGCCACGCGAAACCAGTGCAAGAGGTTCAATTCAACGCCAATCTCGGGGTTGACTACAAAAACACCGTCGGAGTCAACGGGATCGAAGTCGGAATCGACGTCCTCCAGATCAACACTGCCCCACCCCAGCTTGAGGGAAGTGAACGGGTGCGCCAGTTTATGGGAATTGTGAACATAACCCACCCAAACACCGCCATACCCGAGGGCCAGGGTATAGTTTGTGTTATCCACCTTCCGTCGTCCGTAGGATTCACCCAACCCGAAGCCGCCAAAGAAAAACTGATTGACGATTACGCCGCCGCCACCACCAAAGCCGACCCCGTACTCGCCGTCGCCGCTGGCCGTGGTAATTAGCGGCCCGCCGAAGCCGCCAACCACTTCCGTGTCGGAAAAAATGGTTTCTTCCGTTTGGGCGTTTATCATGCCCGCCAAACAAAGGAAGGAGAGAAAAATCAATACGCGAACTGGGAGTACCATAGCTGTTCAATTTGATTGGTTGCAAAAATAGTGCATATTCGTCCTACGAGTTTACTCGTAGGACGAGTATACGGCCACTTGCCCTTCCAACGGAAAAACCACCCACGCTTTGAACCGCTTGCTGTGATCCACCTGTCCAAACATCCACTCCGCCCAGGCCGCAGTGTTCACATAAGGCCTGGCCACCGCCGGCCACTTTTTCATCCCATCGGCAAAAGGAGCAATGAATACGGCTATGCGCTCCTCCGGCGACTCCAGCAGCAGATCAATTTTACATTTAAGCCATCGCTGTCCGTACCAGCCTTCCAGCGGGTATTGCGTGTGCCGCACCATGGGTCCGGCATCCAACGTACGGTTGAGGTATCGGGCAAAATCGCCGGCCTGGCGGAATATCGCTTCGGCGTTCAAAGCGCCTTCCACAGGATGCAGTTTCAACTGGAGATCAACAACGTCCCTTAGTTCCGGCAACGGTGCGCAAAAGCAATTCCGCAACAGCAGGTGTGCCGCCTCCGGCAGTTCTCCTTTGAAGGGCAGCCACGATGCAAATGCTGTGGGCACACCCGTCCGAAGCGACATCGGCGGGGTTTCATTCAGGTGATCGATGCGGTGGGGCAACCGGGTGAAAGGCGCGCGCCCCCGGGGTTCCGGCGGAAAAAGCACACCGGCTTCCGCCGGAACCCGCACACCGGCATCGTGCCCCGTCCAGATAATGTCTGTTTGGGCGTTCAACCAGCGGCCGGCCCACTCGAAAGGGGTCTCGCTTTGGTGTGGGTCAAGGGTAGGCATGTCGCTGTCTCCGCGATGAAACACGCGGTTCAGCCAGGGCGTGCCTTTGAGGGTGGTAGGAAACACCAGGTAGTCGCGGGCCCGGGTGAGGCCTACGTACAAGAGCCGGGCTTCTTCCTCCAGCGCCTGCCGGGTGGCGTTTTGCCAGATGTCGCTTTCTGCCAGGGTCTCCTTTAAACGGGTGCCGTTCCACTGATCACCGTAAGGGTTTACCCAGAATCGAATCCAGCGGTTGGCCAGTATGTTGCTCAGGTCCGGCGGGGCGTCGGTCACCAGATTGATCCCCCAAATCTTTTCCCGGAGCGGCTGATCCATGCTCATGCATACGGTCATCGGAAATTCAAGCCCCTTGCTTTTGTGGTAGGTGAGCACGTTTACCGCGCCGGGGTTTTCGCTGGAACCTTGTGCATCGAGGCCGCGTGCCGACAAATCGCCCAACCAAAGCAGAAAGCCGCTGAGACTGGCGGCGGCGTGCAGCCGGGTGCAGGCCGACTCGTAGTCGAGGGCCAGCTTGCGCAGGGCATCGAGGTTGTCGAGCCGCTGGTGGGCGTCGCCCATGGCCGCCGCCACGCGCCGAAGGTCGAGCTCGTCCAACAAGAGGTTGAGCGCTTCAGACGCGCTGAGGTCGGCCACCTGTGGCCGCAAGGCCTGGAGTCGCTGCACCCTGGGCTGCCCGGCCGCCCAGTGCCGGGGCCGCTGGTCGCTGGGCTGGGTCTCGAACAGCCAATCCACCCGGTCGCGCACAAGCTCGTCCAACGGTTGTGCCCCGGTGAGCACGAGTATTTCAGCAACACTCAGCGCATCTTGCGCGCTGAGCAGGTACTTGAGGCAGGCCATCACCAGCCGGGCTTCGGGTGTTTCAAGCAGGCCATTGCGGGCAATGGAGGCCTTAAGTCCGGCCCGGCTCAGCGCCTCGGCCATGTCCAGGCACTCCTGATTGCTGCGGCAAAGCACCGCCACATCGCCAGGCCGCATGGGTCGAAGCGACTGGCGACCTTTGTCGAACACCGGCATGGCGCGCTCCAGCGCTACAAAAATTTGCTCGGCCACCGCCCCGTAAAACCACTCTTTGGGCGCCTTGCGTTCGTCGGTCTCGTTTTTGAAATGCCAGTGTTGCAACGCATCCGGAAGCGGCGTCTTCAAAACATACGCCATTTCGGCTTCCTGTTCGGGCGTAAAAGCCGGCTCCAGAGCAACCTGCCCGGGCGGCATACCCGGAAATGCTCTGGTAAAAATGGCGTTTACCGCATACACCAGATCGGGCCGACTCCGCCAGGACCTGTTCAGGATATTCTCCGGACGTACACCGCCGACCGCCGTTGCTATGGCATCCATCAATGCGGGCTCCGCACCGCGAAAACCATAAATGCTCTGCTTCGGATCGCCCACCCAGATGGAATGTCTGGCCAGGCGGCTGAGCTGCAGAAAAATATCCAGCTGGATGGGCGATGTATCCTGAAACTCATCCACCAGCAGCAAATCGAGCTCGCCGCGCAGCACCTCCTGAACGTCGGGGCGGCGCAACAACTTGATGATGTACGCCTCCATGTCGGTGTAGTCGATGAGCCCCCGTTTTTTCTTGTAGGTCTGAAACTCGTCGAGCGCGTCGATGGCGATATCAAACACCCGCTCGATGAATTCGCGCACGTCGGACTGAAAACCTGCGTGCTCGTCGTGGCTGCGGACAAACACGAACAAAGACTCTGCGAGGTCTTTGCTTTTGGCGGCGATGCGCGCCTTGCCGATTTTCACCCATTCATACCAATCCAGGCCCTGGTTATTCATCAGGCGGTGCTGGGCGGTGCGCCATTCGGCCACGGCATCCCGGGTGGTTTTGGTGGTATCGGCGTCGTTGTCTTCCAGGGCGGCGATGGTCTGGTCAAGCAGTGCCGTCAGCCGGTTATTCCAGGTAAGGGCGTCGGTGTTTTGAACCGGCGGCAGCAGCGCCTGAAAGCTTTCCCATGACCGCTTTTTGCTGTCGAGCAGCACGGCCTGTGAGAAATTGTTGGCCCGGGCCACATCGGTGATGCTGCGCACGTCGCTGCGCCAGTCGTACGGGTCGCCGTAGCTCTTTTTGGTGAGTCCGAGCCGGTCGGCGAGTTCGTTCATGCGTTCCACCCGCGCCTCGTCGAGCACCTGGGCCAGCGCCTCGTTGAACAGGCGCTGTCCGTCGGCTTCATCAATGACCTCCACCAACGGCGAAACGCCGGCCTCAAACGCAAAGCGCTGCAGCAACCGGATACCAATGCTGTGCACCGTGCCGATCAGGGCGCTGCCCAACGCGTTTGCGGCGTCGGTGCGTCCTGCCTCCAGCAAACGCACCCGCACCCGCTCCTGCAGTTCGGCCGCCGCCTTTTGGGTGAAGGTGGTGGCCAGAATGCCTTCCGGACGCACCTGGCGCTCCAAAAGGGCACTGAGCCTTTGCGTCAGGGTGTAGGTCTTGCCGCTGCCGGCGCCGGCAGAGAGGATGTCGATGGATAAATGTGTTTTTTCCAAAATAATGGTTTGGTTTGGTCAGACAAAAATAGCCTAACTTTACCATGGGTTTTTAATCGTACCCAAGGAGAAATGAATCCCATCGTCAAACGCACCATTTCCGATCCTGCTGATCGTCCTATCTCGCCACTATGCACACGTCCGGAACCGTAGAAGAGGCGCTGTTTTATCTTTTCCTGGCTGCCGCCTTTGGGTCGCTCCTGGGCAACCTGCGGTTTCGGGGCAACAGTCTCGGTGTGGCAGCCGTGTTGTTTGTAGGGCTGGCGATCGGCGCCGCCCTTCCGGAACTCAAAATACCCGACGTGATCAAGCTGCTGGGTCTGGCCATATTTGTGTACAGCATCGGCCTGAGCTCCGGACAAGCGTTCTTTCGCTCCTTCCAGACCAGAGGGGTGGCCAACCTGGTCCTGGCCGTCGTGGCCCTTACCATCCTGAGCGCCATGATCGGCCTGGGCGCTTTTCTGCTGGGCTTCGACGCCGCCGCCGCAGCCGGGTTGCTGGCCGGCATCACCACCAACACGCCGGCACTGGCCGGTTTGCTGGACTCCATGCAGGCCCAGGGCGGGGCTGCCGCCGAAGCCCAGTCCAACAATGCCGTCGTGGGCTATTCCATCTCCTACCCGATGGGGGTTATCGGCCTGATGGTCGCCATCGCCGTCATGAAACGCCTGCTACGCGTCGACCTGGAGGCAGAGAGCGCAAGCCTGGGCCAGGAATTTCCCGCCGGCCGGCCCATTGTAAACCAGACGGTGCTCATCAACAAACCGGGAGGCATCGGCGCCACCATTCGCGAACTGAAACGACGCCACCAACTGCGCGTCATTTTCGGGAGACTGAAACGGGGTGACCTGAACGAGCTCTGCCACCCCGAAATGACCTTTGAAGAAGGCGACCTGGTAACGCTCATCGGAGAGGAACCCGATGTGGCCGCCGCCGCCGACCTGCTCGGTACCATAACCGACATCGACCTGGCCGATGACCGCTCCGTGTTCGCCATGCGTCGTATTGTGGTGTCGAACCCCCAGGTCGCCGGCCAGACCATCGCCTCGCTTAACCTCTCCGAACAATTCCGCATTGTGCTCACCCGGTTGCGTCGTGGCGACGTGGATACCCTTATCCAGCCCGATACCGTGCTCGAACTGGGCGACCGCATCCGCGTCCTGGCGCGGGAAGAAGACCTCAAAGCGATGGAAAAGGTCTTCGGCGACTCCTACGAACACCTCAGCCACATCGATCTGCTTTCATTCGGACTGGGCATGGGCCTGGGCATCCTCATCGGATCAGTCAAAATGACCCTGCCCGGCGGCATCCTCTTTAGCCTGGGATTCGCGGGAGGCCCCCTCATCGCCGGACTGGTGCTCTCCTACCTGCGGCGCACCGGCCCCATCCTCTGGACCCTCCCCTACTCGGCGAACCTCACCCTCCGTCAAATTGGGCTTATGCTCATGCTGGCCGCCATCGGCATCAATTCAGGCGCCACCTTCCTGTCGACCATGATGAGTCCTGTAGGCCCGCAGATGCTGCTCGCCGGCGCGCTGGTGTCCGTCCTGGGCAGCATGATTATCCTGGCATTCGGTTATCTGTTGCTGAAAATCCCATACGTACTCCTCATCGGAATGATCAGTCACCACCCCGCCAATCTGGATTTCTCCAACAACATGGCCCACAATAAAATACCAACGTTCGGGTACGCGCTTGTGTACCCCCTCATGCTCATTGGAAAAATCGTTTTTGTACAAATGCTGTGGCAGATGTTGCCCAGATAAATGCCGCAGCCCATGACCTTGCACCCGCGATCCTTATCGCCAATCCTGAATCCGAAAATCACTAACCTTATGCGTCAACTACCCATTCTCACCCTGCTGCTTTTGTTTTTGGCTTGCCGGCAAAACAGCGTGCTCGACGAAACCTACTACCAGGAACTGTCCAAATATGTGTACGCCTACTCCGGCGACGCGATTGGGCCCAATGACCCGTTGCGTGTTCGGTTCGTAGACCCAGCCGTAGACGCAGCACAGGTCGGCAAAGACGCCGATGCCAACCTGCTCGGTCTCAGCCCGCGCATCGACGGGCGCCTGTTCTGGGAGGATGAGCGCACCCTGACGCTTACGCCCAACGCGCCCCTGCCGTACGGACAGAAATACGCGGCTACCCTGGCCTTGCGAAAACTATTCCCTTCGGCACCCAAACAACTGAATACTTTCGCTTTTGACTTCCGGGTGCGCGAGTTATCCTACGATGTGCAAATCGACGGATTATCTACCCTCGACGGCGACGCGCGCCGACAAAAGATCACCGGCCGCATTCAAACCAGCGACCCCGTGGAAGCAGATGCTGTAGAAAAAATGTTGCAGGCCAATCAGGGCAACCAATCGCTCAACGCTGGCTGGAACCATAGCAGCGACGGAAAAACCCACGAATTTACCGTTCAGGAAGTTAACCGGGGCGATACCCGATCCAGGGTTCGCCTGCGCTGGAACGGCCAGCCGCTGGGCCTGTCCGATGGCGGCGCAGAAGAGGAGATCATGGTGCCGGCCATCGATGAGTTCATCGTGCTCGGCGCCCGGGCAGAGCAGGAGGAGTCGCCCTGCCTGGTGATCAACTTTTCCGATCCGATTTCCACGGAGCAATCGCTCTATGGCCTGATCTATCTGGAGGATGATGGCGACAATTCCTACCGCTTCGTGGCAGAGGGCAACTATGTGCGCATGTTTTTCGACCAGGTACCCTCCGACACCCGCACCCTGATTGTAGAGGCCGGCGTGCGCAATACCGCCGGTGCATCGCTTCAGGAGCGCACTGTACGTCGGATCAATTTTGAGGAACTCAAACCGGCCGTTCGCCTGGTCGGCCGCGGCGCCATCATACCTAAAAATGAACAAGGCAAAGTGCTCTTTCCCTTCGAGGCAGTGGGGCTGTCCATGGTGGATGTGGAGGTTTTCAAAATCTACCAGTCCAATATCCTGCATTTCCTGCAGGTCAACGAACTGGAGGGCGAATACGAACTGGAGCGCGTGGGCAAGATCGTCCTGCAGAAATCCGTCACACTCACCGATCTGAAGCCCGACGCCAACCGCAATGCTTGGCAACGCTATGTCCTCGACCTGAGCGAGCTGGTCGGCAAAGACCCCGGCGCCATTTACCAGGTCCGCCTGAGCTTCCGGCGCAACTACACCAACCTGCCCTGCGCCCTGGAAGACGCCCAGGTGTACGCCGGCGGGCAAAACGACTATGGCGGGTGGCGGAGTTTCTTCGAAAGCTATCGGGGTATTTACTTTGAAAGCGACGACAACGGCTGGTGGTGGCGCAACGACGATTACGACTGGTCGCGCCGCGAAGACCCCTGCGCCAAGGAATACTACAACCGGGAGCATTTTACCGCCCGCAATGTTTTTGTGAGCGACCTGGGTGTAACCGCCAAATCGGGACGCGACGGGTCGGTGTTCGTCGCCGTAACCGACCTGATCAGCGCCAAGCCCGTCGGCGGCGTCAAAATCCAGGTATTCAACTACCAGATGCAGGTTATCCGGGAAGCCGCCACCGGTGCCGACGGCACCGTGTACCTGTCCGAACTGCGCGAAAAACCGTTCTTCACCGTCGCCGAACAAGGCGGCCGGCGCGGATATGTGCGCATGGCCGACGGCAGTACGCTCTCCCTGAGCCGCTTCGATGTGGCCGGTGTCGACATGCCCAAAGGGCTTAAAGGCTTCATTTACGGTGAGCGCGGCGTCTGGAGACCCGGCGACTCCCTGTACCTGAACTTTGTTCTGGAGGATAAATCCGGGGACCTGCCTGCCAACCATCCCATCTCCTTCGACCTGATCGACCCGCGTGGCAGCCTCCACCACCGATACGTCGGCAGCGCCAACGTGAACGGCGTGTACCCCATCCACTGTGTCACCGCACCCGATGCCCCCACCGGCAACTGGCAGGCCATCGTCAAGGTAGGCAGCGCCACCTTCAACCGGATCCTGAAAGTTGAAACGGTGAAGCCCAACCGCCTCAAAATGGAGCTCGATTTTGCCCGCAAACAACTGCGTGCCGGCGATGAAAAGCTCAGCGGCAACCTCCAGGTCAACTGGCTGCACGGAGCGCCGGGTAAAAACCTGAAGACGGTGGTAGAACTGCAAATGCTGTCCAAAGGAACCACATTCGACGGTTACAAAGGGTTTGTCTTCGACGACCCGGCCCGTCAATTCTACAGCGAAACCGAAACCATTTTTGAAGGATCGACCGACGAATCGGGCAAGGCAACCGTGCCCTTTGAACTGACCGGCAACGGCGAAGCGCCCGGAAAACTCGTCGCCCGGTTCCGCGTCCGCGCTTTCGAAAAAAGCGGTGATTTCAGCACCGACCAGTTTTCCATGGATTATTTTCCTTACGAACACTACGTGGGCGCCGAGGTCCCGAAAGATAACCGCGGCAATCCCATGATTAGTGAAAATGGAGGAACCATCAATTTCGTCTGCCTCGACCAGAACGGCAAACCCGTTGCCAGCAAAACCCTCCAGGTTGGCCTGTACCGCTGCGACTGGCGTTGGTGGTGGGACGAAGACGCGACCTACAACGTCGGTCAGTACAACTCCGCCACCCACGTGAATGCGCTGGAAAAAACCACGGTCACCACCAACGAAAAGGGCCTGGCTTCCTGGAAACTCAAGCCCGACGACTGGGGCCGCTATCTGGTGCGCGTGAGCGATCCGGAGGGCGGGCACGCCGCCGGCAGCTTCTTCTGGCGCGGCTACCCCGACCGGCTCGATGACCTGCACAGCCGAAATGCCGCCGCCATGATCGCCTTTAAAACCGATAAGGACAATTACCTCGTCGGAGAACAGGTAAAGATCAACGTGCCGGCCCCCGAAAACGGGCAGATTCTGCTGACCATCGAAAATGGCAGCCGCGTGCTCGAGCACCGCTGGATTCAGGCCGTAGCCGGCGACAACACGGTGACCTTCAATACCACCCCGGAGATGACGCCCTCGGTGTACGCCCACCTGAGCGTGTACCAACCCCATGCCCAAACGAAAAACGACCTGCCCATTCGCCTCTACGGCGTGGCGCCCATCACTGTCGAAAACCCGGTAACCCACCTCAAACCGGAAATAACCATGCCGGAGGTGATCAAACCCGGAGAGGATTTCAGCATCAGCGTCCGGGAAACGTCGGGCAAAGCCTGCGCCTACACCCTGGCAGTCGTCGATGAAGGGCTGCTCGACCTCACCCGGTTCGAAACGCCCGACCCCTGGAAATCATTTTTTGCCCGCGAGGCGCTTGGCGTCAAGACCTGGGATGTGTACGACTTTGTTCTCGGCGCTTACGGCGCCGAGCTGGAGCGCATGCTCAGCATTGGTGGTGACGAGTTCAACCAGAAGGCCAAAAATGCTGCCCAGGTGAACCGCTTCAAACCGGTGGTCAAACACCTGGGGCCGTTTTTCCTGAAAGCAGGCGAAACCGCCCGACATTCCCTGCGCATCGACAATTATGTGGGCTCTGTGCGGGCCATGGCCGTGTGCTCGGCGCCGGCAGCCGGCAGCAAAGGCGCATACGGCAGCGCCGAAAAAACCTGTCCGGTGCGCAAACCACTCATGATCATGCCCACCCTCCCGCGTGTACTGGGCCCCGGCGAAACGTTCCGATTGCCGGTGGAGGTATTCGCTATGGAAAACAAGGTCAAAAACGCCACCATCCGCGTGAGGGAGAACAGCGGCCTCATCAAGATAAAAGGCAACGCCACACAAAGCCTGAGCTTCCCGCAACCCGGTCAGGAAATGACCGCATTTGACGTGGAAGTGGGCAAAAAAGCCGGCGTGGCGTCATTCGAGATCGAAGCCCAGGGGGGTGGCGAAACCGCCCGCCAGACGGTGGAACTGATCGTCCGCAATCCCAACCCGGCACAGACAGACGTGCAGTACCGAACCATTGAGCCCGGTGCGAGCTGGGACGTCAGCTACGACCCCAACCGGTACGCAGAGATCCAATCGGCCATGATCGAAGTGAGCGCCCTGCCGCCCGTCAACCTGAGCAGGCACCTCGAATACCTGATCCGGTACCCCCACGGTTGTATAGAGCAAACAGTCTCCTCTGCTTTCCCCCAACTGTACGTGGACGCGGTCACGCCCCTTACCCCAAAACAAAGGGAAGACGCCACCCGAAACGTGGACGCCGCCGTGCGCAAGCTGCGCAGTTTCCAGCGCGGCGACGGCGGGTTCAGCTACTGGCCCGGCGGCAACAGCGTAAACGACTGGAGCAACATCTACGCCGGCCACTTCCTGATCGAGGCCAAGGCCCGCGGGTTCGCCATTCCCGAAGGCATGCTGGAACGCTGGCTGCAACACCAACAGGGAGCCGACCGATTCAACCGGCGCGCCAACCCCGACGGAAACAGCGACCTGTACGACCAAAACCTGACCCAGGCCTATCGCCTGTATGCCCTGGCGCTGGCCGGAAAAGCCGACCTGTCCGGCATGAACCGCATGAAGGAACAAAAAGACCTGTACCAGGAACAAGCCATGTTGCTGGCCTCCGCCTACGCCGCAGCCGGCAAGCCCGAAGTAGCCAGGCAACTGGCCACCGGCGGATGGAAAACCGACTGGCGGTACGAGTGGAGCGGCCTGACTTACGGCAGCCAACTCCGCGACCGGGCCCTGCTGCTCGAAACGTACACCCTGATTGGCGAATCCGCGAAAGCACAGGCGCTCGTGCAGTCGCTCAGCGACGCCATGAACAACGAAAGCGACACCTGGCATTGGAACACACAAAGCCTGGCCACCGCCCTGCGCGCCTTCTCGAAATACGCCGTCAAGAACTTTGGCAACAACGGACCAGCCTTCGCCTACCGCATCGGCGCAGGCGCTGAAAAAACGGGCGATAACTCCAAACCGGTGGCCTCCGTAAACTTTACGGAAAGTGCGCCGGATAACACCCGCGTCGGCCTGAAAAATACCAGCAGCGCCAGACTATACGCCCGCCTGGTGCTCAGCGGCCAACCCTTGGCCGGACAGGAAGCGCCCCAAAACGAGAACATCGCCCTTACGGTGCGTTACCTCGACACCAAAGGTCAACCCATCGACCCGGCCAGGCTCACCCAAGGAACCGACTTTGAAGTGGAAGTCACCATCAAACGAAAAACAACTTTCGGCTTCCCATTCCAGGAACTCGCCTTATCACAAATCTTCCCCTCCGGTTGGGAGATCATGAACACCCGCATGGGTGGCTTCGACGCGGGTGCTATGAGCCCCATGGACTATCAGGACGTCCGCGACGACCGGGTGTACACTTACTTCGACCTGCCGGTCAAGTCTGAATCCCGAGTGTATCGCATATTCCTGAACGCCGCCTACACCGGCCGGTACTACCTGCCCGCTGTCGACTGCCAGGCGATGTACGACAGCCGGATTCGGGCCGGCGTGGCCGGAAAATGGGTGGAAGTCATCTGAATTCGGAATGTGGAATGCGGAATGCGGAATAAGTGGGCTCTTGGTACCAACGTGTGACCAAGATACCTCTTATTCCCGAACAGTTTGCGCGCAATGCTGCGCAGCAAAAACTTTGTACCAACGTGCAACCAAGAGCCCTCCTATTCCGCATTCCACATTCCGAATTCCGCATTCGAATCAGTCTACCCGCATCCCCCCACTCCCAAACCCTGCTGCGCCCAGCATCACCGTTTTGGTGTTGAGCACCAGGTGGACGGGCACGGACTCCAGCAGGGTGCGCAGGCGCCCTACTTCGAAAAAGTGCTCGTTGAACACGTCGGTGAGCTCGTCGCTCCATATTTTGGGCGGGATGCCACCGCCGATGAAGATGCCGCCGGTAGCGTTCAGCTTCAGGGCAAGGTCGGAGGATTCGATGGCCAGGTACTTGACGAACAGCCGGTGTGTTTCCCGACAGATGGGCAGGTTTTCTTTGGCGCCCATGCCGATGGCTGCTGCGGGATCCATCTCGTCCATTCGACGCGACAAGGTTTCGGATACACTCCGCTTCTTGACATCGCGAAGGAAATTAAAAATGTTGACCATGCCGGGGCCGGAGAGTACCCGTTCCCAGCTGACGCGGCCGTACTGCTGTTGCAAATATTGCTGCAGCTCCCAGTCGAGCGGGCTGCGGGGCGCAAAATCCGTATGCCCACCCTCACCGGCGAACGGGTGCAGGGCATGCCCATCCCAGAACAGCCCGGCCTCACCCAGGCCTGTGCCCGGGGCGATAATCCCGCCGTTGCCCCTTCGCTCCGTCAGGCCCGGAAAAATAATCCGGAAATCCTGTTGCGAAAGCAGCCCCAGCCCATAGGCGCCGGACTCCAGGTCGTTGAACAGGTAAACCTCCGGAATGTCCAGCTCCTGACTCAGTTGTTTGGTGTCTATGATCCACAGCAGGTTGGTTGCCTGGGCCCTGCCGTCCTGCACCGGGCCGGCGAAGGCAATGCTGAGTCGCGCCGGCGCCGGCTGCCCGTCCATAAACAACCGGATGATATCGGTCAGCGAAGCATGGCCTTTGGAGGGATAGATGGTCTCCCGCAACAACTTCAACCGTTTGTTTTTGATCTCCAGCAACGCCAGGTGTGTCTTGGTGCCGCCCACATCGGCAGCGATAATGGTGGCGCCGTTGGGCAAAGAAGGGCGTTCGGGAAAAGCTATGGGGACAATAGGTGAAGGCATGCTGCGCTACTTGTTTTTTCAGGCACGAATATAGCCCAATAACCTATTTTTCCGAAAATTTCAACAACAAGCAATCCTTATCCATGCCTACCAGCACACCGGCCATCGGCGCCGACATCGGCGGCACACACATCAGCGCCATGACCGTCGACGCCAAAACGGGCCGTTCGTTTCCGGAAACACACTGCCGCATTTCGTATGCGCATACCGATACGGCAGACCAAATCCTGGGCAGTTGGGCCTCGGCCATAGCGCAGACCCTGGACAGAACAACCGGCGCGCCGGCAGCCGGTGTCGGACTGGCCATGCCCGGCCCCTTCGACTACCGAAACGGCATTTCCAACATGCAGCACAAGTTCGGCGCCCTGTACGGCCTGAACATCGCCGTTGCCCTGCGCGAGCGGTTGCCGGCGTTGCAAAACATGCCCATCCGCTTCATCAACGACGCCACCGCCTTCGCCATGGGAGAAGCCTGGAAAGGGGCAGGCCGGGGCCATAGCCGGGTGGTGGTGATCACCCTCGGCACCGGTTTTGGGTCCGCATTCCTGGAAAACGGGGTGCCCGTCGTGCGTGCCCCGGGTGTGCCGCCGGAAGGATGCCTGTGGCACACGCCGTTCCGGGGCGAGATCGCCGAGGAGCACTTCTCCACCCGCTGGTTCGTAAAAACATACCGGGAGCGCACCGGCATAACCGTTGACGGCGTCAAACCGCTGATGGAAAAAGCCGGTCAGGACCCCGTCGTGCAGGGTTTGTTTACCGAATTCGGCCACAACCTCGCCCGCTGCCTGTCCCCCTGGCTACAATCTTTTGATGCCGACATCCTGGTGATCGGGGGCAACATTTCCCATGCATTTCCCTTTTTCGGAACAACCTTTCAACAAGACCTGATGGCGGAAAACGTGCGCACCGCGGTGGCCGTGTCTGCCCTGCGCGAAGAAGCAGCCATCCTGGGCAGCGTGCGGCTGCTCGACGATGCCGTTTGGGAAAAAGTTTCGACCGATTTGCCGGCGATCTGAACGAAACGCTTTATCTTGTTCCTGTTAATTCTGTACGCCATGAAAAACACCATCAAGATCCTCTTATTGATCCCTGCCCTGTGGCTAACGGCCCTTTCGTGTCAGCAGGCTGCCGAAAAAGCGGCCGAAAATGCGCTGGAAAAAGCCCTGGAAAATGAAAGCGGCGGCAAAGCCGACGTGGACGTCGACAAAAACGAGATCAACATCGAAAGTGATGAAGGCAACGTGCACATCAGTACAAAGGAAAATACCTGGCCGGCCAGTATGCCCGCCGCGGTGCCCCAACCCCAAGGAGGCAAAATCATGAGCGTGGTTACCGCCGAAACCGATGAGGGTAATACGTGGATGGTGCAGTACGCAGAAATTCCGGCCAGTGAACAGGAACGCTACCGTGACTTGCTGAAAAGTAAGGGATTCAATACCACCATTATGAAAAACCCTAAGGGCGTTACGGTTGCCGGCGACAAGGGTAACCTGCAGGTGATGTTCTCGCTGGGTAACGACGGCGGAGGGCTCATGGTGATGGAGAAAAATAAATGAGTAATTGCGCACCGACAACAAGCCCTTTTTCGTGTAATTCCGAACTTTTCATGCGCGAGCACTTCGAAAACCGGCTGCTCAAAATGCAGCGCCACCTCGGCAAGTGGGCGCGCCGCCAGGGCATCACCTGCTACCGGGTGTACGACAACGATTTGCCCGAGTTCCCTTTTGCCGTTGATCTGTACGAAGACATCGTGCACATCAGCGAATACGCGCGCAACCACGGCATGGAGCCCGACGAGCACGCCGAATGGCTGGCGGAATGCCTGGAAACGGTTTCGCGGGTGTTCGACATCCCCCTGAACCGCATTTACCTGAAGTTCCGCCAGCGGCAGAAAGGCCTTCAGCAATACGAACGCTTCAACCGGATCGGGACCGAGTACATCGTACGCGAAAACGGCCTCCGTTTCTACATCAACCCCGCCGACTACCTCGACACTGGCCTGTTTCTCGACCACCGCAACACCCGCCAGCTGGTGCGGGAGGTCGCCGCCGGCAAACGCATGCTCAACCTGTTCGCCTACACAGGCGCGTTCAGCGTGTACGCCGCCGCCGGCGCAGCAGCGAGCACCACCACCGTAGACCTGTCCAATACCTACCTCACCTGGGCCGACCGCAACCTGACCATCAATGGTTTCACCGGGCCGGAACACCAGCTGCTGCAGGCCGATGTCCTCGCCTGGCTCCGTGAACCCACCGCCGAACGCTGGGACCTGGCCGTGGTGGATCCGCCCACTTTTTCCAATAGCAAACGCATGGACGACGTGCTCGACGTGCAACGCGACCACGTATGGATACTCAACCGGGTGCTGGCACGCATGGCGCCCGGTGGAACCATTTATTTCTCCACCAACTTCCGAAAATTCAAACTGGACACCGAAGCCTTACAAGCCCGATCGATCCGGGACATCACCCGGCAGACGATACCGGAAGACTTCCGGAACAAGAAAATTCACCAGTGCTTTGTGCTGGAGGTGTAGTGACGCCTTAAGGGATGAAGGTTCCGTTGGCGGCAGCCTCAGGCGGCCAGTTTCATCCACTGCAATATGGCTTTGGCCGGACGGTCGGCAGAGGTGATGTATATCTCGTGTGTTTCACCCACCCTGAACGCGATATAATCGCCCTCTCGCATGTGCACAGTGCGGACAACACCGGCAGGATCGGTGATGATGCACTCGCAGGTACCCTCCAGCAGAATGAAACTTTCCAATATATCGGTGTGCACTTCCTCGGGAATGAATTCCCGGACAAAAGCAACAAATATCTCTACCGTTTCATCGCTGCGGATGGGGTGCAGGTGAATATTTTCCAGTTCGTCAGGCGGATGAATTTGCGCTACGGCGGTTTCCCAGCTCTTCCAGTTGGATAGCGGGGTGAGCAATGGGGGATTCGCCAGGTCAATCGTTTCTGCCGACTGGTCCTGCTGGATCAACCTGAAAATGTTTCCCAGAATGCGTTCGCGCAGTTCGGGTGCGGGCTCAGCGGCATGGGCAGCGGCAAATTCCAGCAGTGCCTGTTCGGTATGGTGCGCCAACCCGGCGTTCGGGTCGCTTTCCGTGTCCTCTGCAAGCCATTCCCGAAGGGTTTCGGGTGTTAAGTCGTTTTTCCGTTCCAATGCCGGCTACAATTGTGCTGCAAATTTAGCCAAAAATTACTTGGACATCATGCCCAACTGTTCCATCATCGCCAGATTGTCGTAAACGCCCCAGTGCTCAATCGCCTTTCCGGAGGCGTCGAATCGAATAATGTCCACCTGATCCATTTTGACCGGCTTGTTGGTGGGCGGCATGCCCATAAACTCGCCGGTGTTGGTACCGCTCCAGATCGAGTAGATCATCACCACGTCGCCTTCAGCAACCATCTTTTGAATATCCGTCTTGCTGTCCGGAAACGCTTTGTGATAGCCGGCAATCATCGTCTTGGAAGCCTCCACATCACTCATGCCTTTCATCTCTTCGGGCATGGGCATGTGTTCGTCAAAATTCGGACTCAGGTACGCAGCAAAGGCCTCTGCATTGCCGGCGTCTACGGCCGCGATAATCTTGCGGGTGGTTTCCTTGTTTATTGCCGGTGTTTGTGCGAACAGGGTGCTGGTCAACAGCAGACAAGCGGCTGGGAGCATGGAATAACTGAGCGTTCTCATAATTTGGAAAAAATTGGTGAATGAAAAAGGGTTTTAAGAAATTTTATTTTAATAAAATGCTTGATATGCAACACCAAAGCATTTCAACAAACATTTTATCGGTCAAAAGTAACGCCTTTTCATGCTAATTCAAAAGAAATTCCCAATAAAATTACTGTTCCCCAAATTCGAGACCCAAAACCCAGCAACCCTGTTTCGTGATGCACTGGATATACACCTGGTGCAACTACCCAAAAGCCATCCGGAATTCATCGGGACACCAAGACCCGCTTCGTCACCCGGCTTTTCCCAAAGTCCAATCCGAGCCAATACACGCCTGACGGCAGTCCGGAAACATCCATGCTGAAAGTGTTTTCAGCAGGTTCCATGTACAGCACCATCTTGCCCAGCACGTCGAACAGCAAGGCCCGCTCCACCCGAACATCCCCCACCTGTACCCAAACCTCGTGTGTTGCCGGATTAGGGTATACGTTTATTTGGTCAGGGCTGACCGGATCTTCGGCTGCGGTAACCCGAAAATCCACCAGTTCGCAATAGGTATCCGTACAGGTACCTGCGAAGTTACTGATTTCCAGGCACACCTGAAAAATACCCGGAGTCGCATAGGTGTGCGTCAGGGTGTCGAAATCGCCGCCATACCGGGCGCCGTCGCCCATGTCGAGCAGCCAGCTTTCTGCGTTAACGGAAAGGTCGCGCAGCACGACGGTTCGCCCGGCCTGTTTATCCAGGCTGAACAACGCCCGGCAGCCATCGGCCGGGCAGCAGACACCTTTTGTCCACGAGGTGATGCCGTTCAGATACAAGGCGATGCATTCGTTGGAATAGGTTCGGTTGTCGCAGCCGCACACCGGATCGTAATCGGCGGTGCACAGCACCAGGTAACTGATCCACTCCGGATTGAAACAACTGTTGGGGCAGACTCCCGGCGTCCATTCGGTTACACCATACCGGTATTGCGCCTCGCAAGCGCTCGGGTAAGTCACACCGTCGCAGCCGCACACAGGCTCGTACAAGGCCGGGCAGACCTTGTCCGGGTCGATGATTGCCGGATCGATGCAGAGCGCCTCCGGCACGTGAACCGTTTGGCAGACAGTGTGTACACACGCGCTGCCGTCGAGGGCGGTGGCCCAAACGGTCAGGCAAACCTCATAGTCTCCCGGTTGTTCGAAATTGATCGTGGGCGAAGGGTCAGTAGCGGTGGCGCCGTTCCCGAAGTCCCACAGATATGCCGTAGCGGTTCCGCCCGGGAGCACCACCGTGGGGTTGAAAGTCCAAACGGTCAGCGATCCACCTGAGTTAAACCCTTCAAATTGGACATACAGGTCATTGCAGGCGCTTCCGCAGGCGCCCGGCGCCCAGGTCGTCAGGCCTCCCCAATTTTCTGCAAAACAGGTATTGTCGTAGGTCACCCCATCGCATCCGCACACCGGCTCGTAGTATTCCGGGCACGGCGTCAGTGTATCCGGGATGGCAACGACACAAGCCGTTTTCACCTCAATGGCCTTGCATACGGTGCATGTTTCGGGCGAAAAGTCGCCGGTAGGATACGTGGCGCATATGGTGTGCAGGCCCGAGTCCTGAAACGTATGCACCAGGTTGGGTTCCGTACCGACGGTATCGCCGTCCACCACCCACAAGGTGAAAAAGAAAAAAGGCGGCGGCACGTTGGCGGGCAACAGCCAGGCGTGCATCCGCGTGCCGTCCAGTTGATGGTTGATGGTTAGTGTGCAGCCGTACTGACAGGTGGTGTCTGGTGGAAACTGCGTTGCCGCCAATACCGTCGAGGCCGGCAATGGGGTGAGCGCAGCCATCAGGACGATCAAAAAAATGGGCAATCGGAAGTACATGGGCATAGAACAGGTTTTAAAAGTGATTGGTCATAGGGATAGACGGACTGTGGGTGCGTTTTCGTTGGGTCCCGGCCTTCGTGGCCCGGACGCCCGTCTCGCCTGCTGCCCCGCCCTGCCTGCCGCCGCCGCCGCCCCGCCCCCGCCCCGGGTTGCACCCGGGGTTATTCATGTTCGACCGCTACGCGGTCGTTCCCTTTGCTACCCTGAAAACCAGGCGTAACCTTATTCCGCATTCCGCATTCCGCATTCCGCATTCCGCAGTTGCACCCGGGGTTATTCATGTTCAACCGCTACGCGGTCGTTCCCTTTGCTACCCTGAAAACCAGGCGTAACCTTATTCCGCATTCCGCATTCCGCATTCCGCATTCCTTACCTTTGCCGCATGTCCAAGTTTGCCATCTCCGACATTCACGGCTGTCGAAAAACGTTTCTTGCTTTGCTGGATAAAATCCGGTTCAGTGCATCCGACGAGTTGTTCCTGCTGGGCGATTATGTCGATCGCGGCCCGGATGCCAAGGGTGTGTTCGATGTGATATTCGATTTGCAGGATAAAGGGTACACCGTACGCTGCTTGCGTGGCAACCACGAACAATTGGTGCTGTATGCCCTGATCAGCCTGGAGGGGCTGGAGAACTGGGCCGCCACCGACGGACAACGCACACTCATGAGTTTTGGGGTGTCCGATTTTCAGGCCATTCCGGAGCGATACATTGCGTTCATGAACAGCCTGCCCCATGTGCTGGAAGTGGACGAGTACATTCTGGTACACGCCGGCCTGAACTTTCACCTGCCGCATCCTTACGACGACACTTGGTCGCTACTCACCATCCGCAACTGGCACGATGACATCCGAAAAGACTGGCTGCGCAACCGCATCATCGTACATGGCCATACACCCATGATGCGCGAATCCATAGAAATGTTGTGCCAGAATCTCTCCGAGTTCCAATACCTGGACATCGACGCCGGCTGCGTGTACGCGCCGCCGCGATACACCAACCGCATCGGACTGGGCCATTTGTGCGCTTTTAACCTGGATACGCGGGAGATTTTATTCCAGCGCAATGTCGAGTCGGCTATCGGTAGTCGGTAGTCGGCTTTCGGCTGTTGGTAGTCGGTAGTCGGCGATCGGCTGGCGGTAGTCGGCTGTCGGTTTTCGGCTATCGGCTCATAACCGCGTAGCGGTTGAACTTGAATAACCCCGGATGAAATCCGGGGAGGCCGATAGCCAACGACCGACAGCCGACGACCGACAGCCGACTACCGATAGCCGACGACCGACAGCCAACGACCGACAGCCGACTACCGACTACCGACAGCCGAAAGCCGATCCGGATAATCCGTAATAATACCATCCACCCTCAGGCGAATGAGGCGTCGCATATCCGGCACCTCGTTGATGGTCCATGGAATGAGTTTCAGGCCTTTTTCCCGGCATTGTTGCACGAGTTTTTGATTGACCAGCGTGTGGTCAGGACTGTACACCGCAGGGACGAATCCCAGGTCCGATAGGTTCTCTTCCAGCGTTCTGTTGTTTTCTACCAGCAGCACGAGCCGGATTTGGGGGGCTATTTTCCGGACGGCCTGCAGCGCGCGCACATCGAAAGACTGCACGGTGGTTTGCTCCGTCAATTGATTTTTTTGCAAAAAAGCTACGACCAGCCGGGCGAAGCTGTCGACCGGCGGTGTTTTGTCGCCATCCCACTCCGGTCTGCTTTTGATTTCCATATTCCAGCCGATGTGCGCAGCGCGCTCCGGACTAACGGCCCGCACGGTGTCCACCACTTCCTGCAGCGTCGGTTTGCAGGCCGGTGTGCGTTTTTGTTGGGGGAAACGGGGATGCGGGCGTATGCCGACGTCGTAGCGGCGAATTTCCTCGGCGGTCAGCCGAAACAGCAGGTGTTGCTCTTCGGCGGTTTCTTCCAAAGGCGCGCCACCGGGCAGGGTGGTGATGGGGGCATAAAACCAGGGTTCGTGGCTGAGCACCAGCCGGCCGTCGGCCGAAACCGCCAGGTCCAGCTCCAGGGTGGTGACGGCTTCGAACTCCAGGGCTTTGAGAAAAGCCGGGATGGTGTTTTCGGGCATGAGTCCGCGGCAACCGCGGTGCCCTTGCCAATCGAAACCAGGGGGAACGGTCACGGATTCATCTGCCTGACAGGCCATCATGCAACAAAATACGGTGGAAAACCAAAAACGGATGGGCATATCGATAACGGTCGTTTACCTTTGGCAAAATTTGACTGCCAAACGTAAGATATAACCGGGAATCGGTTCCCGTTAACCCGTAAAAATGGACTTAAAAACTTTTCTGGAAAAGCTGCCCTCCAAAATTGATCCCGATGCCGTGGAAGGTCTTTCCACCCGTTTCCATTTCGATATTGCCGACGGCGGCCAGTTCACCTTGCATCTGGACAACGGCAAACTTTCGGTCAATGAGGGTCTGGAAGGAGACGCCAACTGCACCGTCACGGCATCGGCCGACACCCTGGCCAAGTTGCTCTCCAAAGACCTGAACCCGATGATGGCCATGATGACCGGCAAGCTGAAGATCAGTAACCCGGGTGAGATGCTGAAATACGCGAAGATTTTCGGCCTGATGTAAATTGGCTTAGAGCTTATTCTCCTTTAAAGGCGTCGATTTCCCGGCGTTCTTTTTTGGTCGGCCGGCCGGCGCCCCGTTCGCGGCGTTCGGTGGTTGTTTTGCTATTCAGAAACCAGGAGGTGTACTTCAGGCGCTCCTCTTCCGGCGTGATGTCTTCGTAACAGGTGACGGCGATGGGTGCGCCCACGCGTTTCTCGATGAGCTGAACAGCGCGGTACTGAAAGTTGAAACCGTCTTTTTTGACTTCCACGATTTCGCCCGGTTTGAGCAGGTATGAGGGTTTCACGGAGTCTTCTGCAACCTTTACCTTACCGGCCTTGCAGGCGTCGGTGGCCAGTGTGCGGGTCTTGAAAATGCGCACACTCCACAGCCATTTGTCGATTCGCACCTTATCCATGATTACTCCCCGGGTAAGCGCATGTCGAGTTTTTCCAGTTTTTCCACGATCGTTTTGGCGATCACATAATCGCGGTACCAGCGTTGGTCCACCGGGCAAATGGTCCAGGGGATGGTGCTGTTGTTGATGGCGTATTCGTATGCCTCCATATAAGCGTCCCATTTTTTACGCTCTTCCCAGTCGCCATCGTTGTGTTTCCAGCGCTTGTCGGCCTCGTGTATGCGTTCGAGGAGTTGTTTTTCCTGTTCCTCCCTGGAGATGTGCATGAAGAACTTGAAAATGTGGGTGTTGTTGTCAAACGCCAGGAGTTCCTCAAATGCGTTGATGGCGGCCATGCGCTTTTTCACCCGTTCCATATCGATCCACTGGTGTACGCGCTGGATCAGGATATCCTCGTAATGGCTGCGGTTGAAGATGGTCAGGTAGCCTTTTTGCGGCACGGCCTGGTGCACGCGCCAGAGGAAATCGTGGCTCATTTCCAGCTCGTGCGGCTTTTTGAACGACACCAGGTTGAGGCCGGCAATGGTGCAATCGGCGAACACGTTGCGCACAGCGCCGTCTTTGCCGCTGGCGTCCATGCCCTGGAGGATCACCAGGGCGCAGTGTTTGCCTTCGGCGTACATGAGGTGCTGAAGTTGGCCCAGTCGTTTGACCAGGCGGTCGGTTTCGGCCTGGATTTCGTCTTTGTCCAGGTGTTTCGGCGCATCGCTGGAGATGTCGGCAAGTTTGATCATGTTACCCCATTTTGGCTCGTTTTACCATCCAGGTTTGCAGGATGGGCGCAAACCCCTTGTTGATGTCCGCTTCTACAAAATCGATGCTGAACTGCAGGCAGCGCATGTTCAGTTGTTCCATAAAAGCATGCACCTGTTCGGTGTAGAATTCCTTGATCTGATTGGGTTGCAGGCGCACCTGCTCGCCGCTTTCCATGTCCACGAACAGGTAGGGCCGATTTTCGAAGGCGAAGTCGAGCTCGTGGGTTTTATCGGTGACATGAAAGAGGATTACCTCGTGTTTGTTGTAGCGCAGGTGCTGGAGGGCGGAGAACAGGTCTTCGGCCTGGCCGATCTGCTCAATCACGTCGGTGAAGATCACCACCAGCGAACGGCGCGGGATGGCGTCCGCCAGCAGGTGGAGGCTGGCGGCCACGTCGGTTTTGACGTTCAGCCGCGGGTTTTCGATGCGGTCGATCAGGTAGGAGAGCAGGAGGCGGTAGTGCACGGTGCTGGACTTGGCCCGGGTGCTCTCGCGGATGGTCTCGTCGAAAAGGGTAAGCCCGAAAGCGTCGCGTTGCCGCTTGAGCAAGTTCATGAGCACGGCGGCCGACTGGGCGGCGAAGCAGAACTTATTCTGGTACTTGTACTTGTCCGGGTTTTTCTCGTCCCAGGGGTAGTACATGGTCGAGGAGGCGTCGAGCGCCAGGAAGCAGCGCAGGTTGGTCTCCTCCTCGTATTTTTTGGTGAACAGCTTGTCGGTGCGGCCGAACACCTTCCAGTCGATGTTACGGGTGCTTTCGCCGCGGTTGTAGAGCCGGTGTTCGGCAAACTCAACGGAGAACCCGTGAAAAGGGCTGCGGTGCAGGCCCACGATGAAGCCTTCGACCACCTGCTGGGCGAGGAGTTCGAGGTTGCTGCCGAGGGCGCGTATTTCTTGCGATTCGAGTACGGGGTGCATGGATGCGATTCAGATAAGCAGGCAAAAATACGGGAAAAAGCCAAACACGCTACCCTATTCTTCGCATTACCCGAACGGGCAAAAGTGGATGCGCTCAGTGTTGCGGCTTTTCTGCCGCCAAAAACACCACCCGACCGGTTTGCACGTCGTATACGCCACCCACAATGGCAATGTGTCCGGCGTGTTCCAGCGCGGCCAGTTCCGGGCTTTCGGCGCGGATGCGGCGGATGTCGAGCAGCACGTTATCCACCGCCGTGTGTTCGATGAACGTCTCCTCGTTTTCGGCGCCTTCCTCGTGGTCGGCCTGCTCCACCGCCGGGCGCAAATCGGCAAACACCGCTTCCAGTCCGGGTTCCGGAATGCTGCTGTGCTGCTCCGGGTGGCGGAAGTGCATGCAGGCGCCGGTCACGGCGCCGCAATGGGTGTGCCCAAGCACCACAATGAGCTTGGTGCCCGCGTGCCCACAGGCGTATTCCATGCTGCCCAGGATTTCCGGGGAGATGATGTTACCGGCCACCCGCACCGTGAACAACTCACCGATACCCTGGTTGAAAATAATTTCGGGGGCCACCCGGGAGTCCATGCACGTGAGCACCAACGCGCTTGGCGACTGGCCCGCCGCCGTGAGGGCCACCTGCCTGGGGTAGTTGTACACCAGCGGTCGGCCGTGGACAAACCGCTCATTGCCCGCCTTCAGCATTTCCAGCACGTCCATGGGGCCCATGTGCGCCAAATGTTCACGCGTTTCCACCGTACTCACCCTCGGTGCCGAACACGCAGAGAAAAATACCAAAACGGCTGTGAAAAACCACAATATCGAACGCATCGTTTTTTTTTTGCAAAAAAACGGGATAATGGGGACGCCTTTTATGTCGTTTTCTGATAAAAAATGGTGTCTTTTACCGAAAATTTGCTTCGCTGTACATGAATCTAAAAAATACCATGCATCCCGCCCGCCTTTTCCCGGTACTCGCTATCCTTGTCTGTTTTTCCTGTCAGAACAACCCCGGACAGGAAAAAGTGCAGGTGTCCAACGCCGCCGCCGGTATGCCACCCGGCTTTGAGGAATTTTACCAGCGTTTCCACGAAGACAGCCTCTACCAGATCGCCCACATCGTGTGGCCCCTCGCCGGC
Organism: Saprospiraceae bacterium; assembly: GCA_033764075.1. Taxonomy (GTDB): domain Bacteria; phylum Bacteroidota; class Bacteroidia; order Chitinophagales; family Saprospiraceae; genus M3007. Next base: position 87,393 of record JANRJH010000023.1, on the reverse strand, counting down.
GAAACGGGCGTGCAGGAGGACAGCAGCCGGGTGGTCATCCGCGAAATCGAGTGGTTGCCGGAAAACTGGCGCATGCACCGTCCGGTCGATTTTGCTTCCAACAACTACCGCCGGGAAATCGAACAGGTGGGTGAGGTGATGATCATCGAACGCATCTTCACCAAGGTGGGCAACTTCGGCCTGGAGCGTCGGTTTGCCAAGAGCCCTGCGGATGAGTGGGAGTTGATTTTTTATGGGGATATGCGGGAGCGGTAGGGGGGATGTCTACTCTGCTTTCCGCATCAACCTTACCCACACCATCTTGGCAGCCCAATCCGCCTCTGTTGTTTTTTGCCCCACCTTCGGGAAGAACAGCGTTCTTTTGCCGCGGGTGTTTTCTCTTTCCACTTCCAACGGTGACTGGTTAAACACATCCGTTTTCAGTTCATCGGTGCTGATGAGTAGTTTCAGAAATTCGTCCACCTGGTCAAATTGCGGGTCATCTATCTGAAGGGGGATCGTCCGGAACAAGTGGTTTCCCGATTTTTGCACCGCCCATATCTCTTCGCCAGGCCCCAGCATTTGCGGCGGCAGTAAAAAATCGGATATGCCAAATTGTGCATCCAGGTACAACAATCCCACCCAAAACGACCGGTGGCTATTGTTTTTTACCTTGAGTTGAAATGCCGGTAAAAAAGGCTTTTCGCCGTCCGCAAAATACCGGAACGCACAGGGCGCACCCTGCCAGTCGATGGCTTCCATCGGGGCGTCGTCGTGCATGTCTTTCATTTGCCGTTTTTCCGACAGCCGGTACAGCTGCATGTCAATTTCCGATTCGAGGATACGGGTAATCGGATTTTGCAGTTGCTGCACCTGGTTCCAGAAGGCAACTTTGCCCAGGCGATTTAAAAATTCCCCGGGATCTGTTTGCGGAGTGGATTGGAATAACATCCGGTCGTCGTGCAGGCCGGTCAGGAAATACCGGCCGTCTTTGGCGAGCAGAAGGTAGTTGGCATTGACCGGCTTGTCTTCCAGACCATACATGTCGGAGGCTTGCCGCTCCATCATTTCCCGGATGGCCGCTTCGGCCGCCGGGTCATTGTCCCGGCCGAAGCAGAGCGTCAGTTTGGGTATGGCCTGTTGGGTAATGGTGGCCACGTACGACTGCCGGGTATCCAGTCCGTCCATGCCGCTGACGGCGGCTCGGTTGGGCTGTACACTTTTGACGGTCAGTTGGCGCTTATCGGCGGCAAGTTCCAGCAGCGCAGGGGCGTTACCGGCGGCGGTGGCGGCGAGGCCGTGCAGCCCCCCGGCGTTGACGAACCAGTCTTGCGCGCCTTTATCCCAGGACACCAGCAAAGAGGGCCGCGATTTGCTGAGATTGACCATGAGAAACCCCAGCGCGCGATCTTCGGTGTGCGTGGGCGTCAGTTGCGCCGACTGGTCTTTGACATTTTGCCGGATACGCGCATTGACGCGCTGCTGCAAATCGGTGTACGAGATCAGCGGGCCGGTGTTTTGCAGCACTTCCACCAGGCAATGGGTAAAAATGCCGCGGGCCTGCCTGCCCTCCGCCAGCGGCACCTCCACTTCTTTGGCCAGTTCGATATTGCGGCAGGCCCCCAGATGCACGCGCCGGCCGATGGGCGGTTTCAAATAGCCTTTTTCCGTTCGGTAATAGTGCTCCATGCCCAGATAATCGGGCACTTCGGGCGCCGTGGAATAGCCGCCCACCTCCCGGACAGACCGGACGCCGACGATTTCCAGTTGCGTATCCTTTTTTACCTGCTCAGCCGTCCGCATATCGCCGGAATGGCAGCAGTCCATGATAGAGACGAAGGGCAGTGTCGTGCGTTGCGAGGCTTCCCAGATGAGGTACGACAGTTCTTTGTCCAGCAGATCGCGGCCGTCCGGCAACCGGCTGTCCCAGCACACCAGCGATTCGATGTGGTGATCCGGCTCCTGGAATTCCGCCGGCGCGCGCACCCGCGCGCCGTGGCCCGAGAACTGGAACAGGCAGCACTCTTCCGCGCGCGCGGCCTCAAAATGTTTGAAACCCTCAATGATGTCTTCCCGCCTGGCCTTGTCATCTGCGAGTACCAGCGGCCTGAACCGGATGCCCAGGCTGCGGCAATAGTATTCCAAGTAATCGTGCAGCAACTGCAGGTCGTTGAGGCAACCTTTCAATACGTGGTTTTGGATGGGGTAGGCATTGATGCCGACGAGCAGGGCGTGCAGGGTGATCATGCATTCGGATTTGAAGAGCCTGTGCAAATATAGGCAAAAGTCAGCATAATGCATTCTGTTCGCCATACCTAAATTTAAGTAGCCCCACCTCCCCACTTTTAAGGAATTTCGGCTTTACCCCCATACAGCGTCAAAAAAATCGCCCCTCCGGTGAGGCGCCACGGCAATATTTTTGGATATCTTGACGCCGGAAAATCCATTTCCCCAAAACAAGGTGCAGCAGCGTATGAAAACCTCACCGAACATCCCCGTCATCTTCACCGCCTTCGCCAACCCGAAGGGCGATCTCTCTAACCTGACCAATGAACAAAACGACATCCAGGACGCCCTCGCGCCGCTGGATGACGCCGGCAGGATCAAACATCTACTGCGCACCGATACGGACCTGACGGCCTACTTCGATTTCCTGAAACGCTGGGAAAATCAACTGGTTCTCTTCCACTTCGCCGGCCATGCCAACAGCGAGGCGGTGTCGCTCCAAAACGCCGATACCTTTTTTAAGCCCCTGGCTGAAGAACTGATCGCCCGACAAAAGGACAGCCTCCAACTCGTGTTTCTCAATGGCTGCTCCACCTACGCGCACGTGCAGACCCTCTTCGATCTGGGCGTGCCGGCCGTGATCGCCACCTCGGCAGATGTGAACGACGACATGGCTGCGCAATTCGCCGTCCGGTTTTACATAAACCTGGCCAAGGGCGACAGCATCGAGGCCGCCTATGCCAGCGCCGCCAACTATGTGAAAAGCGGCAGCGACGATGCCCGTTTCCACTACCTGGGCCGGGTAGAAACCTGGCGAGGGCCGGCGCCGCGCACGGAAGCAGTTCAGGAGGAAATCCCCTGGTGCCTGTACCTGCGGGAAGGCGTGGACGTCGCGGTGGGTAAGGTATTGTTGGAGTTTCATCTACCCGAGCTAAGTTTCAATCAGACCTTTACCCGGGTTTTGATCGAGTCTATTCGCGGTTATTCTATTTCCGCGCAGCGGTTTTTGGAACGGGTGGAATCCATACCCGATTGGGAAACGCAGGATCGTATCAGTGACAAAGCCAAAGAAATAATTGCCTATAGTTTTGTCGGCGTCATTGGTGTCCAGATCAGCAAACTGATGGCCATAGGCAAGGAGGATTATTCCGACGCTAAACCCCGCAAATACATCAGTAAATGCATTGATCTCGCCCGGCTCTGCCTGGATTTGTTGTGTTTTACCCTGCTCTCTAAACTTTGGGATGAGCAGAAAAAGGAGGCCCGGATTTTTGACGATACCGAGCGCCGGACCTTACACGCTTTTTTCGACAACAATTTCGAAGCTTCCCTGCCGGAAAAACTCCACTTGTTGCAAACGCTCCACGGCATTTTTGCCAAACCCCAAAATGCACTTGACCCGCCCTTGTTCGATTGGAATAATTACGCTCCCGCCCTGCTCCCCGGCAGTACATTCTGCGCGGCCATTCGTGAACTGACCGCCTTGCAAGAACGCTTCGAAAGAAGCAAAATAAAACCCCTTGACTATGTCGAGGCGGAGCAGCAACTGGCATCCTTTTTCCAAAGCCAGCCCTTCTGGGTGCATTATCGTATGGCCTCTATCCGCCATATCGTCTTTCGGCAGCCGCGCAATGACGACCCCATTTTCCTACACCGCTACACAGCCCTGGGTATTGACAATAAGGCCAATAAAGACGCTGAAAAGATCAACAGTTCGCCCTCGGCCGTACAAACCGATGCCGTGCTGCTCTACCGGGGGGAATACTACGCCGAGCCGATCAGCCTCTCTCCCTTCTTGATTGACTACAACGCGCTAACACTGGAACACGGCGCCCGGATTTGCTGCTATCGCGCACAGGCCATAGACGGCGATATGCTCGAATACACGTTCCTGGATGATAACAGTGTGGTCCGCCTGGAATACCAGGGCATCCGGGAACACGAACCTGACCTGAGCAAACTCCTGATGCAGCCGGAAAATCAAAAAATACTCAACCTCGACACCATGGTAGCACAATTTCGGGATACCCGGAATTGCCTGCTGGGGGAAACCTTGAACCTGGATGATCTGTAAACGGCAACAAAAACCATGAAAAGATATCCATTCAAATTCCTCGAAGCGTATACGCGCGACGACCGAGGCGTCTTCTTTGGTCGCGATGAGGAGATCGAGGAACTCTACCAAATGGTGTTTCAAAGCGACCTATTGCTGGTGCAAGGCCCCTCAGGCGCCGGCAAAACCAGCCTCATTCAGTGCGGCCTGGCCGGCAAATTCCAGAGCCACGACTGGCTGGCGCTTCATATTCGCCGCGACAAAGACATCAACGAATCGCTGACCAAGGCTCTCAACGCCTTCGCCGGTGATACCGCGTCCGATCTGGACTGGCTGACGGAAGACCTCAGCGAGCCCACCGGCGTTGTTACGGCGCTTTCTCCCTTAGCGAGCCGTTTCAAAGCCGTTTACCTGCGGTATTTCAAGCCACTCTACCTCATCTTCGACCAATTTGAAGAACTCTACATCCTCGGCAATCGCGACGAACAGCAGGCCTTCATCCGAACCGTGCAGAAAATCCTCCGCCTGGAGCAGCCAGTGAAGATCATCATCAGTATCCGGGAGGAATACCTCGGCCATTTGTACGAATTTGAGCGACAAGTACCCGAGCTGACGCGCAAAAAACTGCGCGTGGAACCCATGAATTTTGAGCGCGTACAACGTGTCATCGAGGGCGCGTGCAAGCACCCCGAAAGCAATGTGCGCATGAAAGCCGGTGAAGAAAATGCCATCGCGAAAGGTATTTTCGAGCGCATACGCGGCAACGATAAGACGCTCTACATCCAATTGCCCTACCTGCAGGTATTCCTCGACAAGTTTTATCTGCATTGTACCGGCGACGAAAGCCGGCAGGAAGAGGCCCTGTTCACCCTGAAAGAACTGGCAGAAATGGGCGACATCGGCGACGTGCTGCGCAACTTCCTGGAAGAACAGGTGAACTTCGCTGCCGGCCGGCTGGAACTAAAACCCGACATCCTGTGGGGATTGCTCTCGCCCCTCGTCACTCTCGAGGGCACCAAAGAGCCGCTCTCCGAGGCTGAACTGCGCCGCAGCAGACCCGAAGAGTTACCGGAAGCATTGGTCGCACCGGCCCTACAGACCTTCGTGGAACGCCGCGTGCTGCGCCTCACAGAAAACGAACAACGCTACGAACTCGCCCACGACTCCCTGGCCAAACAACTGGCCGAACGCCGCGATGAAGACGAGATCGCTGTACTCGAAATGCAGCGCATCATTCGTTCGCAGGTTTCTATAAAAAAAGTGGAAGACCGCGCGTACATCACCGCCAAACAACTGGCCATCATAAAAAGCCTCGGTAACAAACTCAAGCTGACCGATGATGAACTGGACTGGGTGCGCCAAAGTGAACAGCACCGCTTGGCATTGGAAAAGGCGGAACAGCAGCGGCAACGCGAAGAACTGGAAAAAGCGCAACGCCAGGCGGAACAGGAGCGGCACTTGCGGGAGACTGCCGAAGTGGCGAGGGAGGATGCCGAAAAACAGCGAACTATTGCTCAGCAAAACGAAACCCAGGCTAGGATAAATGAAACGCGGGCGCAACAACGTACGAGATTGGCCCTAGGTTTGTCGGGCCTGGCGATTGCGCTGACTTTTATTGCCGCATTTCTGGCTTTCCAGTCCAACAAACAACGGCAAGAACTGGAAGGTGCCTATGACAAGATCGAGAAATCACTGAACAAAGCTCGGGCGGAAGAGATACAACGTAAAGAAACTGAAATCAAGTTCTTTTTGAACAGGGCCAATCAAATGCTGGCTTTCGGAGCGAGAGACGCTGCAATCGAAAATTTAGAACTGGCTTTAAGAGTTGATAGTACTCGACAGGATATCCGCCAACAACTGGAAGTCTTAAAACCCGGGCAATAAATCACAAAACCTATGAAGTACTTTTTTCTGCTTTATGCCTTGCTTGCTGCGCTAAGCGCCCAAAGCCAATGCAGTGAATTCGACAATCTCCTCCAAAAAGGGGATAATCATCTGAAAGGCGCCAAGCCTGACTACCAGGAGGCTATTAATGCCTACACTGCTGCAATATTGGCTTGTATAGAACGGGCAAGTGAAGCGAAGCAGCGGCTTGCCAAAATGGTGAAAGACATAAACAAGATTAAAGATGAATCCGAAAAACAAAAAGGAATTACGGCAGATGCCCTCCAAGACCTCCAGCTCATCGCCGACCAAGCCGTCCCCATCGTATTAGCCGATATTGACCGCGATATCTACCGCCTCGAATACGACTCCACCTACGAAAAATGCAAAACGGCCCTGGGCCTCAACGCCCGCCGCCCGGAAGTGGAAAAACGCATCTGGGAAATCGCCTACTTCTATACCGAGGCCGATACCGTGGCCGCTGCTGTGGCTTTCCTGAACTTACTGAAATCCACCCGGCTGACCGCCAATACACCCGACCTGCAGCAAAAACTGCGCAACTACATCCGTCAAACCGTTCGGACCACTTATCTGGATACTCTTAATGCCAAGTACTACCCCAAAACCGTATTGGTAGGGGGTGGTTCATTTTGGCGAAAACCAATTGATTTTTTTCCAGTTGAAAGGTCTGAAGATTCTACGTTCATCAGCGTGAACAGTTTCTATATCGGCAGAACGGAGATTACCTTTTGGCAGTACAACGTATTTGCACGGGCCAAAAAACACCACATCGAGCCGCCCCCTTGGGAATTTTGTGGCGACAACCCGGCGACGAATGTGAACTGGTATGACGCTGCACTTTACTGCAACTGGCTAAGCGAACGGCACAACAAGAAATTAGGTTATCTCAATTTGGTCGGAGGCAATAGTGATGATGTTGAAATTGACACATTGGCTAACGGATACCGTTTGCCCACTGAGGCTGAGTGGGAGTTTGCGGCACGGGGCGGTGGACGCACCAAGGGGTACGAGTTTGGTGGCGACTCCTTACCGGACGTTGTTGCTTGGTATGGAGGCAATTCCAAAAACCGAACTCAACCTGTCGGACAATTAAAGGCGAACGAACTGGATTTGTATGATATAAGCGGTAATGTGTGGGAGTGGTGCCAGGATTGGCATTTTGGGGGCTCCGGGCGTGTTATTCGCGGCGGTAGTTGGTACAGCAATGATGCGAAGTACTGTCGGTCGGCCTTTCGCAATTATAGCAACCCCGACCGTCGCACAGACGGCTATGGCTTCCGCTTAGTCTTCGTCCCATAGGCAGCCTGCAACCCACTCAAGCCTTAATAATGAGACATAGAAAAAACATCATTCGGTGAAGCCGGCATTATTTCAAAAAATAAGAATTAATTGATTCACCTTCGCAAAAGCAATAGAAAACCAATGCTAAATGAAACACTTCCTCTTGCTTCTGGCCTTATTTACTAATGCCGCCGCATACAGCCAATGCAGCGAATTCGACAATCTCCTGAAAACAGGGGACAACCAATTGAAAGGCGCCAAGCCCGACTATCAGGAAGCCATCAATGCCTACACTGCCGCTATATTGGCCTGTACAGAACGGGCCGGTGAGGCGAAGCAGCGGCTTGCCAAAATGGTGAGCGATATTAATAAACTGAAAGAAAATGCTGTAATTTCAGAAAAAACGGCAAAGGAAGCCCGTGCCGACCTTGAAAAAGCGCTGACGGATATCCGTGCTAAAAACCGGACGACTTTCGAGAGTTTCGTAGGCCTCGGCGCCAACCTTATTTATACCTTAGACCATGCCGACGCCCTGGAAGAAATGAAAGTTGCTATGGACATCGAAGTGGAGGCTGAACTGAAGCGGCAACAACTAACGGAACCACTCTGTGAGCTAGTATACTTTTTTGCGGAGGGTGGGCGCAGACCGGAGTTGGCCCGCAAAGCAGCAGAACTGCTATTGCAAGTAAACTCGGATGCGACATACGCTCCGGTTTTGCAGCAATGCTTGCAAGAGAGCTGGAACACCAGAAGCCAGTTTGCGCCTTTGCTGGAAAATCTCCCTTTCTTCCTAAAATTTCAGGCGCGGTATTACCCGGAACTGGTGACTGTTCCGCTGGGCGCCGACGGGATTTTTGAGATGGGCAGCGATTCTTCTGAATGGAAGCGTGAGTCCGATGAACATCTGCATCAGGTCAAACTGAGCACTTACCAAATTGCGGCCACCCCAATTACCTTTTATCAGTTTGCATTGTATAGCGAAGCAGTCGACCGTGTCCTGGCAAGCCGGACCCCCTACTGGGGCCGCTTTGGCGATCACCCGGTCGTCAACGTCAACTGGTACGAAGCGGCGGAATACGCCCATTGGCTGAATGTACAACTGGGCTTACCACCTGTTTACCAAATTCATAAGAAATTCAACAGCGATCTGAATAACCAGGTACAAAATGATGTTCTGAAATGGAAAGTGGATTGGAACTGGCAGGCTAAAGGCTATCGCCTGCCCACCGAGGCGGAATGGGAATTGGCGGCGCGCGCCGGCGTCGGCGCTAAAAGAACGGTATTCGCCGGGAGCGACACACTTAATGAAGTAGGTTGGTACTGGGAAAACTCCGGCGACAAGCCACTTTCCGTCAACTGGGACCCCATCCTCATTTACGACAACATTGGGCGAACGCATCCCGTGAAAGCAAAAAAAGACAACGGAATAGGCGTTTTTGACATGAGCGGAAATGTGTGGGAATGGTGCTGGGACTGGTATAAAGGTGACTACTATGATAAATGTAAAAATCAGGGGCTTGTGCAAAATCCGCAAGGCCCGGAAAGCAGTTCTGGCGGCCGCGTTTTCCGCGGCGGTAATTGGCTCTACGAACTGAAGTACTGCCGGGTGGCGCACCGCGGCTTTAGCCACCCCGGCTTCCGTCGCGACTATATTGGCTTCCGCCTGGTCTTCGTCCCGTAGCTCATAAGTAAAGCCGGATGGCTGCCGCTGAACAGATGCATGACCCTGTCCTTGTCTCTCGGGATAAGGCGAATAGTAGTAAGACTACCCGGCGCCGGTAGGGCGTGTGGGATAGCCGCTTCGAGGGTTCCGGGTGTTTTTGTTGTTAGTGTCGGCGTGACTTTTGAAGTCACGCCGACACTAGCCCCCTGGTTCAGGGGTGGCTAAAGGGCGCTCAGGCGCTTCCTGTTTTCTGTGCTGGTTTCCAGCTATCGTCCGCCGGAGGCCGTACCGGCTTCCAGTCCGCCGTTTTCCTCTTGGAACAGCAGCAAGCCTTTGCCTTGTACCACGGCGTTGGGCACGATCTCCAGGTGCATCAGCACGATCAGGTTGGCGTCGGCCTCGATGGTGAGCCGGGCGCCGGACAGCAGCAGCAGGGCGTTCACCTCATGCGTACCGGTGCGTATCACCGGCGCCGCGAAAGTGGACGTGGACACGTCGGGGATCACCACATCGGAGAATGCATCAGGCACGGCATTGGTGCTCCAGTTTTGGGGGCAGTTCCAGTTGGTTTCCTGCCCGGGCGTACCGCCTTTCCAGGTGTTGGCTTTTTGGGCCTGCGCCCCGGCGGCCAGGGCGAGCATCCACACGAGCAGGGCGAGGCGGGCCGGGGCGGCGGGTGTTTTTATCCATTGTGTGTCCATGATGGGCGATGTTTTTGTGAAGAGATTTTTGGTTGAAAATGGTCCTGCAAAGTTCGGGGGGATGTCGGTACGGGAAAATCGATGGTATTGGGTAAAATGGTTACCTGGATTTAGGTATTTCGAATACCGGAAAGGGTGTTGTGGACGTCGTGTTCCACGGTTGTCATGGTGGCGAAGGAGCCCGTTAATATCCGTTGTACGTCTTCACCGCATTCACCGTAATATTCCCATTGCTTAACGTGGACACATCGGCAACCGTGCGCACGCAGGAAATAACCCCATTGGTAAACCGCACCCGAACACCCCAGTCGGTTCCTATACTCATCGGTGTGTTTTGGTACGCCAAGGTTGTGGTGACTCCGGCGCCGATCGTCCAATACACGTTATAAACAGGCTTATAGTCACCGCCTAACCAGTAATCGGGGTAATACATCTCGACGTAGATCTGGTCACTGTAGTTGTTTTGAATCCGCAGTTTACCGAACTTCACCTGGTTGGAACTTCGCAGTGTCTGGATGGCCGAGGCGGAATGCGTGGTTCCGCTGGAGTAGTTGTTGCAGGCAGGATCCATGGCGTGTACCGTGACCGTTTTGGAGATATTGCTGTAGCCTAATGGACCCGAGGCAGTATGGCTCACCGTTTTGTTGCCGGCAGTTTTGAAGACATAAACGGGGTCTTTGGAGGACGAGGCGCCTTCATTGCTGCCAAAATTCCAGTACCAGGAGTTTATGGTACCGGTAGCTGTACTGATAAAGGTTACGGGCGTTTGGTCTGCGATGATGTTGTTGACGGGGGTGAAATGGAACGATGCCGACGGCGGCGTAACCGGCTGGCTTACCGAAATGAGCGTTTCATAGGTTTTTGTTACGGGTTGCGGGTCCTTGTCTGTACCCTCGACACCCTCCACGATAAGCTGCAGGCGGTATTGGCCAGGCTGGCTGTACTTGTGGGTAAACCAGGGAACGTCATACACCTTGGTGCCGTTTCCAAAGTCCCAGGTATAGTGGGTGACTTCGCCGGAAATGACGCGGGCATTTACGCTGACGCTCAAAGGGGCCTGGCCACTGGTGGGAGTGACCACCATTTCCATTTCCACCGGCGGCAGATCTTTGGAACAGGCGGAAAACAAAAGAACAATGGCCATCAGATGTGGCAGAAGGGATACGCTATGTTTTTTCATGGTGAGAACTTTGATGAACGTTTTTTTTCCACAAAAATGAGTCCGCCACTATGTGCCTTCCTATACTTAATCCTGTACATTTTTTTATACCTGAATATGAGTATCACATCGTCTTTATACTTAAATTTAAGTACCCGAAATCCCTAAGATTGATCTTTTTTACACAGGATAAGCAGGCTCACTTTTGCACCATGCCATCCGGTATGGAGGCTGCCCAGGTTTCAATAAAATCACACCATGTTATGAAATCGCTGCTTATCGTTTTACCCTTGATGTTGTTGGGCCTTACACCCTTTGACGGCCTGACAGCCGCAGATTGCGAGCTGGCAAAGCGCCTGATTGAACAGGGCACAAAGGAAAAACTGCTTAAAAAGCGCCTTGCCCTTTATCAGCAGGCAGTGTCAGCCTGCCCAGACGCCGATGCTCCACACTTTTATTATGGACTTGCCCTTGAAGAACAGGAAGATAATCGAAAGCAGCTTGCTGATTATTCGCTTGCGGTGAACGAATACCGCAAGGTGCTTTCCATCAATCCGCAACATACCGGCGCTATTTTTAAATTGGCGGGTATTGCTTACGTAACCCATCGCTTCGACAGTGCCATTGTGTATTATGAACAATTCCTGGCGATGGAGAAGCCCTCCGATGCCAACATAAATCTTCTCCATTCCGCCGGGCACTTGTTGGCTAAAAGCAAGTGGTTGGCTCTGCTACCCGCCGATGCACTGGAAAAGGGTGCCTTAACAAACGATCCTGACCGGCTGGCGGGCCTTTCCAGCTTGTTGGGTAACGTGGCATTTGAATTGGGTAATGCTGCGATGCAGGTTACTGGTCAGGTAGGATATGGATTGGCCGGGGCGGGGGCCAAGATCGGCATGAAACTGCTGACTGACAGCGAAATAAACATCGGGCGGGTGCGGCGGTATTTCGAATCGGGCAGTCACGACTTTGCGTTTTGGGAGGCTCGCGGTCTGCTGCCAAAGGCCATCAACAAAAAAGGGATTAATTCGCAAGAGGTGTTTGTCTTGCTGGTATATATCAACCGGTGTGCCTCCCGAATGCCGGGCCTGCTTGAGGAGGCTGCCCCCTATTGTGGTGGCGTGCCGGCCATGCAACATGCCTATTTGCAATTACAGCCCATTGGAATGTCCAACCGCTATATGTATTCCAATTTGTCGGACTTTACCAGCGCCTGGGAGCGACTGGGTGATGACTGCCAGCGAAGAAATCGCCATGGCGAGGCGGTTCAGTATTTCCGGCGTGCGCGCGATCTGCACCGGCAACTCGGCGGCGTCCACAAAGCGGGCGAGCGAATACCGGATGCCGACGGCCCGGAAGTAAAAATGGAGGCTTTTCACCTTGAGATGCAAGTGGCCAAAGCAGAATGTTACATGGATTCCACCCATTCGCTGGCCCTGCATACGTTGGAGAGTGCATTTGAGCAGTTGCAAAAAGAGCCAGGCTGGGACAAACAAACTACTTTGTGGGCGGAATACCATCAGGCACTGGAGACCTGGGGAATTTTTTCCGGAAGCCACCCAAGCTGCAGTATTGATGATTTCCTGCGCTACAAAGCGCTCGTGGAGCGATATCCGGCAGAACGATCCGCAGACGTCTTCCTGCTGGGGCTTAACAACTGCCTGAGTGTCCTTGAACACAGCTGGGGAGAGTACAATGCGGCACTGCAACATATGTCGGCGAGGCCCGACGCAATCGAGGCAGCTTCTTCAGCAGGCATATTGCTGGACTACCGCAGTGCAGTGCTGTACAACAGCGTGTTTATGCTCGACAGCGCCGGAGCTGTCCTGCAGCACATGGCGCCGAATGCACTGTGGTACAAGGAGCGCATTGCCCTGGCCCGCCGGTTGCTGATGACAGGCAAGACGAATGAGGGTATGGATATTTTGGTGGCGTGCCGGGAACTGGAAAAAAAAGATACCGATATCCGAAATGCGGATTTAATGCCGGCAACCACCGTGCTCTGGATGGTCCTGGAGGCTGCAACGCCGGAAGGAAATGCCAAACTGGAAGAACTAAGAGCCCACTGGAAAATGATTGGTGAATTATCCCCCGACCGCTTTCCGGCGATAGCGCCTAATCTGCTGCGCCTGACAGCATTTTCAGAAGGGCATAGCGCGCAAAAAAAACTGCTGTACGACCACCTGGATGCAATTTGCCGGCAAATTGAACATCACCGTCAGGAGGACCTGAACGCTTTGCGCCTGCAGTATTTTATCGCAGCACAGCAATGGGAGCGAGCGCTCGAATTATGCTTGCAAATGGAAAAAATAGAAGCAGTGGCGCCACAAAATGATCGTTCTTTTGACGTCCTTCAACAACCCAATAAGGCGCGCCTGGCCATGCTGTATCACGAAACCAAACGCTATAAAGAGGCCATTGATCTCCGCCGAAGCCTGCTACAGCAATTACTGCCTTTTGAACAGGCATTACCTGAAAATGTGGCCGACTGCAAAGTGCGCCTGGCCGAAAGCCTTGCGGCTGCAGGTCAGAAAGACGAAGCGCGCCGCCTCCTGGAGGAGGCCGTTGCTTGTTACGACCGGCTCTCGCCCTTGTGCCAAACCCTGCATCATCAACGCGCCCGCGACGCTCTGGGCATGCTGAGACGCGGGAAGGCCGATATTGCTTGTCACGGCAAAATGATCTTTGAATTCTCGCGTTGATCAGCACTTTTTTCCACAACCATGAAACGACTACTGATATTCGTTTTCGGCACTTTGTGCGCTGCCGCCCACGGCCAGGGAGGCGATTGTTTTGTCATTGAAACAAAAACAATCTATAAAGCCTATGATCGCGAATTTTTGAGTCAACCAAGGTACTACAATTCCGAAGATGAATGCGCGGCTGCCATGAGCAAAATCAAAGCCGGAAAAAAAGGCGGCGTGGAACTTGTCATTCTGAAAGGTTGCGCGGCGTGCGATCCCAATGGTGGTAAAGGTGATTACTCATTTGGCAATAGCGACGGCGGCGGAAAAAACCCTGGTAGCAGCAATGGCAATACCGGCAAACCCAAACAGGGTGGGAGCAATAACAGCAGTCCGGGGAAAAACCCGAAGACGGAATCCGGTACCGCCGGCTCCGGCGGCAGCGGGGGCGCTTCCGGCACTAAATCGGGAAGTAACCCATCCGGCAACGACCGACATCCAGACAGCCCGGAAACAAACGACCCGGTGGCAAGTCCGAATCCTGTGGCTACCCAGGAACAGCAGGTTACAGAAACCCTCATCCTGGCTGTGCCGGGCATTCAACAGGCCATCCGCGAATTCCGGGCAGATCAACGACAGCGGGCCTCGCAGCCTGTCCGTTTTGATACAAAGCCGGTTGGTTTTGACTCCGGTGATTTTGAAAACAATCGCGAATGGGTAAACGACCTGGCAATGAGTTCCATGCAAAGCGATTGGAAACAAGAGCTGAACGACCTGTGGGGAGACGTAAAAGACCTCTTCACGCTCTCTTCTCAGGCAGCAGATGCTTTTGGTTATGAACAGGAATCTTCGGGTTTCCGCATCGTATCGCAAACCATGGGCTACCTGGAGGCGGCCGGTCATCTTGACAATTGGAGCAAGCATCCCGAAAACTTCGACAATCGGGCCGCTTTGGTCAATGACGCCATCTCGCTGGGCGCCGAATTCGCCGGCGCAGTTGGTACCACTTTTGGGCAATTCGGGCCTCCGGTGGATCTCTATGAAAAGACCTTTGAAGGCTCGCTCAACCGGATGAACGCCCTGCTCACAACGGGTAACCCTGGTGATGAACTACAGGTAATGGCCCCCTTGACAGACTGGTTTGGCTCTATGATCGGCATGGGCAACCTCGGGACGCGAGAACGAAACTACCGTATGGAGAGTCATTTGTCTTTTATGGAGCGCAAAGATCGGTATGGCTATGTGGAAGCTGCCAAACAAACCTTATTCAACTGGTTGCACGAATGAATATCCGAATTTTCTTATCCGCTACAACGCTTGTATGCGCTGTAATGGCTTCTTCGGCCGGATTGCCGCAGGCAGGGCCACAGGAGTCCCGCTACTTGAATACCCAGGTCTTGAACCTTCGGGATTTGCTGGCGCAAATGGTTCAAACCTGTCGTCAACAACCCCATGAACATGGAGCCACCTGGAAAAAATGGGAAAGCGACAAACAGCCCTGGAACGCCTTGCTGGCCGTTGCTATTGGCGCCGATACGCAGCGCGCCGATTTGTTGATGGCTATGCACGATACGTTGCCGGTGGCGGCCTTGGTTGCAGCAGATCGAAAAAAACATTATCAGTACCTACGCCTTCATAAGAACCTCTGCCAGGGCTGGGATATGGCAGCGCGTGCCCTCTCGGATAATGGCGTGATCAATTGGGTCAGTTTGACGCGAGACGGCCAAAAGATCATCCTGGGCGGCGATAGCGGACAAACATACCCCCGCTTACTGATCATGCCCTTGCAGGATACTTCCTGCCTGATCCTGACGCTTAATCCATACGGCGATGCGTTCGAACACATCCTGCTCTACGATGTCCGGCATCGGGCGCTGACTGCCTGCGCCAACTTTGCGCTCCACCCCTCCGCTGTGCAATACCTGTTTCTGAAGGGGGCGGGGGATACCTGGTTGGAATTTAGTTACGTAAATGGCCATCAGAAGCCTGTTGCCATTGCCGAACATCAGCAATTTCCCGGACAATTGTCGGCAGCCTTGATCGACTGCAACAAGGATGGAACGATGGATGTACTTGCCGACCTGGCTGCAGATGGGAAAACGGTTCAAATAAGACATACCGATGTGCCGGCCTTGCTGGCAAAAGATGCAAAACGCGTAGAGATTGCCAAAAAAGAACTTACAGTCCATGCTGCCAAAGCCCATCAATTTTGGCTGGATGCCCAGGGTGTTTGGC
The DNA here is from genome assembly GCA_033764075.1 of Saprospiraceae bacterium. Classification (GTDB taxonomy): domain Bacteria; phylum Bacteroidota; class Bacteroidia; order Chitinophagales; family Saprospiraceae; genus M3007. The sequence continues at coordinate 71,507 of JANRJH010000023.1, read as the reverse complement.
GACAATTATCGCCATTAGGGGTTGTATTGCCGGCGATACAAAAAATGTAACCGCTTAAAAAAAGCGCATTTATGGGAACATGAGTCGTCCTTTACTTCATTTTAGGTACGTAAAATCCCTAAATTCAAGCATCCTTTTCAACAGGCAGCCACCGACATCTTTGCAACATCTTTTCACCACAAAAAAAAACATTATGAAAGTTGCATCAATCATCATGCTCTGCATCGCATCCTGCATCATCGTCTTATTCACCGCCTGCGATGAGGAGGCACGTTGCGATGGTCGTGGGGAGTTGGTAGTGACCAACAAATCTCTGCGTACGGTTCAAATGATTATTATTGATGGAACCAATTACGGCACCATTGACCCGGATGAAACAAAAACAATTGAGCTTCCCAGCGGTAAGTATACCCTGGAATTCGATGGGGTTAGCGGCGGCGGCGGCTGTTCTCCTTCTCAGGTTACGATAGACGCCTGTGGTTCAGTCGGAAGGTCTTGCAGCAATTGAGGTGTTTCCTTCAGAGATGTGCGAGGCTCCTGTTTCCGGAAAGAACCGCTTTCCACTCCGGTTACAGGAGCCTTTTTTAGTATAAATCTGTACCTTTACCCTTAAACGTAACGATTATCCAACTGCCAAACCATGAAATTCTTCCATCCGCAAATCCAGCTCGCCCGCACTGCCGTGCTCGACCAGCCCGATGCCTACTTCCTCCATGTCGTAACCTTTTGCCCGCGCACCAGCTTCCGGGCCGACGGATACGAGACCGACAGGCAGGATTTGCCCGATGGTAAATTCAGCGTAAGGATCAAATTACAGCAGGACCCGGCCTTGCCCGACCTCCCCTACATCACGCCCGTGGTGCACACCCTGGCCCTGGGCAACATCGACTTCCCCGACGGCGAAGGCTTCTTCGAGGTAACGGTGACGGGCGCCGTCCTCGAAGAGACCTTCGCCACCGCCCGCGAAGTGCCGCCGCCCACCAAAACCAAAACCGGCGGCACCGGCACCGTGGGCACCACCGGCGCCGATGCCGACACCAAGCCCATCTTGCCGGACAGCCTGTTTTCCATGTTCTGAACCATGAAAAAATACTTTCTACTGGTGTGCTGCGCGGCAGCATGGCTTTGTCCACTCGCCCTGGCGGCACAGGCAGGCCAAACCGACAAGGCCCTGGTGGACTCCCTGAACGACCTGTCCTTCGAGTCCGCAGGCGAACCGGCCAGGCAGTTTGCCCTGGCTGCCCAGAAACTGGCCGACAGTCTGGGGTACCGAAAGGGGGTGGCCGACAGCTACCTGCGCCTGGGACGTGTGGCGGCGCAATCCGGTAACTGGGCACAAAGCGAGTTGTTTTACCAGCATGCCTTGACCGAGCGAAAGAAACTGAACAATCCACCCGATATCGCCAGCTGCTACAACCAACTGGGAAACCTGCACAAAGCGCAGGGCGACTACGCCGGCGCAGCAGCCTGTTTCCGACAAGGACTCGCCATCCTGGAAAACGAACCGCCGCACCTCAATACCATCACCCTCAACAGCAACCTCGGCCATGTGCTCCGCCTGCTCGGAAAGTACGAGCAGGCCCGGCAATGCCTCGAAACGGCCTGTCGCATGCACGACGCACTGGATACCGGTGGCGCCAACCCGTCGGTGGCCGTCAGCCGGGCCTCCGTTCGCATGAACCTCGCCGAGTTCCTCCAGAGTGCCCTGCACCAGTACGACGACGCAGCCGACTCCCTGCGCCTAAGCCTCGATGCGTTTAACGCACTCGGCAAAAAAGCCCTTGCCGGCAAGTGCCTGCTCCTGCTCGGAAACAACGCCTACTTCCGCGGTGCGTACAACGACGCCCAGGCCTGGTATGAGCAGGGCATCGCGCTTGCCGGCGAACTGAACGAAGACGACCTGTTCATCCTGTACCGAAACCGTGGAAGGGTGAGACTCGATCAGGGCCTGTACGAGCAGGCGTTAAACGACTTCCGGATTTGCCTCGCCGCTTTCGAAGCCCAGCAGGACAGCCAGCAAATGGCCGCCGCCCAATTCGAAATAGGTAACTACCACTACGAACGGAACAAGACCGACTCGGCCGTGCACTACTACCGCCTCGCCCTCGACAATAACATCCAGGACCCCATCCTGAAAGGGCGCGTGCTCTATTTCCTGTCCGATGCCCTGTTCGGCTCCGGGCAGATAGCCCCCTCGAAACAATACGTCGGCGAATTCACCCACCTGCTGGAAGACCTGCAGGCCGAGCAGACTTCGGGCGCATTTGCCGACCTGATCTGGCATTTTTGGGATAAAAACCGACTGCAACGGCAAATCACCCGGCAGGAAAAACAAACCCAGAAAACCTATGGCCTCATCCTGATCGGTGTGCTCGCCTTGCTGGCCCTGCTCGGATGGCTTGTTGCACGCCTCCAAAGCCAAAAACGCAAACTCGCTGAACGGCAAGCCGAAATAGCCCGCCAGCAGGAAAAGATCGCCCAACAGGAAAAACTCGATAGCCTCAAAGCCCGGGAGGCCGAAATAGGCTACGCTCGCCTCGAAGCCCAAGACGAACGACAACGAGAGATCGGACGGGAACTGCACGACAACCTCGGCGGAACGCTGACAACCATTCGGCTCTATCTGGGCGACGTAGACGAGGTGCAGGACGCCATGCCCCCTTCCGTCCGGGAACAATACCGAAAGGCTACACGCCTGCTGGCCCGCGCCTGCGAAGACCTGCGCAACATTGCACACGACTTCAACGCAACCTCCCAAATGACCTTCGGCCTGGAGCACCAGCTGAAAACCTGGGCCGCCGAAATCCCCCTGCAGGTGGAACTCAGCACGCACGGACTCGAAGAACGGCTCGACCTGAAAACAGAAATCAACACTTTTCGAATCGTGCAGGAACTCGTGCACAACGTGGTCAAACACGCCAAGGCCCGCAACGTGTCCATCGCCGTCAGCCGTTTTCCCGAACGGATCAGCGTACTGGTGGAAGACGACGGCCAGGGGTTCGACGTCGTAACCACGCGCATAAAACCCGGTCTCGGTCTGCAAAGCCTCGCATCCCGCGTGCAGGAGATGAACGGCGAACTCCAGATCGACTCCCGGCCCGGCCACGGCGCCACCATTTCTGTAGACATACCGGTCAAGCAAACATAGTATGAAAAAAATAACCTTATTGCTGGTGGACGACCACCCGTTTGTGCTGGACGGCATCCGGCACTTCCTCGGCAAAACCCCCGAGATGGAGGTCATCGGCGCCGTCCATAGCGGACAGGCCGCCCTCGACGTGCTGAAAGAACGGCAGGCCGACGTGGTGGTGCTGGATGTATCCATGCCCGGCGAACTGGATGGCATCGAAACCGCTGTGGAAATCCGACGCCTCTATCCCAATACCAAAATCATTTTGCTGACGATGTTCGACGACAGCCGGCGCATTCTGAAAGCCTTGCAAATCGGCATCCACGGCTACGTGCTGAAAGATAAAACCCGCGACACCCTTATGGCTGCCATCCACGCCGTATGCTCCGGACCCGCGGGACGCTACTACTCGCCCGACGTGCTCGCCAAAGCAGGCGCCGTCAACCCCGTGCGGGCAGATAAAGAACCCAGCGAAAGCCTAACCCGCAGGCAAAAGGAAATCATCTGCCTGCTGGCCCGCAACCCCAGCCTCACCGCCAAACAAATAGGCGAGCAGCTGCACATCGCACCCTTCACCGTGCAAACCCACATCCGCAACGTGAAGGCAGTACTCGGCGTGAGCAAAAGCGCGGAAGTGGTGAAGTATGCAGTGGAAACCAAACTTTGCGAGGGGTAAAAAACGGGCGTGCGGGTTGCCTTTGACCGATGATCACTTGCCCTTCAGGGGTTCTGCCCCGGCCGGGCATGATGACAACAGCATCTTCGCCGTGATTGCGCTACCAACGCTGTTGTCATGCCCCGGCCTGCACCGTATCTTCGTCCCGGCACTTGTCCGGAAAACCGGTAAACGCCGAGAGCGGGTCAATCGCCTGTTCAGTGGCTGCTATCCGGCAATCCTGTGAGCTAAAAAGAACGGACAAGGCGGAAGCCAATATTGTCGTTGCGGTTGTCCGGCGTGTTGTTGTTGCGATTGGCGGCGCGGCAATTCTGCGCGTCGTTGTTCCAACTGCCGCCGCGAAGCACGCGGCAGGTGGTCTCTTGACACAAATTTAAGAGCGTTGTGTGTGCGGAAAAGTTAGACCATGTCAGCATTATTCCTCCCAAATCATCAACCCTTTTTTATTGATACGAAAGCGCTCCCCAAATTGATCTACCCATGCTTTTCCTTCTGCATCGAAAGGAGTCGCGGCATCGTACCGGCAGGGTATCATCGTCTTGCCGCTATGATCTACCCAGCCCCACTTGCCGTTTTTCATGACCATAACCCACTCGTCGTGGATTTGAGCGATTTCCTCGTACTCACAGGGGATATAGGCACCTTCATTAACGAATAGCAGACCTCGTCGCCCGTTGGCGTATAGGGCTAGCTTACCTTCAGCGCACCAGTGATAACCATCCAGAACAGGTGGTACTAATATTGCATTTTGGCCAACAATGCCCCATTTACCGCCTTTTTCAACAAAAGCCACGCCGTCTGAAAAGGGTTTGGCAGTCTCAAATTGCGGAGTGATGATTATCATACCTGACTTGTCAATAAAGCCCCACTTACCGTCTTTTTTAACCCTTGCCACACCATCGGAAAAGGATTCGACGGTCTTAAATTGGGGAGTAATGATTACCATACCTGATTTGTCAATAAAGCCCCACTTGCCGTCTTTTTCAACCATTGCCACGCCGTCGGAAAAGGGTGCGGCGTGGTCAAATTGCGGAGTGATGATTATCATGCCTGATTTATCAATAAAGCCCCACTTGCCGTCTTTTTTAACCATTGCCACGCCGTCGGAAAAATCAAGAGCGTTGTCAAAATATGGGGCAATAAGTATATTGCCAGTTTTGTCAATCAAGCCCCTCTTGCCGTCATTAAAGACCCAAGCCACGCCGTCGGAAAAGCGGGATATGTAATCATAATGTAGCGGGAAGAATATTTTGCCTGCTTTGTCAACCAAGTACCACTTGCCGTCTTTTTTGGCCCCTGCTACACCGTCTGAAAAGGATTGGGCATCATCAAATTGTGGAGGTATGAGCATCTTACCTGTTTTGTCTATTAAACCCCATTTGCCATCTTTTTGGACCCAAGCCACATCATTGGAAAAAGGAGATGCATAGTCAAATTGTGGAGATATGAGCATCTTACCTGTTTTGTCTATCAAACCCCACTTGCTGTTATTTCCGACCCAAGCAACACCGTCAGAAAAGGATTGGGCATCATCAAATTGTGGAGATATGAGCATCTTACCTGTTTTGTCTATCAAACCCCACTTGCCGTCTTTTTTGATCCAGACTACGTCGTCGGAAAAGGATTGGATTTTGTCAAATAGTGGGGCGATGAGTATCTCGCCTCTTTTGTCAATCAAACCCCACTTACCGTCTTTATAGGTCCAAGCCACACTGTCGGAAAAGGATTGGGTTTCGTCAAATTGTGGGATGATATGGATCAAACTATGACCCTCTCTGTCAATAAAGCCCCTCTTGCCGTCATTAAAGACCCAAGTCAGTCCGTTTAATAAGAAATCGGCCTCAGTAAATTCCAAGGCGACAATGATATTGCCTGATTTATCAATAAAGCCCCACTTGCCGTCATTTTCGACTCGAGCGACGCCCTTGGAAAACGGGGATACATAGTCAAATTGCGGTGGGATGAGGATATTACCTGTTTTTTCTATTAAACCCCACTTGCCGCCATTGATAACCCAAGCCACACCGTCGGAAAAGGGTTCGGCGAAGTCAAATTGCGATGGGATAAGTATATTACCTGTTTTGTCAATCAAAGCTCTCTTGTCGTCATTTGTGACCCAAGCTATACCGTCGGAAAAGGGGGATACATCGTCAAATTGCGAAGATACGAGTATTTTACCTGTTCTGTCTATCAAAGCCCACTTGCCCTCATTTTTGACCCAAGCCACATCATCGGAAAAATACAGGGCGTCGTCAAATTGTGGAGGTATGAGTATCTTACCTGTTCTGTCTATCAAACCCCATTTGTTGCCTTTTTTGACCCAAGTCACACCATTGGAAAAGGATTGGGCATCGTCAAATTGCGAAGACACGAGTATTTTACCTGTTCTGTCTATCAAAACCCACTTATTGTCTTTTTTGACCCATACCACACCTTCGGAAAAAGATTGGGCGAAGTCAAATTGTGGTTCAATGAGTATTTTGCCTGCTTGGTCAATCAAGCCTAACCTACCGTCATTTTCGACCCAAGCCAGACCATTGGAAAAAGGAGATGCATAGTCAAATTGCGGTGGGATGAGGATATTACCTGTTTTTTCTATTAAACCCCACTTGCCGCCATTGATAACCCAAGCCACACCGTTGGAAAAGGGTTGGGCGAAGTCAAATTGCGGGGCAATAGTTATGTTGCCTGTTTTATCAATAAAGCCTATCTTGCCATCCTTTTCAACCCTTGCCATGCCGTCACAAAAGGGACCAGCATTGTCAAATTTTGCGACAAGATGAATATAGGCAATCCACTCCATCATACCGATGGAATTGCCAAACTTAGAAAGTTTGTTGGGAATGGCTTCGCTTCGTGTGAAGAAAACGGGTTTTATATTTCTACCGCTAACGACATAGTAAACATTCCCAAAATATCCATCCTCTCTCCCTTTTATCAAAAACAAATTACCTTCTGCAGGTATGATCCCATCATATCCAGGCAAATCGTTAAGCCGCCTACCATTTATATCTACAAAGAAGTACTTTCCGTTGTTATTTTCGCAAACAGCGATACCATACTTGTTAAACGGCTGCGGGTTGTAGTATTCAAATTCACTCAGGAGTTGTCCCAAGGGGGTTGCTACAGCAAAAGCACCGTTTTGATAGACCCATATCCTGTGCGCGTGGTAGATGGAGTCAATAATGGCAGTAGCTCCTTTTTCTGGGCAAAGCGCTTCAACCGCTCGTAGATGAAGCACGGCTCCTTCGTAATCTTCTTCCGCCCTCAATCGTCGGCCCTTTTCAAGCAGGCAGTCGCAAAGGCAAGCTTCATCGTCGTCGCACTTTTCGTAACAATCATTGTTCTCATTAAACAATGATAAGAGAATAATAAGATAAGCAGTAATCATAGGTCATGAGTTTTATAGGAACAAAGTTGGGCAGTTGAATTATAGGCCGCATTTGTTAATGGCTTCCTTCAGTTCGGCGTCTTCGGGCTGAATATCCAGTGCGACCCTTAAATATTTTTCTGCGGCTTTGCATTGCCCGATAACAGCAAGACGCATGCCTTTCTGTTTGGCTATTCTATAGTCATGATCCCTTTTATCGGATTGACATTGGCTTGTACTATCCTTAATACGCCAGCGTGTTTGTTCGTCATCTGCAAGAGAAAGGGCGCTTCGATAGGCTGTGATCGCGTCATCGTACTGTTTTCGACTGATAAAATCATTGGCTTGTGCTAAATAGGTTCTCATTTGTTGTTTCTTTGCGTTACGCTCGGCTTCTTTTTGTCGTTCAAGCGCAGCTTTAGCATTGGCTGCTTCGATAAATGCTTTTTTCCGCTCAATCTGTGCCACAACAGCACTATCTTGGGCCGCTTTCTGAGCTGCAAGGGCGCCTAGTTTCGCCTGTTCGGCCTCCTTTTTTTTCGTATTGGCATAGAACGCCGTCCAAATAGCCACTGCCGCTACTATGCTTACTACGCTGATAAAAAACAGTTGGCGGCGGCGTGCCCGCTGCTCGGCGGCCAATTTTTCCTCCGCCAGGCGTTGCTCGTTTTCCCGCGCCTTTTGCTCGGCCGCCAATTTCTCCTCTGCCAGTTGCAGTTCGCGCCGGGTTCGTTCATTTTCAGCATCTACGCGGCGTTTGACTTCGGCATGGCTCTTCACTATAAACTCAGCCCATTCTTTCGGGAGTGACAACTTCGATTGGTAGGGCTCAAGCTGATACAAGAGGCTTTGATCAAGAAAGTAGCGGCCACCGGTTTCTTCATATTGCTTGTAGCCCGTTTCAATCCAGTGCCGGGCTTTCGCCATTTGCCTTTGGTCCGCATCTTGCTGCGCGTCCACCGCTGTGGCCAGGGTATCATGCGTTAACTCAATACTGGTTCCGCTGACACTGCTGTGCAGGATGTACGCTTTTTCCAATTGTACGATGCACCAACTGAGCGCGGCGTTGGACAATGCCGGGAACAATTTTCGCTGCCGTTCGTCAATTTGTATCTGCCCGCCTGCCCGGCTAATGCTGATGGGGCGTTTGGTACCTTCGGCTGACACAAAAGCCAGTAGCACCCGGTCGGTGGCATATTCCTGTTCGGGTTCGTCTGGGAATTCTTGGTCAAAATCCGCCTGAATACGGCTGCGCTGTTCCCGAAGAAACCCATCCAGCACATTCTCAATGCTGCCGAAACTGTGAATTTCTGCTTTTGTAAACTCCAGCGAGGGCCACTCGCCCTCGGGCACGTCGATACCCTCGGGATAGGTACGGGCGTAATCTTCCCGGTAAAGACGGTCGAGATATACCTGCAGGTGCGGCAACTCTACCGGCGTGTCTTTCAGCCGGATGTTTTGTATGATCTCATTGATACGGTCTTCTGCGGGTGCTTCCAGACTGATATTAAAATTGGAAAACGAACGGTTGATAACCTCCGTCACACGCACCGTATCCATCGGCTCCACCCGCATGCGGAAGTCATGGAAGTTGGGGATGGCTTTTTCCAGGGGGTAAAGTCGGCCCAGGTACTCTTCGCGCACGATCAGGACGATGGTGCAAGACAAGCCGGCATCCAGAATGGCTTTTAATTCCGCGATGAACGCCTTTTGTTCTGCCGCATCGCCCAGGATGAACAATTCCTCAAACTGATCAAACAGCAGGTACACCGGGCGCAGATAATACCGGTACAGCCGGCGGATCTTTTCAGGTGTCGGCGTGTCGGCAGGAAGGGATTCCGGTTTTTTGGCATCCAGTTCGCGCTGCAGCGATTCATTGATATTTTGTTCCCGCCGTATCCATACAGGCAGCCAGTCGGGCCCTTTAAAGCGGGTGGCCAGCCCGCATTGCACCAGACTGGTTTTGCCGGTGCCCGACAATCCGTATAGCAATAGCAAGGGTGTCCGCTGCACCATGCGATACAGTTGCCGCACCTCCCGGTCGCGACCGAAGAAATTCTGACTGTCTTCTGGCCCGAAAGGCGCCAAAAACTTAAATGGGCTGCGTACCTGGCTCATAGTTCGTCGAGGTTTTTGCCAAACACGGTTTCGCAGAAGGCGTTGAACTGGCCGTAAATCAGCGGGAAGAAGTTATCCCCGGTATCCTCTCCATCGGTTTCGGAAAAGATGTCTTCCGGCTCGGGCTCCTGAATCGTCAGAATATCGTCTTCTGGTCTGGAAATATTCCGGAAGATGAAGCTGCGCTGCGCCGGGTGCCAGGCCATACAAAAATATGGATTGGCCTTATCGGTACGCAAATAGGCATTTTCGTCGATGAGGAAAGGCGACAGGTAAAGTTCTTCTTTCCGGGAATTATCTACAGGGCGCAATAACACGGAAGCCGTTTTCAGGTAGCATTCGTACTTTTCCAACTGCTCATCCCAGGGGGTGGTTTGCGCCTGCAGACGTACCACTTTATGTACAAAGATGGGGGCAGAGAGGTGCATATAAAACTCCACATCAATGGCTTTGATCGACGTCAGGGTATAACGGAACAGAAAGCCGAAACAATGGAGCACTTGCGCAAGGCGCTTTTCGGTTTCTTCGCAAAGTCGCTCCCAGTTTTCTTCGCGCCCGATCTCCGGCTCCTGCAGCCGTGCCTCCAGGTAGTCAAATGCTTCCTGGTAGCGGTGATCCGTCATTTTCTTTAGCGCCTCCGGCAGCTCTGGCAGCGGGAGTTCCAGGCCGTTTTGGTGGTAATACCAGGCAAGGCGCTGAAAAACAGGAAACAGCGAGCGCCTTTTATCCTCCCGGATATCATTCAAGCAGAGCCATTGCCGGAAATCATTCCACACCGGCTCCAGATTCTGCAGTTCTTTACCTGCCGCGCGCAGGGCCCACAACCTGCTCCAAAGGGCATACGTCAGGAAATTGCCGATGCCCCGGTAGGCGTACAAAAGCATGCTCCGGCGTTCCGGGCCGGGCCGGTCGAAAAAAACCTGGCGCGTGCCGTCGTTGGGCGCCAGAAGGTTGCGCAGCGGTTCGCTAATGGTAAAGGGGAGGCTTTTTAGCAGCGTATCGAGGGGCGCATCGGCCCGGTTATAGTCGCCGTGCTGAGTATTGAACAGCAGCCGCAAAGCCTTTCGCAGGTGCTGATTGACCGGCACATCGGACTTGCGCTCGGGTAGCCGCCAGCTATCCAGCAGGGATTCCTGCTTATCTGCCACCACCAGTTCCCAGTAGCGTCCATCTTCACTAGGCTCGCGTTCCCGGCCGGCCGAGCGCACTTGGGCTTTTATCGTTGTTTTTCCATACACTTGAGCCTCCTTTACAGCTGACTCGAAGGCTTCGCGCACCGAGCGCCGGTTTTTGGCCAGTTCCGTAAAAAAAGCAATAGAGAATTTCGTCGCCACATCATCGTCCACCGGATCGCTGGTAGCAATCACCATCGGTACGCCCGCAGCCAGCAATGCGTCGGTCTGTGCAAGGGTGGAGCAGCCGTTCAGACCAACCAGTATCAGTTTCGGGCACTGACCCAGCAGCGCGGCAATACCGTCGGCATTCGCCGGGCCGTCTTCCATCTGAAGCAGCCGGTAGTCGGCGTGACCGCTGTACCAAAACAGGCAAATATCCTGTCTGTGAGCTTTCAGCAGGTTGATCACCTTTTCCCGGGTAGCAAATTGCTCCCGCTCCAACCGGAAGTCTTGCTGTTGTGTCCGTTCGCGGAGCACAGCGTGCGTCTTATCATCCTCCTCCCGGAGTTTGGGCAGAGGGTCGCTTTCGCTATTAGCAAAGGTGAGCAGGAGTATATCCATCTGTCGTTCATTCGGACTTGATGAGCAAATATAAGAAGTATACTAATCATTTGCGATAGCATACACCATATCCGTCACAAACCGTTTAAACGACTCGTTTTGCACAAACTGCTTGTACACTTCGGTGTCGTCTTTCAGCAGGTCCAGCATCACGCGGGCCAGGGCTTTGTCGTGCTCGATTTTGGCCGTTCCGGGGGTGTTCTTTTTCGCGTTCTGAAAAGCCTCATCTGCCGCTACTTTAGGTGCTATATCCTCGCGGATGCGCTGCACAATGCGATCGCCGTCGCTGAAAAGTGTGCCGAACTGTTCGTTGAAAGTTTTCAGGATATTGGACAGGCGGTCCATTTCCGGCTCCGGCCGGTGACCACCGCCTTCCACGGGCACAGGGCCGATTTCTGCGTCGCGGTCGGTCAGCATAATGCTCATGGCGGCTTTTTTCTCCGCCCGGTAACTGTCCATGTCAATCGCTTCGAGGATGCCTTTCGAAAAGTCCTCTTCTTTTGGGGCGGGCAGTTTCGGGATAAGCAGATGGAGCAAAATAGACAGTTTTTCCCATCCGGCATTGTTGTACCGGAGGATAGAACCCAAAAAATCGTAGCTGCGCACGAAAGCTTTGGCCTTGCCCTTGAAGTCCACCTGGCCGTCTTCATCGAGTTGTAAATATGCCGCCACGCAGGATTCAAGGATGGGATCGAGCTGATCGCGCACCACACCGGCGAGATATTGCTGCACCAGGTCGTCGGTCTGTTCCGGCGTATAAATCTGGTACCGGTCGAGATCGGCCTTCAGGTCGTGCAGGCGATTGGGATCGCTCTCTTCGGACAAGATGGTCGTGCGGTAGTAGGGCTCGAAGGCGGCCCGTATCGTATCGGCATCGTTCAGGAAATCCAGTACGAATACGTCGTGTTTTTTCGGATGCGCCCTGTTGAGGCGCGACAAGGTTTGTACGGCTTTCACGCCGGCGAGGGGTTTGTCCACGTACATGGTATGGAGCAGAGGCTCGTCGTACCCGGTCAGGAATTTGTCGGCCACCACGAGGAAACGGTACGGGTTCTCCTGAAAGCGATCGGCAATATCGTTGGATGGAAAACCATTGATGGCTGCCTCGGTCACCTTTTTGCCCTCGTATTCATATTCCCCGGAGAAGGCCACAATGGCCTGGTATGGGCTCTTCCGTTCTTCGAGGTATGACCTGAGCGCGAAATAATACTGAATAGCGCGTTCAATGCCGCTCGTGACGACCATGGCCCTGGCCTGACCGCCGATTTTGTTCAGCGCGATCACTTGCTCGTGAAAATGATCGGCCATGATCTCGGCTTTGAGGCGAATGGCGTGGTCGTGGCTTTCCACGTATTTGCGCAATTTCTTCTTTGACTTCTTCTTGTCGAACTCCGGATCGGCCTCCACCGTTTTGATCAACTTATAATAACTCGATACGGGTGTGTAACTTTTCAACACATCCAGGATAAACCCTTCCTGGATCGCCTGTTTCATGGTGTAACTATGTGCAGGCCGGTGCGCGATTTTACCTTCCGGCGCCGGTTCAGGTGTGCCAAAGATTTCCAGGGTTTTGTTTTTGGGCGTGGCGGTGAAGGCAAAATAACTGGCGTTGGTCAGCATTTTGCGCGCCTGCATGCGCTGCTCCAGCACATCATTGACGGTATCTTCCGGGTCGGCGAGGGCCTCGCTCACGGCAGCGGAACGTTTGCCGCCCTGACTGGAATGCGCCTCGTCTATGATGATGGCAAAACGATTGCTCCGGTGCCGGTCGCCGATATCATCCAGTATCACCGGAAATTTCTGCACCGTCGAAATGATGATTTTTTTACCGCTTTCGATGAAGCGCCGCAAATCGCCCGAGGCTTCGGCGTGGCCGACGGTGGCGCCTACCTGGGCGAACTGTCGGATGGTGTCGCGAATCTGCTTGTCGAGAATACGGCGGTCGGTAATGACGATCACGGAATCAAACAGCCGCGCGTCCTCTCTTTCGGCGGCTATGAGTTGGTGTGCCAGCCAGGCGATGGAGTTCGACTTACCCGAGCCGGCCGAGTGTTGGATCAGGTAGCGCTTGCCGACGCCGTCTTCCTGCACCCGTTTCAACAGCAGGCGAACAACATCTATCTGGTGGTAGCGCGGAAAAATCTGTCGGCGTTTTTTCTTGCCGGTTTTGGGGTTTTCTTCCTCCACTACCTGGGCGTAGTTTTCGAGCAGGTCGGTGAGGCCGGCCGGGGTGAGCAGGCGTTTCCAGAGGTAGTCGGTTTTGAGGCCGCCGGGATTGGGCGGATTGCCGGCGCCGTCGTTCCAGCCCTGGTTGAGCGGCAAAAACCAGGAGGCTGCGCCGTTGAGTTCGGTGCACATGCGCACTTCGGTATCATCCACGGCAAGGTGCAACACGCAGCGGCCGAACTGGAAAAGCGGCTCCCGCGGATCGCGGTCGCGGCGGTACTGTTCTACGGCGTCGGCTACGGTTTGTTTGGTCAGGCTGTTTTTCAGCTCGAAGGTGGCTACCGGCAGCCCGTTGATAAACAGTCCCAGGTCGAGCGCGCGCCGGGTTTCGTCGCGGCTGTAGCGAAGCTGCCGGGTAACGCTGAAGCGGTTGAGCGCGTGCAGGGTGGCAGCCTTTTCGTTGCCGGCGCTGGGCGTACCGTAAAAGAGGGTTATCTCATGCGGACCATGGCGCACGCCGTGCCGCAGTACGTCGATGATACCGCGTTTACCCACCTCGTTGAAGAGGCGCGACAAAAACTGCCGGCGGACGGGCGAATCGTGATCCAACTCCAGCGCCTCGGCTGTTTTGGGCTGGGTAGCGTATAAAAAGGCGCGCAGATGTGTCAGGTCAATACAGAAATCCCGGTCGTAGTCCCTGGCCAAACCGTGCCGCCAGCCGGTGCCGCCATATACCGCCGCTGCCGTGTCCTCTACACCGGCCACAGGAATTTCCGGCCAGGGGCTGCCGGTCATGGCCGTGACGATGATGTTCTCCAGGCCCTTTTCGGAGATGTCGGTTTTCATAGTTGCCGGTTTAGAATCGCTGCTATCCTTCTAAAGTTAGGCAAATGCCTTTCCAATTCTTCCGGGTCGAGTTGTCCAAGCACTTCAAACGACCTTTTTCCCTTTTGGTAGGCATTGGTGCATGATCGGGTAGCTGTTTCCAGTTGTTGTTGGACTTCCTGCCTGGGGCGATTTTCAAGATTGTTCATCGGAGGCAATGCATTTTCCTGCAGGCGGCCTCTGTAGTGTTTGCGGAGCGTTGGTCTGTCGGCAATTACCCAGGTTTCCATGCAAGTGGCCATGAATAGCACTTGTTCGTCAACGGCGCCGTCCGGTTGTTCCCACTGATCGCGGATGCTCAGGTGCTGCCAGGGAGATTCTCTGTTAGGATCGAAAGGCTCCTCACTGTCTATTAACATGGCCACATAGCGGTTTTTCGCATTGGCGTGTGCGGTCTTAAAATCAGAAAACGCCTGATTGCGTCCGCCGGAAGCTACTAGACGGGGCATTCTGCCCCTGAAACCGGCCTTTTCGAGCAAAAGCCGGAACGCCTTTTCGCAGCGCAGCATCAAATCTTTTGCATTACCGCCGCCTTCGAGGTATATGTATTTGTCGGATTTTACCATCGTTTACCTCCGATTTGTCCCTTGATCCAAAGTTCACCAAGCCGGTACTCGTCCAGCCAATCCTTCAGGTCGTCTTTTTGCAACCGCGCCATGTACGTTTTCCCTTCGTGTTTTTCGCATACCACCACCGATTCCGGGTGTTCGGTCATCGCATCGATGATGATATCCGAGTGGGTGGTGACAATCAGTTGGGTGCGGGAGGATGCCTCCACCAGAAGGTCGGCCAGGCCGATCAGCACATCCGGGTGCAGGCCCAGTTCCGGCTCTTCGATGCAAATGAGCGGCGGCGGCGTGGGATCGCACAGGATGGCCAGCAGGCACAGATAGCGCAGGGTGCCATCGGACAAGCGGGTGGCAGGAATGGTGAAATCGCCCTCTGTAAAAAACACCTGTACGGTTCCGCCTTCTACGATGACATCGAAGTCGCTGATTTCCTGGTACAGGTTTGTAAGGCCTTCCAGTATGGCCGCTTTGGCTTTGGGCGTACGGCGCAGGCGGTTCAAGAAGAGGCCCAGATTAGAAAAATCCTCTTCCAGGCGGTCGTTGCGCATGTCGGCTTTTTGCGGCTCGCGAAAAACGGTGTTGCGGCCAAAAGCCCATTCGCGATAAATGCGTATTTTTTCGTAAGCGCCGGCGAGGTAAGCCAGCTCAGGATAGAGGTCGGGGTCGCGCCGTTGGGTTAAAATGGATTGATCGGCGTCAACCGTGTCCTGGGCAAGTCGTCGCTCCTTTTTCTCTACCGTGTTTAAAACAGGTTGGCCATGTTGATAGCGGTAATAAAAATAGGGCTCTTTTTGGTTGGGATAGGGCGTGGCATTTTCAATGCGCTCGTCGTCCAGGGCAAACACCTGATTTATCCCGCGGAAGGCTATTTTATGCCGTAAGGGTTGCTTGCCCTGCGGATAGCTGACGAGCCAATCGATCTCAGCGGGTTGCCCCGGCAGGCCTTTCCATATCCATTCGCCGACGCCACCACCTCTCCGTACCACGGCGCGCATATCACCCGGCGTAGCCCGCATCAGTGCAATCGCCTCCAGGAGATTTGACTTGCCGGAGCCGTTCGGCCCGATCAGAACATTGAGCGGTTGCATGTCGAGCGCAGGCGTTTCCGGACCGAAAGAAAACAAGTTTTTTAACCGGATTTGCCGCAGAAACATCGAATGTTGCAGGGACTGATAAGTGCCTGGTTTATCGTTTACTTCGGGCATGCGTATTTTTTGTTTCAAAATTAAGCATCTTGATCAAATTCTGCGGGTTCTTCTTCTGTTTGTAACGCAGCGTTTTCTTCCAATTTATCTTCCGCTTCCTCCGTCAGCCCCGCCGCCGCCGCCCGCACATCCACCTTGCCCGTCACTACATCGGCGATCAGCCGCGTGCGGTACTCGCGCAGGAGAGCGATTTGGTGTTCGGTGGTGGAGATGGTGGTGTCGAGATTCCGTAAAATACTTTTTAAATAATGAACTATTCTGCTCTGTTCCTCAGGCGGTGGAATTACAAACTGAAATCCTTTCAGTGATGAAAGAGGAAGATTATTGGCTAATCCTTCTGCACCGCTAATTGCTTGCTCGACTTGATGACGATAATACCTGCTGTTCATAGCATATACTATGAAATCGATATCAATGAAATTTTTAAAGACAGGTCGGAAAATTTTATCAGACAAAATTAAATGGTAGTTTAAACATTCAACCTTCGCAGTAGATCCTACAAGACTAGGCGAACCGCTTGCACGAGAAGTTAAAACATCGCCAATGTTTACAACGATATTAGGATCAATTTCAAAGTCTTTTGCAAGTTTTTTATGTTCTGTTTCTCTAAATATGCCTCTATTTACACAGCCAGACTTTAGAACAGCCCAAGAATTATGATCTGCAAGAAAGCCCTCAGCAAGCGGACTTATGCCTTGATCTATTCTCTTTACGATGGTTCGAAGCCTCCTCACCTCCCATCCCTCCGGCACTTCCCCCAGCCACTCCACGCCCGAGTCTTTCATTTTCACGTTCGGGTCCAGCCCGCGGGTGACAGCCTTGTGGATGATGGCCTGTTTTTGTTCCTGCAAGAGGGCGATGAGCCGGCGCTTGGCGCGTATGGCGCCGTCGATGCGGCGGGTGGCGTGGTCGAGGTAGCGGGTGATGGCGAGTTGTTCGGCGGGCGGGGGGAGGATTATCGGCATATCCATAAATGCCGAATCCAACAACTGTAAACGCGAAAGCCAAACCCCTTTAGATCGAGTCAGGAGTTCCCATTTATAAACCACTGAGCGGAGCAAATAGTCAAAATATCTAGCATAGTTTTCATACCCATTTTGAGGTCTGTAAACACTGTATGCAGAACTAATCAGCCCGTGATATTTTGACACTCCTAAACCTTGCATCCAGGCCCAAAGGCTATTAACAACCAAGTCCCCTGGCCAGCATAGTTTATGCCCTACATAAGACTTAGCCATAAACATGGTCACTGTTTTTGTTCTTCTCGGAACGACGCCATCATTTGCAGAAACAGTAAGCAATTCTTCACTTCCTGTTTCTGATCTGATGTCAATGATTTTAAAAATGGCTTTCCCACGCAGGGAGGTCCATCCCTCCGGCACCTCTTCGAGCCATGGCAGGCCGGAGGGCTTATAGGCGGGGTAGGTGGGGAGTTGGGTCATGCGACTTCTTCCTTCAGAATTTCTTTTTCCACATAATTTTTGAAATCGGTCACCGAGGTAAAACACCGGAAACCGGCTTGGCTGGCCAGAGCGATGGTATCGGCGCTTTCGTCCAGCAGCACTACTACGGGTTGGCTGAGTTCTTCCTGGATGCCGTTGGGCCAGGCCAGATCGAATACGGCCTGCTGTGCACCTGTTTCAGCATCGGCGAAGTCGTATGAAATTTCGCCGGGTGGGAATCCTTTATCTACCACCCATGCGTTCAAGGCTTCGAGTTCAGATTCTTCTTCCTGGCTACTGATCGAACCGGGTACAAGGATTGTTTCCGGCGCCCTTACTTTGCCCTCCAGCCAATGTTTTTCCCCGTGTAGCAGTTCTTCCAGACGGCGATTGGCCTCGTGTGCCAGTAATACTTTACGTGCCTCCAGAAAGTCGCGGTAATTTTCCATTTTCCACAGCAACGGATCTGCCGGTATCCATTGTGACGCCAATGCACCGGGATGGTTCTCTTCTATCATTGGGAAATAAGTTTCCGGAAACCTGTCGCTGATACTGAGATTGGTATCCTTGGTCAGGAAACAGAAATTAGCAAGGGCATTCACCTCGGAACGGTGATAGCCTTTTTTATAGAGCTGCGCTTTGGGGAAGATGTGATGCACTTCAAGCCGGTTGTTTTTTCCCAACAGATTAGCCTTCAATGGCAAACCGGTACCCCAGTCGCGGGCTCCTCCCATCCGCGTCAGCATGTATAAAACAGGGTAGAAACGCGCTCCCATGCTCCAGCCGGTGAAATGCCCGGGTACTACCTGCAGGCCGCCATGCCACAGGCGAAGTTGTTCCAGAAGTTTATCCAGGCCGCCGTCTTGTCCTTCCAATGCGGCAAGATCCTGGTCAATGATGCTTTCTGTAGAGCCCGAAAAACGCCCCCACATACCTGCTTGTACAAACCAGAAAAGTAATTTGTCGCGCTCTTTCTCCGGGAGTACGCCCCCCCGCAGGTCCAGGTATCTCACAATAACGGGTATGGCGAATTTTCCAAACAAAACCCGGTCGTGATCTAATCCGAGGCGGCCGCCGATTAAATTGAGCGCAGTATTGATATGTTTAGTGGCGTTACTGAGTGCTCGCTGAATATCTTCTGCGCCTTTGTTGTGGAGATAACTGAACTTTGCTTCCCCGGTTAAAACAGTATTTACCGATCGCAAAAGCCAGTCCAGTTCGAAATTGTATTGAGATTTGGCCCATTCGCGCAGATTACCCTTCATGGTATCACGAGCCTCCGGCCATTCTGCACAAATCTTTGCTAAAGCGAGATCGCCTTTGGAAAGTTTCGTGCCTCCACTATTGACGCGATTAAAAATGTCCACTACTATGTCGAGCGTTTTATCCGCACCGGTTACTTCCTCTACGTGTAAATCAATATCTATAATGCCAAGCAGACGGGATAACCGCCCTACGTATTCACCTACCCTGGAGGCAAGACCAGTATCACTTGAAAGATTGGCCACAAACATCCCTAATCCTGCATTGCCTTTCTTCATGAGTTCGGTCACATCGATCCAAAGCGGGTCCCCTTGCATCTTAAGGGGTTGATAAAAAGCAAAAACCTCCTCCTCCAGATGAAACTGAAGCCCGGTAAAAGCGGTAGCATTTCCGTCAAAAAATTTCGGGGGCGTGCCTCTTACCACACCATACAATGAGGTGATCCGTTGCTGACCGTCCAACAAAAGCTTGACAACTCCTGCAGCCAGTTGAGCGTCCCCTCTGTACATTGCACCAGAAGATTCCGTTGCCCATACGAGCAACCCGCCTACCGGATGCCGGCGATAGAGTGAATCAAATAATCCGCGAACCTGGTCGCGATTCCACACGTAACCGCGCTGGAATTCCGGAAGGGCCATGTGGCCGCTGTCAATGTGATCAAGGATCGTTGAAATTTTCATATTCGATTATTTTAATAACGCATCCAGCAACCCCTCCGCCGCCCTCTCCACGGCCAGAATATCCGCCCGGATTTCTTCCAGCGTGCGCAGGGCTTGGGGTTTATAGAAATGGCGGGTAAAGCTGATTTCGTAACCCACTTTGGTGGCGTCGGCTTTCAGCCAGGCGTCGGGGGTGTAGGGCAGTACCTCGCGGCGGATGAAGGCTTCGATGCCGCCGGGTTCGGTGAGGGGTACTTGCTCGGTGTCGCGCAGCTCGGGGTCGGGCTCGTATTCCACCACCACGGTTTTGCCGTCCATCACCGTTTCGAAAAAGCCGTGCAGCGGGTCCGGTTTCACCTTTCCGGATTTGTGTATTCTGGCGATTACGGGCGGGGCGTTTTCGTCGCGCCGGCTCAGGGTACGGAGGATCAGTTTCAGGTCGGCAGCGCCGGTTTTGCGACCGTGTTTTTTCAGGACTCCCTCCACAAGATCGCGGAAGCTGTTGTGGTCGGCAAATGCTTCGCCGCCGAGTTCCTGCCGGAGCAGGGAGGCCGTTTCTGCCAGGAAACCGTCGCGGGCCCAGGTGAGGGGATCGAGCAGTTTTTTCTTCTTTTTTTCGGGAAGGCCCTTGGGGGGCGCCGTTTCGTCTTCGTCGCCTTCATCGTCGGCGCTCCAGTCGTCGAGGCGTTGTTCCAGGACTTTTTGGATACCCGGAAAGTCGTCGAACAGGGCGTCGCCGAATTCGTCGTAGAGTTGGGCGCGGATGTCCTCGTCGCCTGAGGCGAAGCGCAGGCTTTCGATGGCGGCGTTGGTGATCCGGCTGACGAGCCGCAGGGGGCGCTCTACGGTCACTTTATGGTAACCGAAGGCTTCGTTGGGGAAGATTTTGGACTGTTCATTTTCTTCGAAGCGCAGGTAAGCGTCGCAGATGCGCTGGATATCGTCTTCGGAGAGTTCGCAGTTTTTTTTGCCGAGGTTTTTGCGCAGGGGTTTGTACCAGGCGGAGGCGTCGATGAGTTGCACCTTGCCCCGGCGGTGTTCGGGCTTGCGGTTGCTCAGCACCCAGATGTAGGTAGCAATGCCCGTGTTGTAGAACATATTGAGCGGCAGGGCCACGATGGCTTCCAGCCAGTCGTTTTCGATGATCCAGCGGCGGATGTTGCTTTCGCCTTGTCCGGCGTCGCCGGTAAAAAGCGAAGAGCCGTTGTGTACTTCTGCGATGCGGCTGCCGAGCGGCGTTTGGTGGTTCATTTTGGCCGCCATATTGGCCAGGAAGAGCATCTGGCCGTCGCTGGAGCGGGTGATGAGGGAGCGTTCTTCCTCGCCATGGATTACCCGGAAGCGCGGGTCGCGGATGCCGTCTTTGCCGCCCATGGCTTCGAGGTCTTTTTTCCAGCTTTTGCCGTAGGGCGGATTGGAGAGCATGAAATCGAACTCCCGGGCCGGAAAAGCGTCGTGGGCCAGGGTACTCCATTCGGCGCCGCCGACGATGTGTTCGGCGTTTTCGCCTTCGCCTTTGAGCAGCATGTCGGCTTTGCAGATGGCATAGGTTTCGGGGTTAATCTCTTGTCCGTACAAGTGGGTGATCACCTTTTTCCCCTGCGCTTCGGCCAGGCTGGTGAGGCGTTCTTCCGCCACGGTGAGCATGCCGCCGGTGCCGCAGGCGCCGTCGTAGAGCAGGTAGGAACCCGATTCAATCCGGTCGGCGATGGGCAGGAAGATCAGGTCGGCCATGAGTTTCACGGCGTCGCGGGGCGTCCAGTGTTCGCCGGCTTCTTCGTTGTTGTCTTCATTGAACTTGCGCACCAGTTCCTCGAACACGGTGCCCATGGCGTGGTTGTCGAGTCCGGGCTGCCGCAGCGAGCCGTCGCTGTTCAGTTGCGGGAAGGGGCTGAGATTGACATCGGGGTCGAGGAATTTTTCGATGAGGGTGCCCAGGGCGTCGGCCTTTGAGAGCGTGGGCACCTGGTTGCGGAATTTGAAGTTGTCGAGTATTTCCTGTACGTTGGGCGAGAAGCCGTCGAGGTAGGCTTCGAAATCGGCGCGGAGTTGCTGGCGGCTTGCGCGTGCGCGCAGGTCGCGCAAGGTGAAGGGGGAGGTGTTGTAGAACGCCTGACCGGCGGCCTGGCACAGGGCGGCGCGTTGCTCGGTGATGCCGGCTTCGTCGAGCATTTTTTGGGTATCGAGCACACGCTGTTTGGTGGGCTCCAGTACGGCGTCCATGCGCCGGAGTACGCACATCGGGAGGATGACATCGGGGTATTTGCCGCGTTTGAAGAGGTCGCGCAGCACGTCGTCGGCAATACCCCAGATGAAGGAGATTATTTTGTTGTGTTGGGCGTGGTGCATGGTTCGGGCCGTTCTAAGGGCGAATATAGGAACTTTGACGATTCCTGCTATTCAGGCGTACACAAGCAAGCGGAAGGCGAAAAAGCCATTGCCCGTGCTTACTGCCGGCCTGAATTGCGCCCTATGGTTGTATTCAGGGATGGCAAATATCCGGATTTGCATAAAAATCCGGCGTCAATCATTGCATTGTGACCGGTCGTCCCTCCCTCCCGCTCGCAAGGCGATGGATGTCGCCCTTTTTTCCCTCCCTCCCTTTAGGGGAGGTTCGGGCCCGCTCACAGGATCGCCGGTATAGGCAGACCAACTGACTAAAAAGAACGGACAAGGCGGAAGCCAATAGCGGCGTTGCGGTTGCCCGGCGTGCTGTCGTAGCGATCGGCGGCGCGGCAATTCCGCGCGCCGTCGCTCCAACTGCCGCCGCGAAGCACGCGGTTGTCGCCCTCATCCGGCCCCCAAGGATTAATCTGCGAAGTATCCGGATATGTTGCATACCAGTCCCAACACCATTCCCAAACATTGCCGCTCATATCGTACACTCCAGCCCCATTGGCTTTTTTCCCGGCAACAGGGTTGGTGCGGCTCCTGCTATTGAAGCGGTGCCAGGCAACTTCATCCGCATTATGCCCGCCGCTGTATGGAAAGGTGTCCTGATGTATCCCGCCGCGCGCGGCGTATTCCCATTCGGCCTCGGTGGGCAGACGGAAACCGTAGGCGCCCGGGACTGGTCGGAATTGTTCACCCGTTGTGTCTATAGCCGGGGCAAGGCCGAACAGTCGACTCAGCCAGTTGGCATAATCAACCGCCTCATACCAACTGACTTTCACCACCGGATTACTGCCCTCCCATCCCCAGCCTGGACGCGTAATCACCTGTTCATCCTCAATGTCTTTCCCGCGTGCCGCCAGATACAGGTTGTATTGCCACACGGTAGTTTCTGTTTTGGCCATTTTAAACCGGGAAACGGTAACAGGATGCGGCGGGCGGGCATCTGTTCCATAAAAATTATCCTCCTCGTCATCGCTGCCCATGGTAAAGGTTCCGCCTTCCACATCCACCATATCCGGAAAATAGCGGGCTTCGAGCCGGCTGTCCCGGTTTCGGTCAAGGGTAGCCAGGGCGCCCCGGAAACCACCCGGGGCATAAGTCACGGGCTTCTCCAGCAGGCGTGCAGCCAGTGAACAGGCCGCTTCGGCCTCGGCCGGCTGTCCGGCATAGTGCTTAAAAAACGCAATCTCCATCAACTCAAACGCAACGCTGTCTTTCACTTGTTCCAGGCCGGCGGCTTTTTTCATTTTGGAAAAAGCGGCATCGTATCGCAGGCTCAGCACATCGCGGCGCGCGGCGTCGATCAGCGATACCACCGCTTCCAGGGCCGCACGGGCCGCCTCTTTCTTTTTGATTTCCGCGAGGTCGGCAGCCGTTTGGGCCTCTTTGGCCCTCAGGTCGGCCAGCTCCCGATCCAATTTTGCTTTCTGTTCGGCGACAGTGGCCGTTGAATCGCTGACTTCAGCGGCCCGGGTTTTAACCTGTGCCAGGGAATCGCTGACTTCTGCGGCCCGGTTTTTTTGGTCGGCGAGTTTAATGGCCCTGGCGGCTTTTTCCGATTCCCGGTAAGCCAGCCATGCAGCCCCCAGCGCCGTCAGGATCAGCACCGCCGCGAAAACGGAGGTCCACATGGCCCGGCGCTGCCGCCGCTGGGCGTCGGCTTTTTGTCGGGCGATGCGTTCTTTTTCCTCGTTTTCCAGCCGTTCGGCCTCGGTGCGGCTGGCTTCGAGGAAGGCGGCGTGTGCGGGCTCGAGGGCAAGTTGGGGCAGGAGGGGTTCCAGGCGGGTCAGTTGGCGGCGGTCGAAGAAGTAGGTTTGACCGTGCTCCTGGGCTTGTTGGTGTTCCTTATAACCTAACTCGATGCGGTTGTAGGCATCTCGTTCCTGTTGCAGGTATGCTTCGCGTCGGCCTGCTATAATGGCCGCCAGCGTATCGTGCGCCAGTTCATAATCGGTTTCGGAGCGGCGCAGGATGCGGGCGGCCTCCAGTTCGTGCAGGCAGGCCGACACCAGGGCGGGGTCTTGCCTGGCCAGGCGGGCGGCGGCTTTGCCCTTCAGCGCAGATGTGCCGTCGGCGTGGGTGGCGTAGCGCACGGGCACCTTGGTGCCGTCTTCGCTCACAAAGGGGTCGAGCACCCGGCGCACGAGGTCGTCGGGCGGGTTCAGTTCCCGTTTTTTCAGTCGCTGGAGGATATCGAGACTTTGTTCTTCGAGGAATCGGCTCAGTACGCCTTCTATCTTGCCCACACCGTCTATCACGGAGGCATCGAAGCGCAGGGGCGGCGCTTCGGCGGCGTCGGGCGGCCATTGGGGGTATTGCCGGCGCAGGGCTTCCTGATACAGCATGTGCAGGTACACCTGTACGTAGGGCATGTGGGTACCGGCCTTGTCGGCCAGTATGTTGTCGAGGATGCGGTCGGGGTCGCGCCGTTCGTCGCCGAAGGGGATGTGGTGCACCCGGCAGGAGCCGGCTACGACGGCGCGCAGGTTGTCGCGGTGCATGGGTTCCACGCGCATTTTTCGGTGGTAAAGTTCGGGCACCGTTTTTTCAAACTGGTTGAGGTGGCCGAAGTAGTCTTCGCGGAGGATGAAGAGCAGGCGACAGGGGAGATCGGCGTCCAGCAGTTCGGCCACGGTGTCGTAGAAAGGCTGCCGTTCATTTTCCTCCGGGTCGTTTTTACTCAGGATAAAAAGTTCTTCAAACTGGTCGAAGATGAGGTAAACGGGTCGCAGGTATCGGCGGAACAGGGCGCCGACGGCCTCCGAGACATCACCCGAGAAGCCCGGGCCTTCGCCGAGGGCCGCGCCGATAGCGGCGCGCAGCGACTGATTGATGTCGTCGCCCCGGCGGATAAAGAGGGGTAGCCAGTCCACACCGCCAAAGCGGTTGGCCAGCCCGCAGCGCACCAGGCTGGTTTTGCCGGTGCCGGAAGGGCCATAAACGAAGGTGAGGCGGTTTTTGGTGACGAGGTTGTACAGCTCCTTTGTTTCGGCTTCGCGTCCAAAAAAAGCGTCATAGTCCTCGAACTGGTAAGGGTCGAGAAATTTAAACGGGCTTTTCATGGGGCGGCGGGATTTGGTTTTTCATCAAAAACGGCCTTGTAGAAAGCCTCGAACTGGGCTTTGGCGGCCTGGAACTTATTCGTTTTTTCCTTGCGGTCGAAAAACTCCGGATCGTCGAGGTCGATCACGTCATGTTCCGGTTCGTTCACGTACTTGTAGCGTAGCCGTCCCTGTTGCTGCCAGGCAAAGAAATATAGTTTGGACAGGGAGGTGTCGGGTACTTTTTCGAAGGTGTTTTCGTCGAGGATGAAGGGCGACAGGTTCAGGAAATGCGCTTCCGGGCCTTCGCCGAGGCGAAGCAGCACCACGGAGCGATTGTCCATCACATTGGGCAGCACGGGGTATTCCTTTTGGTAGTAGCCGAGGGTGCCGTGCCATTTCACCACCATGTGTTTGAACGCGGCGGTGTTGGTGCGGCGGTATTTTAGCACGTCGATGTTGCGCACGGTGGCGAGTTGGTAGCGCCCCAGGAAGCCGAGTTTGCCGAAGATGACGGCCAGGCTTTCTTCGGCGCGGGCGCAGAGTTCGGTCATTTCCGGAAGGCCGGCGCTTTCCGACTGCCGGCGAAGGGCTTCGAGGAAAAAGCAGGCGTCTTTCACC
Source organism: Saprospiraceae bacterium (assembly GCA_033764075.1). GTDB lineage: Bacteria > Bacteroidota > Bacteroidia > Chitinophagales > Saprospiraceae > M3007. Next base: position 46,232 of record JANRJH010000023.1, on the reverse strand, counting down.
GCATCATTGGCCATAAAGTCCTCCCGCAGTCGGACATACTCGACGATGAAGGGGGTTTCGCCGGCCTGGTCGAGGGCTTCCCGCAGCAGCCGGATGACGGAGAAATAGTCGCAATCGCGGCGCGCGGCGGCGTCCAGTTCAAGAAAAAACCGAAGCTCGCGCAGCAGCGCCGGGGCGGGTCGCCATTGCAGGCCCTTGCGGTACACGTCCTCCCAAACCTGGGCCAGGAGTGTGTACAGCAGGAAGTCCATGCAAATCTGGTAGGTCTGCACCATTTGGGCGAGGCGTTGCTGCCCCACCTGATCCCAACCGCCGGTGGCGCCCGGCGTGGAGGGGGCCACGAGTTTGCGCACGTGCTCGCTCAGCGGCGCAGGCAGGGCGCGCAGGAGCGCCGATATGATTTCTTCCTGCCGGGTATCCATTTCGGCGCCGGCATCACGCAGTTCGCGCAACTTGGGGTTTGTTTCGGCCAGGGTATGGTATAGCGTTTCCAGCAGCACTTCGTTCGGCTCGTGGTACTGGAGGGCGGTTTTTACGGGCGTCGTCGGCAGTTTCCAGCCGGCTGCATCGGGCTTGTCCGGGTGCGGTTTGATGCCCCAGAGCGGTTCATTGTCCCGGGATTCCGAACGAGGGGCGGGCCCACGTTCCACATTCAGTGGCTGCCGGGCCTGGGCTTCGCCGATGGCCTGTTCGAAGGCCTCGCCGATCGTCAGCCCGGTTTCCAGTGCCTGGAAGAGGCGTTCGGAAAATTTAGCGGCGATCTCATCGCCAACCGGTGCGCTGGTGGCGATCACGAGCGGCACGCCGGCGCGGTGCAGAGCCTCCACTTGTCCGACCGTACTGCAGCCGTTGAGGACCACCACTTTCAGGTTGGGGCACTGTGCCAGCAGGTGGGCGATACCGTCGGCGCGTGCGGCGCCGTCTTCGGTGATCAGCGCATCGCGGTGGGCATGGCCGCTAAAGAGGAAGAGGCTCAGCCGGTTGCGGAACAGGGTGAGGTAATAGGCCACGTCATCCAGCGTGGCGTGACTGACCGGGCAGGCCAGGTAGTGCTGCCGCAGGGCACGGGGCCACAGTCGTTTGCTCAGTTCGGCGTATTCGCCGGCCAGGGTGGGCAGTGGGTTGGTACGGCTGTTGGCAAAAGTAAGTAAGAGTACATCCATGCGGTCATTTGTTCGGGCTGATTGGACAAATGTAGGATTTATTTACAAGCCTGTCTGATTAGTTACATATTATTTAAAAATACCAAGTGGTCTCAGCGGGAATCGAACCCACATCTAAGGTTTAGGAAACCTCTATTCTATCCGTTGAACTATGAGACCCGATCAAAATCCGCGCAAAAGTACGTTTTTTTGAGGACAAGGGCAATCGCATCAATAGAAATGGCACGCGGATCGAGCGGATGCTGCGCAACGCGGATAAATCCGTTTCCATCCGTGTTGCGCAGCATCCGCCCCATCCGTGTGCCATTCTCAGCAGGAGCGGAAAAAACAGTCGTCTACCGCTGTATCACCAGTTTTTTCACGGTCACCTGGTCACCGTTTTGCACCTGAACCATGTACAGCCCGTCCGTCAAGCCGGCCAGGTTGAGGGTTATGCGGTTTTCGTCTTTGGAGATGGCCTGGTTGCGTTGCAGGGCGAGACGGCCGGCAGCGTCGAACAGGGACACCTGCACCTCATTGTCGGCCCGGGTGATCACGTCGACGTACACCTCGTCTTGTGCCGGGTTGGGGAACATAATGAACCCGTCGGACTCGAGGATGACGGGTATCTCCAGCTCGGTCACGTCGCCGTCGGTGGTGCCGTCTTCGCGCCAGTTGCTGGCACTCAGGCTCACGCGCAGGGTGTAGCACTGAGAGGCGTTGAACGCGCCCTGGTATCCGTACACATGCACGCGGTAGGTGTTTACGTTATTGGTGTTCAGGATGATTTGCTCGTTTTGTGTACCGCCGTTTTGGGATATGCCCACCTGGTTACCGTTGCGGATCAGGCGCACGTCGTAGTCGGCGGGCAGGGTGGTCAGGTCCACCTTGATCCGGCGCTGGGTGGAGGTGTTGTTGAACTGGAACCAGTCGTTATCGGTAGCAGTGCTGATCAGGGCATTGAGGTTGGTATTCACCGGGATGACCTTGGCGGTTCCGCTGGTCTCGTTGGTTTCGTACGGATCGGTGCAGCCGCCGGCAGCCAGGGTGGTGAACGTTGCGATGGCCGAGTACGTTCCGGTGTTGCTGCCGCAAACGGCTTGCACGCGGAACTCGTAGCCCGTGTTGGCGGTGAGGCCCGTGGCGTTGGCCGAGGTGCCGGTGATGCCCGGTGTGGTGGTCCAGTTGCCGCCGGTCTGGCGGAAGTCGACGTTATAGCTGGTGGCGCCACTCACGGCGCTCCAGTTCAGGGTTGCCGAGGTTTGGGTGATGTTGGTGGCGTTCAGGCCCGAGGGTGTGCCGCAGCCGCCGCCGCTGGGGGGCTGGCAGCCGTCGGAGGTGAGCAGTGCCACCCGGGCGCCGCCGCTGCCGAACAGTGCCTGCATACGGGACTTCTGGCCCAGGGTGTAGATGTTCATGCAGCCGTCGTAGGTGTAGTCCATGTAGTTCATGGTCATCTCGACGGGCTGCCCGGAGCAAGTGGATAAGTGCGGATACGCCGGGCAACCACCGTTGGAGGTGTTGTGCACCGGCGTGTCGCCGACGAAGTCATTGCCGCAGGTGGCGTCGCCCCAGATGTGGCGCAGGTTAAGCCAGTGGCCCACCTCGTGGGTGGCGGTGCGGCCTTCGTTGTAAGGGAAGGTCGAGTTCAGGCGGCCGAAGTAGGCATAGTCGCACACCACACCGTCGGTCGTGGCCGGGCCGCCGGGAAACTGGGCGTAACCAAGCAGGCCGCCACCAAGGTCGCACACCCAGATGTTGAGGTATTTGTCGCGGTTCCAGATATCGGAGCCGCCCGAGCTGAAAAACTTGACGTTGTCGTTGGTGCTGAAAGACGTCACGGTCGTCTGACGGCGCACGATGCCGTTGGTGGCGTTGCCGTTGGGGTCGCGCGTGGCCATGCAGAACTGGATCTCACAATCGGCGGCTACAGGCAGAAAAGCAGCCGGCGTCTCGTTGGCGTCTGCGTTGGTGCGGCGGAAGTCCTCGTTCAGGACGGCAATCTGCGAGAGGATTTCCGCGTCGCTGAGGTTTTCAGCGCTGGTGTTCCACACCACGTGTACCACCACCGGGATGGTCACCACCGCGCGCTCGCGCACAGCGCCGTCCTCTATGAATTGTTCGGTGTGGCGCTCGATGTCCTGCATGCGTTGAAGCATACCCGGGTCTTCTTTAAGCTGGCGGTCCAATACTTCCATTACACCGCAGTTGCGCTGCTGGGCATTGACCGTTGCCCCGGCAAGCAGGGCCATGAAAAGCACGATGAGGTTTAGACGAACCATAGCGTTGAATTGGTTTTGACTGTTAAAAATCCTTGGGAAATACGCTGTTTACCGACAGCATCACCCTTCCCGGGGATACGGGTAAACAAGGGAGCAAAAATATTTGGATTTCAGCAATTTTCTGTATTTTTTTGAGGTGTTTATGCTAAAATAAAATTTTTAATTTTTGTTAAAAAACGGCCAGGTTCGAATAAATATTCCGATTGCCCGGGAACGAAGCGAACAAACGCAAGTTCGAAGTCGTTGTCCTACCTTTGCCACCTTGCTTATCCAAATAAAAAAGATCAACTGCCCATGTTTCGTATCTGTTTGCTGTTAGCCGCCTGTTGCCTGTTTGCTGCCGATGTGACCGCGCAATCCGGGCTGCCCATTTTGCGCAATTATGAAAAGGCATTTGCCGCCGGCACCCGCGACCGAAGCGGAAAACCCGGCCCCAACTACTGGCAAAACCGCGCCGAGTACAACATACAGGTTGAACTCAACCCCCAAAACCGCCTCATCACCGGCAGCGAAACCGTTGCGTACGAGAACAACAGCCCCGACACCCTGAAGATCATCCGGTTTAAACTCCAGGCCGACCGCTACCGCAAGGGCCGCATGCGCGCCTGGGATGTGCCGGCCTCCGATGTGACGGAAAACGGCGTGACCATCAACAACCTGGTCCTTAACGGCGTGGCCGTGCCGGCAGACCGGCAGGCCCGCTTCACGACCTTCCTCGACATCCGCCTCGACACCCCGCTGCCCCCCAAAAGCCGGACGACCATTTCCATGGACTGGTCGTACACCCTGCCCGCCGACGAGAGTGCGGCACGGGAATACGCGGCCGACTCCTCGGTCTTCTTCGTGCCGTACTGGTACCCGCAGGTGGCGGTGTACGACGATATTCACGGATGGGCCGACTTCCCCTACACCGGGCTCCAGGAGTTTTACCACGATTTTGCCGATTATTACGTCACCATCCGTGTACCACCCAATTACATGGTCTGGGCCACCGGTGAATGGCAAAATGCAGGTTCCGTGCTGCAACCGGACGTGCTGAAAAAATGGCAGGACGCCCACAGCAGCGATCAGGTGGGCGCCATCTTTACCGAAAACGACCTGAAGACCGGCACTGTGTTCCGGCCCGACAATACCGGCATGTTTCGCTACAAGGCCACCGACGTGCCCGATTTCGTGTTCGCCGCCTCCAACCGCTACAACTGGGACGCCACCTCCGTGCGGGTCGACGCCCAAACCGGGCGCCGCACCCTGGTCAGCGCCGTGTACGATACCAAATCGGAGGACTACTACCGCGTCTGTCGCATTGCCGCCGACGGCATTCACCTCATGAGCACCTGGCTGCCTGGCTATCCGTTCCCCTACCCCTGCCTGACTGTCTTCAACGGCAACGACGGTATGGAGTACCCCATGTTCTGCAACGACGCCAGCCAGGGCAAACGCGACCCCACCGGACTCACCGTGCACGAAACCGCACACACCTACTTCCCCTTCATGATGGGCATCAACGAGCAGGAGTACGCCTGGATGGACGAGGGCTGGGCCTCCTTTTTCGACTTTCTGCTCACCGACTCCCTGACCGCCGGGCCGGGCGGACGCGTGCGCGGATACGACCGCGTGGCCGGTACCGACGACGATGTGCCGCTCATGACGCGATCCCGGTTCCTCTCCAACCCTGCCTACCGCATCGCCTCCTACACCCGCCCCCAGGCCGCCTACCTGACCCTGCTCGATTTGCTCGGCTACGAGACTTTCCATCGCTGCATGACCGGGTACATGGACCGCTGGAAAAGCAAACACCCCGTGCCCTACGACTTTTTCCATACCTGGAACGACCTGTCCGGACAAAACCTCGACTGGTTCTGGAAACCCTGGTTCTTCGAATGGGGGCACCCCGACCTGGCCGTCCAATCGGTGGAAAAAGCCGGCAAAACATACGAGATCGCCATTGCAAAACTCGGCGCCCAGCCCGTCCCTGTTCACCTGCAGGTGGAATACACCGACGGCAGCACAGAGACTTTCCACCAGACCGCCGCCGTGTGGAAAAACGGCGCCTCCACCTTCCGGCAGGCATTACCCAAGGGAAAATCGCCGAAATCTGTATCTTTGGGCGGCAATACCATCCCCGACACCAACGCGAAAAACAATACCTGGCCGGCCAAATGAGGCAACACTGACCACTAACCTTCTATCCTATGCCTACCAATAAACTGCTTACCTACGCGCTCTTTGCCGTGCTGTTTACCCTGCTGGCTGTAGCGGGCTACAAGGCCTGTCAAATGCAGAAAGAAGCCCAGATGCAGGCCGAAGAACTGGCCGAACTCGACCAGGCACTCCGCGATATGGGCTATCCGCTGGAAGACACCACCGCCGGTTCGGCATACACCGGAGGCGACGTTGACTACAACGCGCCGGCCACCGCCGGCAACGACAAATCCGCAGACAACCCGTACGACCAGCCGGCCGCCGGCGCCGCCTCGGCCTACGACCAACCGGCCGCCGCAGCCCCTCCGCAAACAACTGCCCCCAAAACAGCTACGTCCAACGCCGGACGCGTAGTGGATTACAGCTCCGAATCAGAACCCAGTGACGGCCGCTACCGCGTAGTAGCCGGTTCCTTCCGCGTGAAAGACAATGCCCGGCGACAGATGGAAAAAATCATCCGCATGGGCTACCAAAGCGCCGAAGTGGGCCTGTACAACCGGGGCGCTTACGCCGTGGTTATCGTCAAACGCACCAACGACCTGAATGAAGCCAACCGTATCCTGGACGCGCTGGAGGACAAGGGGATCGATGCTGCGGTGATCGACCGCACACGAAAGTAATCGAATGCGGCCTTCAATGACACTTAAAATAATCAAAAGGCTCCAGACAGTCCTTGCACCGGAACAACGCCTTGCACGCGGTGGAGCCAAACTGGGAGATCATTTCGGTATGCACAGACCCGCAAAACGGGCAAGTCAGGGCACGCGTCTCGCCGAGTAACGCCCTTTTGTCCGTCGCGGCGTCGGTGGGCGGTGCGATGCCGAACTGCCGCAGTTTTTCGCGCGCTTCGGCGCTGATCCAGTCGGTCGTCCAGGCCGGAGAGAGCACGGTGGTTACGTTCACGCGGTCGAAACCGCCCTCCTGCAGGGCCGCGCGCAGGTTGACCTCGATGGCGTTCATGGCCGGGCACCCGCTGTAGGTCGGTGTGATCACCACCTCCACGGCGCCGTCGTCTAGCAGCCGAACAGCGCGCACGATGCCCAGATCGCGCACCGTGAGCACGGGGATCTCCGGGTCACAAACGGTGTCGATGATGTCATTGACTTGTTCTATGGTGCGCATATTCAGGCATTTTCACTAAATTCGAGCGCCCGGTACTCCGACCAGGCGAACGTGTCTTTTTTCGGCAGCTGGAATCCGCAGTGTCCACCCTCCTCCGGCATTTCCAAATGGAAAAATTCGTGTTCGCGGGCGATGGTCTCAGGCATGCAGCCGGGCGTCAGGATGGGATCATTGAGGGCGTTGACGAGCAGGGTCGGCACCCGGATGCCGTCCAGGAAATTGGCGGCGGAGGCTTTCTGATAAAACTCGTCGGCGCTGCGGTACCCGCAAATGGGCGCGCTGAACCACTCATCGAAGTCGCGCCAGCGCTTGATCTGTTCGAGTTTCTCGATGTCCAGCAGACCAGGGTACTGCTGGGCCTTAATTTTCAGCTTGACGCCAAGTCTCTTTTTAAACCGCTGGCGATACAGAAAATTGTCCCACCGATCAATTACCTCGGCGCCTTCTTCCAGTTGCACCGGTGCGGAGAAGGCCACGGCCGACCGAATTTCGACGGGGGCCTGGGCGCCGTGTACGCCCAGGTACTTCATGGTGATGTTGGCGCCCATGCTGAAACCGACCAGCGCGATGCGGTCGTACTGCCCGGCCTGCAGCGCGTGGCGGACAACGGCGCCGATGTCTTCCACGTCGCCATGGTGGTACAACCGGAAGGTCCTGTTCATCTCGCCGGAGCAGGAGCGGCAGTTCCAGGCCAGCACATCCCAGCCCTCCTGAAAATATAGGGCGGCCATGCCACGCACGTAGGGCCGGGTGGAGTTGCCCTCGAGGCCGTGGGAGATGATGGCCAGGCGGCGCCGGCCGCTTTCGAGCCAGTCGAGGTCCAGAAAGTCACCGTCTTGCGTATCGATGCGTTCGCGGCGGTAAGGGGTTTCCGGCAGTTTGCGGAACAAACCGGCGGCCAGGGTTTGCAGGTGGCCGTTGAATTGCCAGAAAGGGGCTCCCGGGTATGTTGATTTTTCAATTACAGGCATGGGAAATGATTCCGATCCGCTATTTTGCGGGCGTGAAAATAAGGGTTTTATGTATTTTAGTGTTTGTCACGTCGCTTATCATGGGTTGTTACAGCCCGCAAGCGCGCGTAACAAGGCTGGAGCGGGCGCTGCTGGCGCTGCTGGCGTCTAAACCGGCATTTACCATTAAGGCAGGTAAAGACACTATTCAACTCCCGCTTCCGGCCGATCACGCGTTCGTCCAGCGCCTGAAAACCGCCGCCTTGCGGTGGGGAAAACAAGCCCGGAAAATTCCGGCCGGCGAACTTATGCCCGGTCAGCAGGACCGACTGTCGCGTTTGCAAGCGGTCCTGGATTCACTCGCCCGGCCGGATCATGTGCCCGCGCATACGCCGGAAAACTACATGGTTCACGATGTCCTTGGGCAAATGTTGAGTCCGGACAAAGGCATTCGGCATCCGGAGCTGCTCACGACCGTGGTGGAGAACCTGCCCGGGTATTTTGAACAGGTGACGCGCCAACAGCCCACCGGCGCGACCGGCATGAGGGCGTTTTCCCTAACACTGGAAGCGGCCAAAAAGGCATTGTCGTTGTTGGATGCCGTAGAACACCGGCTGCCGGAGTTGTCCATTGGGTACCGTGAACGGCTCCGAAAGGCCCTTGCACCGGCGCGATGGGCGATCAAGGATTATGTTGCCTGGGTAGACAGTACACGTATGGTAGGCGGGCAATAACCCGCATCAGATGTACCTGGTCTGGTTTTTTTCCACCAGCACATCTTTTAGCTCTTTCAGAAAAGCGTATTGCTCGGGCATGACTCGCTTGAGGACTTCCTTGATGGCCACAAATCCGCCTTTTTCCTTGCTCGGGATGAAATTCAGCAGGTGCTGAACGGCTTTTTCTTTGGCCACCCGGTAGTCCTCGTAAATGAGGGCCCGTAGCGACGGCAGTTCGTGCCAGTCGGCTTCCACCGCAATGGTCTTCCGCGGGTCATGCGCGGCGCACTCCAACTCGATGCACTGCTCCTGCTTCAGGCGTTCGGGCAAACGCTCCAGGGTGTGCAGGGCCGAAAGCAACTGACCGGCGGTTTCGGGGTTGTCGGCCTCGCGCAAAAAAACCTCCAGGCCGTTCTCCCGGATGCGATAGATGAATACGTTAACTGGCTCCTGACTATTCATTGTCGTCTGATTGTCGCATCTAAAACATGACCACGCGACGAATGGTTCGCAAACGCGGATGAGGGCACAAGGTACGGCGTATTGCAGAGCCTGTGCAATAAAAGTGTCGGGCTTGTCAAATTTGATAGGAATATCGCTTCCGGCAAGTGAGGTCAAAATTAAATCCGGATGATCTGCCTGTCCGAAGGTTTGGGAGGCGATTTTGGTTTTTGGGATTCTTGTTGTCGCAAGCGTTCTTCGGGCAGCAACCCGTCGTCATTTTGCCTCTGGGCGCCGTCGTCGGCGTCCGAATCCGGACTGTTGAAGAAGTTTTCGAAGGGTGATTGGTCAAAAAACTGCCGGAAAAAGGAGTCACCGTTGAAGAAAAAGGAATCACCCAGGCCTTCGTTTCCAAACGGAGCAAAACGAAAAGCGCCGTCGCCGCTAAACGTGGTGTCGATGTGGAAATAAAAAAAGGAAGAATCCCCCTGTGGCGAGCCGAACGAGCGGCCCAGCCCTTGTTCCAGCATCTGTTTTTGCCAGGCGCGCATTTGGTTGAATGCATCTTCCATTTCCCGGAAGGGGTCGTAAGTTTGGGCGGTGGCCGGGCAGATTGATCCGGCAACCGCGATAAAAAACGCTGTGATCAAGGTACCTTTCATGGTTGCAGGTATTTTTCAGCAAAATTAAACGCTGAAATGGGTGGACAGGCGTATGTTAACATCCCTTTAAACGTTTTTTCAGCCCACCTTTGCATACAAACAAAAACAATACCCATGCGTCAACAAACCACCCCCTGCATCCTGATGATCCGGCCTGCGCGTTTTGCCTTCAACGAAGAAACGGCAGCCAACAACGCATTCCAGCAGCGCGCCGGCGGCCTGACGGCCGATGCCATCCGGAAACGCGCCGCCCAGGAATTCGACGCCCTTGTTGCCCGGCTGCGGGAAGCGGGTGTTCAGGTGATCGTGGCGCCCGATTCGGCCCGACCGCCGAAGCCCGACGCCGTGTTCCCCAACAACTGGGTGACTTTCCACCAGGAGGGCTTCGTGATTACCTACCCGATGTACGCGCCTTCGCGCCGCAAGGAACGCCGGCGCTCCGTGATCGATACGGTGCTGAACGCCGGGTTCAAAGCCGGAAAACGCATCAACCTGGAGTTCAATGAAAAAATCGGCCGCTTCCTGGAAGGAACCGGAAGCATCATCTTCGACCACCGGCATCGGCTGGCGTATGCCTGCCTGAGCCCGCGCACCGACGCTGCCTTGCTGCAGGAACTGTGCGATCACCTGGCGTACGAACCCGTCGTTTTCAGCGCACGGGATGCCAAAGGGCAGGACATCTACCACACCAACGTCATGATGGCCATGGGCGAAACCTTTGTGGTCATTTGCCTGGATTCAGTGCGCGACCCCGACGAACGCCAAATGCTGCTGGCGCATTTTCAACAAACCGGAAAAGAAGTGGTGGATATCACCCTGGATCAGATGAACCATTTTGCCGGAAATATGCTTCAAGTGCGCAACACCCGGGGAGAGACCATCCTCGTGATGTCGGAACAAGCATACCGGTCGCTGACGCCGGCGCAGGTGTCGGCACTGGAAAAACATACCCGTTTGCTGTACAGTTCGCTGGATACCATTGAGACTTTCGGCGGGGGGAGTGCGCGTTGCATGATGGCGGAAGTGTTTTTGCCCCAAAATTCGTCCTACGAGTAAACTCGTAGGACGAATTTTCCGGCGCTGTAACCTTTTACGCCGCCCTGCTGTCCAACTCGGCAAACGCACATCACCCACATTTGTACACGAAAAACAAACGCCATGCCCGAGTCCATTCTTGCCCTGCTCATACCGATCATCATCACCCTGGGTGCCTTTATGATGGTCTTTGGTATCCGCTACCTGGAAAACAAGGAAAATATGGCCATGATCGCCAAAGGGATGGAGCCCCGCAGCGAGCGCCGCAAAGCCGACCCCTCCAAGACCCTGCGCAACAGCCTCACATTCATCGGCGCCGGCATCGGCCTGTTGCTGGCCATCATATTCGACAGGTTGCTTAGCCTGGGCGAAGACCATTCTACCGGATTGTATTTTGCCCTGATCGCTATGTTCGGGGGCGCCGGCATGCTGGCGGCGTATCTGTATGAGCGCAAAAACCCGCCGGAGATGTAGTATCGCTGTCGGGAAAGCCGGGGAAAACCAATCAGCCGGGAATACCAAGGCGATGGCTGCGAGCCATCGCCTTGGTACATCACAATCTAGCGCCCATACCCAATACCCTTGCGCGTAAAGACATTGAGTTTGTCCTTGTCAAAGGTAAATGCTGCCACGTCGTCGAGCACAATCGTATGCAGCGCCTCTTCCCCTTCGGGTGTTTGATCGTGCACGCGCAGGTTCTGGTTTTTGATGGTTTCCACCACCACCTGACGCACGCTGCGGGCGTTGCCGAAGTACTTGTCGCGGAACTGGTGCAGGAACGCCAGGTACTTGCCCAGGTATTCGCGCGCTTCCTCGGTAACGAAATATTTCTCCTGCTGGAACATGTGCAGGGCGATTTCGAGCAGCTCGTTGGGTGCGTAGTCCTCGAAACGCAGGATCTTGTCGAAACGGCTGGCCAGGCCGGGGTTGGCCTTGAGGAAGGCGTCCATATTTTCCGGGTAGCCGGCCACGAACACGTAAAATTCTCCCCGGTGATCTTCCATGCGTTTGAGCAGGGTTTGAATGGCCTCGTCTCCGAAGTCACCCTGCGCGCTGCGGCCCGAGGAGGTCAGGGCATAGGCCTCGTCGATGAACAAAACGCCGCCCATGGCCTCTTCGATGCGTTCGGTGGTTTTGATGGCCGTTTGGCCAACGTACCCGGCGACCAGTCCCTGGCGGTCGGTTTCCACCATGTGGCCGCGTTCGAGCACACCCAATGCTTTGTAAATTTTGGTCAATATCCGCGCGACGGTAGTCTTGCCGGTGCCGGGGTTGCCAACCAGCACGGTGTGGAGGTGGAAGCGGCCCAGCACGTCGCGGCGGTTGTTGCGGTGGAAGCGCACCAGGTTGACCAGATCGCGGATCTCCTGCTTGATGTTGTCCATACCGATGAGGGCATCGAGTTCGCGCAGGGCCTCTTTGAGCAGCCCTTCGTCGACCGGAATGACCGGCAGGGGGCGCTTGGTGCTGAGGCGAACGCGCGCAATGTCGTCGGCGCTGACGCTGGTGAGGGCATCTGCGGGCAGCGAACGCGCGTTGGGATCGTCCATGACGCGCAAACCAAGCTGGATTTTGGCTTTGTCGATCAGGTCGTGCACAAAGCGGGCGTTGCCGAATGAGCGATCGCGGGCGCGGTAGGCGTCGATGATCAGCCGGTTGATCATGTCCATGGCATCCGGCGTGAGGCTCACTTCTTTTTCCTGGCAGGCATAGGCGGCAATCTGGCTGAGTTCCTGGGGCAGGTAGTCCGGGAAATCATAGGTCATTTTGAAGCGGCTGCGCAGGCCCGGGTTGGAGTCCAGGAATATTTTCATTTCCTTGGGGTAACCGGCGACGATGACAGCCAGGTCGCCCGGGCCGTTGGACAGTTCCTTGACCAGTATTTCAATGACTTCCTTGCCGAAGTCTTTGGTGTCCTCCGCGGAGCGGGCCAGGGAGTAGGCTTCGTCTATGAACAGCACACCGCCGCGTGCGGCTTCGATAGCGTCCTTTACCTTGGGCGCCGTTTGGCCGATGTACTCGCCCACCAAGTCGGTGCGATCCACCTCGTGTACGTGTCCTTTGGAGAGCAAGCCCATTTTTTTGTACAAACGGCCCATCATCTTGGCCACCGTAGTCTTGCCGGTGCCGGGGTTGCCGATGAACACGGAATGCACGTTGATGCCGTCTTTTTCGGCAAAGCCGCGCTCTTTGCGCAACTGGAGGAACTGAATGTACTGGGCGTGCTCGCGAACCTTTTGTTTGATCTCGCTCAGGCCGATGAGGTTGTCGAGCTTGAGGAGCACCTCCTCAAAAGTTTCCAGGTCTTCCTGTTCGGGCAAGAGGTAGACGTGTTGCCCTTTTTCGGGCAACCACACGCTGTTAGTGCCCTCTTCCCACTCGTGGCCCACCTCAAAGGGCATGACGGCCATGAGCTGGTCCATAAAAACGATCTCCGCGGTGTACCGGTCGATGCGCCAGGATCCTTTGACGTTGCTGCCCCAGCCTGCCGTAATTTTGATGACCTCGTCGCCCTTTTCCACCCGGTTCAGGCGGATTACCTGTCCTTTCAGCTCCCGTGCATCGTTGTAAAACTTGATGAACAACTCACACTGCCAGGCTTTCGACGGCATCAGGTTCTTGAGCGAAACCTCGGCGTAAATGTAACGCGCCTCTTCGCCCGGAAAACGGCGCATGTACGTGCGCTCGAACTCCGGCGGGTCGTCGTACGGCCCTTCGTACATGCGAAGCGAGGTGATCTGGCAGAGCGGGTTGTCGTATTTGGTGACCGGCCGCCCGGCATCCTCAATGTAGAAGTATTTGGTGGCTACCTTTTCTCCTTCGATGTATGCATCCCAGCAGTATCCCCCCTTTTTCCAAAAAAGGCCTTCCTGTTTGTTGCCCCACCCTTCGCGAATAAAACTCACGGGGTCGTACTTGTTGACCTTGCGGGTGAACTGGAGCGCACAAACTTCCCGGCGCTGTTTTTTTAGCGCATAACAGCGCAACTCGACCGTTACCTCCCAATCTTCAACGTCAAAAAGTTTATTAAAAAAGGAAAGTTCGGCATACACATAAGTGGTCTCGTGCCGGTCAAACACCTGCCGGTACTTCTTCTTATTGTCCGCCAGCCACTCGGTAGAAGCGTATGCTTTGAGCTCGCGAAACTTCCATCGTTTGAGCTCCGGGTTTCCCGGAGCAGATAAAGACTGTTGGGTACCGATGTACATGATGCGTTTTGGTAAGGTAGCATCCGGCTTTTGGGTGCGGGAGGCTGCTGCTGAGCCAGGGGGAAATCAGGTTTACCGCAGACAGGATGCAAATGTAAGGAATTGTTTGCAAATTCGGCAAATGATATTATCCACACCGGATCACCCCTGGTGAACCCTTGTCGCGCAAATCGTGTTGTAGGCGTACCTTTGCCAACCAAACCCCTGCGCAAAAGCATGGTTAAAATCCAATTTTTATTCGAAGACAGCAAGATACCGGCCAAAACGGTTGTCGGCGACTTTCTCGACCAGTCCATTCTGGAGATCACCGAAGATTACGACGTACACCTCAACCACAACTGCGGCGGCGTGTGCGCCTGCTCCACCTGTCATGTGTATATTGAAAGCGGCGCGGCGTTTCTGGAAGAAATTTCCGACAAAGAAGAAGACTTCATCGATCGCGCCATCAACCCCCGGCTGGAAAGCCGCCTGGGATGTCAGTGCATCATATTGGACGAAAATGCCGAAATTACCGTCACCATCCCGGATCAAAGCCGGATCATTGGTCATGAACACTAAATCCTATGCCGTTTAAAGACATCGAAAACCTGCCCATTTCATGGGGCGATCATGAAGACATTGCCATGGCGCTGTACGAACGCTTTGGCGACGCGTTTGACGAAGGAAAAATATACCGAATCCGGTTCACCGACCTGTTGCAGTGGGTGCTGGAGATCCCCAACTTCGAAGGCAAACGCGAAGACAGCAACGAAGGACACCTGGAACAAATCCAGGCCAAATGGGTGTACGAATGGAGAGCCAACAACCGATAGTCCGGCCGGAATCGTCCCTGGCGCCCGCCAACGGCGGAGAACGCACCGTGGAGCTCCTGCACCTGTTCGACAAGATGAAGGCCATTCGCGTCTTTATCTTCGATGTTGACGGTGTTTTCACCGACAACAGCCTGCTGGTCACCGAAGCCGGCGAATTGCTCCGCATCATGAACGTGCGCGACGGACAGGCCGTGAAATGGACCCTGCGCAAGGGCTTCCCCGTCTGCATCATCACCGGCGGCCGTTCCGAAGGCGTGCACAAACGCATGACGGGCCTGGGCATCACCGAGATTTATTCCGGCGTGGAGGACAAACGCGAGGTGTTCACCGCCCTGCTCAAACGACTCAACGTGCGCTCCGAAGAGGTGTGCTACATGGGCGACGACCTGCCCGACCTGCCGGTCCTGCGCCGCGTGGGCCTTTCCTGCGCACCGGCAGACGCCTCGCCCGAGGTGCTGGCGGAGGTCGATTTTGTCTCCCCATTGAAAGGCGGACACGGCTGCGTGCGCGACCTGCTGGAGCGGGTGCTCAAAGTGCAGGATCAATGGGTGGAATTCTGACGGTTGCCCGCCTGTTCCGACTCCCCAACCTCTTCATCGTCTGGCTCACCCAGTGGCTGGTGACTGTCCGCGTGTTCGCTCCTGCCCTTGCCGAGCAACACCTGCCCTCGAACCTCGACCCCATCGACTTCGCCCTCCTGTCGGCCGCTACCGTGCTGACCACCCTGACAGGTTACGTGATCAACGACTATTTCGACGCCGATATAGACGCCCTGAACAAACCCGAAAAAGTGGTGGTAGGCAGGGTCATGGCGCCCCGGACGGCGCTGCGCATATACCTGGCCGGCCTGCTCCTGCTGCTCTTGCTCACCCTCGCCCTGGCGTTCCGCCAGGGGTACTGGCCGCTGCTTGTTTTCCCGACTGTGGCCGTTGCGCTTTTCCTGTACGCCCGCTTCCTGAAATGCACACCACTATTCGGCAACCTTTTGGTGGCGTTTTTGTGCGGACTGGTCCCGCTTGTCCCTTTGGGCGCAGAACTGTTTCCCGCCGATGCGCCCCTCGGGGCATCGTTTTTCAGCCCCCGGTCCGACCAGCGCGAAGCCATTCCGCATTCCGCATTCCGCATTCCGCATTCGATCTGGTTGTTTGCGCTGTTTGCCTTTGCCGGTAATTTTTTTCGAGAACAGGTAAAAGACCTGCAAGATGCCGCGGGAGACGGCGCCTGCAGATGCCGGACACTGCCGGTGCGCGTCGGGGCATTAAAAGCCAGGTGGGTTGCGGCATGTGCCGGATTGCTGCTACTCCTGCTGGTGAGCTGGCTGCCGGCGTACAAACAGCAGCCTGGAATACCGTTTTGGGCCTACAGCGCAGGAATCGTATTGTTGGCCGTCCCGGTCGCCTGGGTCACCTGGCGGACGGCCACTGGAACCTCGGCACGACACTTTGCCGCCGCATCCGGCGTCACCAAGTGGGTGATGCTGGCAGGGTTGGGGCTGTTGGTGTAAAGGCAAAACGGCCGTAACTTCCGGTTTCATTACCGTGTTATGCATCAAAATTGTCCGTTCTGACGCCTTTCCATTTTCTTTATCCGCAAAAACAAATAAAAACCTACCAATGCCCCGCTTATTATCAATTCTGTCTGTTTGGCTTGCCGTCTTCCTGCCGGCTTGGTCCACTTGTCAACATACCGACAAACTGACGCCGTCCGATCTGTTGGCTTACTTCCGGCCTGTCGCGACTCCCGACACCCTGATTTTTGAAGTACTGCAGCAGGAAGCGCTTGAAGCGATTGCCGGAGACACCATCCCGAACGCATTGTTTTTCACCGTGCTCGACGCATCGCTACTCAGCGGAATCGCCCATGTGGCCGACTCCGCGGGGGCGTTGTGTTTGGCGCGGCAGCGGTTCTCTTTGAACACCGAGGTGGACGCCTGCCTGGTGGACATACGCTACTTTTGGTTTCAGCACCAATCACTGCTGCTGTATGACCGTCGACAAGAGGTGTTCACCGACCGGGTCACGGTGGCGGAATGGTACGGCGGCGATGGCGGGCAGGAACTCACCGGGAGCTGGCTTTTGGACTACAACGGCGACGGGCAGCCGGATATCATCCGCCGACTGATTGAGCATTCCTTGCGTATGGACGAGATGGGGAACGCCCATGAAACGCAACAAGAATCCGCGGTGCTGCTGCTGTGGCAGAACGGGCGGTTTGCCGAGCATCCGTTGCCTGACGCGTCCTTTCTGGTGAAACAGTTTCCCATCAGGTCGTTTTGGTGAGTCGTTCGATTTTCTTTGCCTCTCCGGCAGTGTATCCCGGATCAATATTTGATACCCCAAGCGGCAAATTGCCTATGTTTGCCGCCCAATATCTGCTAAAGGCATATGAATCGACTACTGTACGCGCTACCCGCCCTCCTCCTCGCCGCTTCTCTCTCCGCTCAACCCGATAAAAAAAAGTGGGATGTCTCCGCGCCCGACAGCATCCCGCTGACCGATGTGGCCTTCACCGTCACGGAAGGCACCTGGATGAACCTCGACGTAAGTCCCGACGGCAGCACCATCGCCTTCGACCTCCTGGGCGATATTTACACCGTGCCCGTTTCCGGCGGCGACGCCACCTGCCTGCGTGCCGGCCTGGCCTGGGAGGTGCAACCCCGATTCTCCCCCGACGGCAGGGAAATCCTGTTCACCAGCGACGCCGGCGGCGGCGACAACATCTGGGTGATGAACGCCGACGGCGCCAAAGCCCGGCAGGTGACCACCGAAACCTTCCGCCTGCTCAACAACCCTGCCTGGATGCCCGACGGCCAGTACTTTGTGGCCCGCAAACACTTCACCAGTGGCCGTTCCCTGGGCGCCGGCGAACTCTGGCTCTACCACCGCTCCGGCGGCGAAGGCATTCCGCTCACCAAGCGCAAAAACGACCAGCAGGACGTGAACGAGCCCAGCGTCAGCCCCGACGGTCGGTATGTGTACTTCAGCGAAGACTTGTACGGCGGCGGATTTTTCCAGTACAACAAAGACCCGCTCAAGCAAATTTTTGCCGTCCGCCGCTACGACCGTCAGGAGGGCAAAACGGAAACCGCGACCGGCGGCGCCGGCGGCGCCTGCCGCCCCCAGGTGAGTCCCGACGGTCAGTGGCTCGCTTTTGTACGCCGCGTGGATACCCAAACCGTCCTTTTCGTGCGCAACCTGACGACGGGCGAAGAGTTTCCGATTTATGACGGCCTCGACAAGGACCAGCAGGAAGCGTGGACCATCTTCGGCGTCTACCCCGGTTTCGGCTGGCTGCCCGCAAAACCCGGGAACACCGACCGCAGTATTGTCATCTGGGCAGGCGGCAAGTTGCGCCGCATTCAGTTCAACCCGCAACAACTGTACGATCAGAAAGGGGTGCCGAATGTGCAGGATATCCCTTTCCGATGCAACGTAAAAACGGCCGTCGCCGAAACCGTGCGCTTCGAAAACCCCGTATTTGAACCCGAATTCACCGTCCGCGCCATTCGCCATGCCGTTACCAGCCCGGATGGGAAAACCCTGGTGTTCAACGCAGCGGGAAAATTGTATAAAAAAGCGCTGCCCGACGGCAAACCGGAATTTTTGGTCAAGGCCCCCTACCCCGAAAGTCAATTCGCCCGCGCCGTGGCAATCGGACCGGACATGCTGGAATTTGAACCCTGCTTTTCGCCCGACGGGCGCGCGGTGGTGTTTGTCGGATGGAACGACATGTACGGAGGCAGTCTCTGGCGGGTCAACCTGTCCGAAGGCATACCCGCACAAATACCCGTGAAAGGCGGCATCTTCCGCACCCCGGCGTTTTCTCCCGATGGCAGGAAGATCACCTTTCGGTTCCAGGATGGCGACGACGAACTCGGCATCGCCGGTGTGGTCAAAACCGGCGTGTTTTACATTGACCTCGCCGATCCCGCCGACCTGCATTTCGTGACCGACCAGGGCGAAAACCCGCGCTTCAGCTCCGACGGCACGCGCATCCTCGTCAACACAGGCGGTTACCTGTTTGGCGCGCTCGACAAAAAACTGGTGTCTTTTGACCTGAACGGTCAGGACCGGCGCGAGCTGTTCAAGAGCAAGTACGTCAACCAGTGGGCCCCTTCACCCGACGGCAGGTGGATGGCCTTCACCGAGCTGCACAAGGCGTATGTGTGCGCCATGCCCGCCCCCGGCCAAACGGTCGACCTGAGCGCCGACACCAAGGCGTTCCCCGTGAGCCCCATTGCCCGCGACGCCGGCTATAACCTGCACTGGAGCGCCGACGGCCGGAAGGTGCACTACACCCTGGGTGATGAATATTTCACCATCGACCTCACCAACCGCTTCGCCTTCCTGCCCGGCGCACCCGACAGCCTGCCGCCCCTGCCGGAGACGGGTCAAAAAATCGGCCTCACCCTTTCGTCCGACGTGCCCGAGGGAACCATCGTATTCGAAAATGCCCGCATCATTACCCTGGAGGGCGACCGCGTCATCGAAAACGGTGTGCTGGCGGTGGAAAAGAACAAAATAACCTTCGTCGGCAGCGCCGCCGAATACAAGCGCTCCGCCCCCCGCACGACCTCCAAAGTCAGCCGCATCGACTGCCGGGGCAAAACCATCATGCCCGGTATCGTCGACGTGCACGCCCACACCGGCAACTTCCGCTATGGCCTCAACCCACAAAAACAGTGGGAATACTACGCCAACCTGGCCTACGGCGTAACCACCATGCACGACCCCTCCGTCAACTCCGAGATGGCCTTCTCCAACGCCGAAATGCTCAAATCGGGCCGCATGGCGGGACCGCGCCTGTTCAGCACGGGCACCATCCTGTACGGCGCCGACGGCGACTTCAAGGCGCCCATCAACAACCTCGACGATGCGCGCAGCACCCTGCGCCGCACCAAAGCCTGGGGCGCCTTCTCGGTGAAAAGTTACAACCAGCCCCGGCGCGACCAGCGCCAGCAGGTCATCGCTGCTGCCCGCGAACTGAACATGCTGGTGGTGCCCGAGGGCGGCTCGTTTTTTTACCACAACATGTCGCAGGTCGTGGATGGCCACACCGGCGTGGAACACAACCTGCCGGTAGCCACCATTTACGACGACGTACTCCAGCTCTGGCGCAAAACCAAAGCCCACAACACCCCCACCCTCATCGTTTGCTACGGCGCCGTGAACGGGGAGTATTATTTTTTCCAAAAAGAAGACATCTGGAAAAAGACGCGGCTGCTCGCCTTCACCCCCCGCCACATACTCGACGAGCGTGCGCGCCACCGTACCATGATCCCCGAGGAGGAATACGAGAATGGACACATCCGCGTGAGCCGGCAGTTGAAAAAAATGCAGGACGCCGGCATCAACATCAACCTGGGCTCCCACGGACAATTGCAGGGGCTGGGCGCCCACTGGGAACTGTGGATGCTGGCCCAGGGCGGCATGTCCAATATGCAGGCCCTGCGTTGCGCTACCCTCAACGGCGCCCGCTACATCGGCATGGACAAGGAGATCGGGTCCCTCGCCCCTGGCAAACTGGCCGACCTGATCGTGCTGGATAAAAACCCGCTCGACAACATCCGGCATACGGAGTCCATTCGGTACGTGATGGTCAACGGCCGCCTGTACGACGCCGACACGCTGAACGAAACCGGCAATTACGACCGCAAACGCGACAAGTTCTGGTTCGAGATGCCGGGCAGCCAGATCAATGGCGCCGGCATCCAGCACAGCTGCCAGGAGGCAAAATGCGTCTGCGGCCATTGAGGACAGCACACCTGGAAAAAACGCCAAACATTATACGGCCACACCTGTTTCCTCAATGAACAATTTAACCGACCAGACCCGCATGCGTTTACACCTGCTGCTTATCCCTGCCGCCTGCCTGCTCACCCTGCTCGCTTGCACAACGCCGCCGGAAAACTCCCCTTTGCCCATCCTCGGCAACCGCACGGTGGTCAACGGAGACACGATCTACCCCACCATCCCCGATTTTTCGTTTGTCGACCAGGATAGCCAGACCGTGACCAACGAAACCTTTCGCGACAAAGCGTATATCGTCGATTTCTTTTTCATCCACTGCCCCACCATCTGCCCAAAAGTGAAAGCCAACGGCCTCCGGGTGTACGAAAAATATAAAAACGACGACCGGATCATGCTGCTCTCCCACTCCATCGACACCCGGAACGATACCGTGCCCGCGCTCCGCCGACACGCCGAAAAGCTGGGCATCCGCTCGGACAAGTGGCATCTGGTCACCGGAGACAAGGACGCCATCTACCGCATCGCCGACGACTACTTCAGCGTGGCCATTGAAAACCCCGACGCCCCCGGCGGCTTCGATCATTCCGGCAGGCTCATCCTCGTGGACAAAAACCGGCACGTCCGCGCTTTCTGCGACGGCACCGACAACAAGGACGTAGACCGTTTTATGAAAGACGTAGACCGCCTGCTCTCGGAATTTTAAGCCCGCCCCAACGACGACCCCGGCCGCCATTTCACCCACAACTGCGTAGCGGTTGAACTTGAGTAGCCCCGGACGCCGTCCGGAGCCGACGAACATGAGCAACATCCATAACCTGATCCCGATAGCGGCCCTTTCCCTGCTATCCCTCGCCAACTGCACCGGTGAACCGCAAACCGAAGGCAAGCGTTTGTATGTGCATTACTGCGCCAACTGCCACCTGGAGGACGGCAGGGGCGTGGGCGCCCTGGTGCCGCCGCTGGCCGGCGCCGACTACCTGCACAACAACCGGGATGCCCTGCCCTGCATACTCGTACACGGGCTGGCCGACACCATTTACGTCAACGGACAGCTGTACGCCGAACAGATGCCCGGCGTGGAAAGCCTGAGCCACATCGAAGTAACCAATATCCTGAATTACATCGGCAACGCCTGGGGGAATGAGAGCGCGCTTTTTATTCCGGATCAGGTAAAAGAACAGCTTAAGACATGCGACCATTGATGGCGCCGACTTTTTGTTTTCCCCAAAACTTGCCCCATCTTTGCCGCTGCAATTGATCGCTGACAAACAGCCTCCTGATCTTCATACCATGTCTTACGAATACAAACTGCCCTCCATGGGCGACGGCGTCACCGGAAAAATCATCAACATCCTCGTCAAGCCTGGCGACGCAGTGACCAAAGAGCAAATCGTAGTGGTCGTCGGCACCGACAAGGTAGACGCTGAAATGCCCGTAGATGCCGCCGGCGTGGTGGAAGAGGTGCTCGTCAGGATCGGCGATGAGGTCGGCGACGGCCACCCCATCCTCCGCCTGAAAACATCGGAAGGCGCAGCATCTGTATCGGCGCCCGTGCCGACGCCCACCCCGGCCCCTGCGCCACCCCCCGCCGCCGCACAGGCCGCACAGGCTGTCCCGACTGTCCATGCATTTCACCTGCCCGACATGGGCGACGGCGTCACCGGCAAGGTGATCAGCATTCTCGTCAATCCCGGCGACAAGGTCGAAAAAGACCAGATCGTGCTCGTCGTCGGCACCGATAAAGTGGACGCCGAAATGCCCGTCGACGCCGCCGGCACCGTGCAGGAAGTGCTCGTAAAAATCGGTGACGAAGTCGGCGGCGGCACCCCCGTCCTCCGCCTGCAAACCAGCGGCACTACAACCCCAACCGCCAACACACCCCTATCAACAACCGAAAGCCGACAGCCGACAACCGACAACCGACAACCGACGACCGACAACCGACAGCCGACGACCGACAACCGACAACCGACGACCCTAAAACCAGGCCTCCGCTCCTCCCCCCTCGCCCGCCGGCGCGCCCAGGAACTCGGTGTAGACCTCGCCACCGTACCGGTAGCCCCCGACGCCACCCGGCTGTCGTACAAAGATGTGATGGCCTACGTCCGGCAGCGCATGAGCAGCGGCGCCAGCGCCCCAGTGGCCGCGGGCGCGGTGGCCCACAAGGCCCTGCCCAACTTTGAAAAATTCGGCCTGGTAGAGCGCCAGGAGCAAAGCCGCATTGGTGTGCTCACGGCCGACAACATGGTGTACGCGTTCAACGCCATTCCCCACGCCTGGATATCCGAAAAGGCCGACATCACCCGGCTGGAGCAACTCCGGCAGCAGTACAAAGACCAGGTAAAAGCCAAAGGCGGCAGCCTGACCACGACGGCCATCCTGGCCAAGGCCGTGACCAGCGTCCTGCGCAAAATGCCCCAGTTCAACGCCAGCTATGACCTGGAAAAACGGGAGGTTATTTTCAAAAAATATTACAACATCGGCATCGCGGTCGACACGCCGCGCGGACTGCTCGTGCCGGTGCTTCGCAACGTAGACCAAAAGAGCCTGACGGAGATCAGCGTAGAGCTCAGCGAACTCAGTGCGCGCACACGCGACGGCAAAAACAAGCCGGAAGATCTCATGGGCGGCACCTTCTCCATATCCAACATCGGCGGCATCGGCGGCACGAATATGCTCTCCATCGTCAACTGGCCCGAGGTGGCCATCCTGAGCATCACCGCAGCCACCCACGAGGCCGTGTGGAACGGCTCGGCGTTTGAGCCGCGCCTGCTCATGCCCATGACCATCGGCTGGGATCACCGCGTGATCAATGGAGCCGACGCCGCACGCTTTTTACAGGAGTTGAAAAGCATCTTGGAAGAGCCCTTCCTCGGATGGTTGTAGGATAAAAAGGCGTTTAGTTGTTTACCATTACCGGCATCACCAGCATCAGGATTTCCCGCTTGGCGTTGTCCTCCTCCACCGGCGTAAGGATGCCGGCGCGTGAAGGGGTGGAGAGTTCGATCTTGACCTCTTCGCTTTCCAGCACACCCAGCATCTCGACCAGGAATTTGGCGTTGAAAGCGATGCGCATCGGGCCGCCCTCGTAGGTGCAGGCCATTTGTTCGGTGGCTTCGTTGGAGAAGTCCAGGTCCTGGGCCGAGATGGTCAGGCTTTTATCGGCGATGTCCAGCACCACCTGGTTGGTGGTTTTGTTCGCGTAAATGGCGATGCGCTTGAGCGAGTTTTGCAGGTCGGCGCGGTTCACGCTCAGCAGGTTGGGGTTGTCGACCGGGATGACCGCGTTGTAGTCGGGGTACCGCGCATCGATGAGGCGGCAGACGAGGTGCACGTCGCCGAAATGGAAAAAGGCGTTGGCCTTGTTGAACGAAATGACGACGGCATCGTTGGCCGGCAGGGCATTTTTGAGCAGGTTGAGCGCTTTTTTCGGCACGATGAAAGCGGTCGAAGCGTCGCCGGCCAGTTCGTGGGTGGTAATCTTGACCAGCTTGTGCGCGTCGGTGGCCACGCAGGTGAGCTTGTTCATGTCCAGTTGGAAGTACACGCCGGTCATGGCCGGCCGAAGCTCATCGCCGGAGGTGGCAAACACCGTTTTGTTGATGGCCTCCAGCAGGTACTGGCTGTTGATCTTGACGGTGTCCACGTTGTCGGCCGCCGGCACTTCGGGGTAGTCGGCGCCGTTTTCACCCGCGAGCCGGTACTTGCCGTAAGAAGAGGTGATCTCAATGCCGTGGTTGGTGTCGTTCACCGTGAAGGTCAGGGGCTGTTGGGGCAAGGCCTTGAGGGTCTCCAGCAGGATTTTGGCCGGCACAGCCACCGAAAAATCGTCGTCGGCCAGCACCTCCAGCGTAGTGGAGATGGTGGTTTCCAGATCGGTCGCCGTGATGGTCAACTTTTTATTCTCTATTTTGAAAAGAAAGTCCTCCAAAATGGGCAATACCGGGTTGGAACCGATGGCGCCGGAGGCGAGTTGGAGCTGTTTGAGCAGTTCTGTAGAAGAAACGCTGAATTTCATGGACGAAGCCGTTAGGGTGAGTCAAGGTCAACGCGCAAAAATACGGCGTTTCCGGCGCCGAATGTTCAAAGAAATCAACACTATGTGGAAAAGTTACTCCACGATCAATTCCCAGGTGATGGGCGCGTGGGCGCGCAGCATGGCCGACACGCCGCAGTATTTGGCCTGCGACAGTTCAATGGCCTCGCGCACCTTGTCCTCCCGGATGTTCTCTCCGCTGATGTAGTAGCGCAGGTGAAAGCCTTTGTACACTTTGGGATGATCGTCGGTCAGTTCCGCCTCGGCCTCCACGCGGAAACGGTCAAAGGAAACGCGCATTTTGGGCAGCAGGGCGGCGATGTCCATCGCTGTGCAGCCGCTCAGGGAGGTCAGCAGCAGGATTTTCGGCCCGGGGCCGCTGTCGTCGCCGGCATCCGGTTTGGTGTCGATGCGCACAACGTGCTTGTCGCCAATGTGGCAGTCGAAGGCCATTTTACCGGCCCATATGGTGTTGACGATGTTTTTGGACATGCTGATTGGGTGGTTGGTACGGTGCAATGGTCTACAAAATTCGAGGCTTGTTGCACATACTTGAACAGAACAGATTTAAAGAATAACACTTCGTGTATTTTTGTTGTTGGAAAACGCGACAAAATGTGGCTTGGCCATTTTTTTCTGCCAACCATCGAACGACATTTTTATGAAAAAATCCGCCACCCCCTGGCTCGACAAGCTCCACAAGGCACAGCCGCCGGTAGTCAAGGAAGGCCCCGAAAACTGGAACGACCGCTACGGCGGCGCCCGCATGCTCATCGCCAACGCCGCGCTGGTCGACACCAAGGTGCGCACACTCTCCCGTGGGCGCTTGTGGACGATGTCGGAACTCCGCGAGGCGCTGGCAGTTGATTTTGGGGCCGACTATACCTGCCCGCTCACCACCGGCATTTTCCTGCGCATCATTGCCGAAGCCGCCGAAGAGGCCCGGGCGATGGGCCGGCCGTCGGAGACACCCTGGTGGCGGGTGGTGGGCGACGGCGGCCTGCTCAACCCCAAATTGCCCGGCGGCGGGTACCTGCAGGCAGAGAAGTTGCAGGAAGAGGGGTTCGTCATTGAACCGAAGGGCAAAAGCGGGGTTAGGGTTGTATTGCCCAACCGATAACGTCCACCTGAAAAAACACGGTTATGCGCTTCCTCCTCTTTTTATCCTGTGTATTCCCCGGCGCCGTTATTGCCCAATCCATGGACTCCCGTGAGACCCTGGAGTGGGTCAAGCGCAGGGCCGATAAACTCGAGGTGCTGCTCAACGGGGCTGCCCTCTCCTACGA
Source organism: Saprospiraceae bacterium (assembly GCA_033764075.1). Classification (GTDB taxonomy): domain Bacteria; phylum Bacteroidota; class Bacteroidia; order Chitinophagales; family Saprospiraceae; genus M3007. The sequence goes on along the minus strand of JANRJH010000023.1, from coordinate 20,587 downwards.
ACCCAACCACCTGAACCTCCAGCTCTGGAACGCCTGGCAGGAGTTCGACGCCATCGCCCAGATGGGCCTGCAGTGCGCGCCCGTGCAGCTCGCCGCTGAAAAGGGCCGCACCGAATCGGACGTGCTGGGCTATCGCCGCGAACACGATCTGAATGCCCTCATCATGCGGGCCGTGGAAGCCCGGCGCCAGGCGCTGCTCATGCGGAATTCGGCAGATTACTGCCTGCAGCAACCCGGCGCCGACGTGCAGGGCGCCGACCTGTTTGCCCCCCGCCGCGTGCTGCGCAAAGATGCAGAAATCGCCGCGCTCGACCTGTCCGACGCCCTGGCTACCGACGACCGCGACATCCGCAATCAAAAAGTGGAACACGCGCTCTACCTCCTGCGCAACGCCGAGTACCTGGCCGGCACCCTCGAAGATTGCCGCGACGTGCGCGGATTCGCCAACCGCGCCATCGCCGCCTGCTCCCTGGCCCTGCTGGCCGATACCACAGCGGAATTCGAACAGCGCCTTCAGGAGGCCATCGGTTGGAATGACAAGATCAACCGGTGTGAGCGTTGCCGATAAGGGCCATGCCCCCCCCTAAAAAACCCAGGCCACACCCGCCAGCACCATCCCGCCAATGGTTGTGAACTGATCGTACCCCAGGTAGTTCAGGTTGAAGTCCGGCACAATCAACTGGTTGCCATCCAGGTTCAGGAGGTTGCGGCCGACCAGGCGCAGGCGCAGCGGGCTTTTCGGCAGGCGATACTCGGCCTCGAAACCCAGGAGCCAGAGGGTATTGGTGCTACCAGTGGTTTCCTGTTGTTTGACGGCCAATTGGGTTGTCACAAACCACCGCTCGCCCTTGAACCGGCATCCCGTTGACACGGTGCTATTGGTAAAAGACAGGCGAGGGGTAGCACTTTGCGTTTCGTTCCCCTGATACATCAGGTTGTATCCGGCAGACCACTGCCATCGTTGGGTGAGGGGAAAAGTGGCGCTCAGGCTGCCCCCGGCGCCAAAAAGCGTGGTGGGTTGAAGGGTCTCGTTGATGGCAGCATAACCGTTTTGGCGCCTTACGTTGCCCTGGAGCGACAACGTTGGTTGTTTATTTCCCAGGGCCGCCTTGAGGTTGCCCGACACGGTCAGTTCAAAAACACGGGTGTCCGGCATGCGCAACGAACGATTGAGCAGGTAGTTCTCCCTGGCCTCGCTCCAATACAGAATATCGTTTTGAAGCACCTCAAAAGCAGATTTGATGAAATAATCAAACTGCCCGGCCGGGTCCCGATTGCTGTAGTTGAATGCCACCTTTCGTTTGAAAAAAACGTACTGACTGTCGACCTGCTCCAGTTGCAGGATGTTGTCGTCTACCACCTGAAGCACCCGGATCAACTGCATCATGTCGGGCGGACGCTGGGTCACTTCGGCGTTCAGTCCAATCCTGTGTGTTTTGTCGAAGTCGTAGTACACACCCGCTTTTCCGGAAAAAAGCAGTTGCCGGAACTGCCCACCGCCGCCTTCGTACGCACGCGTCAACTGCCCGGCGCCCACGGCGAAGTGGTATCTGAACGCTTGCTGCCCCACACGGCGCCATTCGGCTTCGCCCAGTACTGCGCGATCCCGAAAGTCCGACCGGTTTTGCCAATCGGCGCCAAACAGCGGCGCGGTTTGCAGTGTGTACCGGAATGCGTGGTCATATCCCCGGGTTTTCAGGGTCAGCTGGTGTTTGGGCTGCTTGAACTGGTAGGCGATCTCCACGTCGGCGTCAGACAACGGGTTCTCCGTGCTTTGCACCAGACTGCTGTCCATTTGTCCGAAAACAGGAAATGCCGACGCCAGCCGGGTGGACTGTCCGGTGCTTTTCAGGCCAAAACGGACGTTCAATCGCAACGAATGGTTTTTTCCCGGAAGGTAAGCCAGGGCCGCGTAAGGGTTGATCGAGAAGACGTCCACGTCTTGCGCGAACACGTTCCGTATCTCATTCGAATCCAGCAGACCGGCCTTTACCAGGTCGGCGCCGGTGCGGTGGAGATACAGGGGCAAGCCGGCATCTACATGAACCCTGGCGCCTTTCCAGAAGGCCTGCACGTCGAGGTTCAGGTTGCGGTCTGCGGTTTTTTCCAGGGTATTGCCGATGTAAACGCTGTTGTTGTTGGTGTAAATGCCCAGTGCGTTCCGGCGCGCCGCTCTGTCGTGGGCAAAAAAGGAAACGGTTGACTTCAGGGTGAGCGCCGGGGTCGGCTTGGCGGTGATGCGGCCAAAGGCAAACGCCTCGTTGCTTTTCCGCAAACCGGCCGGAGGGACCAGGGTTTTGATCAAATCCAGTTGGTCCGGAACCTTGTCCGGGTTGTCCATGTCCAGCATGGCCAGCAGGTCGAAAGCCTGCAGGGTGGGCTGAGCGGTGTTGTTCACCCGGGCTATGGCGGTGAAACCCACCTTTTCGCCGGTTTTGTATCCTGTTGCGTTGAGTTCGTAGTGGCCCGACAGATCGAAGTGGGCGCCGGCGTCGCCGTTGAGCCGGTTGCGGGCTTCCTCCGTAAGCGTCACGTTCAGGGCCACCTTGTCGTCGCCGCTTTGCAAGGCCTGGTCGGCGCCTTCCTGGTAGCGTTCGAGAATCTGCACACCGGCGACGTCCTCCGCCCGGATGCTTTCGGTCATTTGCTTGTGCAGCTGCCCGAAAATATCCTGCCCTTCGGTGAGCGCAACCTTCACGCGGGCGCCGTTGTACAGGATGCCCTCAGGGGTCACCTGAATGCCCGGCAGTTTGTTGAGTATGTCGCCCAGGTTGTACTCCGTCGAGTCGGTGTAGGCCCCGATGTTGTAGAAAGTGGTGTCGCCGCGCACCACAATCCCCAGCCGTCGGGCGCTGATGTCCACCACTTGCAGGGTTTGGGTTTGGGGAGGCAACACGGTTACGAGCGGGGGTGGCGCCCCGGACTTCAGGTTGAGCCCCCGGTACCCGGTTTCCCTGCCCAGGTAGCCGATTTTCAGCACGTATTCTCCGGGCTTGACCTTGTCCAGTCGCCAGGCGCCCGATGCGTCGGTACGGGTAAAACGAATCACGCTGAAGGAATCGGGGGCGCACAACTGCACCATGGCGCCGGCCAGCACACTGTCCGCCTCGTCGGTCACCCGGCCCGTAAGCCCGATCTGCCCCATGCCGGGCACGCTGCCGGCCAGCATAAGGAGCAAACCGAGGGAGAACCGGAGCGCCGACATGTGGGGTTAATTTTTTTTGGGACGGGTCAGCCGGGCAAATTCGGCTGGTGTTACGTAGGCGTCGGCTTGCGGGAGGTTTATCGGCTTTGTATCGGTGTGCGATACTACATCCAGCGCAGTAATGCTGTAAACACGATGCTCAACAACCAGGATTAGACCGGGCAGACCGTAAAAGTTTTGAGGACCATCGGAAACCGGGATGTCCGGGGCGTACCAGGCGGTAAGCCCGTCATCGCCGGCTGGAGCCGTTTCCGTCGCTTTTTTGCACCGGTAGCCTAATATTTCCCGCACTTCCTCGTGCCGGAGGTTCCAGAAATCAAATTGCATCGGCTCCCGGGATACAATGTTGGGCGAGGAAACGCTCTGCATATACATAACCATATCCCCGAAGTCTTTGTAAATGACACGTTGATTCAATACCTTAAAGGAAAAACCGGCCTTGGCAGTATCGCGGCGCGACTCAACAAATAAATACTCGGATTTGTTGTTCGAAATATTCAAGCGGTAAATGGATGTTTGCGTTCCCGCTGTGCTGAATGTATCCGTTTTGAGAACGGAACCCAATAGATTTGACAGGAAAAAGTCGGACCGGTAGGTGATAGATAAGGATTGAGCAGATGTGCCTTGGGTGGTCAGGAGGGCCACTAAAGAAAGGACAATGAAAGGAGGACGCATAGTACTATTTTTTTCAAAAAGGGTGGCTAAACACCTCGCACAATCAACAAGTCGTCACTTGTCGATCATGCGAGGTGATACTGTTTTGGCTGTTAACTTTAGCAATTGAACAATTCGACCCATTGGCCATAAACATATACTCGAATTGTCAAACACGCCTGCCCATCTTCTTCAAGATCAAGATTCCAAGTTTCAGGATCACCTACATTACCAATATATACCACAATTGTCAAATCCGGCTGAACAAATGGACCTATATGGCAGTCAACTGCCTCCGATGCAAGCAAAATGCTATTTTCAGTTGTCAAAAAATCACTCCCTCCGCGTGCAAAGGAGAACGAGCCTGCGCATAGAAATGCGAGTAAAATCAGAAATTGTTTCATTTTTTTAGTTTTAAAGTTGCTAAGCCTACTCTAACCCGGTTTTCGGCATCCCCGGCTCCCCGACCCGCGCGCATCGGCCGGAAAGCCTTACAAATCTCCGTGCCGATGCCGCCATTCCGTGTCAGTGCGCGAAAAAAAGTGCATCATTTTACCCCCCCCGTTTTTTCGAAATAAAATATCGTTGCCTACGCGAATTTCTACATGGATCCGCACGGGCCGGTCGTAGAAATAGGTTTGCCTGTCCTGGTCGTATGCAATTGGAAAACCGTAATCGCGTAAACAGGCAATGAGGCGGTACACGGTGCGTTCACTGGTTTTGAGTCGCTGCGCCAAAACGGCAGGGCGCCCGGTAGAACGGCTTCGGATGAGCTGGTCCAGATGCTCAAAAACTAAGAGGTCTTGAAGGATGTCCATGGTTGGTGTTGTCGGGTTATTTTTATGCTGCTTGGCGATCTTAGCCCTGCACGGTCTATTGGCGCCTCGCGACAACAAAAATACATTTTGTCGTTGTCATTTTCCGTCAGTACAAGAAAAAAAAGAGGCCCGATGCTTATTTTTTGCCGCGAACTGCGCGAGTTAGCGCTAATTCGTGCAATGCGCGGCATACTATGTCTACTCTCTCGCAGGTGGCGTATATTGGCTTTTCTGGTCATCCGGAATCAAAGACCAAAGGTTTGCATTGTGATTATTTACGTATATAAAATATGTGTATTTATTTTGATGGATTTTATCATAACTTGTCAGTTGTTTGATGAGTTTCTTAGAGGGTTTAATCATAAAAGAGTTCCAAAAGATCAAAGCATAGTAATCCGCTTTGGGCAAATCATCTATTGAGAGGCCCGCAGTTCCGTCCATTCGGGTGATGTGGGGCAGGAAAAACTGCAAACTGTCGTTGCATTCTTCCTTCAGCGCTGCTATGGGTCGGGGTGGGAAAACATCAAAACACGCTTCAACATTCCAGTTCATTGGAATGGGGGGATCGATGTAACAATTTACAAGTTTGAAAATTGGCTCCCCGGAACCAAGAAAATACCGTACCTGAACAGGTTGGAGGTCGTTATTGACACTTTCCAGCAGTTTATTCCGTAAAATACTGTCTTCGGGCGATACTACCCCGTCTGTCGTCAAGGATTCCATAGCAGCAGCAGCCCTTTTCTGAATCGCATGGTGAAAGGAAGCATGATCTAAAAGAAACAATTCGCCGGTTGGGATTTTGTAGCTTTTTGCTTTCTTTTTGATGTCCTGTTCGTCCTGCCATTCAGGCGTGGAATCAATACCCAGCAGTGACCGGTAGGCCAAACGACAATTGCCGAATAGCATCACCGGCAAAACCAGTAAGATGAACTTTCTTCTGTTTGGCCATTCAGCCAATTTGGACGGTCCCGGAAATGGCATGAGTCTGGGTTTTGGCGACGGGTGGCTTCAAAGGTAGGAATTGCATAAGCAACATACACAATGTAAAATGACTCGTGTTCCTTTTTACTGCCTTGCGAATCACCCCGTCACCTCCCCTAGCTTTTCGGAAGCCCATACCGAAAAATAGACAAAATACCCTACATTTGCCCCGATTCACCAACACCACCTGTTCTGCCCTACCCATGAAAAAACACAACTTTTCGGCCGGTCCGGCCATTCTCCCCGCTCCGGTGCTCAAGGAGGCCGGCAAGGCCTGCACCAATTACGAAGGCTCGGGCCTCAGCCTGCTCGAGATGAGCCACCGCGGGCCCGAGTTCACCGCCATCATCGACGAAGCCAACGCCCTGCTGCGCGAGATCATGGAGCTGCCCAACGATTACCACGTATTGTGGCTCACCGGCGGCGCCAGCAGCCAGTTTTTCATGGCGCCCATGAACCTGATCAACGACAACGAGACGGCCGCTTACGTCGACACCGGCGTGTGGGCCTCCGGCGCCATCAAAGAGGCCAAAAATTTCTGCCAGGTCAACGTGCTGGCCTCCTCCAAGGAAGACGGCTACACGCACGTCCCCAAGAAGTATAAAATCCCGTCCGACGCCAAATACCTGCACCTCACCAGCAACAACACCATCTACGGAACCCAGCTGCACAAGTTCCCCAAATCGCCCGTGCCCATCGTGTGCGATATGTCGTCGGACTTCCTCAGCCGCCCGGTGGACGTGAGCAATTTCGGTCTCATCTACGCCGGCGCCCAGAAGAACCTCGGCCCGGCAGGTACCACCGTCGTCATTGTGCGCGAGGATATGCTCGGCAAGGTGACCCGCACCCTGCCCACCATGCTGGACTACCGGACGTTCGTGCAAAACAACTCCCTGTACAACACGCCCCCCGTGTTCCCCATCTATGTATCCATGCTCACCATGCGCTGGATAAGGAAAAACGGCGGGCTCAAGGGCATGCAGCGCCGCAACCGCGTGAAGGCCGGCATCATCTACGATGAGATCGACCGCAACCCGCTCTTCCGCGGCACCGTTGCCAAAGAAGACCGCTCCCTGATGAACATCTGCTTCGTGATGGAAAAAGGCTACGAGGGTCTAGAAAAAGAGTTCCTCGCCGAAAGCGAAAAGCACGGCATGGTCGGCCTCAAAGGCCACCGGCTGGTGGGCGGCTTCCGCGCCTCCACCTACAACTCGCTGGAGAAGAAAAGCGCCCGGGCGCTCGCCGACCTGATGGCCGATTTTGCCAAGCGCAAAGGATAAGCATGCCGCAACCCTACCGCACCACCCTTTCCATCGACGGCCTGCTGGTGCCCGTAGAAGTCCACCTCGAACCGCGCCGGAACACCCGCTTCAGCATCACCCGCCGGCGGGTGATTCTGCGCGCTCCGAGGCACACCACCCCCGAGGTGGTCCGCACATACCTCGTCGAACTGCACGCATGGGTGAGCAAGCAATTTGCCGTCAAGCCTGCCCTGCGCAGCCCGTTTGAAACCAAAACCTACCACAGCGGCGACGTGCTCACGGTGGGCGCGCGCCGGTACGTGCTCGACGTGGAGCACGAAGACCGCGCCACCCACAGCGCCCGCCTCATCGGCGACACCATCAGCATCCGGCTGAGCACGCGCGGCAGCGAAGAACACCGGAGCAAAAGCGTCAAACACCTGATCTCGCGCGTGGTGGGCGGCGATTTCTACCCCGATGTGGCCGACCGCGTGCACGAGTGGAACCGCCTGACGGTCAACCGCCCCATCACCAACGTCTACCTAAAATACCACCAGTCCAAATGGGGCAGCTGCTCCTCCGGCGGCAACATCAACCTCTCCACCCGCCTGCTGCTCACCCCCGCCGAAGTGCAGGACTACGTGATCCTGCACGAGCTGGCCCACCTCGTCGAGATGAACCACAGCCAACGGTTCTGGGATGTGGTGGCGCGGTTTATGCCCGATTTTGAAGAAAAGGAAAGGTGGCTGAAAATGGAGGGGAAGTGGGTGGACTTTTGACACTCGTCCTACGAGTATAGTCGTAGGACGAGTGCATTTTTTCCCGTACCTTCGCCCACCCGAACACAAGCAGCAACAGATGGGAGAAAACATCCAACTCGACGACTGGTTCCTCGAAAAAGAAGAATGGCTCGAAGCCCTCGAAGAGGTCATCGAAGCGCACGGAAAAGTGCGCGCAGAAGAGCTTTTCCAAAATATCCGCTATCGCCTGGCGCGCAAAGGCATTGCCAACGGTGGCCCTGCCCTCAACACACCCTATCTGAACACCATCCCGGCAGAAGACCAACCGCCCTACCCCGGCGACCTGGAAACCGAGCGGCGGCTGGAGAACATCATCCGCTGGAACGCCCAGGCCATGGTGCTGCAGGCGCAGGACAAAAACCTGGCCCTCGGTGGACACATCGCCACCTACGCCGCCAGCGCCACCGTGCTGGAAATGTTGTTCAACCACTTCCTCCGCAACCGCTCGGCCGATTACGGGGGCGACCTCCTGATGCTCCAGGGGCACGCGTCCCCCGGCATTTACGCCCGCGCCGTGATGGAGGGTCGCATGCCCGTCAGTGCCATCGCCGACTTCCGCCAGGAAACCCTGGGCGGCGTGGCCTCCTACCCGCACCCGCGGCGCATGCCCGAATTCTGGCAGGCGCCCACCGTGAGCATGGGCCTGGGCCCCATGACGGCCGTTTACCAGGCCCGGTTCATCAAATACCTGGAAGACCGCGGGCTTAAGCCGCGCAACGGCGGACGCGTGTGGCACATCATCGGCGACGGCGAGATCGACGAGCCCGAGGTGTACGGCACCATCGGCACCGCCGCACGCGAAAACCTGGATAACCTTGTGTTCGTCGTGCACTGCAACCTCCAACGCCTCGACGGACCGGTGCGGGGCAACGGCAAAATCATCCAGGAGGTCGAACGCCACTTCTTCGGCGCCGGATGGGAGGTCATCAAGGTACTGTGGAGCAGCGACTGGGACGAGCTGCTCGCCCGCGACGTAGACGGCGCCCTGCTGCGCCGCCTCGAAATGCTGGTCGACGGCGACTTCCAGGAGATGTCCGCCATGCAAAACGGCGCCCTCATCCGACAAAAACTCACCGGCGACGACCCGCGCGTGGCCCAGCTCCTCTCCACCTACACCGACGATCAGCTCCTCGCCATGCGCCGGGGCGGGCACGACCACCTCAAGGTGTTCGCAGCCTTCGACCGCGCGGTGCGGTCCGACAAGCCCGTGGCCATCCTTGTGCACACAGTCAAGGGCTACGGCATGGGCAAAGCCGCCGAAGGCAAGAACAAAGCCCACCAAACCAAAGACATCAGCGACGACGCCCGCCTCGAAACCCGCGACCGGTACGGTATACCCCTCAGCGACGAACAGGCCAAAAATGCCGAATTCTGGTACCCGGCGGCCAACGACCCCGTTGTGCAGTACATGCACGAGCGGCGCCGCGCCCTGGGCGGATACCTGCCCGAACGCGAAGAGCGCCATGAGCCGTTCGCCGTTCCGGAGCTCAGCCTGCTCGACAAACAGCTCAAAGGCTCGGAAGCGCTGGGCGGAAAAGAGGTGTCCACCACTGCCGCCATGATCGACATCATGACCACCCTCATCCGCAACAGCCCGGTGGGCAAATACATCGTGCCCATCGTGCCCGACGAGGCGCAGACCTTCGGCATGGAGGCCATGTTCAACTCCGCGCAGATCTGGAACCAGAAAGGGCAGTTGTACACCCCCCTGGAGATCGGCATCTCGGTGATCAAGTACAAGGAGTCGAAAACCGGCCAAGTGCTCCAGGAAGGCATCAACGAAGACGGCGCGCTGGCGTCCTTCACCGCCGCAGGCACCGCCTATACCCTGCACGGCGTGCCCACCGTGCCGTTTTACATCTACTACTCCATGTTCGGCTTCCAGCGCGTGGGCGACATGGTGTGGGCGGCCACCGACATGCTGGCCAAAGGGTTTTTGCTCGGCGCCACCGCCGGCCGCACCACGCTCAACGGCGAAGGACTTCAACACGAAGACGGACACAGCCTCATGCTCGCCCAAACCATGCCGGGCGTGGTTAGCTACGACCCGGCGTTTGCCTTCGAACTGGCCGTCATTGTGCAGGATGGCCTCCGACGCATGTACGCGGAGAACGAGCATAAAATCTACTACCTAACCATTTACAACGAAAACTACTACATGCCCACCATGCCGGCAAACGCCGAAGAGGGCATCAAACGCGGTTTGTATCGCTACAAGACATCCGAAAGAAAGGCCTCCAAAGGCGTAAAGGCCCACCTGTTTGGCGCCGGCAGCATCATGCAACAGGTGCTCAAGGCGGCCGAACTGCTCGAAAGCGAGGGCATTAGCACCGACGTGTGGAGCGCCACCTCCTGGGTCGAGCTCTACCGCGACGGCGTGGCCACCCAACGCTGGAACCTGCTGCACCCCGGGGAGCCGGAGCGCCAATGCTGGCTCGAACAGCAACTCCTAAAAGAAGAAGGCGTGTTCGTGAGCGCCAACGACTGGATGCGCGTCGTCGCCGGCCAGTGCGCCCCCTGGATGCCCAAAGACTTTATCGCGCTGGGCACCGACGGCTACGGCCTGTCCGACAGCCGCGAAAACCTGCGCGACTACTTCGAGATCAGCCCCCGCTACATCGCCTTCGCCGCAGTGCGCCTGTTGCAACGACAAGGCAAAGTGACGGAAAAGGCGGTGAAGGATTTTATGGCGAAGTATGGGGTGGATGGGGAGAAGATGGATCCTATGACAGTGTAAGCCTGCAAATATTCGAGGACAAAGGTGACCAGGCATGGACAAGCCCCAATTGCAGGTTACGCGGGTATCGCTCGCCAGCCCCGGACAAAGGTGACCAGGCATGGACAAGCCCTCACTTTTCTCCCAGTATGCGCTTTACTTCAGATTCATCCATTTTAAATATCAGCGCCAGTTTGGAAAGGTTAACACCATCGGTATTTAATGATCGAAGTGCAGCTTCCACTTGCTGTTTTTGATCGGAAATCACTTGTTCCTTTTCGGAAATCACTTGTTCCTTTTCTGTGATGGCCGCCTCTTTTTGTTGAATCAACAATTCGTTCTCTCGCAATTGCGACTCATGCATTGTGATGGTTCTTTGATAGTCCTTGAATTCTTCGATGATGTCGTCCTCAGCATCCATCGTTTGTCGAACCATCGGGTCAGCTACCGCTTTTTGCAAGCGACGCAACAAAGGGCGATAGCGTTCCGGGAGCGCTTCCTCGTCAATGGACAAGAAGTGCGGGTCTCGGAAAATATGGGATTGATCAAATATAGTAAGTAGTTGTTCCAGTTCTGTCCGCCGCTTATTCTTCAAAAAAGGTATCTGGATAATGATGCTGTCGTGCGTCAGGCTCTCAATGAACTCCTCTTTTTCGGGAATAGGTTCTCCGGTTGCCGCATCAATATAATGGCGATTGACACGGATGACAGGGGCCTTGGCGTGGTTAAGCGCATATCCTAAGAAATAAATGCTCAAAATCGGCAACGCCTTGCGGTAAGGATATTCCGGCCTTGGCTCCCGAACCACATTCTCCTTATTGGCGTATTGCTCGCCTAGGTACCGACGAAATCGCAGGATATCGCCAGCCATCTTGGCCTTTTGCAGTTCCAGAATCACCAATTCCTGATGGCCGTCGGCGTTTTGGATACGCGCAGTGAAGTCCATACGCAACACGGCCAACAGTTCACCTACCGGAAAATGGTGCTCGGTGGGCCTGAGCTCGAGCGTAACGACTTCCTTGCCGATGATGGCAGAGAGCAGCAGCTTGGCCACTTTTTCGTCATTCATCAGGTATTTGAAAACGACGTCGTAAATCGGGTTGGCAATCTCTACCATATCGGAGCCTGTAGTAATCAGTCGGTAAATATACAGGAAAAGTTTTGACAATTCCAAGCTTTACAAATAATTTGTTGGCCATTTTCAGTGCCCGGAATGACTATCAAGCTCCAGATTTACCGCTGTGTACGATAACTCCAAAACATGGGTCAGTTGGTCCAATCCTGCATGATGGTCATGATCCGCCTGAAATCAAACTTCCCCGCCGGTTTCTCCCCAACCGACGCCCCATACTGCCGCTCAAACGCCGCCTTGTCCATTACCGCCACCGGCGCCAGTTTCTGCCTGGCCAATACCTTGTTTACCGCCGCCAGTTCGTTCGTCCAGTAACCCTCGGCCTGTTGCTGCGCCCGGCGCAATTCCGATTGCAAGACCGGTATGCGATCCAGCAGCGACCGGGTGGGCGGCTCGTCTGACATTTCGGTGGCAACGTACAACCGCCCGATCTCGGCGCGCAACTGTTTCTCTCCTGTGATGCCTTTGGACTCGATGGTCTCCGTCAGCGTTTTCCGGAAGGCCTCCAGGGTACCGACGAAACCGATCAACCTGGCTTTGGCCTTCGCGTCGCTCACCTGGGCTGCCCGTATGCCGACTTCCTCGGCCGTCGTGCGCACCTGGGCTTCCAGCAGTGCAAGCTCCTCCACCATGGCAAACGTGGTGGCCGATACCTGTCGGCGCGCCAGGTAGTCCAACCCCGGCTGAAGCGGGTCGGGCGCCAGCTCCAGAGTGGCCTCGTCGGTGTAGTCACCGGCCGTCAGCCGCACCTTGTAGGTGCCTGGCAAACATTGGGGCCCGAAAAAACCCGCGTACACCCCCATCTCGCCCTGCACCAAAACGCCGCTGGCGGCCTTGGGCGGCGCGCTGCGCATGTCCCAAGTGACTGTGTTGATGCCCTTGCGCCGTGAGCCGGGCATAGAGACCAGCTTGTTGCCCGCGGCGTCCAAGATGTCGATGGTAATCTCGCCTGTGCTGAGGCGGTCTTTCAGGTAGTACTGGATCACGGCATTTTCGGTGGCGTTGGGGCCGGCGTAGGAGCCGGTGTTCGGAAAGGCCTGCCCGTAGTGCCCGTTGGTGACCACCGCCGGGCGTGTGGGCAGCAGGGCGATATCCTTCTGCATCCACTCCGGCGTGAGGCGCCGCAGCGGAGAGATGTCGTCGATGATAAAAATCCCGCGGCCGTGGGTGCCGACCACCAGGTCGTTTGTGCGGGGCTGAACAACCAGGTCGCGCACGGCGACGAATTCTGGCAGGTTGGACTTGTACAACACCCAGTTTTGTCCGCCGTCGTTGCTCAGGTACAACCCCCACTCGGTGCCCAGGAAGAGCAGGTCGGGGTTCACCACGTCTTCTACGATGACGTGCGCGTACCCTTTTAGCGCGCTGCTGCTGTGCAGCGCCGTCCACGTCTTGCCGTAATCGGTCGTTTTGACCACGTAGGTGCGCATGTCGCCGTAAGCGTGGTTGTCGAAGGTGGCATAGGCCACTCCGGGCCGGTGCCGGCTGGGCTCTACCCGACTCACCCAGGCGCCGGAGGGCACGTCCGGGATATTACCGGACACCCGTTCCCAGTTTTTGCCGCCGTCGCGGGTCACGGATATGACGCCGTCGTCGGTACCCACGTAGAGCAGGTTTTCGTCAATGGGCGATGTGCCGATGCTGAAGATGGTGCAGTGGTTTTCGGCCGAGGTGTTGTCTACGGTGAGTCCACCGCTGGCGTACTGCTGCTGCTTGACGGTGTCGTTGGTGGTCAGGTCGGGCGAAATGCGCGTCCAGCTTTGCCCGCGGTCCTCGGTTTTGAACAGGAACTGCGCGCCGGTGTACAGCACACCGGGGTTGGCGGCGTTTCGGACCAGCGGTGTGTTCCAGTTCCAGCGGTACTTTGGGTCGCCCTGTTTTTCCTGGGGCTGTATAAACTTGCTCTGGTTGGTGCGCCGGTTAAAGCGGCTGATGTTTCCGCCCTGTGACTCGCTGAACACGATGTCGGGGTCAAGCGCGTCGGGCTGCACCCAGAACCCGTCGCCGCCGCCCACGCTCTCCCAGTCGCGGTTTTCAATGCCGCCGGCACTCTGCGACGGCCCCACCCAGGAGCCGTTGTCCTGCAGACCACCGTAGACGTTGTAGGGAACCCGGTCGTCGACTTGCACATGGTAGAACTGCGACACGGGCAGGGTGTTCTGGTGGCTCCAGGTGAGGCCCCTGTCGAGGCTCATGTACACGCCGCCATCGGTGCCCAGGTACATCTGTTGGGTGTTGTCGGGGTTGATCCACAGGGCGTGGTGGTCGGCGTGCACCCAGCCACCCTCATTGCCGGCTTCGAAGAACGAATAGCCGCCGTCGTTGCTAATGGAGAGCGAGAAGGCCGGCCGGTAAACGCGTTTGGGGTCGTGCGGGTCTACGACCAGGGTGCTAAAATAAAATGGGCGGGCAGTGACGTTGGCCGTGGCGCTCTGGTAGTTCCAGCTTTCACCGCCGTCCGACGAGATCAGCAGGCTGGTATTTTCGCTTTCCACGATGGCCAGCATGTTGTCCGGTGCGCTGGGCGCCAGCGCCAGGGCGATGCGCCCGAAGGTCCCCGCCGGCAGCCCCCTGGTGACCTTGCGCCACGTTTTGCCGCCGTCGGTGGATTTGTACAGCGCACTTCCCGGCCCGCCGGACACGAACGAGTAAGGCGTCCGGCGAAATTGCCACAGGGAAGCCAGCAGGACGTCCGGGTTGCGCGGATCAACGATGATGTCGGCGCAGCCCGTTTTCTCATCGGCAAACAGGATTTTCTCCCAGGTTTTTCCGCCGTCGACCGTTTTGTACAAACCCCGGTCGGGAGAGTCGCTCCATAGGGGGCCGGGGACAGCCACGTACACCACCGATGAATTTTGCGGGTGGATGACGATTTTGGAGATGTGTTCGCTGTTTTCCAGCCCTACTCGCGTCCAGTTTCGCCCCCCATCGGTGGACTTGAACAGCCCCTGGCCGATGGAGACGCTGTTCCGCATGTTGCTCTCGCCGGTGCCCACCCACACGGTGTCCGGATGCGCCTGGTCGATCGCCAGTGCGCCGACCGACTGCGGGTGCTTGTCGAACACCGGTTCGTAGGTCATGCCCGCCGTGTTCGATTTCCAGACGCCCCCTCCGGCGGTACCGACATACAGCACCTTGGGGTCGCTGTTCACGCCTTCAATCGCCGTGATGCGCCCGCCCATGACGGCGGGGCCGATGCTCCGCGCCGCGACGGCGCCGAACGTGGCCGAGGAGAGTTTGGTTTGGGCGTAAGCGCCGATGCACAGGGAAAGGGAAAGCGAAACGAGGAAAAAGCGATGCATAGACAGGTTGTGTATTGAATGATAAACAAAGGGGGGCGTAAATTGCCGTTTTCGGCGTCCTCGCCGACAACAATCGGCGGAGTGAGGGGCCAAACAAATGCACCTAAGCATTGCCGTTCGCATGTTGTTGGCGAGGACGCCAACAACGGCACAGACCACTCACTCCGTCGCATGTTGTTGGCGAGGACGCCAACAACGGCACAAAAAACAAGGATCGATTTTCGTTGCCGCTGAAAAAGCTACTTTTTGGCCGGCAGTTCGAAAATCTTCTCATCCACCGGCGGGTTCAGCGTAAGGCTGGTGATGGTAACGGTGGTGGCGCCCATCATCGGGTTTTCCTGCTGGATGGTGAACGGGTACACGATGCCATCCTGTTTTTTGAAATTGGAAAACAGCGTGGCGCTGGTAACCTCCTTGCCGTCGATCTTTTCCACCTTCACCGTTTTGATCTCATAAAAGCTTTCCGGGTCGAAGAAGGAGTACTCGATCCCGCGTTCGCCTTTGTTGACCTTGATCTTGTGAGTCTCCACACCTTCCACATCTTCGGTGCCCACGTATTCCAGCTGGTAGCCCTTTTCCTTGTACCCCACCAGCGAACCATCGATGTCGGTGAGTTCAGCCAGCGCTTTTACCTGATCGGCCGTCAGCGGTTCCGGATCCGGCTGGTTCATGAACGGGTTGTTGGCCCAGCCCTGGTTGCCGTTGACCACAGTGGTCTGGGTCATGCCCATCACGTTCACATCCATGCGCGCTGCTTTCTCCCGCAGCGCCGTCATGCTCCACAAAATGCTCATGCCGGGGGCGCCGTCGGCGCTCACCTTGGCTTCGGTCTTGATCGCATTGACCTTTGCCCACACGGAAGCTCCGGTGGCAGACAGGTGCCGGGCGACCAACTCCTCGGCAGATTGCGCAGTAGCCGCCACGTGACCGGCCGCCAGGATCAGGATGGAAAACAGTATCTTCTTCATGTTTGAAATTGGTTTTGAATGTTGGTGAACAGGACAAAATTGTGGTACCCAAGGGGCCCCATGGGTAAATTTTCGATGAACGGGCCGCCCCGGCCTACGAGAAAGCGTACTTATGGAGTGAATGAGTGCCGCTCGCGATAAATGGCACGCGGATTAAAAACCGCTCGCGCGGGTTGGCACACGGATCGAGCGGATCGCTGCGCGAACGCGGATCAACACGGATTTTTAAAAAATCGGTTATATCCGCGTTCGCGCAGCGATCCGTTTAATCCGCGTGCCATCCCGCGCGAGCGGCAAGCAACCTGATCCCCTACCCGCCCATTTCGTACTTTTGCCGTACCTTTGGTCACCGACTCTTGTTCGGTTCAACGCCACACAGGTTATGAAAAACGAAAGCATCCTGACCCAAATAGAAGAAAAGTACCGAAGCCTGGGCGAAAACCCGGAAACCTATCTCAAAGGTCTGCTGCAAGCCAAACCCATCAATTACTGGGATTACGTGGAAGTGGACACCCTGCTCTCCCTGCAAAAACCGCGGACGGACTTCCCCGACGAGATGATCTTCATCATGTACCACCAGGTCACGGAACTCATCCTGAAAATGATGCTCCACGAGATCAGGCAGCTGGTGTTCGGCGACCTCGCAGAAGCCGTCTGGATCGACAAGATAAACCGCCTGAACCGCTACACCAACATGCTCATCACCTCCTTCGATGTGATGCGGGCGGGCATGAACTACGACGACTACAACACCTTTCGCAGCGCCCTCGCCCCCGCCAGCGGATTTCAGAGCGCCCAGTTCCGGTACATCGAACTCCATTGTACCCGACTCGAGAACCTCATCAATGAAAAAGGCCGGGAGCGACTCGGCGCCAACCCCGCCACAGAAGACTACTTTGAACACATCTACTGGAAAGACGCCGGCATGAACCGCCAAACCGGCGAAAAATCGACTACCCTGCGGCTGTTTGAGGAAAAATATATGGACAGCTTCGTGGCGCTCACCCGAAAGGTGCAGGGTAACACCCTCGAAGAAAAAATCGGCCGATGGCAAAACCCCTCGAAGGCCCTGCTGGAACAACTCAAATCATTCGACCGCCTGTACAACGTCGACTGGCCTCTGGTGCACCTGAACACCGCCCAGCATTACCTGGACAGCAAGGGCGAAAACAAGGCCGCTACCGGCGGCAGCGAGTGGAAAAAATACCTGCACCCCCGGTTTCAACAACGCCGGTTTTTTCCGGGTTTGTGGAGCACGGCGGAGGTGGAAAATTGGGGTGGTGACCGTTGAACACCTCCCCCACTTCAGTCAAAATTAATCTCCGTATTATCCCCAATATTCAAGCTAAGGTTCATGCCCCGCACGCTGGCATCCGAACCGATCACCGAGTGTTTGAGCACCACCTCATCCAGGGCAGCGAAGTTGCCGATGATGCTGTCCTGCACGATGCTGTGGTGGATGGTCACGTTGTCGCCGATGGTCACGTGCGGGCCGATGATGCTGTTGGTGATCATGCAGTTTTCCCCCACGGCTATGGGCTCAATGAAAATGGAGTTTTCCGCCGGCGGCAATGGCCATCGATGGTTGTTATAGCTGCGCTGGTTGAGCAGCATGGCGTTGGTCTCCAGCAGCACGTCCTTGCGCCCACAATCAAACCAGTTGTCGACCGGCATGGTCTGGATGCGGATGCCGCGTTCCACCATGATTTGCAGGGCGTCGGTCAGCTGAAATTCACCATAGGTGCGCTGCTCGTGGCTGAGCAAATGCTCCACCGCACGCAACAACTCACCCACCTCGTCGATCTTGTACAAACCGACGATGGCCATATTGGACTTCGGAATGCGCGGTTTTTCCACCAGGCGGGTGACAAACTCCTGCTCGTCGAACTCCGCCACCCCAAACTCGCGCGGATCATTCACCTTTTTGATGGCCAGGCACGAATGCGGGCACTCCAGCATCCGCTGCAAATCGGCCTCAAAAATCGTGTCGCCAAAAGCGATAAAAATGGACTCCTCGTCTTCCAGAATCTCCCGCGCCATCCAAATGGCATGCGCAGAGCCTTCCCGCTGCTCCTGATACACAAACTCCATGTCCAGGTTCGGGTACGTCTGCTCCAGGTAGTTCCGGATCTTGTCGCCCAGATAACCGATCACAAAAACAAAATCCGTCAACCCGACCTCCACCAAACGGTCCACAATAAAGCGGATGATGGGCTTGCCGGCCACCGGCATCAGGGGCTTTGGCTGGGTATAAGTGTGCGGACGCAGACGCATGCCGGCTCCGGCAACAGGGATCACTACTTTCATACGGAGGTTTTTACCGGTCTTCCCAAAAGCGCAAAGTTAAGGGTTTGAAAATCGCGATGTCCGTTAAGTTTAATAAATGCGCTTTGATTACTTTTGACGCCGAAAATTCCCTTCCGTCATGAATCAACTGTTTTCCATCGCCATCCGGGCCGCTTTTACCTTTGTGGCCTTCGTGGTCATCCAGTACATGGTGCCCTATTACCTTCTGCTCGCCGGCGGGCTGCTGGCCGCTGTGTTCCTGTGGTTCACCGGCACCGACCGCACCCTGGCGCTGGGCATCGGCATCGGGTCGTTGGCGTTCGGTGCATTTGCTGTGGTATACGGACAAGTGTAAGCCCATGGTTTTTCTTTTCATCGCCCAATCGCTGGATGGCTATATCGCCGCACCCGACGGCGACATCGCTTTCCTCAGCCAGGTGGAAGCGGCCGGTGAAGATTACGGCTACACCGACTTCTTCCGCGCTGTTGGAACCGTGATCATCGGACGTAAAACGTACGAAAAAGTCCTGGGCTTCGGCGAACCGTTTCCCTACCGCGGAAAAACCTGCTACGTGCTCACCCGGACGCCCAGGGAGAACACCGCCGACGTAACCTTCTACACCGGCGATGTTCCGACCCTGATCCGCCGCCTGAAAAACGAAAGCACGGAGCACATTTTTGTCGACGGCGGTGGCGAAGCCATTTTCGCCATGATGGCGCATGGCCTGGTGGACCGCTACATTGTGTCCGTCGTACCCACCCTCCTGGGCGATGGCATACCGCTGTTCAGACCGGGCTTTTCGGCACAGAAACTCAGGCTCCTGCGCGCCACGACATTCCCGTCGGGACTGGTGCAGCTGTGGTATGCGAACGACAACCGGTAATCAACGGCGTACCACCACTTTCTCGTACCAAACCCTGCCTTCGGCCGTGAAACAAAGCAGGTACAGCCCTTCCGGAACCGATCCCATCTGTATGCGTTGGTTGCCCGCTGAAACAGCCTGCTCCAGCACGGTTTTTCCCGACAAGTCCATCACCCGCAACAGACCGTCGGAGGGCAGGTCGCGCACCACCATCTCTTCGGACACCGGATTCGGCCAAATGTCCAGCTTGCCGGCCACCCACGGTGCGCTTGTGCCCACCGTACCAATTTGTTGGTAGGGCAGAAAGAAGAAGAACGTCTGCGTCAAGGCCGGCAATACACAATCACCGTGGTCTGCCGCGGGGTTTACATCCAGCCCCTGCGTTTGCTGGGCGCCCAAAGCCAGCATGGTGTCTACCGCCAACACGCCGTTCTCGAAAGGCACCTGGTCGTCGGCCATGCAGTAAAACACCCGTGTAGGAGCTTCCGGCGCCCAGGCGTAGGTGTCGTTGTCCGCCAGTGCCCGGTTGAATGGGTGGTTCGGCTGGTTCACCACGTTTTGCAACAGGGAATCCTGGAACATACGCACCGGACGCACGCTCCCTTCATTGGCCACCAACGCGGCCGACAACAGGTCGTTGAGCTGGTTGAGGCTGATCTGGTTGTTGAAAAACTGCCCGATCGCCGGTGCGTACGCCGCCTTGAAAACATCTTCCACCTGGTTGAATATGTTGCCATAGGCCGTCTGATAGGAAAGTACGGTGTAGGGCACGTAGCCGGGCGCCGGATATACCTCATCGCTGATGAACAGGTTGCGCATCACGCCGGACATGCTATACGGGCCCGACAAATGCGCGGCTGCCGTCACGGTAAACGTGTCCGCCAGCGTCAGTTCGATCTCCCGGTGCAGGGCCATGGCGGCGTGCCCGCCCTGCGAATAACCGGTGATGAACAGCTGGTCGTTGGCGTAAACCCCGTTTTGAAGGGCAAATTCGTTGAATG
Source organism: Saprospiraceae bacterium (assembly GCA_033764075.1). Taxonomy (GTDB): domain Bacteria; phylum Bacteroidota; class Bacteroidia; order Chitinophagales; family Saprospiraceae; genus M3007. Next base: position 620 of record JANRJH010000023.1, on the reverse strand, counting down.
CCCGCAGGATATCTACCCCTGTTTGCGCCTCCGAAGCTGCGTGCACATAGGGGTGAAAACCATCGGATACGCCCAGACCCAGGTAGTCAGGCAATAGGGCCACATAACCCAGTCCGCCAAAAAGCCAACCGATGATTCCCTCGCCGTCGGCATTCACGTTGAACGAAGGCACATCCATGGTCGAACCCGCCGTACCGTGCTGGTAAACAAGACGCGGGTAAATTCGTGTAGGGTCATCAGGAACCACCACCAGCCCCGAAACCGTGTCGGGCAATCCTTGCGTGTTGGTGGTCGTGTACACCAGCCGGTAATAATCGACGCCGTACTGGATAAACGGCACCTGGAATTCGGTCAGCAACTCGCTGCGCGTGCGCGTGCCGAGCTTGGTCGATGAAACGAGGGTTTGGGCCTGAGACAGTACCGGGACAAAAAACAGCAACAACAGGGTAATTTTTCTGCACATAGCGAAAGTGGGTTTCGTTTAGAGCTTGTTCGGAAATTTAATTTTGCCTAAGGGAATAATCTTTGCAAAACAATGGTCAAGTTGGCCAAAATGATCCAATTTTGCGAAGATAATACTGTATACTCGTAATCCTTGACGATTCTTCTGAAGAAATTTG
>JANRJH010000032.1:0-36260 GCA_033764075.1 Saprospiraceae bacterium | reverse complement strand
CCGGATGATCGGGTTCATAGCTCTTGTGCTCAAACAAAAACAACAGCCGAACCGGCGCGCCGGTGTTCAGCCGGGTTTCGTACACCATATCGCTGAACGACACTCCGAAGCGCCCGCCGACAAACGCCGTGTCGCACTTGCGCAACGCAGCCAGGTCAATGTGCCCGTATACCTCCGGGCTGGTGTAATGCGCGAGGTAGTTTCGGACGATGCCCACGTCCCCAAAAAATGCTTTGAACACCGCGTCGTGGGGCTTGTCTTTTTTGCGCGAACCTTTGGGTTTTGATTTTGCCATGATCAACCAGGGTTGAGCAGGCAAAGGTACGGAGTTGCCATTTTAAAACAAATTGTTTTTAAAATCGGAGCGAGCGGCCAGGCGTAAAACGCCGACAGCGGCCAAAATGATCCGTTGTGCTGCGCATTACACGCATTAGCGTTAACTCACGTCATTAGCCGTTAAAATAAATATCCGGTTTCGTTGTAGACAATTTTACAACATTACTTTTATGCCAAGTTGACGACATGGGGCTTGAAGCCATCCTATCGGTTAACGTCGATTTTAAAAATTTTAATTGGATGAATGTCAGTTTTTTAGACTTCTGCTACACCTTCGAATTTACCGCACACAAACCATGTCGACCTTCCTTACCGAGCTGATCGGCACCCTCGCCGGCATCCTTTCCTGCCTCACCTTTGTTCCGCAGGTGGTCAAAACCTGGAAAGCGCGCTCCTTTCAGGGTGTTTCGCTGCTCATGTTTGTGATCGCGTTTTTGAGCACGATCCTTTGGCTGATCTACGGGCTGCTGATCCACAGCTTTTCCGTGGTGTTCACCAATGTGATTGTTATGGTGCTGACGCTGACCATGCTGGTGATGCGCTTACGGTTTTGAAATTTGTTTTGCCGTTTATTTAAAGGGTTAAGGTGCATCATAATTAAATCCAAATTTTTTGCCGCGAATGAGCGCGAATTCGCGCTAATCCGCGGCAAAAAACAAAGATCAGGTTGGTTGGCGCTGAGACCGTAAACCAGAGCAGAGCAGTGCACTACCGCACCAGCACCACCGGACGCACCTCTACGGTGCTGTCCGTCTCCAGTCGCAGGTAGTACGTTCCGGCGCCGGCGTCGCCGGCATGCCAGCGGTAGACGGCGGCGTGGTCCAGCAGTCCGTCTTGCAGCGCCGCCACTTCGCGTCCCAGCGCATCCAGCACCGTCAGGCGGGCATTTGTCCGTTTGTTGAGATTGACTTCAACGGTCAGCTCCGTGGTGAACGGCAGCGGGTAGGCGTGGATCGACAGTGCTTCTTCCGCCGCGGGCAGGTCCGTTTCCGGTTCGTCGGCGCGGTTTGCCGGCGTGCACACGGGCGCAAACAATGCTACCGAGCCGCGGTCGATCGTTTTGCCGAAATCGTCGGCCGGCGCACCGGCGATGATCGTGTCTTTCTCCAGCGCCACCGACCAGGCGAGTTGGTCGCGGCTGTTGCCGCTGCGGTCTGCCAGCTTGGTCAGTTGTTCCCAGGCGCTGTGGTCGTCGCGCCGGTACACGTACAGGGCGCCGGACTGAAACCCGCGCGGGTTGTCGAAGGGGGCGCCGACGGCCATCAGGGCGCCACGGAGGGCAACGGAAAAGCCGAAGCGGTCGCCCGCCATGCCGTCGGGCGGGGTGATCTTGGCGTATTGGCCCCAGTTGTTGGCGCCGCCGCGCGCCTCATCGAAGAGGTAAACCGCTCCGGACGCTTCGCCGCGGTCGTCGTCCTGGTGGGCGCCGGCGGCTACGGTGAACCCGTCGACGGCCACTGCCGATCCGAAACGGTCGTCGGGGGCGCCGTCGCCGGCGGTCAGCTTTTTTACCGGCTGCCATTGGTGCACATCGAACAGGTAGACGGCGCCGGCATCGGCTCCTTTTTCGTCCTGCAGGGGAGCGCCCACCGCCAGCCGGTGGCCGTCAACAGACAGGGCCTCACCAAACCGGTCACCTGCCTGGCCGTCGGCCGCCGTCAGCCTGGCGGCCAGGTTCCACTGCCCGGAAGCATCCCGGCGGTAGGCATACACAGCGCCGGCGTTTGCACCGCGCTGTGCATCTGCAGGCGCGCCAACCACCAGCAGGTCGTCGGTCAGGGTCAGGGCCGATCCGAACAGGTCGCCCGTGTGGCCGCCGGCCGGCTCGAAGGTGCGCACCCAGCCCCACTGCCCGGTGTTGACCTGTCCGAGACGGTACAGGTACACCTTTCCCGCTGCCGGTGCACCCACGGCCGCCCACTCGCCATGGATGGCCACCGCCTGACCAAAGGCCCCGTTGGGGTCAACCGCCACAGGCGGTACGAGTCGGGCAACCGGATTCCAGCGGTGTTCGCCGCCGGTGTTCCGCGACAAGATCAGCGCCGCCTGGTCGCCGGGCGCACCCGCGATGGCATAATCGCCGCTGATGCCTACCGAGGCGCCGAGCCGAGCGTTCGTTTTTCCAGCCGCATCGCTGCGGGAGAGCAGCTGGCGGAAAGCGGCATCTTCATCCACGAGCCCGTCGCAGTCGTTGTCCAGCCCGTCGCACACCTCGGGCGCCGCCAGCACCGTGATGTGGAACACGCAGTAGCCTTTGAGTCCGGCGGCATCGGTGACGGTGGCGGTCACCTCGGTGACACCGATGGGGAACACCGAGCCGTCGGTCCACTCCGGCCAGGTTTCGGTCTGCACCGTTACGTCGGAGCAGTTGTCGGTGCCGGTGACGGTGAAATCGTTGCGGACGCCGCAGAGTTCGGGGTCGCTCAGGATGGTGCGGTCGGGCGGACAGATGGCGCTGGGGGGCTGGTTGTCTGCCACTTCCACGATCATTTGGCAGGTACTGCTGTTGCCGTGCTTGTCCGTTGCGGTAAACGTAACGGTGGTGGCGCCCACGGGGTACACGCCCGGTCCGTCGTGCGTGACGGAGGCTATGCCGCAGTTATCGGCGGTGGCCGGCGTGCCGATGTTGGGCAGGGTGGCCGAGCAGCGGTTCCAGTCGTTGTTTTTGCGCAGCGTCGGCGGGCAAGTGGCGGTGGGCGCCTCTGCGTCCTGCACACGGATGCGGAAGCTGCAGGTGGCGCTGTTGCCGGCGGCGTCGGTGGCGCGCCAAACCACGGTGGTGGCGCCCACGGGGAAAAGTGCGCCGGAGGGAAGGCCGGCGGCGAGCGCTGCGGTTACCCCCGGACAGTTGTCGGTGGCCGCCACCGCGTAGTCGGCGTATTCGCCGCACAGGCCGGGACGGTTGGGCAGATCCTGGTCGTCGGGGCAGGCGATTTGCGGGGCCTGCGCATCGGATACCGTCACCTGGAACACGCAGGAAGCCACGCCGCAGGGGTTGTTGGCGGTGAGGGTCACCGTGGTGACGCCCTTGTTGAACACCAGGCCGGAGCCCGTGCCGGCCCCGCTGCCCGTGGTGGCGCCGCTGAGCACGTAGCCCAGGGTCGGCGCCGGGAAGCCCGAGGCTACGGCGTCATAAACGGCCGCAGCCGTGCAGGCATCGGGTTCGGTGGCGACGCTGAAGGCGGCGGGACAAAGGGTAAACGCCGGTTGCACGCAGGTCAGCTCGCCGCGCAGGGTGAAGTCGAAGGTCGTTTCATCGCAGTCGTTGCTTTCGATGTTGAGGGTAGCGAAATGAATACCGGCATCACCGGGCGCGTAGGTGACGTTTACCGGCAGCACAGCGCCGGGGGCCACGGTGGCCGGCAGATGGATGGCGCCCAGGCTAAACTGATCGGCATCGGGGCCGTCGAGCACGATGCCACCCGCCGGGATGTGCAGGGTAGCTGTGCCGGTGTTGCGGATGCTGAAGGTGCGCGTGACGGGATTGCCGGTGGAAGTGCCGAAGTCGGTGTGGTCTGCCATGCCGGGCGTATCGTCGCCGTCCATGATCGGTTGGCCGTTGCCGGTCACGGCGATTTCAGGCGCAGTCACGGTGACGGTAAAGGTGCAGGGTACGGCCTGGTTGACGCCGTCGGATCCGCTGAGGGCAACTTGGGTGACGCCGATGTTGAAGTTGATGGCGGCGCTGTTTTCGCCGTCGTTCAGGTTCATTTGTGCGCCGGTGGTGGCGCCGCTGAGGGTGTAGTTCCAGGTGGCGGAGGTGCAGTTGTCGGTTACCGGGTCGGCGATGGCATAGGCGTCGGCGCACCGGTTTTGGCCGATCGTGCGGGTCTGGTTGGCCGGGCAGGTCACGGTGGGCGCCAGGTTGTCGGATACGGTCACCACGGCCGTGCAGGTGGCGGTGTTGCCCTGTCCGTCGTTTGCGGTGAGCACAACGGTGTTGGCGCCCAGGTCGGCGCAGTCGAAGGCGGCAGGGGTTACAGACTGGAGGTTGACCGTTCCGCAGTTGTCGGTGCCCGACAGGTACACCAGGGCGGGCGCGATGTCGGCGGTGCCGGCGGCGTTGAGTGCTACAGCGGCGTTTTTGCAGACGACGGTGGGGGGGGTGTTGTCTACCACTGCCGGGTCGTTGGTGTCGGTCAGGCCGTTGCAGTTGTCGTCGATGCCGTTGCAGGTTTCGGTGGCGGCGGGGTTTATGTTGGGGTTGTTGTCGTTGCAGTCCTCGTTGTTGGTCACGTATCCGGCCGGGGGCGTGCAGGTTTGCAGGCTGTTGTTGGGGTCGCCATAGCCGTCGCCGTCGACGTCGGCGTAATAGGTGTTGGTGTTCACATAGGTGACGGTAGCGGCATTGGCCTGGTAGGTGACCTCCCAACAGGCCGGGTTGACGGCTGTGAAGGCGCCCGTGCGTCCGGCGTAGGTGATGAACGTATAGGAATCGCCGTACTGGGGCTGGTAGCCGTTGACGGGTATGATGTTGAGTGTACCGGAGAAGGCCACCTGGGCGGGCGACTGCAGTTGGTCGTGCCCGGTACCGGGGCCGCCGGCGCCGGCGATCTCGATGTCGAGGTTGTGCACCGGCAATCCGCCGGGGTTGTTGCGTTGCAGGTTGAACACACCAATGCCGTTGAGCCCCGGGGCGATGACGCCGGTGTTGTTGAACGGAAGACCGATTCCGGCGCCGGTGAACACAATGGTGCCTGTGCCGGTGAATTCGCCGGTGTTGACGATGCTGGATTTCAGATCAAAGGATACCGAATTGCCTTTGACCACGGTGCCGAAGTTTTCAAAGGTGCCGTTTAAAATGGACGCACCCTGGGTATTGACGATGGTGAATGTAGCGCCGGCCGGGTTGCGCAGGATGGCGTTGCCGTACATTTGGATCGTGCCGCGGCCGTCGATGATGCCGCCGCCGTTCATCACGAAGAGCTTGTTGGTGAGGCTGAGCAGGGAGACCGGGGGCCATCGGGAGGTGCCGTTTACGGTAAACGTACCCGTGCCGGCGATGCCACCGGCCAGAATCTCGGAGTTGCCGGCGACGTTCACGTCGAAGTTGCCGATGAAAAAGCCGTTGGCCAAATAGAAATCGGGCAGGTTGAGCGTGCCGGGTACGGTGCGGTTGAAGGTGCCGCCGAACTGCTTGTAGGAGGCCGGGGTGATGCCGACGTTGTCGGTGAGGGTTGAGGAGAAGCCCGGCGGTGGCGCCAGCAGCTCTAATTTGGTGGTGAGGCTGCTGCCGGGCTGGAAGGTGGAGGCGCCTGCATGCTGGTAGGTGCCCGCGCCGCTCACGGTAGCGCCGCTGTTGAACACATTGGTGCCGCCGGCTTTCCAGTAGGTGTCCGGCCCGTTGAGGTTGAGGGCGCCGGTGTGGGTGCAGGTGCCGGAGGCCGTGGTGATGCCCCCTTCATTGACGTCGATGACGCCAGCGTTGAGCAGATTACCCGTGATGTTGGTGTTGGTCGGGAACGTTTTCACCATGGTACCGAAATTCTCGAACGTACCGCCGGTGGGTTGGAGCTGGGCGCCCTGGCTCGGGCCGCCGAAGGTAAACGTGCGTCCGGCGGGGTTGCGCACCACGCCGCCGTCGCGGATGGTGACCGCAGCGCCGTTGCCGAGCAGCGTGCCGCCGCCGCTCATGACCACCGTTTTGCCGCTGACGGTGGCCACCGAGTTCGTTGGCCACTCCGATGTGCCGTTTACCGTAATGGTACCGCTACCGCCGATCCAGCCGGTGGCCATTTTGAAGTTTCCGCTGATGTTCACGTCGGACACGCCGAGGAAAAAGCCGTTGTCGATGATCAGCTCCGGCAGGTTCATGGGCACATTGACCTTGCGGTCGTAGGTACCGCCGACGTGGCGGTAGGTGGGCGGCGCGATGCCTGCATTGTCGGTGAGCGTGCCGGAGGCTGTTTCGACGGCGATGCCGATGGTGGTGCCGGCGTTAAGGGTGACGGCGCCCTTGCTCACGAACTTGCCCGTGCCGCCGATCGCCGTGCCGGCGAACGTCTGGGTGCCGGTAACTTCCCAAAGCGGGTTGTTCACGGTGATGGTGGCGCCGGTGTGGGTGCCGGCGCCGCTGAAGGTTACCTGGCCGCCGTTGAGCGTCATGGCGCCGGTATTGGTGAGGCTTGCCGTGATGGTGAGGTTGCCCGCGCCGTTTTTGACAAAGGCGCCGGCGATCTCCAGCGTGCCGTCGCTTTGCGTTTTCGCGATGTTGGTGTTGTTGGTGCTGTTCAAGGTGAACGTCTGGCCGGCAGCAATGCGCAGCACACCGCCATCGCTCAGGGTGATGGCGCCGTTGGTCATGGCGCCCCCGCCGTTGAGGATCACGGTCTTTTTGGAAATGGTGACGATAGAGGCCGACGGCCCGGTGGCGGGGCCGGCGGCGGTGAGTGTGCCGGCGCCACTGATTAATCCGGCGCTGAGGGTGAGGTTGCCGAGCACGGTCACGTCGAAATCGCCCTTCAGGATGGCCGTAGACCCGGTGGTGGCGATGGTCAGGTGGTTGACGGTGATGTTCGAGGTGAGGGTGACCTCGCCGTTGGAGAGCGTGGCCTTGTCGGCCGCGCCGGGTACGCCGTTGGGCGTCCAGCGCGTGGGGTCGTTCCAGTTGCCGTTGCCGCCGGCCCAGGTGTAGTCGATGGCCAGGAGGCGGCCTGCGGCGAGCAGGAGCAGGAGGAGGGTGAGGAAAGGCAGTTGTTTCATGGCAAATTTGCTTTTGTGTTTAGTTGTCGAGGCGGTTAAAAACCGATGCAAATTTGCCGGGCCGGGGAGGGGCCGGCCAAATGAGGGTTGACGGATGCCGGATTTTGGCGGATGAATGGCGGGCTACGGCCGCAAAGGCACCGGAAAAAAATCCTGGAAATCTGGCACATTGGCCCGAGGGTTCAACATGAGCACCTCGGCATGATCTGTACCCGGAGTGTTTATTCGTCCTACGAGTATATTCTGTCCATTACACACAAGTTCTTTGAAATGATAGAGATGCCGAGGGCTGCCAGAATCTTTTGGCCGATGTTTGTTATTAAACATCTTAGGTGATTGAATGCAACAAATGCACGACCTCTCCGAGGTCGCAAAATGTTGTGAACGAACGATTCTACAAATGCAGCACCGCTCCGAGGTGCTGCAAGGGTTATCGGAAACGACCTAAACAGAATGACCTCGGAGAGGTCAAACCTTTGTAGAATGGTGCAGTAGCAACGTTTTTACGACCTCGGAGAGGTCGAACATTTGTAATAGCCATCCGCAAAACCCTTGATCTGCGGTAGCGTAATAAATCTTCACCTAAACACGCCATCAATTCTCGACATGCTGAGGTTTCAAAGGACTTGTGTGTAATGGACAGCGTATACTCGCAGAACGATTTGCCAAATACCAACTTCTTCCTATCATTGCACGCGCTATCCCACACCAAACGCTGCCGGCTCCCCCACCCGTACCCTTTATCGCGCGCCAAAACCCCTGTTTCAGTATGGCAAAACAAAAAGCCGCCCCGGAAGAACCCCTCGAAAAACAACTCTGGAAAACCGCCGACAAGCTCCGTAAGAACATTGACGCGGCGGAGTACAAGCACGTGGTGCTGGGGCTGATCTTCCTCAAGTACATCTCCGACGCGTTCGAAGACCTGTACGCGCGCCTGCTGGCCGGCGAGGGCGACCTGGCCGGCGCCGACCCCGAAGACAAAGACGAATACAAGGCCGAAAACGTGTTTTTCGTGCCCCAGGCCGCCCGCTGGACGCACCTGCAAGCCAACGCCAAAAAACCGGAGATCGGCAAACTGGTGGACGAAGCCATGGACGCCATCGAACGCGAAAACGCCGAGCTGAAAGGCGTGCTGCCCAAAGTCTATGCCCGCCAAAACCTCGACCCCACCAGCCTGGGCGAACTCATCGACCTGGTGGGCAACATCGCCCTGGGCGACGCCAAGGCGCGCAGCGCCGACGTGCTCGGACACGTGTTCGAATACTTCCTCGGCGAATTCGCCCTGGCCGAAGGTAAAAAGGGCGGACAGTTCTACACCCCGCGCAGCGTAGTGGAGTTGCTGGTGGAAATGCTGGAGCCCTACAAGGGCCGCGTGTTCGATCCCTGCTGCGGCTCGGGCGGCATGTTCGTGCAGTCGGAAAAATTCGTGCTCGAACACCGGGGCAAGATCAGCGATATCTCCATTTACGGACAAGAGAGCAACCAAACCACCTGGCGCCTGTGCCGCATGAACCTCGCCATCCGGGGCATCGACAGCGCACAGGTGCGCTGGAACAACGAAGGTTCCTTCCTCAACGACGCGCACAAAGACCTCAAGGCCGACTACATCATCGCCAACCCGCCCTTCAACGTGAGCGACTGGGGCGGCGACCTGCTGCGCACCGACGGCCGCTGGCAATACGGCGTGCCACCCACGGGCAACGCCAACTTCGCCTGGATGCAACACTTCATCTACCACCTGGCGCCCACCGGACAGGCCGGCGTGGTGCTGGCCAAAGGCGCCCTCACCTCCAAATCTTCCGGCGAAGGCGATATCCGCAAAGCCCTGGTGGAAGCCGGCCTCATCGACTGCATCGTGAACCTGCCCGCCAAACTCTTCCTGAACACCCAGATACCGGCCTCACTGTGGTTCCTGAGCCGCGACCGCAGCGGCGCCCCCTCTACAGGAGTGGGCGGGGGGGGAGGCTTCAGAGACCGGCGCCACGAAATATTATTCATCGACGCGCGCAACCTGGGCCACCTCATCAACCGCCGCACCCGCGAACTCTCGCCGGACGATATCCGGAAAATTGCCGACACCTACCACGCCTGGCGCAACAAGGAGGGCGATTACGCCGACGTGCCCGGCTTTTGCGCCTCGGCGCCCCTCGACAAGGTGCGCGCGCTCGACTACGTGCTCACCCCCGGCCGGTACGTGGGCCTGCCCGATGAAGAGGATGATTTTGATTTTAACGAGCGGTTTGCGGCGTTGAAAAAGGAACTGGCGGAGCAGATGCGGGAGGAGGAGCGGTTGAACGGGGAGATATTGAAGAACCTGAGCCTGATTGAGGAACCGGAAGGAAAGTAAAATAATGCCTTGTCTTATTTTACTTTAAGAAATGAAACTAAAATAAGGCACAACCTTATTTTAGTTTCGTGGCCCAAAGTAAAATAGTTCATTTTTTATTGTAGTTTTGCAGGGTTATGATAGCAGTAGAAAATTACAAATCGGGATACTGGGAGCCCGCCTACCAGTATAAGTATTTTGTCCCCTCGTACATCAACGATGAATGGACATGGCAGACCCCCGCCATCAACCAACTGCTCGAGAAGGCAGCCGTGAAACTGGGCGCCCTGGACGCCTACTCCCGACTTGTCCCCAACACCAGCCTTTTTATACAACTCCACGTAACCAAGGAGGCCGTATTGTCGAGCCGCATTGAAGGCACGCAGACCCGTATGGACGAAGCCTTATTCCCGATAGAAGAAATCAACCCGGAGCGTCGGAACGACTGGCAGGAGGTGCACAACTACATTAATGCCATGAATGAAGCCATTGCCGAGTTGAAGCACCTGCCGCTTTCCTCAAGGTTGATGAAAAAGACCCATTACACCCTCATGCAAAGTGTACGGGGGGAACACAAGCAACCTGGTGAATTTCGGAAAAGCCAAAACTGGATCGGCGGCCAATCGTTGTCGGATGCCGTTTTTATCCCACCTGCCCACCCGTTGATAGACGATTTGATGAGCGATTTGGAAAAGTTTTTGCACAACGATCAATTGCAAATCCCTGCGCTAATCCGCATTGCCATTGCCCACTACCAATTTGAAACCATCCACCCTTTCCTGGATGGCAATGGGCGTATCGGCCGGTTACTGATCACCCTTTACCTGGTAAGCGAGGGTATGCTGGATCAACCCTTGCTCTACCTGTCTTCTTTTTTCGAAAAAAACAAAGGCCTGTACTACGACAACCTGACCCACGTGCGCACGCGAAACGACATGCTGCAATGGATAAAATATTTTTTGGTCGGTGTAGCGCAAACAGCGACACAGGCGGTTGCGACCCTGAATCGTGTACTTTCCTTAAAAAGCGCCCTGGAAGAAAAGATCAACCGCACTTTCGGGCGCCGCAGCCATTCTGCCCAGGCACTGCTCAAACACCTGTTTCACACGCCGGTAACCACCATTGATGCCGCCTCCAAATTGTGCGGACTGAGCTTCAAATCGACTGGAGACCTGATCTTTAAAATGCAGGAAGAAGGTATCCTGAAAGAAGTTACCGGCCAACAGCGCAACCGGTTGTTTGTTTTTGAACCGTACATCAATGCCTTTGAACATGAATGAGTGGAAAAACGGCATCGTTGGAGCACCCGTCCACACCCGGAACAACCTTCACCCTGCAAAGGGAGCCGGCGATCACGCCGTCGTGCCCGGCTTTTGCGCCTCGGCGCGCCTCGACAAGGTGCGCACCCCCGGCCGCTACGTGGGCCTGCCCGACGAAGAAGGTGTTTTTGATTTTAACGATCGGTTTGCAGCGTTGACAAAGGAACTGGCGGAGCAGATGCGGGAGGAGGAGCGGTTGAATGCGTGCATTTCCGAAAATTTGGCGAAAATAGCAGCTCCTTAAAAAGCGAAACCCGATAGCTTGAATTGCTTCAGAGGCTACCGGGAATAAGCTGAGACAAAGGTAAGCGGAATTACAATACACAAGGCAGCACTATGGCAAAATCATACAACTTTTTCAGTGGATGGCAAATCGAATGTTAATTCCCCAAATCGCTACACACTGTATAGCAAATCGGGGCGCAGTGCACCCCATTTTGTGCAGGAGCCATTCCCTGGCGCCAAAAGACAGCAAACAACTCTTCGCCTCCAAATACATGCCTGTCCTGCCCATCGAGGAAGAGCGCATCGCTGAAATCGAACGCGAAATACGGTTGCTTAACCTGCTAAATGATAAAGAAGTATGAAGGAATGGAAAGAGTATAAGTTTTCAGATTTTGCATTGGTCAACCCAAGCGTCAAAATTGCAAAAGGGGAAGACGTTTCTTTTGTGGAGATGAAAGATTTAGCGGACGGCAAACGGTTTTGCGAGCCCTCACAAAAAAGAATGTTAGGGGGCGGCAGCAGGTTTCAAAGTGGCGACACTTTATTCGCAAGGATTACGCCATGTTTGGAGAACGGGAAGATATGTCAAGTACGAAACCTTGATAAAAATGTGGGTTTCGGCTCTACCGAATTTCATGTTTTTCGAGGAAAAGCGGGAGTCTCGGATTCTGATTTTGTTTTCTACTTGTCGAGATGGTCAGAGGTAAGATCGCATGCTGAAATGAACTTTGATGGAACCTCCGGACGCCAGCGCGTCCCCAAGCAGGCATTTGATGACCTCTTTTTGAACCTCCCACCCCTCCCCGAACAACGCGCCATCGCCACCATCCTCTCCTCCCTCGACGACAAAATCGACCTCCTGCACCGCCAGAACGCCACCCTGGAAGCGATGGCGGAGGCGGTGTTCCGGCAGTGGTTTGTGGTGGAGGCGCGGGAGGAGTGGGGGGAAGGGACTTTGGATGATATTTTGAGTGTAAAAGGTGGTACTACCCCCAGCACCAATGTCTCGGAATATTGGGATGGCAATATTTCGTGGACTTCCCCAAGAGATATTACCAAGCTCGACGGTATTTATTTATTTGAAACAGAACGTAGGATTACAGAAAGCGGACTTTCCAAGGTCAGCTCCGGGTTATTGCCCAAAGGAACCCTATTAATGACATCAAGGGCTCCTGTTGGCGTTCTTGCATTCGCAGAAATTCCATTAGCCATTAACCAAGGCTACATTGCCATTATTGACGATAAGGGAGTATCCAAGGAGTTTATCTATCTATGGTTAAAATCCAATATGGACTCCGTTCATAGTTATGCAAATGGTTCCACTTTTCAGGAAATTAGCAAATCTACTTTTAAAACTCTTGAAGTACTAATTCCACCTGTTGAGTTAAGAAAAAATTTTCAAACACTAGTAAATCCCATATTTGCAAAGATTAAATCCAATCAAATCCAGATCCGCACCCTCACTACTCTTCGGGATACATTATTACCGAAGTTAATGAGCGGAGAGGTACGGGTAAAAATGTAAAACCACCACAAAAACCTGATGATAGAGAACCACTACCACCCACCCATCGCCTTCCACCCCGGCGAAACCCTCGCTGAAAAGCTGGAAGAGCTCGGCATGGATTCCCGTGGGCTTGCAGAGGCCACGGGCCTGACGGAAGCGGAGGTCGGCGGCATACGGAACTGCTCGGTCCGTGTTGTGCCAGACACGGCCGTGGGTTTAGAGCGGGTTTGGGGCATTCCGGCGCGGTTTTGGCTGTCCATGCAGGAGGCTTTCGATGCCTTTCAAACGTCAAAAAATACAAACCCATGAACCCACGCGACATTCTCGCCATCGAAGGCGAATGGCAGGACAACCTGCGCCACACTGAAACGGTAGCCTCAGCTTTGCGTTTTTTACATGAGGTGAGCGGTATTGAGTTTGTACACCGGCGTGCGCCCACGCGGGAGGCGTTTTTGCAATACCTGGAATGGGGTGCGACGGAGAAGTTCCGGATCTTGTACCTCTGCGGGCATGGTTCCGAAGGCGGCCTGGAGTTGGGCTCCAAACACGACGGAATCGTCACGCTGGAAATGCTGGAAGACACCCTGCGTGGCAAGCTGGGTCGAGAGGGTATAGTGGTTCATTTCGGCACCTGCTCATTCATGAAGGCGGGCATGCCGGCGCTTCGCCGTTTTAAGGACGCAACCCGAGCGCGGCTGGTGTCTGGTTATACGTCAACCGTGGATTTTGTGGACAGCATGCTACTGGACATGGCCTATTTCAACTTTTTGCAGCGCAAAGGTTCGTTCGACAACACGGATGCTTTTTTGAATGGCAGTCATTCCAAATTGGCGGATGCATTGGGGTTTGTGGTGGTGTGAAGTGTTGTGCTTTGGTCAGGGGTGGCGCATTTTTTCGAAGACGAGGACTATATTTGTAGTTGATAATACCCAACCAACCATTATTCAAGGTACAACAAGCAATTGCACCCTGAAATAAAAGAAAGTCCTTATTTTTACCCTTATGATTCGTTTGATCGAAACCAGGAACTTCCGGAGTTTGAAGTATATCTCCCAGCCGTTGGACAATTTTCATGTGCTGGTGGGGGCGAATGCCAGCGGGAAAACGACGTTCCTGGATGCCATCAAGTTTATTTCCGATTTGGTGAAAAACGGCGTCGATTACGCCATAACGGAGCGTACGGAAAACTACCTCGATTTGACATTCGGCCGGCAGGGCGGTGACATTGAACTGGCCGTTGAACTCGAAATGCCCGAAGCAATTTCATCCCGTTACGCTGAAAAAAAACACCACCGCATACGGTATGAAGTGCGCATCGGACTCGCACCGGAAACACAGGAGCATACCATCAGAGAAGAGCGTGTACTGTTGTTGAAAACAGAAGCGATTGATGGAACCAATGGGCATAAGGACAGGATGGATTTTCCAGATGGTTCCCTTAGGGAAACGCTTGTTGTTCGCAAACCATTTGCCAGGAACACATTTAGCCTGTTGCTTTCCAAAGGAGAAGACGAACGCGATGTCTTTTACCCGGAAACTTTGGCCGTACAGGAAAAGCATTTGCGCTATCGTTTCTATTTTGGGGCAAAAAAATCGGCGCTTGGAAATATGCCGGCGGATAACACTTTGTTTCCCAGTGCCATGTGGCTGAAAAACTTTCTGGAGGAAGGCGTGCGGTTGTTTTTCATCGAAGGGGCGCACATGCGCAAGGCCAGTCCTCCCGGCCAATCGAAGCAATTTAGTACCGACGGATCTAATCTTCCCTGGGTGGTTGAGGATTTGAAAAGGAAGCATAAAGACCATTTTCGGGACTGGATCAAGCACATACGCACCGCACTGCCGGATGTAAAAGACATCATTACGGTGGAACGGGCTGACGACAAACACCGTTACCTGAAAATGCTGTACAACAACGGCATGGAAATACCCGGTTGGATGGTGTCCGACGGTACATTGCGTTTGCTTGCGTTGACTTTGCCGGCGTATCTACCCGATTTTAAAGGCGTGTACCTTATTGAAGAACCAGAAAACGGCATTCACCCGTTGGCAATCGAGACGGTGTATCAGTCCCTGGCTTCTGTTTATGATGCACAAATTCTGGTAGCCACCCATTCACCTGTTTTGTTGAGTTTGCTTAAACCGGCGCAAGTTTTATGTTTTGCCAAAACAGAAGACGGTACAACCGACATTGTTCGGGGGGATGAACACCCCGTCCTCAAAAACTGGAACGGCCAACCCGATTTGAGCATCTTATTTGCAGGAGGTGTATTTTCATGAAGGACTTAATTTAGATAGGCGATGGAGTCCGTTTTAAACCAGAACAAAAAAAAAGCCGGTTGCGTATATGTTCGAGGATATTGCTGACTCCGTGTCCTACAAACGATGTACCGACCCGGCATTTCAAAAATTGCTTTCCAAATTACAGGAATGGTTTCCCCCACTCAGCCCCGATGAATCCTTTTCCGGCCCATGACCCGCATCACCGAATCCGCCATCGAACAACTCGCCATACCTTGATTTGTGCCCGGGGCTTGTAGTTAACACAAAATAACCTGTATCTTTGACTTCCCTTTTATTGTTTATACAAATTGATTAACAAACCTTTAAGCCTGTAAACATTTATAAGTCATGACGCAACAGGAACTGATACGCCACTGGAGCGACCGCTTGCTGGATCGCTTGCTGGAATATCGAAAGGAGCATCCGGATTTCACCTTTGCGCTTCGGCAGGTCAATCGCCACGGGCGTCTGGAAGCCGGTCACTGGTTTCAAGGCGACGAATCGTATATTTTTGTAGGGTTTACGGCCCGCGGCGACGAAGATAACAAAACGCGCTCGGTGGGATTGGTATTTTCCAACCTGAGTTCAAATAACGCCGAGTGTCATATCGAAGTGGTTTTCCGCACAGAGCCGATGACCGAACAAGTAGCCATGTACCGGCATATCATAAATAAAGATAAGGCGTACTACAAGCCCAATCACCCTTACTACGACGGATACAAATACTTCAAGGATTATCCTCAAGGCGACCCTATCGCTAATCTTGAGCATTTTCTGGCTACCGACTGGCCGGTTTTCGAGCGGGAAGCGCACGCACGCGGCCTGGCAGACTATTTCTTTGTCTCAAAAGACGATTTTGAAAAACATCTTGCCCGCATCGAGGCGTTGCGGAGCGGAGCAGATGGCCACGAGGTATCAGAACCGGAGGTTTCCTATGCACAGCAATCGCTTTTCGTGGAGCCACCTGTAGAGGCCATAGATGAATCGAGTACATCTGACGGTGAAATCATGCACCCCTTCGACGCCTCCAGGATCGACATCCGCATGTCGCAGCTCAGCCTCGAACAATTGGTAAAGCGGCTTAAACGGCAACAAATCAATTTGTATCCTGAATATCAGCGCCTGCCGGAGCTTTGGAAGCCTGAAAAAATGAGCCAATTGATCGAGTCGCTATTGATCCGCCTGCCGTTGCCCGTTTTTTATTTCGACGGCAGCAACGACGTATGGGAAGTTGTAGATGGTCTCCAGCGCCTTAGTGCTTTTAAGCGTTTTATGGTAGATGAAGGCGATGCGGCCCTCCGTCTCACTGGATTGGAATACCTTACTGAGTACAACGGCAAGACATTTTCCGAGTTGCCCGCCTTCCTTCAAACGCGTATCGAAGAGTCGCAATTGCTTATTTATATCATCAACCCCGGTACGCCCGATGATATAAAATACAACATTTTCAAAAGGATCAATACCGGTGGGCTTACACTCACGCCGCAAGAAATCCGCAACGCCCTCAATCAGGGCGTACCTGCCAAAACGGTGCGGGAAATGGCTGACTTCGAAGAATTCCGCCAGGCTACGGGCTACAGTATTCCTCGGGATCGCATGGAAGATTGCGACTTTGTCACACGATTTATCGGTTTCTATGACGGCTATACCGATTACCAGCCCGACCTTGATACCTGGCTGAATAAAGGCCTTGCCGGATTGAAAAAGAAATCGCCAACTGAACTCCAGCAATTGAAAGACGACTTTAAAAAATCGATGAATGCTGCCTGGGATATTTTTGAGGATGACGCCTTTCGCAAACGATATGAAGAAGGTGTTCGTCGCAAACCGATCAATAAAGCCTTGTTCGATGCCTGGTCGGTCAATCTGGCCTGGCTTCGGCTGGAGGAAATCGCTGTATTGAAGAGGCGCAAACGACGGGTGCAAAAGGAGTTTATCAAACTAATGAACACCGAAGAGTTTGACGTGGCGATTAGCCGTTCTACGGGCGACGCCGTATCAGTACGTCGGCGATTTGAAGGCATTCATACACTGATAGAGCGCACCTTAAACAATACATTAAATGACGATCTCGCTGCCGTGTGGTGAAGGTATTCATATGCTGCTGCCAGAGGACATTTTAAACAATTAAAGTATGCTGACCAAAATCTTCCTGAAGAATTTCAAGTGCTTTGAGGAACAGGAAATCCCTGTAGGTAGCCTGAGCCTGCTGACCGGGTTGAACGGAATGGGCAAGTCTACCGTACTGCAGGCCCTTTTGCTACTTCGCCAAAACTACGACCGCAATACCCTCGACAAACGCTTGTCGCTCAATGGTGATCTGGCCCAATGTGGAAATAGTTTCGACGTATTATATCAGTTTTTCAAAACGGATGAAATTGGCATAAAACTGGAATTTTCTGACCAACCGCCTTTGGAATGGACCTGGGACGGCCGTTCAAAAGGCGATAGTTTAAATGTAAAAAGTGGCTCCTCATTGGCCGAAACGGGCCGGAACTATTCCCTTTTCAACCGGCAGTTTCATTATCTGAATGCCGAGCGCCTTGGACCCAGACCGTATTTCGAGACCTCGAGCCACGCAGTGCTCAATGAAAACCAGATCGGTATACGAGGCGAATTTGCTGCCAACTACTTGGTTGAATTCCAGGAAGATGACATCAAAATTCCAGCCTTGGCTCACCCTGACGCGACGGGTCTGACGCTCTACGAGCAGGTAAATGCCTGGCTAAGCGAGATACGCCCCGGCACACGATTGAATGCAAGTCGCTCTCAGGAAATGGGGCTGGTGGCGCTAAATTATCAGTTTGTAGCCGGCCGGGAAGCAGGCAACCGTTTCCGACCTACCAATGTAGGTTTCGGCCTTAGTTATGTGCTGCCTATCCTGGTAGCCGTGTTGTCATCAGAACCGGGCTCTCTTTTGTTATTGGAAAATCCCGAGGCGCATCTGCATCCGCGCGGTCAGGCTCAGATCGGCCGTTTTCTCGCGCTGGCTGCCGCCCAGGGCATTCAGGTGATCGTCGAGTCGCACAGCGACCATATTCTAAACGGATTGCGAGTAGCGGTAAAGGAGGGTAAACTTTCCCCGGATCAAGCCAAACTCCTGTTCTTCACAGGTGAAGTGATTGAGGGGATTTTTACACACTATTTAGAAATGCCCGGGATAGATCGCAATGGCAAGTTGGCCTACCGTCCAGAAGGTTTCTTTGATGAATGGGACCGGCAACTCACTCAACTAATTTAACGTTTATTGACTATGGATCTGTTTTTAAACGAATTGTCGCTGCAGGTGGCAACCGATTGCTACGCGGCAAACGGCTGGTTTGAAAATTTAGGTAAGTTATACAAACAGGCTTCCGAGCGGGGCCTGGGGGAAATAAAGGTGCCTGCCGTGTTTTTTGGGCATTCTTTTGCAACAGATTACACCTTTTTTCAGTGGGTCACCGACCATGGATTCGACGCTGATCTCCGGTCGTTACTGAAGTCCAAAATTACCACTACGCCGGTGATAGAAGATATGTTGAGTGAACAGGAAACTAGGGATGGCAAAATATTCGAATGTTGCTACAAAGGAAAACTGGCCAACGGCCTTGGCGCAGCCTCCGAACACATGTTTGACGCTGTGGCAATCAGTATGGCGCCCGACAGCCAGTGGGATACCTCGATTGTGTCCGTCGATGTTACCGTCGTTTTGTCGGATGATGATACCGTTCAATCGGTTTGTAATGTTCGCCATATATTTCAGTCGGCGCATCTCGCCGAACATAATTCATGGCTGGAAGCGCAGCGAAGGCCTCATGTTCCAAACGGCCAGATCTTGTGGATTCGGCGAAATGAATTGTTTCCCAACCTTATATTTTGTCAACATATCCGGGGGCAGGTTGCGGGATTCAGCTCTAATCAGCCCGAATTTATTCAGTTGCAAAAGCGATTGTTTGAGTTAGAGGAATATGCGTCTGGTCGTACGGCAGGAATGTTTCAGGCGGAAGTGCTTCCGACAAAGGTGACACCTGAATCGGAGAGCCGTAAACGCGAATTTGCCAGTGAATTGACACGCCTCTGTCCCGATGGAAATATCCGGTCATTTGACTGGCATTCCAGGTTTACACCGGGAGCCTGGCGATTGCATTTTTACCCAATGGAGGACAGCAATAAAATAATTGTAGGCAACATCGCTAACCAGAATGAAATAAAATAAAACGATGTACCGACCCAGCATTTCAAAAATTGCTTTCCAAATTACAGGAATGGTTTCCCCCACCCAGCCCCGATGAATCCTTTTCCGGCCCATGACCCGCATCACCGAATCCGCCATCGAACAACTCGCCATCGAGCGCCTCGAAGCCCTCGGCTACCGCTATGTGTACGCACCCGACATCGCCTACGACGGCGACTCGCCCGAACGTGCGAGCTACGCGGATGTGTTGCTCACCGGACGCGTTCGGGCAGCCATACGGCGGCTCAATCCCGATATTCCGACCGATGCGCAGGAGGAGGCGTTGAAAACAATCCAGCGGATCGCCTCGCCGGACGTGCTGGCCAACAACGAAACCTTCCACCGGCTGCTCACCGAAGGCGTCAACGTCACCTACCAAAAAGACGGGCACCCGCGCGGCGATCTGGTGTGGCTGGTGGATTTCAACAATCCGGACGCCAACGAATTCCTGGTGGCCAACCAGTTTACCGTGGTCGAAAACGGGCACACCAAACGCCCCGATATGGTGCTGTTCGTCAACGGCATCCCCCTGGTGGTGATCGAGCTGAAAAACGCCGCCGACGAAAACGCCACCATTGGCTCGGCGTTCAAGCAACTGGAGACGTACAAATCCCTGATCCCCGGCTTGTTCACCTACAACGGCTTCCTGGTGATCTCCGATGGCCTGGAAGCCCGCGCCGGCTCGCTGTCCGCCGGCCTCAGTCGCTACATGGCCTGGAAAACCGCCGACGGCCGGGTAGAGGCCTCGCCCCTGATCGGTCAGTTGGAAACGCTCATTGCGGGCATGCTGCAACCGCACACCCTGCTCGATTTGATCCGGCATTTCATCGTTTTTGAGAAAACCAAAAAAGAAGACCCTGAAACGGGCATCGCGACCATCACCACGGTCAAAAAGCTGGCGGCCTACCACCAGTACTATGCGGTCAACCGGGCTGTGGAATCCACGATGCGCGCTGCGGGGTATGGCGTGCTGAAAGCGGAATACGGCATGCAACATGATCAGTCCGGTATGCGGTACTTGGAGGAGGTATCGCCTGAGGTGTACGGCGTGGCGGGGGTGAGCCGGCAGCCGGTGGGCGACCGCAAGGGCGGTGTAGTGTGGCACACCCAAGGCAGCGGCAAGTCGCTTTCCATGGTGTTTTACACCGGCAAGATCGTGCTGGCCCTCAACAACCCGACCGTGCTGGTCATCACCGACCGCAACGACCTGGACGATCAGCTCTTTGATACGTTTGCCGCTTCGAAGCAACTCCTGCGTCAGGAGCCGGTGCAAGCGGAAGGCCGCGATCACTTGAAGGAACTGCTCAAAGTGGCTTCCGGCGGCGTAGTGTTCACCACCATCCAGAAATTCCAGCCCGAGGAGGGCAATGTGTACGAGTTGTTGTCGGACCGAACCAACATCATCGTCATCGCCGACGAAGCCCACCGCACCCAATACGGCTTCCGCGCCAAAACAGTGGACGAAAAAGACGCGCAGGGCAATGTCATGGGCAAAAAAATCGTGTACGGGTTCGCCAAATACATGCGCGACGCCCTGCCCAACGCCACCTATCTGGGTTTCACCGGCACACCCATCGAGAGCACCGACGTGAACACACCGGCCGTTTTCGGCCACTACATCGACGTGTACGACATCGCCCAGGCCGTGGAAGACGGCGCCACCGTGCGCATCTACTACGAAAGCCGGCTGGCCAAGGTTAACCTGAGCGAGGAAGGCAAGCTGCTCGTCGCCGAACTGGACGACGAACTGGAACAGGCAGACCTGACCCATACGCAAAAAGCCAAGGCCAAATGGACCCAACTGGAAGCCCTGGTAGGCAGCGATAAGCGCATCCGCAATATAGCAGCCGATATGGTGACACATTTCGAGGAGCGCCAAAAAGTATTCGAGGGCAAAGGCATGATCGTCACCATGTCGCGCCGCATCGCCGCCGACCTGTACCAGGCCATGATCGACCTCCGGCCCGAGTGGCATTCCGACGACCTGGGCAAAGGCGTCATCAAAGTGGTGATGACGTCCGCCTCCTCCGACGGCCCCGCCATCGCGAAACACCACACCACCAAAGAGCAGCGCCGCGTACTGGCTGAGCGCATGAAAGACCCCGCCGACGAACTCAAACTCGTCATCGTACGCGACATGTGGCTCACCGGCTTCGACGCCCCCTGCATGCACACGCTGTACATCGACAAGCCCATGAAAGGCCACAACCTCATGCAGGCCATCGCGCGCGTGAACCGCGTGTACAAGGACAAGCCCGGCGGCCTGGTGGTGGATTACCTCGGCATCGCCGCCGATTTGAAAAGAGCGCTGTCGTTCTACTCCGACGCCGGCGGCAAGGGCGACCCCACCGAAACCCAGGAACGGGCCGTGCAACTCATGCTCGAAAAACTCGAGGTGGTATCCCAGATGTTCCACGGCTTTGCCTACGAGGATTACTTCGAGGCCGACACCTCCCGTAAACTGTCCCTGATCCTGGCGGCGGAGGAGCATGTCCTCGGACTGGAAGACGGCAAGAAACGCTTTATCCATGAGGTGAGCGCTCTGTCCAAAGCCTTCGCCATCGCCATCCCCCACGATCAGGCCATGGACGCCAAGGACGAAATCGCCTTCTTTCAGGCAGTGAAGGCGCGCCTGGCCAAATTCGACGCTACCGGCACCGGCAAATCGGACGAGGAACTTGAAACCACCATCCGGCAAGTGATCGATCGGGCCCTGGTATCCGAACAGGTCATTGACGTGTTCGACGCTGCCGGCATCAAAAAGCCGGATATTTCGATTCTGTCCGAGGAGTTCCTGTTGGAGCTCCGGGGCATGGAGCACAAAAATATAGCCCACGAAGTCTTGAAAAAATTGCTCAACGACGAGATTCGGGCGAGGTCGCGGAAAAACCTCGTCAAGAGCAAAAGCCTCATGGAGATGCTGGAGGACGCCATCAAACGCTACCACAACAAGGTCATCACGGCGGTCGAGGTGATGGACGAGCTCATCCGGATGAGCAAGGAGATCACGGCCATGGACAGCGAAGCGGCGGCCCTGGGGCTTACCGACTTTGAATACGCGTTCTACACCGCTGTGGCCGACAACCAAAGCGCGCGCGAACTGATGACCAAAGACACCCTGCGCGAACTGGCCGTGGTGCTCACCGAAAAAGTCCGCCAGAATGCTTCCATCGACTGGACGATCAAAGAGAGCGTCCGCGCCAGGCTGAAAGTGATCGTCAAGCGCACCCTCCGCCACTACGGCTACCCGCCGGACATGCAGATGCTGGCTACGGAGACGGTGTTGCGGCAGGCGGAGATGATTGCGGAGGAGTTGGTGGGGTGAGGGGTGTTATCTGCCGCCGAGCTGAGCGATGTACTTGCGCAAATCATTTTCGATTCTGGTTTTACCTGGAATGGTGTTTTCGTAGAAGAGGGTGCGAAATCCGGAAATGTCGAAGGGTATTTTTCCTCGTTCCTTATCGCAGAGCAAAATGGTCGGTTTATCAATCGCATGGGAATAACCAATCTCGTAAAATACATTAGGGTTATCCGGGGTAATTTCGGCAATGATGGCCTCAGAATCAATAATCGACTGGATGATGTCGCTTAAGATGGGTTGGCTTTTATAAAACATATCCCCTCGTATGCAGTCATATCCCATTTTTTCTACCACTGGCTTAATGACTTCCTCGAACAGCTCATCATATTCTTTACTGAATTGCATGACTACAAAAATTTTAGGGCGTTCCCGGTAAATTTGAATACCAAAAACCTCTACTTCGCCATCACTGGCAACATACAGTTCAAATGGGGATTCCTTAATTGATACCGTATGCTCACACATTAATACTTCATTTACATATAATTTTATATTTGATCCTATAACCTCAGTTCGGCAGCTAAACGTTTTTTGTGCGATGTCTGAATAATTTTTCAAACTGCCGCCTTTCACGAAAGGCTGCAAGCCCTCCTGTGAGGAGGATCCAATCATAAATGCGGCATGTGTGATACTATTACCAACAAAAATTTTTTCGTTTTTATAGTTAGTTAGAAGAAGTGCCACAGATGTTTTGTAATGCGTCGTCGTAAATTTGTATTCAATAGCGCCACTTCCAAAATTTACACTCCCACGTAAGTAGGTTTTTCTTCTGGACTCTTCTTTATTGGGGTTGGTTTCTGAATTATTTTTGTAAATAATCTTGTTGTTATCAACAGTCGTCCAAGCACCTTGAGTGATTTCCAGGTGCGGTTTGATGCCTTCGGATTCGTTTTTCATGTATGTAATTTGTTTGATTAATGTTCGAAAATGATTCCAAGCCGCTTTAGTTCACATCGCCCTTACTTTCCATTCAGATAAGTAACCAATCTTGTCGCCAGTTGAGAAAGCACCCGGTTCTGCTCCCCCTTAGAAAGGAGATCAAGCGGTTTGTCAGGATGAACAGCGCAAGGGAAATTCGAAAGGTCGGTGGTGTCCACTGAACTGACGGGCAGCCAAAGTACGTCTACATTGTGTTTCTCGTTCTGAAAATAAGGAAGTTCAAATTGTTGGACGTTGTCATTGTTAAAATAATCGGCGGAGACCAGCAGCAGAGCAATTCGAGTTTTGTCCAATGCGTACCGGATACCCTCTTCAGTGACTTTGCCAACGGGGATGTTGAGATCCGACCACACCTGCAAGTTGATGCGCCGCGCCATGGGCTCCAGGTGGCTGCGAATCAGTTGAAAGAAGTCTTCGTCTTCTGGAGCATAGCTGATGTACAACAGGCTTCGTTCGGACGTTCCCGAAAAAATGTATTGCCCTTTCAGCAGCTTAGCATTGGCCTCGGCAACAGTTGAAGGGTTCAGGCTCCATGCGTCATTCAGGGTGACGATGGAGCGGTGGTCATTTTTGTCGTATGAATCAAGCAGCTCGGGAAGTTTGCGGATAAGCGCATCTCTGCCCTGATCAATAAGCGCAAGCTTTTGTGTATTTGAAATATGAACTTGCATTTCATGGATACCCAAAGTGTCGATATCCAAAACCTGCACACGCGGATTGGATTCAATCAGGTGTCTATCCCAACTCTGTGAAGAGGCCTCTATCATTTCTTTGATAAAACTCAGGAGGTTCGACTTGAATTTCCGTTCCTTGCCTGAAATGGTGTTGAGAACCAGGATCGGCTCATCTGCCCCGAAATTGGGCGCGAGCCAGGCCGGCATCAGGGTGGCCACCCCTCCGTCGATGATTACACGCTTATCGCTATCCGGGCTGTATGGGGCCCACATACCCGGGATTATGGTGGCTACCCGGATCGAGTCGCTCACGAGCATATCCTTATGTGTTGTACTTGAATATACCACAAAGGTTGAACGGTATAAATCAATGGCAACGA
The DNA here is from genome assembly GCA_033764075.1 of Saprospiraceae bacterium. Taxonomy (GTDB): domain Bacteria; phylum Bacteroidota; class Bacteroidia; order Chitinophagales; family Saprospiraceae; genus M3007. The sequence goes on along the minus strand of JANRJH010000032.1, from coordinate 11,998 downwards.
TAGAAAAGTGAATTTTCATATCGCCCAGCGTAGCGTCCTTGGGCAAAATTTCTTGAATAAAAGCAGTGAACTTGTCACTATCAAAAGCCGCATATGGGTAGCGCAACCAACTGAGCCAATTGAACAGAAACGGGAAGGTTCGACTGCCCCGCAGCTTCCTGAGGGATGTCTTTACCAGAAATTTTTCAATTTCAGCGAGGGGAACACCGGTGGCGTACAAGGCCCCAACAATGCTTCCGGCGGATGAGCAAGACACGCTGAGTACCGGGATTCCTTTTTCTTCTAATGCCTGCAGGACACCAATGTAGCTGATGGTTTTGACCCCTCCTGCACTAAGAACGAGGTGAATACCGGGGTGGGAGGTTGGAGGATTCATTTGGGTGGGTTGAGTATGGTTACGGGGTAAAGGTAATATTATTTTTACATATAACAAACGCATGAAAATTTTTCTAGGTATTAGAAATCAAATGTGATAATAATATTTTATTTTCTTTAGAAATAGATTCAATGTAATTTAAATTAAATTCATTTCTTTTTTCTTTATATTTCATCATTGTGCTTTGTTCAATTTCTTGAAGAACATTAATATGCAAATTATAAATCATATTCATATCTGAAAATAGCTCCTTCAAATCCTCTGCATTAAAGAGAAAGGACACCTCATTCCTGGCGGTCGAATCATTATTGTTTTGACTATCGTATTTAATCGTATTTTTACCGTGCATGGCGGCATTTCGCAAATTGACCACTTTTTTAATGTCCTCTTCAGGAATGTTTATGCCTGATTTAATCTGCTTAAGGTAATGGAGAATTTCATCAATATAGAAAATTTGAAATTCGTGGTATTTATCCTTATGCTGCTGATAGAAATTATCCTTTGTTTTTTTGAGAGATTGAAGCAAATTCTCCCACAAATCTTTATTAGTTTTGTTTTCCAGGATAAGCAACCGCCTTACATCCCTCTCGAAATCAAGCACATCTGATTGAATTGCATCTATGACAATATTCCTGTTATAATCTGAAATGTGAACTACGCCTTCAAGAATTCGGAGGTTGTTATCGTTTCCAGAATAAACAAAAAGGACATCATCGTGTGATTGAAACTTTCGCACAATACATACATCAAAAATGGGTTCCAAGGCATCAAGTCGAATCGCGCGGTCGATAATGTCTCTTTTAAATTTGTCGTCCTTGTACTTGTAGAGATTTTCGCCAACAATTCTAGCGAAAATAGTGATGTTTAAGCTCCCGGCAATTTTTTTCAGAATATCCTCATGGGATTTATCATAATACAATACATTCGTTTCCATTATATCCCGAAACCGAAGAGAAGCAAACGGTTCTTGCATGGCGTCAAGGTTTTGTTGAAGGTATGAGGAACTATGAAATATTCTGGACAAAGATAATGCCGAAGCGGCCCAAACATGCATCATTCTGAATTTTACGAATCCACCGCAGAGAGGCGTCAAGCTTCCCCCACTTTTTAACCAGTGACTGCCATTCCAAGCCTGCCAGGGCGAGGAACCTTGTATTGGCGCCAACAAAAAATTTCCTCGCCCCTGACGGGCCCGGAATGACAGGGCAGTTTGTAGGGAGAAAGAAGGGAAAGCCCCCCTCCCAAAAAGCCCCCTTGCCCAACAACACCAATTTCGCTATTTTTGTGGCAACGAAGGTTTAAAGAATGAAAAAGCGCGACAAAATCCTGCACGAAGCCAAAACCCGCCTGGTGGCCGCTTTCGGCGATCGGATCAAGGATGTGATCCTGTTCGGATCACGGGCCTGGGGCAAGCCGACACGGTGGTCGGACTGGGATTTTTTGGTAGTGGTTCGGGGGGAGAACAATTGGGATATCACTACGCAAATTCGTCAAACATTACATGATATGGATATTGATTTTGATATCCTTACGCAAGCGTTGGTCATTTCAGAAAATGAGCTCCAACATACTTTGCGCGGGGCTCAACCTATTTTTCAAAAAGCAATGGCCGAAGGTATTTACGCATGATCAGTCCGGAACAACGTCAGGAACTTATCCGTATGCGCTTGGAACAAGCGCATGCAACTGCTCGTAGTGCTGAATTGCTCTTTGATAACGGTGACGCCCGCGGGGCGTTGAATCGCTTGTATTACAGTATGTTTTACGCAGTGTCCGCCCTCGCGCTTCGTGACAATTTCCAGACCTCAAAACACGGGCAGCTATTAGGTTGGTTCAATAAAAATTTTGTAAAAACCGGAGTATTTGAGCCAGTCATGTACCGAATATTGAGTAATGCCTTCGATCGCAGAACTGATGCTGATTATGAAATCAAGCCGTTGCCGGAAGATTCAACGATACCTGTTATGATTGAGCAAATGAAATTCTTCATTGCCCAAATAGAAGCCTACCTTCAAAGTTAACTCCTGGATATGAAAAAGCGCGACAAAATCCTGCACGAAGCCCAAACCCGCTTAGTGGCCGCTTTCGGCGACCGGATCAAGGACGTGATCCTGTTCGGATCACGGGCCTGGGGCAAGCCGACACGGTGGTCGGACTGGGACATTGTGGTGGTCGTACGGGGCGATTTTGACTAACGTTTTCGTCGTGCAGTTTCAGAAACGCAACCAACGTTTGGTTGGCGGTGGTGAATAGGTCAAAAACAATCGATATTACACCCGATGGGGTATTATTTTTAGGCTTTTCAAATATATACACCCGAAAGGGTGCAAAAATGCAATAACATACTAACTTTGCACCCAAAAGGGTATAAAATGAGTCTGGCAGGCTTTGTAAAAGACAAACGGAAATTGGTGAAGCTCACCCAGCCCGAATTGGCCGAAAAGGCAGGTGTAGGCCTGCGTTTCATCCGTGAACTGGAGCAGGGAAAGGAAACCTTGCGATTGGATAAGGTAAACCAGGTGCTGCAACTTTTCGGCTACGAGGTAGGCGCCGTGCCCAAAAAACGGCCAACCCAGATTCCTGATTAATAAATGCAACATTCAAGCAAGTGCGTAAAGCGGCCATAAAAATAGCAGACCAATTAGCCGGCTGGCTCACCCAGGACGAGCATGGGTATCATTTTGTGTACGACCAGGCGTATGCAGCACAGCCCGGCGCCCGGCCTGTAAGCTTGACCCTGCCGCTACGTGAAGTACCGTATACTTCGAAAGTGCTGTTCCCGTTTTTTGATGGCCTGATCCCCGAGGGCTGGTTGCTGGATATAGCCGAAAGAAACTGGAAACTGAATCCCAGAGACCGGATGGGGCTATTGCTGGCCTGCTGTAAAGATTGCATAGGAGCCGTAAGTGTAGAGGAAGTAAAAGAGGAGGGCGCGCCATGAGCAACTGTCTTTTTTGTTATCAGCCCTTGGCCGCAAATGAGCAGGACTTTCATGCCTCCTGCTCAAAGAAAATATTTGGTCAGCCCACGCCACCGGCATTGCCCTATTCAGAAGAAGACCTGGAGCCGCTGGCCAGAGAAGTAATACAAAGTCAGACGGCACTCACTGGCGTACAGGCGAAACTGTCACTGCACATAAGCGGCAAAGAAAAGGGAGATACAACGGGACGGTTTACCATTGTTGGCTTATGGGGAGGTTACATCCTGAAGCCTCCCACATTGGGCTATCCACAACTGCCGGAAGTAGAAGATGTAACCATGCATTTGGCACAAATCGCCAGAATAAAAACCGCGCCACATAGTTTGATTCGTCTGCAATCCGGCAACCTGGCTTATATAACCAGGCGAATAGACCGAACTCGAAAAGGAAAGCTGGCCATGGAAGACATGTGTCAACTTACCGAACGGCTCACCGAAGACAAATACCATGGCAGTTATGAGCAGATTGGTAAAGCCATTCAGCAGTATTCCGTAACGCCGGGATTGGATGTGGTGAATTTTTTTGAGTTGGTAGTCTTCTCTTTTCTCACCGGAAATGCCGATATGCATTTGAAAAACTTCTCCTTACTGGAGCGGCCAGGCTTGGGCATGACGTTGTCGCCGGCTTACGATTTGGTGAATACCGCCTTGGTAAATCCTGCCGATGATGAAGAAATGGCGTTAACCCTAAACGGTCGGAAGAAAGAGCTGAAGAAACAGGATTTTGCGGCCGCGATGACTACGCTGAAGGTGGAAGAAAAGCAGCAGGAAAACATCTTTACCAAGATGGCGAAAGCATTGCCCAAATGGCTGGAACTGATAGACCGCAGTTTTATGCGGGATGAATTTAAAGGACAGTATAAAACCATTTTAACAGAAAGGGTGAATCGGCTGGCGGCGTTTCAGTAATGACTGGGCGTGGGTTCCATCCCCCCCTCCCCAAAAAGCCCCCTTGCCCAACAACACCCATTTCCCTATTTTTATGGCAACGATGGTATAAAGGATGAAAAAGCGCGATAAAATCCTGCACGAAGCCAAGACCCGCCTGGTGGCCGCTGGTAGAGACGCCGCCTGCAACGTCTCTACTCACCCCGTACTTTTCAACCCACCCGACAACGCATTCGTCAGCAGCAGCAGTTCATTCAGCAGGGTCTGTGCTGTATCCGGGTCGGGGGCGGCGCGCCAGCGCGCCAGCAGGTCGATGTGCAGGCGGTGCAGGGTGTGCAATGCGGCTTTTCGCCGTTCGGTGTTATGCAGTTGACTGGTGCGGCGCGTGGCGACGGTTCCGCCGAGCAGCGCTGCCATGCCGTTGAGGGCGGCCGTGTAGTCGTCCTGGATGAGGCGCATGATTGTCTGCCGGCCGGCCGCATCCGGCGCCAGTGCGGCGTAGGCCGCCATCATGTCCGGGTCAGCATTCAGCAGGTTGGTCTCTATATGTATGAGGCAGTAGCGGAGGAAGGGCCATTGGTTGGCCTGCTCCCGGAGTTGCTCGTACAACTCGGGCGCTTCTGCCCGGAGCGCGGCAAGGGCCTGGCCGACGCCGTACCAGCCGGTGAGGTTGAACCGGGCCTGGTTCCAGCTGAACACCCAGGGTATGGCGCGCAGGTCTTCGAGGTTCCGCTGTCCGGTGCGGCGCGCGGGCCGGGAGCCGATTTTGCTTTGTTCCAGCACGTCGATCGGGGTGGCGTGGCTGAAAAACGCCTTGAACGACGGGTGTTCCACGAGGGTTTTATATCCGGCGTTGGACAGGCGGGCCAGGCGATCCATCGCCGCAACGGGCGGCGCCGGCGCTGCGTCCTGCTTGCGCAGGCGCTGCATGGTTTGCCGGGCCACGCCGGCCAGCACCATTTCCAGGTTGTAGGTGGCGTTGATCTGGTTGGCGAAATGCTGTGCGATGGTTTCGCCCTGCACGGTAAACTTGACGGACCCGTGCACGCTGCCCGGCGGCTTGCTGTCCCAGAAACGGTGGTACTTGCCGCCGCCCCGGCTGATGGTGCCGCCGGCGCCGTGAAAGAAGCAGCACGCAACGCCGTGTTTTTCCGCCACCCCGGCCAGTGCCTGTTCGGCCTGGTACACCGCCCAGCGGCTGGCCACGATGCCGCCGTCTTTGTTGCTGTCGCTGTACCCCAGCATGATCTCCTGGGTGTGGCCGAGCAGGCCGAGCCGGCCCCGGGTGACGGGGTGCCGGAGAAAGGCATCCACGATGTCGGGCGCGGCGCGCAGGTCTTCAATGGTTTCAAAAAGGGGCACGACCGGGAGGGGTTGTTGCAGCATGCCAACCTCGCGCAGGAAGCAGTACACCATGAGCAGGTCGCTCAGCCCGCGGGTCATGCTCACAATGAAGGAGCCGATGCCGTCGGCGCCATGGTGCAGGATGTGCGTTTTCACCACCCGGTAGCAGTCCAGCAGCGCGTCGGCCTCGGGTCCGCAGGCCACACCTTCGGCGACAAACGGGCGCTGGTGTTGCAGTTCGTTGTTCAGGAAGTTGATGCGTTCGGCCGCTGTTTTCGTAGAAAACGCCTGTTCGCCCATGCCGGCGGCGGCCAGCAGCTGGTCCATGGCTTTTTCGTGGTATGCGCTGTTTTGGCGGATGTCGAGTTGGGCCAGGTGGAAACCGAAGCATTGCACTGTGCGCTCTACGGGCAACAGCAGGTCGGCGGCTACCTTGCGGGCCTGCAGGTGATCGACGAGCCAGTGCCGGACAACGGCCAGGTCGGCCATGCAGTCTGCCGCCCTTTCGTATCCACCGCCCGCGATGGCCTCCTCCGCCGGGCCGGCCATGGTGCGGTCGAGGCGCAGCAGCATGAGGTTGACCCATTGGCGCAGGGGCTCCAGCGGGTTGCGTGCGAGTGCCTCCGCTCCCGGCGGGCCGAGCCGTGCCGCCAGGGTCCGGATCTGCTCGTCGGCGGATTCCGGGAACGGGAACAGGAGCCGGGAAAAGCTGAGTTTGTTGCGCAGGTGTTCCAGCTTGTCGCGCAGCAGGAGCAGGGCGGCCTCCCGGTGTTTTGTCAGGGTTTGTTGCGTTTCGGCGGCATCGACGTAGGGGTGCCCGTCGCGGTCGCCGCCCACCCAGCTCCCGAAACGGATGCGGGGGAGGTGCTGCGGGTGTTCGAGGTCGGCGGCATCGAAGCCCATGCCGGTCCAGGCGTCTCTGAGCCGCTGGTCGCAGCGCCGCAGCACGTCGGGGAACACTTTGGTGAAATAGTGCATCACGTTGTCGCGCTCCGACGCCACCCGGGGCTTGGAGAGGTACACCTCACCGGTGCGCCACCAGCGCTCCAGCAGGGCATCCACCTGCTGCTCAAGGGCGGCGCGTTCGGCGCGGGTCCACACCGTATTTTCGCCTTGCACCAGCAACAGGTACAGCTCCCGGTGCATCTCAATGACCGATATGCGCTTGGCCTCGGTCGGGTGGGCGGTCAGGACGGGCCGTACGTGCAGCAGCGGCAGCAGGCACCGCATGTCCTGGGCCGTTACGCCGTTTTCGTGCCAATAGCGCAGGGTTTCGCCCCACGACCCCCGGACGGCGTGAAGGCCCACCTGATCTTCCAGCTTCCTGCGGTACTGGGCGGCGGCGTTCTCCTCCACCAGGTTGAGCAGTTGAAACGAGATGCTGAGGGCCTGCACCAGCTTGTCGGCAGGCAGGTCGTCTGATGGTTCAGCATTTGCGCGTCCGGGCAGGCCGGTGGCGAGCGCCTGCTCGCCCAGGTCGATGAGCACTTTCCGGAAGCGAGACATGACCCAGTCAAAGTCGCGGTCTATTTTGTCGTATCCTTCCTGTTCGAGTGGGTGTTGCATGGGCGCTTAGATTATACCTCCGAAAGGTATAGCTTTACTTGCAGACTGGCCGCCTGCAGGGGTGGTAAAAATTCGTCCTACGAGTATACTCGTAGGACGAATTTCACCCCACCACCAACGGTATCTTCACCCAAAACGCGCCATCCTGCTCCCCGGCCCACACAGGCCTGTCGGCCAGCAGCGCGTACCGGTTCCGGATGTTCTCCAGGCCCAGGCCGGTGGATTGCACCGGCGTGTTGCGGCGCTGGATGCGGTTTTTCACCACCAGCATGTCCGCTTCGATGAACACGTGCACGTGGAGGGGTTCGGCGGCCGACATGCGGTTGTGTTTCACGGCGTTTTCCACCAGCAGTTGCAGGGTCATCGGCGCCACGCGGTACCGGTCGAGGTCGTCTTCGTTCAGGTCGACAAGGAGGTCGAATTTTTGATCAAACCGGATTTTCAGCAAAAACACGTAGGCCTGGATAAACTCCAGCTCGGTGCGCAGGGGCACCAGCGGCTCGTCGCGCTGCTCCAGGATGTAGCGGTACGCTTTGGCCAGGCGGTCTATAAACTGCTCCGACAGGTCGGCGTTCACGTGCACCAGCGAGGAGAGGATGCTGAGGCTGTTGAACAGGAAGTGCGGGTTCACCTGGGTTTTGAGCAGCGACACCTCGTTGATCAACTGTTGTTTTTCCAGCGCCTGCGACCGGCTTTCGGCGGCGCGGATGCGCCGCTGCATGCGGTTGCGGTAGGTCTGCAGCGCCAGGGCGCCGCCCAGGATCAGCACCGCCAGGGCCAGCCAGAAAAAGGGGGACCGGTAAAAGGGGAGGCGCACCCGCAGGGGTATGCGCAGCGTTTCGGCGCTCCACACGCCGTCGGCGTTGCGGGCACGGATCAGCAAGGTGTACGTGCCGGCGCCGAGGTTGGTGTAGGTGATGAGGGGTTGCCGGGTTTCGGTCCAGTCCTCGTTGAACCCTTCGAGCTTGTAGGCAATGACGCTTTCCTCGGGCTGGGTAAACTGGATGGCCGACACGGCCACCGAAAACACCGTTTCGCCGGGCCTGAGCAGCAGGGTTTCGCCGGGGCGCCAGTCGGCCCGCCGGTTCATGATGCGCACCGCATCCACGGCGATGCGCGGCGGCGGCACCCGGTACGCCACCTGGTCGTAGCGCGCCAGGTTGAACGAGTAGGTGCCGCTCACGAACAGCTCGCCGCCGGGCAGCACGCTCATGGCCTCAGGCTTGCTCACCAGCAGCCCGTTTTTCTTGTTGAAATAGTTGAGCCGCCCGGAGCGGGTGTCGTAGGCGTGCAGGCCGTTTTCGGTGGATATCCACAGGACGCCCAGTGCGTCCAGCGCCAGGTGGTGCACGTTCTGGTTCAGCAGGCCGTTGCCGGTGTGCAGCCGCAACAGGAGGGCGTCGTGCCGGTCGAGCACGTAAACGCCCTTGCCGGTGCCCACGTACAAACGGTCGTCGGGGCCCTGAACGGCCTGGCGCGTTTCCGGCGCGGGGTTGTCGAGAAGCAGGTGCTGCGTCTGTCCGGAGGCAGGGTCGTAGCGCAGCAGGCCGGATGCCCCCGGTGTCAGGATGCGCCCCTGGCGGTCGCAGTCGAGGTGCCAAATCCCGCGGGGTTCCCTGGGCCGGCCGTTGTGTTGCACGAGGTTTACCCGGACGCTTTCGCCGGTCTTCGGGTGGGTGCGTACCAGGTATCCGCCGTTGGTGCCCTGCCACACGGCGCCGTCGGGGGCGATGGTCACGGACAACGTCTTCATACCCGAGGTAACCGGTATGCCGGCAGGGGCGAAGTGGCGGTGCTGTCGGGTGTTCGGGTCAAAACGCTCCACGCCGTGGAAGGTGGCGAGCCAGAGCAGGCCTTCGGAATCGACGGCCAGGTCGAAAATCTCATTGGAATACAGGTCGCCCTTTTCCTGATGATAGCGAACAAAAGTGTTCTGCCGGCTGTCCCACGCAAACAGCCCGACCCCCCACACCGACACCCAGTAGTGCCCCGGCCGATGCGGGTCGGGCAGCAGGTCAGTGACGGTGTGAAACTGGTTTAAACCGGGGGTTTCGGGGAGCAGCACGCGCCCGAAGGGCACCGCGTTGGGGTCGTAGTACTCCACACCGCGGTCGGTGCCTATCCAGATGATGCCGGTGACCGTATCGCCGTGCAGGGCGTACACGCGGGTGTTGTTGTGCGCGTACGGGTTTCGGTTGTCGGGCGGAAAATCCTGTCTTTCTTTGGTTTCCATGTTCATGTTCCACAGGCCGTACGACCCGCCGCCGGCCCATACCCGGCGCGGCAGACCCGGACGGTCTTCAAACACAAAGACGGTGGCGATGCCCGCCGAGTCGGGATAGTTGACGAAGGTCTGTTGGGCCTCGTCGTAGCGGTAAAACGCCTGATCCCAGTCGGCATTCCACACCACGCCCTCCCGGTCTTCGCCGACCGACATCGGCCAGGGGTGTTGCTGCCCGTTGGGCTGGAGCACGCCGCGCATGTAGGTAAAGGTCTGGGTGGCGGGGTCGAAGCGCAGCAGGTGCCGCCCGACGATGGTGACCCACACGCGGCCCCGGGTGTCGGCGTACACCTGGCACTCGGGCACAAAGGGCGCGGGGATCGGGACGTAGCGGGTGCTCAGCGTGCGGGGGTCTATGCCCAGCAGAAAGCTGTCGGCCACCGCCCAGCCCATGCCCTGGGCATCGAACGAAAAATTGCTGAGGTAACCACGAAACAAGCCGCCCTGCGGCGTGGGCGCCGGCAAGCGCAGGCGCTGCAAGGTGTGTGTGGCGGTGTGGTACAGGGCGGCCCCTTCGAAGGTGGAAATCCAGAGGTTGCCCGCAGGGTCGAGGCACAGGCCCGAGATGCGGCTGTCGGGCAGGGAGTTGGTGTCGGCCTCCTCCTTCCGGAAGACGAGGCAGGCGGTGCCGTCGAAGCGCGTCAGCCCGTCGAGGGTGCCAAACCACAGGTAACCCTGCCGGTCCTGGGCGATGGCCGACACGTGGTCCTGCGCCAGGCCCTCCTCGGTGGTCAGGTGCTGAAGGGTGATGATCGATGTCTGCGCCGGCAGCAGGCTTGCGCAGGTAGCCAACGCCAGACAGGCAGTTGCGGTGATTGGGATGACGGACAGGCGCCTCAGTGGGATGTTTTTTTGGGAGACAAAATTAGGGGGAAAAAATTCGTCCTACGAGTATACTCGTAGGACGAATTTAGTTTAAACAAACTTTCAATAAAATAGTTATGCTATTAACTTTAACCAAATACTACAAAAATGAAAAGCAGAACACTTACACTGATGTTGGCAACCCTTTGCCTGCTCCAAGCCGCTTACGCGCAAACACCTACTTTTGATCCGCCGACCATTCCCGATGGCGACAACCCTTTTGGGCCCAGTCCATTTTGCAGTTTCTGCCGGGTTACCCTGAATGGTCCGGATACCGTGTTCATCAACCAGCCGGCGGTTTACTGCGCATCGGTGTGCCCGCGCGCCTGGAAAACGGAGGATTTTGAGTACGTCAAACTGGAAACGCAATATTGGCTCAGTGACGTCAAGTTCTTCTCCAACGGCAGCGGGACTTCCAACAACAACCCGGGCTTTTTCCGGGAGTCTTGCGACACGATCACGTGGGGCCCCGAGGCAGCAACCTGCCAGGGAAGCTATGTGAAGGTCGAGGTAAAGTGGAAGGTGAAAAAGAAGTTGAAGTCCAAACTTGGATTCCCGATAGTCGAATGGGAGGAAGAGGAAAAATGCAGCGATGAGATCAAGGTTAAGTTCCCGCAACTGTGCGGCGCCTATCGTTTTACCCACCAGATTGAATGCCAAGATGACCAGACCCTGTACCGGTTGTTCTACGAATTTGGCCCCGATGGCGGAGAGCCTTTCGTGTACCGGATTTATGTAAACAACAGTCTGTTCACCACGACCACTTCCAACACCCCGGTGTTGCCCCTGAGCATCAGTGAAACGAGTACGGTTTGTGTGTCTCGATATTTTACCAACCTGAATGTCGAAAGTGAAAAAACCTGCCAAACGGTTATTCCTCCGGTTTTTGCATTCATCAGCGGACCAACCCAGGTTAATTTGTACGAAGACGGGCATTACACCCTGAATGTTTTTAACAACTTCAACCTGTCAAACTTTACGGTAGATTGGAACATTTATCCCTCCACAGGCTACAAAAAAACGTTTGAATCCGGTAATAATCTGTCTATTCTGGAATTCCTGGCGGAAGGGGTGTACGAGATTCAGGCGGTGTTCGATGTCTGCGGAACTGCTTATCAGGAAACCATTGAAGTATGTGTGGGCAATTGCATCAGCCCTGGAACCGATCCGACAGTGACCAATCGGGGCGAGTCCAGCGGCACAGAAGCCCGCCCGCTCGTCATCAATCAGCATTCCGCCATCACGGTCAACCTTCCCGACGACCATGCCGATGGCGAGTTTCTGCTCGCGCTCGTCCACGCCAGCGGCCAAACGCTGGAAAGTTTGCGCGTCAAAGGAAACACCGCGAGACTGGACATGACGAACCATCCCTCCGGTATTTATTTTATTCAGGTGGTGGACTTCCGGGGCAACCAGACCACCGAGAAGATTTTTAAACCGTGATGACGAATCAAAACCAGGCCGACAAAGGGCCCGGTTTTGATGGGTAAACAGCACCCGTTGGTGCATGACAAGCGGCGTGGTCATGGAGTTGAACCTCCTGGCCACGCCGCAAAAATTTCGTCCTACGAGTATACTCTGTCCATTACACACAAGTTCATTAAAATGATAGAGATGCCGAGGGCTGCCAGAATCTTTTGGCCGATGTTTGTTATTAAACATCTTAGGTGCTTGAATGCAACAAATGCACGACCTCTCCG
>JANRJH010000022.1:0-129531 GCA_033764075.1 Saprospiraceae bacterium | reverse complement strand
TTTTTTGGGGGCCTGGTTCAAAAAAAAACAAAACTGGGGGTTAAACAAAATTATTTAACAAAATTAGACACAAAAAAAAAATTGCTAGCGCCATTTGTGGGGGCGTTACTTCACCCCCCCCCGACACTTATCCGACTTGTTTTCAAAATTATGTTTTGATAATTTCGTGTTACTGCGACTTGTGAGTCAGCCTCTGTCGTTTTTAAGACTTTAATATTAAGCCACTTTGTCGTCGTCGCCTTTCAGGGCTTCGCGGGCGTCATCCATTTTGTCGGCTACATAAGCCTTGGCCTTTTCCCAGAAGCTTTTGCTCTCTGCAACGGCCTCATCGGCGTCTTCGCGCAACTCGTCGAGCAGGTGTTGCGCTTTTTCGGCGATAAATCCAAGCGCGCCGCCTTCATGCGCAGTCACTTGCTCGCGCAAGGCGGTCAGCTTGGCCAGTTGTTCTTTGGCCTCTTCCTGGGCTTCGCCGGTGAGTTCTTCGGCTTTGGTGCTCAGTTCCTCGAACTTTTTGGCGGCGAGTTCTTTAAGGCTGTTGAGCCGCTCGGCGGCCTGGGTTGCAAAATCTTTTTCTTCCATGGGTAATGTGTATTGAGGTGAATGGTTGATTTCGTAAAGTTAGAAATGAAAGGGGGATTTTTACTGAAAAGCTGCGTTATATTAACGTAAATTTTAGGATTTCCGCTTTCGCGTGATGGAACACAGATACTACGGATCGCTTCGCGAACACGGATAATCACCGATTTTCCCCTCGAAAAAATCTGTCCTTTCCGTGCTCGCGAAGCGATCCGTGGTTTCCGTGTGCCATCATTCAACGGCGGGATCAGTCTTTCTCCGCCCACACGCACGCCAGGTGCACGATGGTTTCGGCGGCTTTTTCCATGTCCTGAACCGATACCCATTCCTGTTTGGAGTGAAAGGCGTGTTCGCCGGCAAACAGGTTGGGGCAGGGAAGGCCCATGTAAGTGAGGCGGGAGCCGTCGGTGCCGCCGCGGATGGAGCGTTTTACAGGTTGCTGAAATCCGGCCCGTCGGAGCGCTTCCATGGCGTAGTCGGACACCTGCGGATACCGGCGAAGCACCTTGCCCATATTGCGGTATTGCTGGGCAATCTTGATCTCGGCGCGCGAATTGGGAAACCCCTTGAGCGCGTTGTCCACGATCTTTTCCAAGGTTTTGGCGTGGCGCTTGAGCCCGCCTTCGGTGAAATCGCGGAGGATAAACTTCAGGGTAACCTTTTCCAGCCCGCCCTCAACGGAAGTGGGGTGGATGAAGCCCTGGCGCTCCTCGGTGTGTTCGGGACTGAGCTTGTCGGGCAATTTGGCGAGTATGCGCCCGGCAATTTTTTGGGCGTTTTCCATTTTGCCTTTGGCAAATCCGGGGTGGGATGATACCCCGTGAATGGTCACCGTGGCGCCGTCGGCGCTGAAGGTTTCATCCTCCATCGTGCCGGCCGACTCACCATCGATGGTGTATCCAAAGCGGGCGCCGAGTTTTTTCATGTTCACCTTGTCTACGCCACGCCCGATTTCCTCGTCCGGGGTAAACAGGATGCGGATTTTACCGTGTGTGAGTTGCGGGTTATTCAGCAGTATGTGCACGGCATCCATGATGGCGGCCACACCTGCTTTGTTGTCGGCGCCGAGCAGCGTGGCGCCGCTGGCGGTCACGATGTCGTTGCCGACCTGGTCCTTGAGGTCGGGGTGTTCGGCCATGCGGATGACTACCGAGGGGTCGTCCGGCAGCACGATGTCCTTGCCCTGGTAGTTGCGGTGTACGATGGGCTTGACGCCTGCGCCGGAGCAGTCCGGCGCTGTATCGACGTGGGAGCAGAAACAAATCACCGGCACTTTTTTGTCGGTGTTGGCGGGCAGGGTGGCGTAGACGTAGCCGAACTCGTCCAGTTCGGCGTCGGCGATGCCCATTGCCTGGAGTTCTTCGACGAGCAGCCGGCTGAGGTCTTTTTGTTTTTCCGTGCTGGGGGTAGTAGGCGAATTGGGGTCACTCTGGGTGTCGATCTGTACATAACGCAGGAAGCGATCAAGCACACTGTGTTGAAAAGGTGATTTTTGCATAAAAAGATGTTATTGACCTGGATTGGCGTTGGCGTTGGCGTCACCGACCTTCACGCCGATGAAATCGGCATCGGGCAGCGATTGCTGGAGGTTGGTGACGGTGATGGATTCGGCGGGGAGCGGACTGCTGAACGGATTGAACGGGTCGGCGAATGTGGTGGACGCCGGGAAGAAACGCCAGACGGGGGCGGCGGCGAATTTCACGCTGGCGCCCAGCACCACCTTGCGGATGTCCACCATGTCGAAAGAGGTGACGCTTTTGCTGTCGTTGACGTCGCCGGAAATGATCTTCCAGGGGGTATCGAGCTGTTGGGCGCCCAGAATATGCCGGGTGTAGAGCGAGATGTCGAAGGCCGTTACGCCGTTGTTGGCACTGCCGGTATAGGCAGGCGTGATCGTGTACGACTGGCCGGCGGGCACCTGCAGGAACGTGTACGCGCCCTGGGCATCCGTCAGGGTGCTGTCGGTGCGGCCACCGCTGAGGTACACGCGCACGTTGGGCATGAGCTTGTCTCCGTGGGTTCTGATCTTGCCGCTGATTGAGATGTCGCTGTTTTGCGGGTACCCGTCAACGGTATTTTTATTGGTGTTGCCCGGGTCAAGCCAGTCTTTGAGCCGGCTGGCGGGGGTGGCTCCCTGATCCCAGGATAGGTCGAAGCGCCCAAAAAATGAGTTGAGTATGATGCAGTTGTCCTGTGGGTCGGCGTTTCCCCCGTGCAGCTGCCCGATGATGCGTTTGTTGGGGTCGAACAGGGGACACCCGGAGGAGCCTGGCTGATACACCCCGACCTCCGGGATAACGCTCCAGTGGGTATTGACCGGGCTGATGCCGAAAACGCCGCCCCAGTCGATGAGTTGCGGGTATACAGTCGGCGCCTGGTTGTCGTGGGTGATTTTTTTGATGTCGCCAACCGGGTGGTGGATGTGCGTGGTGGAAGCGGGCGGGGTGGTGCTGCGCGTCCATCCGTTGAAGTATAGGTTGTAATTGGCCGGGATGGCGTTCATTTTCAGGAGCATGAAGTCGGTTTCCTCGCGGAAGGAAATTCGTTGGCATCCCAGCACGGAGCGCCGGGTCGGTTCGGTGGTCGGGTTGGCGCAGGAGGCCGACTCGTAGTCGAAATCGAAACGCCACATGTTAAAGTCGGGGTTCAAGCCGATGAGTTGGCAGTGGTGGGCCGAGAGGAAGTAGGGCTCTTTGGTGCCGTTGGCGTTGGCGATCAGGGTGCCGGTGCACCATCCGGCGCCATTGCTGAACACCATGAGGATGCGCGCCACGCCTTTTTTTTCGGTTTGCCAGTTGGCGCCTTCGGGGCAGTTCACGTTTACATGGCAAGGCAACGCGTCGTCGAACCCCAGCAAGCCGGCCACCGTCACGTCGTAGGCCACGTCCACGCGGTTGAGGTGTACCTCGGCGCGTTCGGTTGTTTTTTCCGATACAAATAATTCAAGGATTACCTCCCTGCCGGGAATGGGGCCGATGAGAAAATTTCCCGAAGGGGTGCAGCTTTTTGTGGTAAACGAACCCCATATCCGGTCGCCTCCGGGTGTAAACGCAAAAAAACGCGCGCCCCGGGGCAGGCTGAACCAGTCGAAGAGGAGCACCATGCCACCGCCATTGGGCGCCTGAAGGGCGCAACGCCAGATACGTCCGCCGGGCACATCGGACCATTCCCCCTGCGATTCCGGCGAGACATCGGCGGGCACCGGCGCGGCGAACCGCTGCTGCTCCGGACGGGTTGCGTCTTCCGCGCGTGCGGCCTCCAGATCAAGGGCCGGCAGCAGCACCGGCGCCGGGGTGTTGAGCGACATGGTAAGGGAAAACGGGAAGCCACCCTCGGTAATCTGGCCGCGCAGGGCGCCGACAGACAGGAGCGTCACGAAAAAGGTTAAACGGAAACACATAACATCGTAAATTTTGGGAAAACCGCCCAAAAATACGACATTAATACGGACTTTGGATGTCCGGATTGTGGATAAACGTCGTATCCGTCAATGTATGCAGGAATTTGACGATGGCCCTTTTCTGGTAGGCGGTCAGTCCGGTGTACCGCACGGGGTCAGAGCCGGGGATGGGGAAGCCCACTTGTTGGGTAAGGGGGTCCTGGTTGGGCGCACCGATGCGGTTGGAGCTGTACCGGTCGAGCACCGCTTCCAGCGTCTGGAAGCGCCCGTCGTGCATGTACGGGGCGGTGAGGGCAATGTTGCGGATGGTGGGTGCGCGGAACTTGCCCTGGTCCGACGGGTTGCCTGTAGCCCGGAACCGGCCCGGGTCCTTGAATTCGCTCAGGCTGCCCACGCTGTCGATGCCGTTGTTGAAATACTGGTTGCCGGTGAGGGTGATGCCGCCGTGGCAGTGGAAGCACTGGGCGTCGGGCAGGTTGATGCCGATGCCCTGGGCTTCGTCGAAGAACATGAGCTTGCCGTCGATCTCCTCGTCGTCAAGCGCATCTATTTCTCCGTAATACTCGAAGCGGTCGAAGCGTGAGGCGCCGCTGCTGATGAGGATGCGTTCGAACTGGGCGATGGCTTTTGCAGCCAGCTCCTTGGTGATCTCGCTGCGGTCGCCGATGCCGAAAGCCTTGCGGAACAAGGCGGGATACTCGGGGTGGCTGCGCAACTGGTCTATCACCTGAGGCCAGGTGTGGTGGAGCTCAATGGGGTCTTCTACCGGGATAAGCGCCTGCTCCTCCAAGGTTTTGACGCGGCCGTCCCAAAAGAGTCCGTTGGTGGCGTAGGCGATGTTGAGGAGCGACATCGAGCTGCGGGCGCCGGCAATGCCGTCTATGCCGGTGGACACCGCCTTGCCGTCGGTGAAACTCATGGCCGGCAGGTGGCAGGAGGCGCAGGACATGGTGCTGTCGGCCGACAGGATGGGGTCGTAAAACAGCCTGCGGCCCAATTGCACCCCATCCACCGTCACCGGATTGTCCTTGGGCACCGGCACCTCGGGGAAGTGCTCCGGCTTGGGAATGGTGTAGGGCTGGGGGCTGTACGGGATGTCCGACAGGTCTCCGTCGTTGTTGGCTGAGCCGCCATCGGGCGAGCAGGCGCCGGTGATCAGCGCAACAGTGAACAGCAGCAGGTAAAGCGAACGCATGGGTTGTGGACGGTTGGGCCGCCGAAGGGCGGCAATGACCGGGTTACTGTTCAACGTGAATTGCCCGCCCGTAGTTTTCCACGATGACTTCGGCAATGCTGATGTTGGCCTGGTTGTGGGAAGTTTGCGGGTTGGCGGGCAGGTCGTAAGGGGAACCGTTTTCCAGGGTGAATATCTGTTTCAGGTCGAATATGACCGACACCGGCAGGTTACCTGACGCCGATACGGTGATGGGTTGATTGAACGTGTAGGTGCGATACACCGGGTCGCTGCCATAGTGATGCACCACAAACAGATCTTGCGTGCCGTCGTTGTTTTGATCTCCCCGACCTTCGATTTTGGTAAAGATGTAGCTTTTCCAGCCACTCCAGTATTCCGATTCGAGGTAAAGCGGGTGACCCGGATTAAAATCGCTGGGATTTTTGGCATTTAGTGAAGGTTTTACACCCACGCCCATGCGTAAACCTGCATATTCACCCGGGGGAATGCCGGCGATGGTACGGTACACCTTGGCGGACACATCGTTGGGTGCGTCGTCCGGTGTAAACTCGATAAAATCGATTTCGGACAGGCGTACGCTGCCGCCTTCGGCCCTCAGGAGCTCCACGTCGGACAGGTAGGTGTGAAACCGGGAAAATTGCAGCGGGAAGCCGTTATAGTCGTAATTTTTGTACTTCTCCATCTGTTGCCCGTCGTATTGGGCTTCAAAGGCGAGGGTAATGACACCTACCTCGTTATCATCATCGTCATTTTCACAGGCGGTAAAAAAAGCAAACAGGGGCAACAGCAGGAGGGGCAACAGTAATTTTTTCATGTGTCGTGTTTTGTACAAAAGTATACGCTGTGCGAGTAAGCGCCAATCGTCCCTTACCGAACATACGGCACTTTTTAGGGAATAACGCTGAAGGCCTTGGGCAAGTTGGACGCTATCCCGTTCCGAACGGCGTTTATGTCCGGATTGGACAAATTTACCCCCGCGAACAGTTCCAGATAGTTGATGCGGATTTTCAGGGCGAGGTTGTATCCGGGTTCATGGTAAAAAGGGCCGGCGGAGATGGCGAACGCATCGCCGATTTCGCTGCGCGTAAACCGCAGGGTGTCGGGCGGCGTGGCAGAGAGGGTGTCGCGGTCGAGCACCAGGTAGAGGGGCACGTAGCCGTCTTGCGGGTTCAGCCACAGGCTGTCGCCCTGGGTGCGCAGCGGATGTCCGTCGGGTGTAAGTGCCGGGACGATGCGGTTGGCAGATTCCGAGAGGCCGAGCCTGAACTGCGCCTGGTCGAATGCGCCATCGGCGCTGAACGTGCCCACGGACAAGCTGGTGGTGGTGCGGCGCAGCAGGGTAAAGTCGTCGATAAAAAACTGGCCAACCGTATCCGTTCCCCCTGAGGCAAACACCTGGAAAAGCAGGCTGTCGCTGATCCGGTACGCCTGGTTGTTTTGGCGCAGGCTGAATTCAGAAAGATAAAAGGCGGCGTCGAGGAGTCGGAACCACTGCCCGTCGGTGGTTTGGTACACCGAGTCGCGCTGCCAAACCAGGGTGTCCATGCGGTGCTGCACGGAGAAGGAGAGGGTGGGGTAGGTGCAGCAGCAGTTATCGTCGGCCGAGGCGTCGTAGTTTACGGCATTGATGTCGAGGCATCCGTCTTCGCGTTCGTAGCAGGCGGGCGAAAGGACGAGCGGCAGGAGTGCGAGGGCTGTTCGGGTCAGCAATCTGGTCATGGCATGTGTTTTCGGATGGGCTCACACGGCTACCGGTGCTTTAATGGCCGGCCAGGGGTCGTAATTTTCCAGGGTAAAATCGTCAAACCGAAAACCAAAGAGGTCCTTCACGTCCGGGTTCAGGCGCATCACCGGCAGTGGTCGGGGTTCGCGGCTGAGTTGCAGCTTCACCTGTTCCATGTGGTTGTTGTAAATGTGCACGTCGCCGAAAGTATGGATGAAATCGCCCGGTTGCAAACCCGTGACCTGGGCGATCATGCAGGTGAGCAGGGCGTAGGAGGCGATGTTGAAAGGAACGCCGAGGAACACGTCGGCGCTGCGCTGGTACAGCTGGCAGGACAGGCGGCCGTCGGACACATAAAACTGGAACAGGCAATGGCAGGGGGCGAGGGCCATGTCGGGCAGTTCAGCTACATTCCAGGCGCTGACGATCATGCGGCGGCTGTGTGGGTTGGTGCGCAGGGTGTGCAGCAAGTCTTTGATCTGGTCGAAGGTGCGGCCACCGGCGCCGGACCAGGAGCGCCATTGTTTACCGTACACGGGCCCCAGGTCGCCGTCGGGCCGGGCCCACTCGTCCCAGATGCTCACCCCGTTTTCCCGGAGGTAGCGCACGTTGGTGTCGCCCTGCAGGAACCACAGCAGTTCATAAATAATGCTTTTGAGGTGCACCTTTTTGGTCGTGACGAGCGGGAAGCCCTCCCGAAGGTCGAAACGCATCTGGTACCCGAACACGCTGCGGGTACCGGTGCCGGTGCGGTCGGATTTATCGGCGCCGTGGGTGAGGATGTGTTGGAGTAGATCGTGGTAGGCTTGCATGGTGCGAAAGTAAATCGTATTGGGGAATAAGGGGTTTAAAATACAGGTAAACAAAAAAGACGCCCCTGCTTCAAGGGGCGTCAATGACCGGTTTGAGGGATGATCAAACGGCCACAGGGCGCATTAGCGCCCGGGCGCTTTGAGGTGTGACGTCAGTTGGTCCAGGTTGTTTTCGTAAAGGACGCTGAGGACGCCCTGAGCCCAGAAAGGGTCGAGTGCATACCCCGGCTCTGTCTCTGTTTTTTTCAGCCCATGCACCACACAGGCGTAGTCGTCCATGGGGCAAGCCAATGCGTCCGAGTACCAGGCACGCGCCTGGATAAACCGGCCGAAGTCGCTTACCGCCTCTTCGGGGGTGTTGTAAACACGGAAAGGGGTGCTCTCTCCGTCGTGGTGCATGAAATAGACCGGGCCATCCCAAGGCGCAAAGCCTTTAATACCAAATGGATTGCCGGCCATACGGAAAAGCTCGCTGGTGAAAGAAGACTCCCGCAAAGCGATGGCCACGACCACTGCGGCAGGGATTCCGATCTCCTGCTCGCGGGCAATGGCCGCGTTTAAAAATCGGCGTACGGTAGCCGGTTCGGCGCCATACCGGTAGGCAATCTGGTTGGCAAAATCAACCTGAACGGTACGGGGCGCTTGTTGGGAATAGGCCACACTCAGCCCCGTCAAAAGAGCGATGACTGCGGCGAGAAGCCTGATCGGTGGTTGGGAAAAACTCGTTTTACGCTTCATAGTTTATGGTTTTGATTATTTTCTGCCTGAATGGCACTTCAAATTTGCGGGAGTGCTGATACAGGATTTGGTTGCTTTTTCCCAAAAGCAGAAATGCTGCTGCGAACCCCAAAAAAAATCCCGTTGCATCACTGGGATGCAACGGGATTTTCTGGCTCTTCAGATCATATTTTGCAAATTACGAGGCCTTATTGATAAAGGGCGGATAATAAGCACTCAACAATTGGTAATGGGCTGGGTTGAGGTAACAGAATGCCTTGCCCTGGTAATCGAAATAAGCGCATTCGCTGTCGTAGGCCTTAATGTTTGTAATGTTGGCGTAGCAACCCCGATAGATGTTTCGAAATGGGTTAGTTTGGTTTTTAGCTTGTAACAACTCCTCCATTTGCCTGTAAAGATCAATGGCCGGAAGCGTAAGGCTGTAAGGCCGTTCTTGTCCCTTGACATAAACATTGGTGATGCCGTTTTGGGTGGCGAAGTAAAGGATGTCGTCAACTTCTAGAATGATGCGCCGAAAACGGGGCCCTTCGCCATTCCCAGGTACGGAGATGTTCAGACAAACTTTTCCCTGATCAATCAACTTGTAATCGGGCTGATGTTCAGCAGCGTTTTCAAAATTGTGGATGGCCAGGTGGATGGCACGCGGCACTTCCACCTGATAATCAATGTTGCCTTTGACAAAAAAAGCCGAGGGTTGAAGTACCATAGCATTCTTGTACTGATCGGGATGCCCGGTCATAAAAATGACAGGAATTCGTTTTTGCTTCAATATCCTTGCTGCCAGTTCTATGCCTGCTGTATCGGGCTGAAAGCCTTTTGCTCGCTCCGCCTCCAACTGGTCGCTGGAGACGTTGTCAAGTTTAATGTCCAGCAACGCCAATTTGGGGAATTCATCCGCCTCCTCAAGTGCCTCCATGGCCCGACTGGGCAGGGCAAACGCGAGTACTTCGTAGCCCTCGCCTTCAAGCGATCGGATCAACTCACTCCGGAGTTGGGGCTCATCTTCAAAAACCAAAACTTTTACTTTCATGGTGCGTAACGTTTTTATTGGAGTGACCTCCATTTGAATTGAATTGTAAAATGCGTCCCCCGCACCTCGTCGTTGGTAATTACATCCGACGTCCCATCGAACTGCGAGACGATCTGTTCAATGATCGCAAAACCTTGCCCGGTTGTGTCGATTTTCGATGGGTTGAACCCCTTTCCCCGGTCCAGCACTTCAATCCGGAAGCAATCTTCGGTTTCGCCCAAACGGACCTCAATGTACTTATCTTCATGATCGGCATAAGCATGCTCGTTGACGTTGAGGGCAAGCTCGGTGATTACCCTGCCGATGTCCTTGGCAATTCCTACTTTGATTGACTTGTCTATGTAAGGTGCAATGGAATAAACGAACTGCCCTTCCGGATAAAAAAAAGATTCACTGAGTGCTTTCATCACTTGCTCAAAGTATTGCAGAGCAGGCGCTTCGTCGCGTCCGTCGAGAATTGTTGAATTATGGTCTAGCAGGATATGCAGGGTGTGGATGGCACTTACCCGCACCTGGGTGGTCATTAATGCCATCAGCACAGGTTGATTTGCCGGCTCGCTGTGCTTTCTAATCTGGTCGCGTATACCGTTGGCAATGATGTTAAAATGATTCTTGACACGATGCGCCATTTCTCGGTGGATCAGCCGCTCCGACTCTGTCTGATGGGCCAACAACTGCTTTTGCAGGTGACCTTGATAAGTAATGGTTAGCAGCAGCACTAAAAGTATCAGGGTAGCCTTGTAACCAACGTCCAGGTAAGCCGGTATCGGGTGCTTTATCAGGGGAAATTCCCAGTTTTCGAATAAATACAGCATCTGGGCGACAACCAGAAACAACAATGAAAACACAACCAGCGGTATCAATCTCCACATATCGCGTTTCTTAAACAAGTAGATCAGCCCGCCAAACAAGACAACGGTAGTCGGCAGGGTGAAAATCAGATCAGGGACGTAATAGAATTTAAACGCCATCTTCTCATCAGGGAAGGTGAGAAAGAAAAGGTACAATGCCACCGTTAATCCTAAAGTGACGAGGGTGGAGTAGATAATTCCGTTAAACTGCTGAAACCATTTGTTCAGCAGCGGTTGCCTGACCCACCAGGGAGGGTCGCCCTCATAGTCGAAATCTACGGTGGCAGCCAGAAATAGCCCACTGTTAATGGTGGATAGGAGTGTGGTGATGAGGTCTACATGAGGCCGATGAATCAAAGGTCGGTCTATCAAATAAACCAGCATCCATATCCATACTGCCCAGGCGAAGAATAGGTGTGAGATGTCGAACAAGTTTCCACCGCGTTTATCCCTGAATTGCCGAAGTTCCGGGTTGGTCAGAAAAAGCACATCCATTTTTCGCCAGATTACGAGAAATGCTGTTCCTGAAAAAAACAGGTAAATGGAAAAAACGCCTTCCAGCAACATGATGCCGTAGGAGGACAACATTTTTTCCTGGTTAGCCTTATTTTGCTCAATCCATGCATCCATTTGGTAAATATGAAACTGAACACCCAAATAAATAAGGCCCCCTGCAACTATGCAATACAGCGCAAACAGAGACCAGGCGCTTACCCTGCGTTGATTGTCGTTTGTCATTGGGACATTGGCTTTTAGTCGTTCAAAAATGTTTGCAAAGGTGTAGATATGGAATTGTGGCTATTTCAGGCATTTTGTAAAAGCAAGGAAAAATCCTGTGGGATCAGAAATTTATCTGCTCTTTCTTTTATTCACCTTCGGCAAATGGTCAGGTCTGGTTTGGCCACTTTAACCTTTCCTTAAAAAATCCCCCGTTAAACCCCTCGTTATACACCGTGTCTTACTAGCAAATCCACTACCGGTCAGTAGATAAACACAAAAACGAGTTCACTCATTCAAACTTCAGCCATGAGAAAGATAACCCTTTTCCTGAGCGCATTCGCCCTGGTGCTGGTGGCCATGAACGCCTGCCAGAAAGACGACGCCACCCCCGAAGCTGCATTTGTAGCCGCAACCGAAGACGCCGCCGCTGCCGAGGACTTCTCCGAACAAACCGATGTCGACATTGACCTGGCCGTTGAAGACCGCGGCAGCAGCCAGGGCTGCCCGGTAGTCACTTTTGCACAGCCCTGGGGTACCTGGCCCAACACCATCACCATCGACTATGGCGACAACTGCGTTCGCCCCGACGGCCGCGTGCTGAAGGGCAAGATCATCGTCAACCAATCGAACGAACTGACGGCTGCCGGCGCCACCCGCATGGTCACTTACGACAACTTTTTCATCGACGACGTTCAGGTGCTCGGCGCCAAGTCGTGGATCAACAACGGCCCGGACGCGCAGGGCCTGCCCAGCTACACCAAAACGGCGCAAAACATGCAACTCCTGTTTGCCGACGGCGCCAGCATCACCTGGAACACCAACCGCACCAGCACCCTGGTGGAAGGGGCCGGCACCCCTACGTTCCGCGACAACGTATGGCAGATCACCGGCGCCTCCTCAGGCGTGAACCGCAACGGCGAAAGCTATACCGCCACCATCACCGAGCCGCTGGTCAAAAGCGCCGACTGCCGCTGGATTTCTCAGGGGGTGTTCGCCCTCACGCGCGACGGTCGTACGGCTACACTGGACTTCGGAGACGGCGCCTGCGACCGCTGGGCAAACCTGACCGTAGACAACGGTACGGTGGTGACCATCCGCCTGCGGCGGTAAGCGGTGCCGATAACCGAGGTGATGGCTCGCAGTCACAATAACCGAGGCGATGGCTGCGAGCCCTATTTCGTCAACATTGCCGTTGTTGGCGTCCTCGCCAACAACAAAACAAACGCCGACAATACTTGGGTGCATTTGTTTGGCCCCTCACTCCGCCGTTTGTTGTCGGCGAGGACGCCGACAACGGCAAAAAACGGCAAAAATGGCTGCGAGCCATGAAACCGAGGCGATGGCTCGCAGCCATCGCCTCGGCTCGCTACCTGCCTCACCGCTCCACCTTCGTCAGTTCCATGCTGCCGACACGGTTGCCCTTTTTATCGTACGTGACAGACCTGACGGTGCCCACGCCGGGCGAAAACCAGTACTCTGCGTTGGAGGTACGCGTGCCGAGCATCTTTATTTCCAGGGTGTAGGTTACTTTCAGGCAGTCGAAGGCGCCGGCCGGGGTGGTTACCGTTTCGCGGGCAGCCACCTTGCGGTTGTACACCCGGAAGTTGTTGGTCATCACCGGCAGGCCATTGACCGTAGTTTTTAGCTGCATCTCGCTGTCGGGCAGCGATTGTCCGGGTTGCATGTTGGCCGGGTACACCAGATCGGTTCCGGAAATTTCCATTTGAATGCTCGCGTCCGTTGAGTTCATATTGGCCGACGGCACCAGGGAGCGCATATCCATCAGGAAGGCATCCTGGTAGCATTTTACCGGCACGGTGTTGTGGAACACCTCCTTTCCCTTGTCGTCAAGCGAACGCACGTCCAGCTGAACGATCAGCGTGTCGTTTTTCTCCGCTACGCCGACGACCCGCTCCTGCATGACACTTTCGATTTTTCCTTTCGCATCAAAGTTGGTGTAAACCATCAGGACGCCTTCCTTGAAAAATGCGGCAGCCTCCCGGCAGGTTTGGGCGCCGGCAGCAGGTGCCGACAGTAAAAGCAAAGCAAAGGGCAAAGGTTTCATAATCAATTTTATATATCGGTTTGGAAATAGTTCTTAACGCACCACGCCGCTGACCCACAGGATCTCCGGCCCCTTTTGTTTGTCGAAAAAAACACGGATTTTTTTTCGGAAGGCGCCTTTCTGGTATCCCTCAAAGTCGATCTTCACCGCACCCGTTTCACCCGGCGCGACGGGCGTTTCGGGCCATTCGGCGGCGGTGCATCCGCAGGTGGTGCGCACCGTTTGGAGCACTATGGGCTGGTCGGTGGTATTTCGGAAAACAAACGCGTAGCGGGCAGGCTTATTCATGTACACATCGCCAAAATCGTGTTCGGTGGGGGTTTCCCACTGCACGACCGGGGAGATGACCATGCCCATCCAACACAGCAGAAGGAAAGGCGCAAAGGCCCAACAGGCAAGGGCGAGGTGTTTCCGCAGGTTTCGGGCGCCATCCGTTGCGAACAGCATGTTTTTGGAAAAAAAGGTCATTGTGCAGCCATTTCGAAGCACGAAGTTGTAACCTTTTGCGGATATTTGGTGTCGGAAAACGCAATCATTCACCAACTTTTCAACTCCACATCCATGCGCAATTTATTGCTGTTTATGGCCGCGGTCGGCCTTTTTGTTTTTGGCTGGCGTTATCTGGGCTGCCTCACCGGGGTCACCGGTCAGGGGATCGTGGTCGGGGAAACCCGCCCGTTAGAGCCCATCAAGGGTGTTTCCGTGAGCGGGGGCGGCGAACTGACCATTGTCCGTGGCGAGGTGTCGCAGATCGCCATCGAAGCCCAGCAAAACATACTGGATCGCATTAAAACGGAAGTGCGCGATGGTGTACTGCACATTTGGGTGGATGGTCCCGTGCGCAACGCCAAAATCCAGTATCGGGTGGAGATGCCTGAGCTCCGGTCATTGAGCCTGAGTGGCGGCGTGAATGGAGCCGTAAAAACCCCTTTTGAAGGCGAACAGGCTGAAGTAGACCTGTCGGGCGGCTGCCGGCTGAATTTCCCGCAGATGTTCTACGGCACGGCCAGGATGGACCTCTCCGGCGGCACGTTTGCAGAAGTAGGCGGACAGGTCGAAGCCCTGGATGCGAACCTGAGTGGGGGTGGCCGCATGCAGGGCTTCAACCTGATCACCCGGAGATGCCGGGCTGTCGCCTCCGGTGGGGCGCACCTGGAATGCAACGTGACCGATGAACTGGATGTCAACATCAGCGGCGGCGGCCGCGTGGAGTACAAGGGTTCTCCGTCGGTGAAGCAAGTGGTGTCGGGGGGAGGGCGAATTGTGGCGGTGGATCCGGGGTAAGCATTCTGGTCGCGGTTCCGGCCATCACTCCTTCACCACACTCCCTGCAAACACCTTGTCCCCGTCCTGGGCCACCACCCGGTACAATCCGGCCGGATACGCGCTGAGGTCAAGGGTCTCGCCGGGTTGCAGGCGTTGGGTGGACAGGAGTTGTCCGCCCGAACCGTAGATCGTAAACCAGGCCTCGCCGGGCAGGGATGTCTGCACGGTACCGGCGCTCGGGTTGGGCGACAGGGCAAGCGATTCCACGCGGCGCGGTGCGGCGGGCAGCGCGGTGATGCCGTTGTAGTAGTAGTATTTGCGGCTGTCGAGGTAGAATTGTCCGGTCGACTGGTCGATCAGGAAAATGTTCTCCACGCGCAGATCAGTGGTGTTGTCCACGTATTCGTATACGATACGTTCGCTGGTTGTTGCCCCATTGCCTTCGTAAAAAGTGGTTTCTTTGGATTGCAGCGACCGGTCGGGGTAGTAGGTATACTCGTCGGATTGCGTCTGCACCCAGCCAGGAAATTCCGGGTCCCACTCAAAGGAGTTCACCTGGAGGATGGAGTCAAAAGGTGTATAAGTGTAAGTCAGCTGACTGGTCCAGACAAAGTTGGCGCCATCGTACACATAGGTGATCACCTCGACCGGTTTGTGGTCCACGTAGGTGAGTTCGCTTTTGCCGGAGGGAAACGAAAATCCGGCGATGACGGCAAAGGATTCGATCAGGGTGTTGTCGCCATTGGCATCGTAGGTGTACACCTCTTTGATCTCTATGTTGTCGCCAAAGCCGTAAAAAGTGCTATACGCTTCCTTCAGCAAATCTTGCGCATCAAATACGTTGCGCGTTTCAAAGACCGGCTCCCAGCTTTGCACGTCCACGTTCCAGCGTTCTACCAGGAAGGAGTCGACCAGCGTAGCGGAGTTTCCCCTGGGGTATGAGGACAGCCTGGAATCCGGAATGAAGGCCTGGGCGCCGGCGTCGTACAGTTCGGCGAACGCGCCGGTAAGGCGTCCCTGGTCGTCTTTGGTCAGGGTGGTGCGGTTTTGGGTGATCCAGGTGTCGATCTGGTACTCGCTGTTCACTTCCACCTGGGTATCCGTATTGGGGTAAGCGTACACGGAGCGGACGAGGGGGGTTGTGTCCGCCGTTTGACCGGGAAAGTTAAAGATGTTGTACCCGATAAAGGTGACAGTGGAGTCGAGCCGCAGGGCCGTTTGGCCGAACAGGACGGTAGCAGAAAGGGTAAGGGTGAGGAGAAGAACGTTTTTCATGTGTGTACAACTGTTTTTGTGTTTGCGAATGGATGGTTCTGGTGAACGGCACAAAGGTGGCGGGTTGCCCCTCCATCGCCCAAAAAGCAGTTGACGAGTGACGGTAAACGGCGGACGAGTAGCCCTACTTGCCCAACCAGTCCTTGAAGTCCGTCATGCGATCCCCGCTGACAAACACTTCGTGGCGGGCTTTGGGCTTGAGTTCCAGCTTGAGTTTACCCTTGTAGTGCGTCAGGACGTTGTCGATGGCGTCGAAGGCCACGAGGTACTGGCGGCTGACGCGGAAGAACCGCCTGGGGTCGAGCACGCCGGTGAGCTTGTCGAGGCTGAAGTCGATGGGCAGCCGCTGCCCGTCGGCCGTCACCAGGAAGGTAATTTTTTCGTCAGAGTAGAAATAGGCGATTTCGGTGGTTTCGATGGAGCGGATTTTGTTGCCCACGGTGATCATGAACCGCGATTTGTACTCGGGTTCGCGCCGGTTGATGTAGTCCAGCAAGGTATCGAGGTTGGTTTGGGAGAACTGCGACTTCAGGGCCCGGTACTTGTCGATGGCGGCGGCCAGCTCGTCGGCGTGCACCGGTTTGAGCAGGTAATCGATGCTGTTGACTTTGAACGCCTGGATCATGTATTCATCGTAGGCGGTGGTAAAAATGACGGGAGCGTGCAGCGGCGCCAGCTCAAAAATGCGGAAGCACAGGTCGTCTTCCAGGTGGATGTCCATGAACACCAGGTCGGGTGCGTCGTGCTGTCGGAGCCAGTGCACGGCCTCGGCCACCGAGGGCAGGGTAGCGAGCACCTGGATGGATTTGTCGTACTTGAGCAGCATGTCCTGCAGGCGGAGGGCGCTGAGGTTCTCGTCCTCGATGATGATGGTTTTCATGCGTCGGGCAATTTGATCAGTGGTATGTTTACGATAAAGTGGTCGCCGTGTGCGCCGGCCGTCACGGGGCGGTCGGTGAGCAAGGCGTAGCGGTTGATGATGTTTTGCAGGCCCACGCCGGTGGAGTCGGCGGGGGTGTTGCGCCGCTGCATGCGGTTGCGCACGGTCAGCTGGTCGCCCGTAGCGTTGATGTGCACGACCAGGGGTTCCCGGACCGACATTCGGTTGTGCTTGACGGCGTTTTCCAGCAGCAATTGCAGGGTCAGCGGCGCGATGGCGTATGTTTCGGGGAAATGGTCGGGCAAGTCTATCTGCACATCGAACTTGTGTTCAAAGCGGATTTTGAGCAAAAAAACGTAGGACTGGACAAACGCCAGTTCGACGCGCAGCGGCACCAGGGGCTCCTCCCGGTGCTCCAGAATGTAGCGGTAAGAGCGCGCGAGCCGGTCGATAAACCGTTCGGACAATTCCGGATCGACCCGCACCAGGGAGGACAGGATGCTCAGGCTGTTGAACAGGAAATGCGGGTTCACCTGGGTGCGCAGCAGGTCGATCTGGCTGATCAGGTGCTGTTTTTCCAGCTGCTCGGTGCGCAATTGCAGCTCGGTGGCCCTTTTCTGAAAAAACAACACCCGGCCCCAGAGCAGGAGCGACAGCGCCAGGACGAGCCCGCCTGCGCCCAGGGCGATGTTCACGACCTGGTTTTTGCGCGTCAACTCCCTGCGGTGCGCCTCCTGCATTTGTTGGGTCTGCACGGCGCGTTTCAGGCTGTCGGCCAGCAGTTCTTTCTCCCAGCCCAGGCGGGCGAGCTCGCGGCGCGCCTCTTCCAGGTTCAGGCTGTCGGCCAGCAGTTGGGTCTGCTCGTGCCAGAACAAGGCTTCGGCGGGGCGGTTGATCTTTTTATACGTCTCATACAGGCAGGCGCAATTGTCGAATTGGAGGGACAAAGCGCCGATCTCCCGGGCCATTTGCAGTGAACGACGGCAGTACCGGAGGGCGTCGCCAAACGCCGATTGGTCGCGGGCCAGCTCGCCCATGTAGTGCCAGGCGGCGGCCAGCCCGTTTTGGTCGCCCAGTTCCCGGTGGAGTTCAATGCTTTTCCGGAGGTACGTTTCGGCCCTGGCCCGGTCTCCCTGGGCCACGAACATTTTGCCCAGACCGGTATAGTTGAACGACAGGCCGACGCGGTCGTCGAATGCCCGATTCAGGGCAATGCTTTTTTCAAACCAGGCCAGCGCCTGTTCGAAAGCGCCGGTAGCGCTGTACACGTTGGCGATGTTGTTGTACAGATGGGGCAGCTGCGCCTTGTCGCGCTCCGGGTCGTAGCAGTTCAGGCTTTGGTGGTAATAATCCAGGGCTGCCTCGTATTTTTTTTGCTCAAGGTAAATATTCGCGAGGTTGTTCAGGTTGCCGGCGATGCCGGTGGAGTCGCGCAGGCGGCTGTTGATCTCCAGCGCTTTAAAGTGAAAATCGAGGGCCTTCAGCTGGTTCCCCAGCGCCCGGGTGATCAGACCCAGCGCGTCGAGTACGGCGGCCTGCCCCATCTGGTCGCCGAGGCGCTCGCGGATGTGCAGGCTTTGCTGGAAAAAATCGTACGCCTGTTTGAATTCGCCCTTCTGGTAATGGATCGCGGCGATGTTGTACAATGCCTTGGCCTCGTAAAGCGGCAGCTGCCGCTGGCGGGCAAACGCCAGCTCCTCCCCGGCGTACAGACGCGCTGTGTCCGGGGTGTTGAACATTTTTTTCCAAATCAATTTCTGTATGGCTTTTAACCGAACCGTATCGTGCAGTTCAGCATGCTGCCAAACCAGCAAGAGGCTGTCCTGGGCCCGGCCCGGCCCGGGCGCCAGCAGACATAACAACAGCACACCCGCCATCCGGCGTATGTGGCGCCCGTAAATAGCGGGGCTTTTCCGAAAAAAGACCGACAAAAGCATGGTTGTTAAACGTCCAAAAGTGCAGCATTTTCACGTTGCATAACCCATCAAAAAAGGATGAATGCCCTTTTTCGTCTGCCGAAAGCCGAAATTCGCCCCCCGACAGCCGGGCGCCGACTGCCGACTGCCGACTACCGACTACCGACTACCGACTACCGACAGCCGACAGCCGACAGCCGACTACCGACTACCGACTACCGACAGCCGAGGCCAGGAACCCCCTGAGTTCGTCCTGGCCTAAGGTCGTCTGTCCAATCTTGCACGCCCCCGGCGTCAGCACCGGTGCAGGCACCCCCGCTCCCAGCACCAGCGCCGGGTTTTCGAACACCCACGCTTCGTCCCACAGCCCGGCGTCGATGAACTGTTGCAGCACAGCAGCGCCGCCCTCCACGAGCAGGGAGGTCAGTCGGTGATCGTGGAGGGTTTGCAGGAAGTCTGCCCAGGTGTCCGGCGGCGGCAGGAAGCGGGTGTGCGTCCATGCACCCGGTCTGTCCGGCCCGAGTATCCAGGTCGGCTGGGTGTCGTCGAGCAGGTGGTGGGTATCGGGCAGGGTGGCGCGGGTGTCGAGCGCAATGCGCAGGGGCGCCCGGCCGGCGGCGAGGCGCGCGTCGAGTCTGGGGTTGTCCACCATGGCGGTGTGGGCGCCCACGAGCACGGCGTCCAGCTCACTGCGCAGGCGGTGTGCCAGACGAAGGGCCACGGGCCCGGTGATGGGCGTGCGTTCGTCGCTGCGGCCGATGAACCCGTCGGCACTTTGTGCCCATTTGAGCGTCACGTACGGCCTCAGTTGGGCGACGGAAGTAAAAAAAATGCGGTTCAGCGTGGCGCCTTCGTGTTCGAGCACGCCGTCGACCACGTCGATGCCGGCCTCCCGCATGCGGGCTACGCTGCGGCCGGCCACCAGCGGATAGGGGTCGGTGTTGCTGATCACCACGCGGGGGAGCCGTTCGGCCAGTACGCGCTCCACGCAGGGCGGTGTCCTGCCGTGGTGGAAGCAAGGCTCCAGGTTGCAGTAGAGGGTGCTTTGGGGGATAAGGGGACGGTCTTCGGGCCGAACGGCGTTCAGGGCATTCACTTCTGCGTGCGCCTCTCCGTAGCGGCGGTGCCATCCTTCGCCCAGGGCGCGGCCGTCGTGCACCACCACGGCGCCCACCAGCGGGTTGGGCGACACGCTGCCGGCGCCGCGCCTGGCCAGCTCGAAGCAGCGTCTGATCCAGCGTTCGTGGAGGTGTGTTTCGGTCATTGCGGATTTTCCCAGAACGCCCGCGCGATGCTCAGCGGGCGCATGTAGTACCTTTTTTTGCGCCGATGCCCGCCACTGCGAATGAGGATGTCGCGCAGGGACTTGACGGTTTGCAGAATGTATTTGCCCTTGTTGAGCATCACGCACTCCGCCGATCCGGCCAGTGCGGCGTCGGTAACCTCAGAGCGGGTGGCGATGCCGCTTTTGTTCAGGGACTCGAGCACCTGGGTGGCCCAGATGACCGGCACATGGGCCGCCTCGCAGATCCAGAGGATTTCTTCTTGGATCTCACTCAGGCGCTCGAAGCCGATCTCCACTGCCAGGTCGCCACGGGCGATCATAACGCCAAATGCCTGCTGGGTCATGCCTTGTAACAGCAACTCGGGCAGGCACTGCACGGCCTGCGGGGTTTCTATCTTGACCACGATATGAGGGGTGCTGCCCTTGGGGCCGCACCCTTGCAGCAACTCCTGCAACTGCCGCAGGTCTTCGGGTCCGCGAACGAAGGAGTACCCGATCACGTCGGCCATCGAGCACAAGAAGGGCAGGTTCTTGCGGTCCTCCTCGGTGAGGTTTTCCACCACCAGCGGGGTGTCGGGGAAGTTGATGCCTTTTTCGGCCTGGAGATGGGCTTTGGCGGCCGAGATGCGCGTCATTTCGAGCTGGGCCACACCGCTGACGCTTTTGTGGACGCGGGCCTCGAAGAGCCCGTCGTCGAACAACACGCGGTCGCCGGCCTTTAGTTGCTCGACCACCCCCGGCAGCGTACAACCGATCACCACCTCATCGTTGGGGAAAGGCACATAGGTTTCGCACAGGAGGAACTGCATGCCCTCCTGCACCTTGGCGCGCCCTTTCTTGCGGCCCTTGCCGAGGATGGTGGTGCGGATCTTGGGTCCTGCGAGGTCGAAGTAAATCTTGCATTCGATTCCGGTATGCACCATGGCCTCGCGTATGTGCTCGACCATTTGAATCCAGACGGTGGGGTGGTCGTGCGCGCAGTTGATGCGGGCCACGTTCATGCCCGCTTCCAGGAGTTTTTTCACCTTGGGATAGTCCTCGGCCAGCTCGCTGGGAAAGGTAACCATGAGGTGGGGCAAATCGGGCAGGGCTTTTTCGCCGAACAGGCGTTCGGCATTGCGTTGCAGCAGGGCGCGGCTCTGGGGGCTGTTGACGGCGGCTTGCTGTTCGGCGGGTATGGTGTCGCCCAGGCGCTTGCGAATCTGATGGATCTGGCACAACACATGACTTTCGGAACTGGCGAGTGAGGACAGCCCGCAGTTGTGCAGGTCGTCCTGAAGGGGCCGTATGTCCTCGCTGCGCAGGGCCAGGTACTGGGCCAGGTTGCGGGCGCTCTCCTGATGGTCGGGGTGAACGGCAGCGAGGCGGCCGTTCATGTTTTCGGTATGCCGGCGCAGGCGGTCTTCGAGGGCCTGCAGTTGGGCGAGGAGGTCGGGTAGGGTGGTAGGCATGGGTTGGAAGGGCGGGCGTGTTGGGAACGACCGGAACGCGAACAAAGGTAGCGGCATTGGGGCATTTTTTTCACCGGTCATGGGCACTGAAGAGCGGTTGGTGAATAAATGTGCACAACCGTTTTCACCATCTAAAAAATGACAACCATGAAAAACACTTCTCGTTTCTCCGTTTCCTTCCTCGTCGGAACGCTCCTGCTGGGAAGCCTCCTGACCGCTTGCTCTTGCAACGACCAGGATGAAGAGACCCCTCTGGCCCGGGAGCGGTTTCTGGGCACCTACAGCGTAAATGAAAGCTGCCCCCAACAGTACAATTACAACATGACGGTGAGCACGTCCACCAAAAACGAAGATGTCGTCCTGATCGATAACTTCGGCGGATACGGGGTGCTCCTGGAAGGCATTGTTTCGGGCGACGTGGTTGAAATCGACGACAGCGCCACCTTTTTCGATGACAACGGGAGCGCCATCATCGCCAATTTCGAGGGTTTGGCTACCCTGAACAGCTCGGGCAGCGTCCTGACGCTCAACTACAAGGTTACCGGCAGCAATGGTTTTTTCCAGCAGTGTACGGCCACTTGTGTAAAGCAGTGATTGCTTGAAAGGTTATTCGTCCTGCGCGGTTTGTCGCAGGACGAATATTTTTATTTTTGCCTAAGATATTCGAAACCGCATCAGTTCTGGAACAGATGCACCTATTTACTTAACCATTTCATCCTGCTGTACCCAAATGAAACCCAGGTGCTACCTTTTTTTGCTCTTGCCGCTCTTTTTTTCGACCGCAATCCAGGCGCAAACATCCCCGGATAGCCTGCTTGCCCGGCGGTTGTACGATGAGGCGATGATGGCTTGCGACAGCACCCGCTGGGCGGAGGCGGCACTTCTCCTGGATTCCGCGATCACCTTGCTTCAGCCGACAGACGCCGAAAATCTGGCGCTGCTCAGCGAATCATTGTATCAGCGCGGATTCGTGGCCCGCCAGCAGGAAAAATTTGCCAAAGCAATTGAGGTTTACCGCCTTTGCCTGCCGTTGCGGGAAAAACAGTTTGGCGCCGGACACTGGAAAATCGGCTACCTGCAGTACAACTGGGGCGTTTCGCTTCAGTTTTTGGCCCAATACACTGAGGCGCTTGGGCATTACCAACAGGCTGTCAATATTCTGCAACCCTGGGGCGGCGACTGCGACACCCTGCTGGCGGATATTTACCACAATATGGCCGTCTGCCATTTTAACCTCGGCACGTTCAAACAAACGGTTGAGTACAGCGAAAAGGCCATTGCCTATTACGAAAAAACCGGCCAAGAGGTGGGCTTCGATGCCTCCTGGACGTACAACAACCTCAGCTGGGGTTATTACACCCTGGGCGATTTCCCCAAAGCTAAAATATCGGCCGAAAAATCAAAAAACGTACGAATGCACCTGTACGGGCCCGATCATCCGGAAACCGCCATGGCTTATAACAACCTGTCCATGATCGAGCTCGCCATGGGCGACCGGGATGTTGCGCTGGCGTACGCCCATAAGGCCATCGCCATCCGGGAACTGCAAACGCCACCCTCCGTGGAAGATCTGGGGGACAGTTATACCAACCTGTGCGGCATTTATTATGAACTGGGAGAATACGCCCTGGCAGAGTCTTGCGGCCTGAAAGCCATCTCGATATACAATAAAAACCTCATGCAATTCCTGTCCAAGTTGCCAATGCCGCACATCAATCTGGGCAACACCTATGTGCTTATGGAGCGATTTGATGAGGCCGTCGCGCAATACGACAAAGCACAGGCGTACTATAATTTTGGCGGTAAGAATGCCATTCCCGGTCTGATTAACCTGCACAACAACAAAAGTGTTGCGTACGAACGTCAGGGTAATTATCCGGCCTTTCTGGGGCAAATCCGGCAGGCCATTGCCTTGGTCGGTCTGACAGAAGAAAATACCAGCCAAAAGGTCATGCTGTACACCAACCTGGGCGTAGCCTACACGAACCTGGGGCACCTGGACAGCGCCGAAACCGCCCTGCTGCAGGCTTTGTCATATTCTGCAAACGTTTCTGCCGGCGGCGCCGTCAGCGAAATTACCGCCTTGCTGGGTATGGCGCGTTGCCGGCACCGGCAGGGGCGTTTTGCGGAGGCGCTATCGTTTCTGGATCGTGCCAAATCCGTCAATCGCTATCAGAAAAGGCAATTTGAGACCGTACGCAACCTGTACCCCTTGCTGGCCACCCTGGTGGAGGAAGCCGCTGTATTTGCAGATCGCCCCGACGGAGAAAAGGAGCAAAACCTGCTGAAGGCCCTCGACATTTACGCTGAAGCCTGCGATGGGGCGGACTTTCTGTGGCAATCCGCCGGCCTGGACCAAATGACCCGAAGCACTTACCTGACGGCGGTATATCCCGCATACGAAGGGTACATCCAAACCGCCTATGCGTTGGAAGGGCTGAGCGGCAACGGGCACTTTGCCGGTTTGGCCTGGCGGATGTCCGAACGCGCGCGCGGCCATGCCTTGCGGGAAGCATTTCAGCGCACGCGTGCCCGGGAGGTTGCCGGTATTCCTTCGACGGTAATATATCAGGAAGCGGCTTTTGTCAAAAGCATTGGGTTCTGGGAGCGCCAGCGTGTGGTGGCGCTGGCCGGTGGGCAGGATAGCCTGCTGCAGGCAGCCGAGGACTCCCTTATCTCGATACGCAGGCTGGAAACCCGGTTTTGGGCCGGTATCAAAAACGACTATCCGGACTACTGGGCCCTCAGCAGGGATCCTTATGTGGCGCCGCTGTCGGATGTGCAAAACAGGCTGGACTCCGGCGCCTGTCAGTTGGGTTATTACGCCGGCGACACCTCCCTGTACGCTTTTGTGCTCAATAAAGACAGTCTGCGCGTCCTGAAACTGCCCCTTGATTTCCCGCTGGAACAATGGATCGATACCCTCCGGTTCGGCCTCACCGGAAGCTTTTACGATGGAACCCACTCCGATGTGCTGCTCAAACAAACCGCCGATGCCTACGCGGAAGCCGCAGTAAACCTGTATAACAAGCTGGTGCTACCCGTTTCCAAATGGCTGACCGACCGGGTGACCATCATACCCGACGGCCCCCTGGCGTATATCCCTTTCGACGCCCTGCTCACCAAACGCCCCACCGAAAGCACCCGCTTCAACAGCCACGCCTACTGGGGTTTGGAGAAACAGATCAGCTACGCCTATTCGGCCACCCTGCAACACGCCATGCAACACCGGACGGCGCCGGGGCACACCGCCTGGTCGGTGTTGGCCATGGCGCCCTTCTTCCGGGGCAACCCCGACACCCTGCGCGAACGGGAGCAACCCGGGGCGCTGACCGTGAAAGGCGCCGTAAATCGCCAGGGGCTGGAGCCCCTGCCGCACTCCGGCAAAGAAGTAAAAGACATCATCGGCTTGTTCGGCGGGAAAGACGTCTACGGCACATCCGCCACGCGCGATGTGTTTCTGGAGGAGGCGCCCAACTGCCGGATTGTACACCTGAGCACCCACGGCAATGCCGATGACAACGTGGGCGACAATACCTGGATCGCCTTTTCAGCAGAAAACGACCCGGCAGTTTTTGACAAACTGTACCTGCGCGAGGTGTACGGCCTGCGCATCCACGCCGATCTGGTGACCCTGTCTGCCTGCGAAACCGGCCTTGGGCGCCTGCAACGCGGCGAAGGCGTCGTCTCCCTGGCCCGCGCCTTCGCATTTGCCGGCGCGGGCAGCATCTGCATGTCGCTGTGGCAGGTGAGCGACGCGCACTCAGCGGAATTGATGCGGCTTTTTTATGCGAACCTGCGCGCCGGCATGACCAAGGACGCCGCGCTGCAGGAAGCCCGGCGCGTGTATGTGCAGGGCAGAAAGGGGGTGGAGGCGCATCCTTATTATTGGTCGGGGTTTTTGTTGGTGGGGGATGTGGAGAAGCTGTAACCGGACGAAAAAAAAAGATACCGTTGGGCACCGCCGGTGCTTGAGTGAACAAATGGGCATACACCAACCACCATTGTTCACTGAAAAAAATGCACCATGAAAAACATTACATTCTCTGCCCGCCTGGTACCCGTCGCATTCTTCCTGATGTTGTTCAGTTTGGCCCCAATTTATGGCCAGGAGATACATGCCGTTTTCAGCGACAACGTCAACTTCCACGTGTTCAAGTTCGACGGTAGTTACGAGATCTACGATTTCGACAATGACCAGACCTTCTCCGGAGCGTACGCGCTGGCCAACGGCGCCATTTACTTTTACGACAACCGGGGCCGGCTCACCAGTTCCTACTACATCTCGGGAAACAGAAAGGCCATCTTTTTGTCCGGAAACGATGGTTCCTGGAGGCTCAACTATGTGAGCACGCCGGAAGACTTCTACGCAGCAGCGTTGCTCGGATTGGGATTGCAGGCATTATTCGGCAATTGACAAAAAATGATCCGCACGTTTTCGTCTGCACCCCAAAAATTTAAAGCCCTCACGCCCTACCCGGACGTGCAGGGCTCCATTCGTCGGGATGCGACACTCCAAGCCATTGAACGGTCACTGGATATCGCATCAGTCGCCGTCCTGACAGGTCTGCCCGGTGTCGGAAAAACCACCTGCGCCGCCCAGTTCGTCGATCAATGCCTGGGTAACCAATTTGACTATGTACTCTGGGTCGATGGCCGGGAGCATGCGTTCAAACTGGTGGAAAGACTCGCCAAACTCCTTTCCAATTTTGGAAACAACCTTCCAATACCCGTAATCGGGTATGAAAACGGCGAACAAAATTATTCAAACCTGTTGTTTGATTTATCGAAAATGATCGGTGGAAGGGTACTGTTCGTATTCGACCATTTTGTACTTTCCTCATCCACAGCACACATGCTTCATTCAGTCCGGGCAGCGGTGCCGTGGAAGATGCTGGTTGTCTCGGTCTGCCCGGATGGACTAGACGGGTACCCCGAGGTGGCGCTGCCGATGTTGACGGTTGAGGAGTCCACCCACCTGTTCCGGTCGCGCTACAAAAAAGCTATCGGCATGGATGCAAACGCTTTGTCGCGTTTGTGTGTGTTGCTGGAAGGTCATCCATTGGCCATCGGTTTATACGCAGATCTGCTTTCGGCCAACCCAGGCTTGCAGGTGTCGCAACTCATGGATCATCTGGAAACGCGGCAGATCACCCCCGAATTTATCACCGGGATCGATACCGTTTATGACAAAGTCGGGCAGGAGAACCGAGAGTGCTCGGTAATCCGCGTGCTGCAATGCGCATTTCTGGCTGATGGCGGGTGGCCGGCTTTGGCCCTGAATGTGCTGAAATTATTCAGCCTGTTGCCGGACGATGCATATACTTTTGAAGACATACGCCGGTTTGCCATACCTGCCGACCAGTACACTTTTCTTCTGGCAGAAGCCCTGCGGCATCTCTCCCGGCGCGGGCTGGTGATCAGGGCCAGTGACAGTTACCGATGCCCTGAGTTGATCAAAAGGGTGGTGTACCTTACCTATTGGGTCGACGCTCCGGATGTCCAGAATACCATTGATTTCATGGTATCGGCCATTGAACATGAGTCGAGTGCCCCCATGCCGGAGAAATTACGATATCTGGCCATATGCGAATACTTGTTGCGGTTCACGGTAGCGCAAAATGCGAGTATGGCCAATCTGTACCATGCGTTGAACGACCTGTACGACGCCGTCGGCAACCACCCGAAAGCCATCATATTTGCCGAAAAAGAACTGAAAATACGGTCTTCCCTGCTCCAGGCAGACGAAGCGCGGCTTGCCGACACCTGGAACCGTCTGGGCGCCAGTTATCTGTACGAAAGCGCGTTCGAGTTGTCGTGGGAGTACCTGTCCAAAGCACTCGAAGCCAGAACCCGCCTCCATGGACGCCGGCATTACCTGACCGGGCGAACACTAATGAACCTGGGCGCTTTGTATGTTTCCACCGCAAACTTTGGAGCCGGACACGCCTGCCTGAAAACGGCGACGAGCATCCTGAAAAAAGACCGGCGCAACCCAACCCGACACAAGGATGCCGTCACCGTGACCAGCCTGACCGGCGACGCCTTCCGGGTGCAGGGGGACTTCGGGCAAGCCGAAGTGTACTACCGGAGAGCCCTCCGGATGCTGGAGCGGGCAACCACCGGCGATCGCACGGATTTGCATCTCTGCTATGAAAAAATGGCCTTGTGCAGGTTGCAGGGCGGACAAGCGGTCGCAGCCGAACCCTGGGCAGAAAAAGCACTGGTGCTTAAAAAAACCTTGTTCGGTGAAACCCACCGCTTTGTCGGCGACGGGCACTACCTGCTTGCGGTCGTTCAAAAAATGAATGGCCGGAAAGCCGATGCGGATGCGCATTTTGAACAGTTTGCCCGCATTTATAGGGTATGCGGGCTAAAAGGATCTCCAGAATATGCCAACAGGAAGAAGGAGTTTTCCGGTTTGAAAAATAATATCGTCAACAGAAGGGTACCGGTCTCGCCTTGATGAACGAATGGGTATCTGTCCTCACAGGATGAATCACTTCTCTTCACCACCTTAAATCATTCCAACATGGCCAATCAGGTTTTATTCGGTAGCGAAGGCGTCAAACAAGTCGTCGCTGCCACTGTGGGCACCATTGCCGCCGTTAAAATTGCAGTTGTTGCATTACCCGTGATCGCCGTGGCGGGCGCCGCTTACGCCATTAATGAGCACCGGAAGAAAAACGGCAAGAAAAAGAAATAGTGTTAATGACGGCGTCCGCCAATAACGCGTTTTCTATCCACCGGCAAATGGCGATTCCGTTTGCCGGTTTTTTTTTAAAAAAAAATCAGTCAGGCTGGGTACCGGCGGCCGGTTCGCGAACAAATGTGCATCAACCAACCATTCACCATCAAAAAATACCCTTATGACGATCCACTCTTTTGCCCGCCTGTCCGTCGTCTTGCTGGCGGCACTTGCCATCGGCCTCACCGCC
Source organism: Saprospiraceae bacterium (assembly GCA_033764075.1). Taxonomy (GTDB): domain Bacteria; phylum Bacteroidota; class Bacteroidia; order Chitinophagales; family Saprospiraceae; genus M3007. Next base: position 101,410 of record JANRJH010000022.1, on the reverse strand, counting down.
TGCCAAAAAGACCGGCCCGATGAAGAACTCGAATTCGCATTCTCCGAAGCAGAACTGGCCGACCTGCGCGCCAACACCTGTCTGACGGAAGACACCGAAGACGGCTATGATTTGTCCGATACCCCTGAAGCCGGCGCCCAGGACAGGGCCAGCGGCGCCAAGAATAAATTCTGGTCTCCCGGCCAAAAGCTGCGGGTGCGCTTCCTTAACGGCACTTCGGCGCTTCAGGACAAGGTGTTCAACTACGCCCAGGAATGGGAAAAATACGCCAATGTGGACTTTGTGCGCGTGAGTTCCGGCACTGCCGAGATTCGCATCGCATTCGATAAAGACGGGCACTGGTCCTACCTGGGGAAAGACAACCTGAGCATACCGTCGGACAAAAAGACCATGAACCTGGAATTCACCAGCAGCACCCCGGAAAGTCAGGTTCGCGGAACCACTTTCCACGAGTTTGGGCATGTACTCGGGCTCCTGCACGAGCAGCAACACCCGATGTCCAGCATCCCATGGAACGTGCAGGCCGTGTACAGCTACTACGCCAAAATGGGCTGGGACAAGAAAAAGGTCGACCAACAGGTGCTGAACAAAAACACCTGGGAGTCGTCGCAACACACCAACTACGACTCCAAGTCCATCATGCAGTACCCCGTACCAGCCCAGCTGACCACCAACGGGTTCTCCATCGGCACCAACAGCGTACTGTCGAGCTCCGACAAGGACTTCATCACCAAAATGTACTCCTCCAGCCGTATTCGGGTACGCCATGCCGCCAACACCAGTGCCAACATCACCTTCTGGCTCAACGGCATCTACCATACCCTCAAGCCGGGCGAGAGCCTGTGGGCGCCCGCCAAAACGTCCGGCAACCAGTTCTCCGTATGGGAATGCCCGAACGGCGCCTGCAAATGGGAAGACTATGCGCCGGCTTACGGGAAGAATTACAAGATTGTGAGCGCGGGATCGAACGGAAATTTGACGTTGTCGGTGGATTAGACCAGCATACCGCAAAAATGGTACAGGCGCCGGGGGGAGTCTCCGGCGCCTGTGTTTTTTTATACCTTTACCCTGACAGTTATTATGTTTTTACATAACAGTAAATGCAATGAGTCCATCTCGTTTTTTTTGCCTTTTTTCTTTTTGTTTTTTCGTCACGGCCGCCATTGGGCAGGATGTCGTAGAACAGTATGAAGCGCAATTTCATGGGGATAACGCGCTGCGGGAAGCAGAAGACCTGATGGATTGGGAACACCTTGAAAAATCCATTTTGTTATTGGATGACTATCAGCAGAAAATAGCGTTAAAGACTGCTGCGGACAGCCTTATTTTAGCGAAAATATTTCAGTATAAAGCTCTTTGCCATGCCCATCTGGGGCAAAATGAAAAAGGACTCGTTCAGGTTGAACAGTCCCTCAGGATACAAAGGACGTATTTGCCGGAAAGCAACGGGGAGATTGGTACTGGCTTATTGTACCTTGGACGAATAAAGGCAGCAATGAATGAGCACGATGTTGCGCTGAAATGCTTGCAAAAAGCAGCCGAAATTCAATTAAGCGACGCACATACACGTAAGCAGGGCATTTCCTTGGACGACGGCTTTGGATTTTATTACCAAGCAGTAAACCAGTTAGACAAATCACTGGCGTATTTTGAAAGGTCGTTATCCGACAAAAAACAGTTGAAGAACGATCGCACTATATGGAGAACCTGGTTGATGATGGGCGAGACTTTTGCTTCGAAAAATGAAGTTCAAAAGAGCAAATACTGTTACCATGAAGCCCTCAAAAGCATCGGCCAGCAATTTGAAGGAAATCATGTTGGAGCAGGCAAGGTATACCTTGAACTATCTTATCTGATTGGTAACTACGAGAAAGAAAAGATAGACAGCATGTTGTTGTATGCGCAAAAAGCAGCACAAATTGCCGAAAAATATGACACGGTCAGCGTCTTGCTGGCGGATGCCTATAGCCAGATCGGCGCTTGCGAGGGATTGAAGATGAACTTCAAAAGCAGTGAAGGGTGGATATTAAAAGCAAAAGGGATATTCGAAAAACTGGATAATATTTCTGGTGCGGCCCGGTGTAAGGCGGCATTGGCTATTGTTTATTTTGCACAATCGGATATCGATGAAGCAGAGGTCATGGCTACCGAAGCGCTGGCTGTTTTTACGGCCTTGAACGACCGTTACAACCTCCATAAAACCCTCCTGATATTATCCATAATTTACCGGGTCAAAGGAGACTTTGAAAAATCGGACGAAACCATGGAAGTTTCTAAAAAGTACTCCGACATGTCGGTCTCCGACCAGGTTTTCTACGAGCAATATGAGGTGCTGAAAACGGGATACACCGGCGATTTCAATACCGGGCTTGCCATTGCCATGAAAAACCTTCAGGATGTGGTTTCCGTTTATGGAGAAAATTCATCCGAAACCATTTCCGCTTTGAATGATGTGGGGCAGGTTTTCCTGAACCTTGGCGATTGCGACAATGCCGCCGTTTATATCAGCAGGGCTTTGGAAATTGCCCAAAAGAAACCGAATATTCCTTCTTATTTATGGTGTGATATACAATTGGACCTATCGGCCGTGTATAATTGTAAAGGAGAATATGACAGCGCTGTTCATGTAATTAAAAATAATTTCCCAGATTTTATAAGCAATGACACTGCCAGGATGGCCTCCGGATACTATCGGTATATTATTAATGAGAAGTTATCCTGGATATACCTGAATATGATGCAGTATGATTCAGCCCTGCATTATATGTTAAATGCAATAGAAGCCAGCAGTGTCGCAGGAGATCATTTTTTTTATACAAAAAGCTTTGATTTTGTCCAATTGGGCGATATTTATTATGCATTGAACCGGTTTGATACATCTCTGTATTATTATCGTTTAGCTGTCCAATCGTTTGACGATCGGTCCGGTTTTCCCACCAACAAACTCAATCCGAATTTTATTTATGCACTTGCCGGAGAGGCAAAATCGATTTGTCAGGTTCATCCCGATTCTCTGTTTACTGCCGGAGCAATCCTAAATCTTGCGATGGATTATTGTGATGAATTGCGTTTGACCTTTTCTGACAAATCCAAGCTGGATTTTCTCCTGGTAAGGCATTATTTAACAGAAATAAAACTGAATTTCCTTTTGAAAACCGAAGATCCGGGAAATAAAATATACCAGGATTCATTTTTTGAATTGATGGAAATGAACAAAGGGATTGCGCTTCTGGAATTGATTAATAACGAAGAGGCGATGTCCGTTGCCGGTATCCCATCGGCGGCGATTGAAACCTGCAGGCGCTACGCGGCAATAATCCATGAGGCGGAGAAAATCCTGTTCGAGTCGTCCTTGCAGCCTATTTTGCCAACCGATAGTCTTTTGATAAAGAAATCTGCCGCGTTTGCTGATGCCAATCTCGATTATGCGCATTACCTTGACTCGCTCTCGGGCGCCTTTCCTCAATACCATAAACTCAAATACGACCACTCCACCGTCTCCCTAACCTACGTCCAGGACTCCCTCCTCCAGCCCGACCAAACCCTCATCGAGTTCTTCACCGGCGACAGCGCGGTATACATCTTCGCCGTCCGTCCCGATACCTTCGCCGTCCACCAGATCAAACGCGACCCCGGCTTCCCCCTCGACTCCCTCGTGCGGCAAATGCGCTATGGGCTCACCGATTACCATGTGAGCCAATCGACCTTGCCCTCCTACGAATTGAGCACGGCCCAGGCATACGCACAGGCTGCCCATGCCCTCTACGAAAAGCTCATCGCCCCTGTGGCCCCGCTGATCCCGAAGAACGGAAAAGTGATCATCGTCCCCGACGGCATACTAGGCTATGTCCCTTTCGACGCCTTGCTGACCAGTCGACCCGAAAACCCGGAGCGCTATTACAATCACGACTACTTCGGCAACAACCACCCCATCAGCTACGCCTATTCCGCTACCCTGCTGCGCGAAATGCGCGATAAACAGCACAAAAACCCGCCCGGCCAACCTATGCTGGCCTTAGCCCCCTTCTTTCAGGGCAATCCCGACGCCCTGCTCACCTGGACGGATGCTGCGGCCGAAGCCCTCGGGCTCAGCGGGACGCGCGACAGCATCTCGGCACTGCCCGCCAGCGGTCAGGAGATCAAAGACGTGGCCGGACCGTTCAAGGGACAAACCTGGTATGGCGCCAAGGCCACCATCGACTCCTTCCAACGGCACGCAGGCCAATACCGCATCCTGCACCTCAGCACCCACGGCAAGGCCAACGACCGCGTGGGCGACTACGCGTGGCTCGCTTTTGCGCAGCCCGGCGACACCCTTGGTTTCGATAAATTTTACGTCAAAGACATCTACAACCTCGCGCTCAACGCCGATCTGGTCACCCTCTCCGCTTGCGAAACGGGCATCGGCCAGCTCAAACGCGGCGAAGGCATCATCTCGCTGGCGCGCGCCTTCGCCTACGCCGGCGCCAAGAGCATCGTGACCACCCTGTGGCCCGTGAATGACGCCCGCACCGGCGAACTCATGCGCTTGTTTTACCGCAATCTGCACAAAGGCATGGACAAGGACACCGCGCTTTGGCAAGCCAAAAAAGACTTCATCCAACAACACAAAAAGGACGGCGGCGCCCACCCGTATTTCTGGTCGGGGTTTATCCCGGTGGGGGATATGCGGAAGCTTTAGAGGGCTAACTCCGTTGCCGGATTGATCTACGTCTGCATTTGCTAAAACAACCAACCACCCTTTATCTGCCCACTTAAAGCGACCCGCGAAAAAGACATTGAAACCCTCAAGTGATTGTTCGGGCATTTGTCCCCCCCCCAACCTACATCCCCAACAAAACAATCTCCTTACCCTCCACCGAATGCTCCTCCCGCCGAATCCGCTGCTCCCACGGCAGTTCTTCTGAATTTTTCTTCTCGAAGAGCACGAGGTAGCCGCGTTGTTGACCCAACTTGTCCATGTATCGGGCGAGCTGTTGCAGGCCCAGGGGCTCGGAGCGGGCGTCGTGGTGCATTTTGATTTCGATGGGGATGACCTGGTTTTTCCAGAAGATGGCCAGATCGGTGCGGCCGTTTCCAACGGCCATTTCCCGTTCGATGCGTCCGCCACCGTTTACGATGCGCTGCAAAAACGCCATGAGCAGGAGTTGGTGACCGGCCTCCCTGTACTCGAAGCGCTCCAGCCAGGACTCCGAATTCCAGCGATAGAATTCGGTGAAAGCGCCCAGAAGCTTGTCCATATCGAGCGTACCGTCGGGTTGCAGGTACCAGGCGGTATGGGCAATGTCCTCGTTGATGCCCGCTTGCAGAATGGAATTCAGGATGCGGGTGATGATCTCCCGGTAGATGGGGTTGGCAAAACGGATGGGGTTGTCCTGGGTGATGATGCCTAAGTCCCGGCAGTAGCGGAGCGCATCGTCGAAGCCGTCGAACGCCGGGGCTTCGCCGGTGACGATGCTCAGGACGATCGGCCGCACCCGCGGGTCGTTGATTTTATCGGTTAGGCTGTCGAGGTGAGTCTGGCGCTGCTCGATCAGGCGCTCTTTGGCGGTTTCGACCATGTCCGGACTGATCTCGCGGGTGTAGTCGTTCTTGAGCATTTTGGCCACGATTTCATTGGCCAGGGCATTGGTCAGCCAGGGTTGACCGCCGGAGTATGCGTACAATTTTTCAAAAACAGCGTCGGAGAACGCCTGTCCGGTGTCGTGGGTGTGTTGGTCGAGCAGTCCGCGCACTTCCTCGCGTGAAAACACCCGCAAGAAAAAGGATTCAGCTTTGACATTAAAAGGCGATCCTGCGCCAATGGAAGGGTTGTCGGCACGTGCGCGCAGGCGGTACTCGCGGATGTCGCGCAGGCCTACCAGGGCGACCGACTGCGGGAAGTTTCGGGGGCGGGTCTGGAAGCCGTCGCGCAGTTGGCGCAGGGTGGAAATGAGCACGTCGTCGTAGAGCGCGTCCACCTCATCGAGTAGCAGGACGAGGGGTTTTTCCAGGGCCTTGCACCAGTCGGTGAGGTATTTCCCCAGCAGGGATTCGCTCGCCGGGTACAGGCCTGGTTCCGGCGGCAGGTACTGTTTTTCGAGGAAAAAATCGGCCATGCGATACAGCGACTGGATAAACACCGCATTGGCATCCTCCACCGAAATACTCGGATAGCCGGCCGATTCCAGGGAGCACACCACCGAGACGTAATTTCCGTCTTTGTTTAACCGGTGCGCCAGGGCGTGCAGGAAAGTTGTTTTGCCCGTTTGCCGAGGGGCGTGTATAACGAAGTACTGTTGATCTTCAATCAGGCGCAGGACATCTGCATACAAATCCCGGAACGGGTTTACCATGTAGTGCCTTTCCGGGTTGCACAGTCCGGTGGTGTTGAAGAATCGTTTCATGGGGTAAAGATACGTTTTTTGCGCAGGATGTGGGGTGGGGAAGTCCACATCCTGCGCCACTTACGTTGCCTTATTCAACCACCATCTTCGTCCCCGCCGACCCATACGGCATAGCAATCTGCACCATAAACAGTCCTTTGCCTTTCAGAAAATGCAGGGGCAATTGAAACGGCGTATCCCCGGCAGCAAACTCGGTTCGAACAGAAAAGCGCAACTTGCCCTCCAGGTCCGTCACGGTCAGCAGTCCTTCGCCGGCCTTGGGCAAGGTAAGATGAATGGTGGCCACCTCGCTTGCCGGATTGGGACTTATGCGGATGCTGATCTCCGGGGGGGCTGGTTGAACCAGTGGACGAAGGGCGGGTTTGGGGTCTTCATTGCGGACTTCCAGGATGAAAGTGACGGGTGAAAGGTCAATTTCACCGTATTTGAACCAGATGCCAGGTATGCCGGCTAATTTATCCTGCAGGGCTTTGTAACTGTCAGGCTTCATCAGCAGACTGATCAGCGGCACATCGCCAGGCGTTCTATCAATATTGACCATTTCCACCTTTTCTACGATGACTTCACCGGATACCTGCTGAAATGCCGTTTGCGTGGCGATCACCTTGCGTGAAGCGCCGGTACGTGCCTGGAAGCCGGTCAGCCGGATGGATTCACCGGGCTGAAGTTCGCGTTCAAGTTTGCGGATAAGGTCATCCGGGACTTCGCCGTTTTGGATCAGCCCGCCGTAGCCTTTGTAATCCAGGGTGAAGTTGAAATCGGTCAGGAGATCATTTTCGCGATACAGCTTCGACGGTGCGCGCAGCATCTGGAGGATATCCTTTTTCGTCAATGTGTTGGAATGACTTTCCACGGGCCGGTCGGCATGCAGGCGTTCGCTGCTGCCGGATTGATCATACGATTCTGCAAACATCCGGTTGGGGAAAGTGGCCGAATAGGGCCCCCATTCGAAACTGAAATTCCGGGTATCTGATTCGCGCAGCAGGCGTCGCGGGTCGGCATCTGCTACCAATCGGAGCGCAATCAATTCGGAGGCTGCCGGCGCGGGCCGCAAGCTGCCGTTGCTGGTGACATACGTGGTAGTCTGTTGATAAGTGACCGGATCGAACGTAATGATGGTATCCATTGATGCCTGTCGCAATGCTATGTCAATGTCGTGAGCGTCCCATGCCGCGATATGCACCACGGCGCCTGGTTTGATATTTTGTTCGTGCGCCCGCAAGCGTTCCCGCAGTGTTTCCAGGTCGTATGCATCTTTTTCGTCTGCATTATAGCGCAGAACCGGGTTGCCGGCATTTGAAATCGCCAGATTGAACATTGTCGGCGTACGCTCCGGCGCGTCTTTGTACCGGATGAGCGGCTGCGACCCGATAATATCCCAGAACTCACTAATCGTTACATATCGGTCTTCCATCAGCGTAAAACTTCTTTTTCCCCATAAGACCTCTGTGATGACAGGACCCCGCTTGTTCGGCTCGGCATTATCCTTCGGTATCCAACCCGGCCGGGCGCCGTCCAGGAAAATTAATATTTCGCCTGATTTTCCTTCGGGCAGCGTGATGTTGCCTGCTTTGATGTAGTCGGTGTCCGTCAATTTCTCCGCCAAGGCCTGAAGCGCCGGCAAGGTCGCTTTATAGATCTCCGGGTTGTAGTAATCGCTTTTGATTTCTTGTCCGTTGATCACCATAGAAAGGCGTTGCAGCAAGGTTTCGCCCGTCCAGAGCCGGGGCTCCCGTTTTATCGCCTCCCGAAACTCATCCGGGGAGATGTGAATTTCTGCGAAATATTCCTTCGTCGCCGACGCATAGTTGAACTTTGCCTGAAAGGCTCCCCAATAAAAGATATAGGGCGTCGGTTCCACCCCGTGCGGGCGTTCTGTCGCAATGACGACTTCCGACAGACTGGCGGCATATTGTTCGAGCAATTCAGTGGTATTGCGTACGTCCTGCAGGCGTTCTACCAGGCGGAAGGAGAAGAGCAGCATGAGGGCCCCCAGCAACGGGAGCGCAAACAGGTATTTGACCCGGCGCAGCGGGTCGGATGGGCGTTTGGCCAGCATAATCAGACGATTTTTAATGAGTGAATGAAAGGTGTTGACCAAACCGGGTTGGGCCCTGTTCCCCGCAGTTTGGTATTGAACCAGCAAACCGGCGTAGGCATAGCGCTGCCGCGTCCGGCGCACCACATAATCGTCGGCAATGAACTCGTGTACTTCCCGCAAACTGCGGCGGTACAGGTAAAGCAGTGGATTGAACCATTGCAATGCAATCAGGATTTCAATCAGGATCAGATCCAGGCTGTGCCACTGACGCACATGCACCATCTCGTGCTCCAGCAACAGCCGGCGTTCGGACTCCGGCAAAACACCCGGCTGCCAGAATACATATCCGAAAAACGAAGCCGGGGATCCGCCATCGCCATCCTCTGCCATCACCAGCCGCTGGTCGGTATCTTTACGGCAGCGGCGGATAAACCGGATCATGGCAATAATCTGCCAGGCCAGCCGTAACAGGAACAAAGCAGCCACCGCGCCATATATACACCAGAGTACGTCGCCCAACTGTAGCGACCACACCGGCCGATTCATCACATGGCTTACCGCTCGCGGCGCTGTCTGCACCCGCTCCACTACAGACGGCCATTCCACCATAGGCGCCGGCGCGGGTAACTTCTCCGCATCCATCATCACCGGCGCAGGAGGTTGCTCCAGCCGGATATTCAGTGCCGGGATACCGAAGGCCAACACGGGGGTCAGCAGGAGGTACCAGCGGTTGATCTGGAAAAAAGTCTCCCGGCGCAACACCAGCAGGTAGAAGGCGTAAAAAAGGGCCAGGCAGAAAGCAGATTCGAGCAGGTATTGCATGCGGGTGGGTTGTTGGGCTGTCAGGCGTTTCTGTTTTCTTCTCCTTCAGTCTCCTCTCTCCTTTTCACTTCTTCCAATAGCTTTTGGATATCCTCCTCATCCACCTTTTCCTTTTTCATAAAATAAGACAACAGGGCGGCGGGGGAGTCGTCGAAAAAATGGCTGAGTACGCGATCCATTACACCGACGCGGTACGCTTCCTTGCGAAGTATGGGAAAATACCGATGGGTTTTGCCAAAGGCTTCATAGCCGACCAAACCCTCCGATTCCAATTTTCGCACGATGGAGGATACGGTATTGTAGGGCGGCCTGGGTTCCTCCATGTCATTCAGGATATCGTTGACGAACGCTTTCTGGAGCCTCCACAGAATGGTCATCACCTCTTCTTCTTTTTGTGTCAATTGTCGCATGCAATGAAAAATTTTCTACATTCACAGGACAAAGATACAACTAATGTTTAGTTGAACAACTATTTTTTAGTTTTTTAACTAAAAATACGTTTTTAGCCTTTATCGTTAACTGGTTGTGCTGCCGGCGTACAGGAGTCCGGCAATTGGTCTTTCCGACAACCCTTACCCAAACATTACCTTCCGGTATACAGCAGTTCCCGCTTTGACCATCTTTGCGATCAAATAGGGCGAACTTACCCCTAGGTTTCTCCGCGTGCACTGTTTATAATGCCACGCCTACGGCGTTCCTACATACCCGTTTCACCCGAGGCTACAAGAGGGCCGCCCCTAACGGGGCTTATGTAGGCTTATCCCCGGTTGTTCCTGCTTTGCGCCAACGCTTTTTACCGTATGTTTGGAATAAGTCTCAATAAACCCCGTTAGGGGCGGCCCTCTTGTAGTAGAGGCAGGATAATTTATCGTCACATCCGATACATTTAACCGCCAAAATTGCCAAAGCGGGAACCGCTGTCCGGTATATCTCTTCTAATTTAACCGGTTGCCCACCAACCATATGTAAAGCTATTTTAATCAAAGACAAACATCTCCGCTCAAATCGGCCTGTTTTTGTTGCCAGAAACACCCCTCCTCCCTCACTCCCGCAGCCTTCTCGCCAACGCCTCCGCATCCTCATAATACGGGTGATCCTTATCCGATAAAATGGCCTTTAGCAACGCATCCGCCTCTTTTTTTCGGGCCCCGTACTGCGCCACCAGCGTCATGAGCAGGTTCCAGTTGGCCTGGTCTCGTGGAATTTTCCCGGTGTCGATGGCTTTTTGAATGGCGCTTGTTGCCCTGGCATACTGCTTTTGTTCAAAATATGCCTGTCCAAGCAGCAATTGGGCATCGGCGTACCGTGTATCCGATGCGGGTACTCCGGCGGCTAAGCGAATGGCTTCGTCTACCTGATGTTTGCGCAGCGCTGCCGCGGCTAAACTGACGGTGTCCGGCGAGGTATTGGGCTGAGCGAGATCGCCCTTGCGCATGAACGTTTCGCTGTTTCGGTGCTGGAAACCCTCCTCGGCCATGGCGATGAACCGGCGATCGGTCTTCGGCAAGGTCAGCGGCGCAGGCGCTTGCGGCGCCTGTCTCCCATCCTGGGTGCTGGGCTGCTCTTCAGATTTATCCGGCCGCGGATCTTCCGGCGAGGAGGGCGGCGTATTGTTGTCCTTGTGTTCCACGATAACGGGCTCCGCTCCGGGTTTTGCCGGCCTGAAAAACCACACCGCAGCCAGCACCAGGGTCAGTGCGGCTGCAGCGGCCATCCAAAGGTAAAAGCGCCGGCTGGAAAGGGTGGGCGGCGGCGAGGGCGAATCGGAGTGGGGCGCTGCCTGATCCAGCTCGCTCCACGCGTCGTCTTCCGCCCAGGTCGACATCCAGGTGCGCACCTCGTCGCGGATGATCAGGTTGGCCACCTCGAGGTCGAGCCGGGCCTGGGCGACCGCGTCGGCCAGCGCTGGATCGCGGGCCAGATCGGCCTCGAAGGCCGCCTTTTCGGCGGGGGTCAATTGGCCTTTGACGTAGGCGTCAATGGTGTCTTGCGTGTGCATGCGTTTACGGTTTGAGCCGGTCTTTCAACCAGGGGTGCTGTTCGACAAACGCGATCATTTTTTGCCGGCAGCGATAGGTTTCTTTTTTGGCCATTTCAGGGCTGCTGAACCCAAACTCCTCGGCGATCTCGTCCGGGGAGGCGTTCTGGGCCCAGCGGGGCAGCAATCGGCGGCACCGGTCGCCAAGCTGTTCGATAACCTGATAAAGCGTTTGGTTGCGCGCGTCATCCGCCAGTTCGTCTTCCACCGGCGCCACGGTTTCGCCGGCCAGGTGAACCTCGGGATTGAACGCCGTCAGTCGCCCCTGCTTGCGGCGTTCGTTGAACAGATGCCACTTGACAATGCCCAGGATGTACGTGTGCACGCCCGACCGGGCCTCAAAGGCGCCGGTGCGGACCTTTCGTTCAAAGGTTTCCAGGGCAAATTGAAAAACCTCTTTGGCGGTCTCGGCGTCGTGGCGGTGATCGAACACGTATTTGAACACTTTTCTGCGCAAGTCCGTGCTTTTGAACAGCACGTACATCGCCTCCTGCCTGAGCGTGTCGTTTGCCGAACGGAGGTATTCGACAATTTCCTGATCGCTCAGGTGTTTGGGCGGGTTATTCATTGGTTTATGCATGTCGAATGAGTGCCCAAAATTAGGAAAAAAAATTTCAGGCCGCCAACCGGCATCGTTGCCCCATGCCAAACCGCACCAAAATTGCCGGCATTTCAGGCCGACAACATGCCGTACACCACTTCCGCCAGGGCCTCCAGGGCCTCCGCCAGTTGCTGAGGGTCGTTTCCGCGGGTCATGACGGTCAGTAGGTACGGCTTGTCGGCGATGTAGAAAATGGCGGTCTGGTGAAGCTCAAAAACGCCGGAAACGTCGTTCCACTCGCCGAATTTATGCCAGATTTTGGTGCTCGGGGGGAAAGCGTTGGTAAATCCCTTTTCAAACCGGCCGTTGTGCAGGAGGCTGGCGGCATATTCCGATTTGTCAATGCCCAGCAATGGACTGTCGAAAATGGCTTTCATCATCATGGATACCTCGGCAGCGGTGAGCAAATACTGCGTACGGTCGAAATTAACGTCCGGCAGACCCAACTCCCCGAACAGTTTCGAAATGGCATTCCGGTCTATGTTGGCGCCCAGCAGGCGGGCGGCGTTGTTGTCGGAATGCATCGACATGGACTCCAGGAGTTGCCTGACCGTGTACGGTCGGCCAACCCGTATGCCCTCGCTTTCGAATACCTGGTGTTGACTGCCAACGGTGTCCTGCGGGCGCAGGGTCAATGATTTGTCCAGAAAACCGGGCGATTCCGATTCCGTCTGCAAAACAGCCAGCAACAGCGCGAGCTTCAGCAGGGATGCCGGCCGGTACCGCTCCTCGGGGCTTATGCTGAGCCACCGGCCTTTGTCGAAGTCCTGCATAAAAATGGAAACGTGTGATACGCCGTGGTTTTTTTTCAGGTTGTCTATGGTGGCAACCAGTTTTTGCTTCAGGGGCGCGTAGGTCGGCGATTCCTCTGCCTGCATCACGGAAATAACCGGCCGGACAAACTGCCTGCCTTCAATCCGGCGAATAATGTACCGATCATCGTGTGGAAGCTGACCCGCCGCTTGGTTTGAAGGGTTGGTAAAAAGCAGTGTAAAAATCACACCGGCCAAAAAAGCCAGGGTTGAAAAAAGAAACAGCTGTTTGAGGTAGGATAAAATAATGGCCATAAGGGTTGACTATTCTGGTTTAAAATGACGCAGTTCAAAGGTAGCTGCGCCCGAAAGTTAAAACCCGGTCTATTTTGGCTAATATTAGCAATTGTAAAATGTTTAATGTGTGCTTAAAGGTTGTTGGATGCGTAGGTGTATGGAACTTATTCCTGCTCGGCAAGCGGGTTTATCAGGTCATTGTGAGGATTGACTGCGGTCATACTTGGTGAAAATACGCCCTTTTAATTTTATGCTAAAAACCTAAAAAATGAACCTGATCAGACTCTACCAAAGAACGGCCGGGCTGTTTCTCGCGCTGCTGTTTACCGTGTTTTCGATGGGTTGTAACGCATATGCGTGGCACAAAACCGACCTGAAAAAAATGACAGGCTTGCAAAACAAGTATCTGGATGTTTATTTGACTTATAAGACAGAGTCAGACGGAACGGCTTATCAATCACCCAACAAGCAATATTGGATCATGCATGTTTCCCAACTCGATACGAGCCGCATCATTGGCAACGTTCGTCGGTTGTCGGCGAAGGAAGTGGAGAGTGTCATGAGCATAAAAGGTACTAAAGAAGAGCGTTTGAAGGAGCACCACATCGTTGTGTATTTGCACAGAGCATTTGCTGAAAGCCTGCCGGAAAACGGGGTTGTTACTGTACCTGTCAAACACATCCAGCAGATGAAAATCTATAAGGTTGACGCCGCCGGCTCTGTTATTGCCTCGTTTTTCTTCACAATTGGCGTAGTAGGGGGACTGGTAATCGTAATTGCCTTGATCGGAATTGCTACAAAGGGTGCATCCTGCCCTTTCATCTATTCTGAAACACCTGGCGGACGTGTCCTGGAAGGTGAAATTTTCAGCGGAGCCACTGCTCCCGGGTTGGAGCGACATGACTGGCTGCCCTTGAAAAATATGCAACCCGTCAATGATTCCTGCCGCATCGTCATTACCAATGAAGTCAAAGAAATCCAGCACACCAACCTGTTGGAGTTGGTGGCGGTTGACCATCCAGGCGGTACAACGGTTTTGTTCGACAAAAACGGCCATCTACATACCCTTGCCAGGCCGGAAGCGCCTGTTTCTGCTCTTAATAACGCCGGGAATAACGTATTGCCGCTGATTGCCCATCAGGATAGCCTGATTTTTCTGGGTACCCTTGAAAAACAAAATCCACAAGCGGAAGAAAACCTCTTCCTCTCGTTCAAACGCCCGAAGAACGCAGCTGCTGCACAATTGGTGATCAACGCCAAAAATTCAATGTGGCTTGATTACGCCCATATCCTGTTTCTGGATGAATTTGGCGTTTATAAATCTGAACTCATAGATGCCACTGCCCAAAAAAGTAAAGCGGAGTTGGAACAATGGATGTTGGATCAGCGGCTACCGCTAGCGGTTTGGCTGGAAACCAGCCCTGGCAAATGGGAGCGGGCCGGTTGGTACAATCTGTCGGGTCCCCTGGCCCTTCGGTCCGACGTGCTGTCTATTGATCTGTCCAACCTGCAAACGGAAGATATTCACCTCAGGCTCAACAGCGGATTCTTGTTCTGGGAAATCGATTATGTTGGCTTGAGTTTTTCGGCGAACCAACCCGTCGCCCGCCAAACCATACAAGCCTCATCCGCCAAAGACCTGAACGGCATTAACGTACTCCCTGCAATTGCGGAGGATGACGAAATGTACTACGACCAGGCGTTGGTGGGCGAAGAGGCCACGGTTGTTTTTAAGGCGCCGGCGGCCCCGGCCCCCGGTCTCCAACGGAGTTGGTTCCTCCAAGCAAAAGGCCACTACGAAATTTTGCACGACGCCCCCGACTACCGGCCGAAGCGAAAAGACCTGCAAAAATTCAACGAGCCGGGCAGCTACCCGGTATTTGCCCAACAAAAATGGAATGCGCTTGCCCGTCAAAATTGGCAATTCACGCAAGCTAACCCAAACTGAGGTTTCGGCATGTAGATCTCGAAACAAACAAGGATTGGTTAATCAAACAGCCTGTCGTAGTCGTTCTCGTCCCGGAGTACCTCCTTGCGCGGCGCATTCAGGTCCAGTTTTTCATCCTTTTTCCTGTCCGGTTTGGCCAGCAGGGGCGATGAGCCTTGCCATTCCTCCAGCATACGCATGCCCTCGTCCTCAAACACGCCTTTTTGCAGGTCGATGCTGTCCATGAGGTTTTTGCTGGTATCCATAAACCGCTCCATTTCGCCAACCTTCTGGCTCACGTCCTCGGCCATTTGTTCCAGTGCCATGTCGAACATGGCCCGCTGGTCGGGGTCGCCTTTCAGGATGGACTGCGCGGACCGGATCGCGCTGTGTCCGGCATGTATGGCTTTATATTCCTGTTCTTTGATCATGACCTGGTCGCGCGTGTCTTCCAGCATGATTTCCGAGTTCTCGTACATGCGGGTGAGCATTCGGTAGAGGCCCTCCATCTTGCCGAACAGCACCTCATATTTGGCATTGGCCTCCTGAAGGCGTCCGGCTTTGCGGGCGGAAAGCGTCAGCGTTTTTTCGTCTCCCGTCTGTTGTGCCTGCTGGGCCAGTTGCATATTTTTCCGGATGTCCTCCTGATTGGTATCCATGATTCCTTTCAACTGGCGCATTTGGCCGCGCAGCTGGCCGATCTGCTTGCTGAGGTTGCGCAGGTTTTTTTCCAGGTCTTTGATGTAGGACTTCAGGATGGAAATCGGATCTATCTTGACAAACACCCCGGTGATGCCCCGCATGGCCGACTTGTACAGGTACCAGATGAGGTTGCGCATGTTCGGGTCGAGCACCATGTACACTATGCCCGCCAGCGCTGCCATAAGACCTGCCAGGTAAAGGGTGTTTTGGGCCAGCTCGATCAGCAGGGGCAGGCCCCGGTACAGCAGATACCCGCCGCCCGCCGCGAGGGCCAGCATAAAAACCGCCCCGGTGATGCCTTCCGGTCGTTGCCAAAATGATTTGGTGCTCATGTGTGGGTGTCGTTCGTCCTTTCTGCAAATGTAAGCACTACAGATGCTTGTGAATGCGCTCTATGTCGCCTTCAATGTGCAGCAGTACCGCCTGATGGGCCTTTTCGAATTGGCTCTGCGCCTTTTCCAGTTTTTCCGAGTCGTTTTTAATGGAGGACTGGGCGGATTCAATGTCGTTCAGGTATCCGCCAATTTCATCCTGCAGGCGGCTGATCTCGGCCTTGTGGCGTTCCACCTGATCCTGTAAACGCTGGATTTCCGCCTGGCGGCTCAGTATCCGCGACTGGTTCTGGCCGGCAAGGGCTTCCTCAAATTGCGCTTTTTCCTTCGACAACAGATCCCGGTAATAGTTGGCGGTTTCAACCAATTTTTCCTTGGTCAGCCCGACAGTTGCCGCCGTGGTAAATGCACTCTTGAAAGCAGTAGCCTCATCCAGTTGCATTTGAAGGAGATTGACCACTGCCCTTTTGAACTCGAAGTAGTCAAATCCCGGCAGGTTGTTCCGTTCAATGGCGGCAACTAAAAACTCCAGGCTGCGGTCGTCGAGACCGTCGGCCGAAAAAAGCGACTTGGTAGTGAGCATGCGTGTTGGTGATTGATGTATACCTGACAATGTGAACTGCAAAAATGAAAAAAGCTTGCATCGGATGCACCGGTCAACCGACCAACGGCGCAGAAAAACCGACCCATTCCATTTTTTTCCCTTCGACCCATACCCGGCCGCCTTGTCAATACAGCAAAATCACCTAAATGATGTCAGTGGCACTCCATCTCTGCAGGCGGCACCGCCGACAGGAAAAGGGATAAATCCAAATGCAGGCCCCGGTAAAGCAGCAATCCGCCGGCCACCAACAATACCAGCGGTTGCGCCATCTGAAACTTGCGGCGTACCCCCGGGGCAAGCCGGCTGCCGCTGAGCATCAGGGCAAATAACAAGGGTAGGGTGCCCAACCCGAAGAGCAACATGAACAAGGCGCCTTCCCAACCTCCGAATGTGCTGATGGCGCCTGCCACTGCTGCATAAACCAGCCCGCAGGGAACCAACCCGTTGAGCAAACCCAGGGTAAACGCCGAACGCCCAGGGTGGTCGCGCAGCAACCGGCCCATGGTGATCTGTACCCGCTGCGCAAGCGTCTGCAGACCGGGCAGCCGGAGCACCGCTTGTTCCCATTTCAGGGCGAACAAGGCCGCAGCAATCATCGCCAGCCCGGCCCCGACCGACACTGCCTGCTGAAAGCCCGCCACGGCAATCCCTTTGCCCAACAAACCAAATAAAGCACCCAGCAAGGTGTATGTCAGGATCCGTCCCGTTTGATAGGTAAGCGCATGCCCGGCCGCCTGCCACCGTGCCGAAAAGGGCAGCGGAATGGCGAGCATCAGCGGACCGCACATGCCGGCACAGTGCAGACTGCCGGCGAGCCCCAAAACGAAAGCATACCAGAACACCTCAGGCGCTTTTTACATGATCAGGTTGGAAAAACCGCCACAGAAGTGGCAAAAAAGTAGTCCTTGCCGGTACTGGTCCAATCCACATCCATAAGCCAGCGCCCCTCCGCCATGCCGGCAGCCGGAATGCGCAACTCCTGGCCCGCCGGAATGGCGGGCAGGGTGTACAGGTAGTCATCCTTGGTGGTAGATGTGCGGCGGAACTGGATGCTGCCCCGCGCCACCGACATATCGGACGGAAACACAATCACAATATCCCCGCTGCCCGCTTCATACCGAACCGCCAGGGGGACGGCCATGTCCGCCGCATTCTGCTTTTTGTCGAAGTGCGCCTGGTAGTTCAAATCGAGATTGTAATAGTCCTTGCTGACCAATCCCGGGTCATGCTGTGTTGAGGCGATCACTGCGCCGAGCATGGCGACGACAAAAACGCCGTAAACGATGGTAATTCCGTATCCCCAGTTCATTTTATTTTTGTTTTAGTGTACTCACTGCCCCCGGTCCCGGTCCCGGTCCCCGGATTTCATCCAGGGTTATTCATGTTTGACCGCTACGCGGTCTTTTTTGCTTGCTACCTGGTGAACCCAAGCGTGTTGTTATTCCGCATTCCGCATTCCGCATTCACTTGGGTCCCATAAAGTTCGTTTTCACCTCATCGATCTTTTTCCCGTTGGAGTAGACCTCAATCACGACGGATGTTTTTCGGCCATCGACCTTTTCGGAGGGGAGGATTAGGAAAAAGGCACCCTGTGCTTTGGCTCCCTTGGCGATGGGCGCAATGGCCTGTCCCACCACCTCCAGTTGTGCGCCGGGTGTGGTTGTCCGGAGTTCAATCGGGAGTTCCTGCGTCGATTTGTTGATGATCTGATAGGTGTACAGGTTGCTGATGTGGTTGTCGTCGCGTTTTTGGTACAGTTGCCCGGGCGAACGCAGGATGATGGATTCCACCACGCCCCGGTTGGCGAGCAGGAATACGTCAAGCGACAGCAGGCCGACCAGGATGGCGGTGTACGCGAGTACGCGTGGGGTGAAGAGGCGGCGGTTTCCGGACTCGATGCCCGACATGGAGTCGTAGCGGATGAGGCCCCGGGGTTTGCTGATCTTGTCCATCACGGCATCGCAGGCGTCTATGCAGGCGGTGCAGTTGGTGCATTCGAGCTGGGTGCCGTCGCGGATGTCGATGCCCGTGGGGCACACCGCGATGCAGAGCTTGCAGTCGATGCAATCGCCCTGGGGTTTGGCTGCTTTTCGGATGGATTCGACCGGGTTTTCGACCGTTGCTGCGGCGAAACCTGTGCCATTGGCCGACGCAGCTTTTTGTTTTTGGAGTTTCCCTCTGGGTTCGCCGCGGACAAAGTCGTAGGCCACCACAATGCTGTCTTTGACCAGCAAAACACCCTGCAGGCGACCGTAGGGGCAGATGGTGGTGCACACCTGTTCGCGCAACCAGACAAATACAAAAAAGAAAACGAAGGAGAACACCAACATGGCGATGAATCCGCCCAGGTTTTGGGTCACTGGTTCGGAAATGATGCCGAGCACCTCGTCCATGCCAATGATGTAGGCCAGGAAGTAGTTGGCCACAATCACCGAAATAACGTAAAAAATGCCGTATTTCAGCGCCCGCTTACGAATCTTGTCGGCGTTCCAGGGGGCCTGGTCCAGTTTGCGTTGTGCATTGGCATCGCCGTCGATCCAGTACTCAATTTTACGGAAAAACATTTCCATAAACACCGTTTGCGGGCACACCCATCCGCAGAACAGGCGGCCGTAAACCACTGTGAACAGGATGATGAACACGATAAACGTGAGCATAGCCAGCACAAACAGGTGGAAGTCCTGGGGCGTGAACAAGATGCCAAAGAGCACAAACTTGCGTTTCAGGACGTTAAAAAGCAAAAACTGCTCCCCGTTTACCTTGATGAAGGGCATAACGAGGAACACGACCAGGAAAACGAAACTGATAAGGGTGCGGGCAGAATAGAACCACCCCCGGGGCTTTTTCGGATACAGCCATACCCGTTTGCCCTCGGCATCCACCGTGGCTATCTTGTCCCGGTATTCTTCGGTATCGTCGATCACTTCTTCATAGAAGAGTGGTGATTCTTGTTTCATGGATG
Organism: Saprospiraceae bacterium; assembly: GCA_033764075.1. Taxonomy (GTDB): domain Bacteria; phylum Bacteroidota; class Bacteroidia; order Chitinophagales; family Saprospiraceae; genus M3007. The sequence goes on along the minus strand of JANRJH010000022.1, from coordinate 81,946 downwards.
AATCAATAAAAAATGATGAACAGATTAAAAAAACGGTTCAAGGTTCAGGATTCCATGCGCAGGAACCCTGAACCCCGATCCTGCCATCGCGTATTTTATTTACAGCGACCCTATGGCCCCGCTGTCCGGAGCGGCCACCGCAGTTGAATCGGTCACGGGTGCTGTTCCTTCTTCTTTCCAGATTTCCCCTTGCGGCTCCTTGGCATTGGGCGGGTTAGTGCCCGCCAGGGTGAGGATATAACTGGAGACTTTTTGCATGTCGGCCGGTTTGAGCTGGGCCGACCAGGCGATCATGCCCTTTTCCGGTACGCCGTATTTGACGGTTTTGAACACGTTTTTGATGCCGCCTCCGTGTATCCAGTGCTGGTCGGTGAGGTTGGGGCCAATGCCGCCCTCGCCGGCCTGCCCGTGACAGGAAGCGCAACTGTTTTTAAAGATCAACTCTCCCTCGCCCAGGGCGGAAGCGTCGGCGAGCATTGTTACGCTGGCTTCATCTACGGCGTTGGACTGGCCGGCCAGCGCGATGGCCTGCTGTTTTTTGGCCTGCTCCATTTCCATCTCGTAGTATTCGCTCTGTGAGGGGCCGCCGCCACCGAAGTGGTAGTAGAACATGAATATGGCCGCCCAGATGGCCGTCAGGATGAACATATTCACCCACCACGGCGGCAGGCTGTTGTCCAGCTCCCGGATGCCGTCAAAGTCGTGGTGCGACATAATTTCGTGCTCTCGATCGATGGGCACGGCATTTTCCCAGTACTGCTTGCGCATACGGGTCCAGAAAGACTCCGTCGGCGCTCCGGTGGCAGTCGCCAGTTCGGCCAGGGTTACGCCGCTTTTGGCGGCCTCCAGGGCCATGACGCGTTTATACAAGAATTGGTTCACCCGAACGACGAAGTACATCGTGGCGATGAAGAGCAGTGCAGCACAGGAAACCAGCACATAGGTCATGATCCTGGGCAGCATGTCTACCGAGGCGCCTGCATCAGCAGAGGCCGCAGCGGTGGTGGCATCCTGCCCCCACAGGGTGAGTGCGGAGACGGTCAGGAGGGATGCAAAAAAATATTTTCCCGGTTTCATATTGAAAAAAAGTGGGTTGACAATGAAGAAAATGAGCCGGCTTAGTCCTTTAGTGGAAGTTCGGCCATGCGTTGCATCTCTTCTCCGCGACCAGTAAAGGAGCGCCACAGTACGATGCAAAATACCGTGAAGAACAGCAACAAGGCCACGGTTCCAAACCAGTGCAGGCCGTCGATGGATTGAAGGAGGTACTTGTACATATTTTAGTGGTTGTTCCGGGTTCAGGGCTCCGCAGGAACCCTGAACCCGGATGTTTATTCTTTCGTTGCTGTTTTTTCGGCCTTGATGTCCGTACCCAACCGCTGGAGGTAAGCGATCATGGCCATCATTTCGGTGTTTTCCATGCCTTCGTCCTCAATGCCCTGGGATTTCAGGTTATCGGCGATTTCTTTCGCCTGTTTTTGCGCATTCAGGATGGCCTTGTCCTCAAAATTTTTGGGGTATGGATGGCCCAGCATGCGCAACGCCGTGATCTTTTTGGGCAGCATGCTCAGGTCGAGCGGCGTTTCGGCGAGAAGTGGGTACTGGGGCATGATGGAACCCGGCGACATGGTGCGCGGATCAATCATGTGGTTGTAGTGCCAGGAGTCGGGATAGCGGCCGCCTTCGCGGGCGAGATCAGGCCCCGTGCGCTTGGAACCCCACAGGAACGGTCGGTCGTAAATGAACTCGCCGCTCTTCGAATATTCGCCGTAGCGCTCGGTCTCGGCGCGGAACGGGCGAATCTGCTGGGAGTGGCAGCCAACGCAACCCTCGCGAATGTAAATGTCGCGACCCGTCAGTTCAAGCGGCGTGTAGGGTGTAACGGAACTGATCTTCGGCACCTGGCTTTCGATGAATACCATGGGGACGATCTGGATGATGCCGCCAATCGAAATGGCAATGGTGCTCCACAGCAGCATCTGCATCGGGCGGTTTTCGATCCACTTGTGCCAGTGGTCGCCGGCAAGTGCGGGAACGACCCGGCGCTCCAACGCAGGCGCTTCAGCGTCTTCATTGGCCATAAAAGTGCCCTGGGCGGCTGTTTTCGCCAGGTTGTACACGCCGATAATTACGCCGACAAAGAATAACGTGCCGCCCAGTACCCGCAGGGCGTACATGGGCATGATCTGCAGTACGGTGTCCAGGAAGTTGCCCCAGGCCAGGGTGCCTTCCGGCGTAAATTCGCGCCACATGAAGTACTGCGTCCAGCCGGCCCAGTACAGCGGAACGGCATAAAAAATGATGCCGAGCGTGCCGAGCCAGAAGTGGATGTTGGCTAAATTGGTGGAATACAGGTTGGTGCGGTACATGCGCGGCCAGAGCCAGTAGAGCATGCCGAACGTCAGGAAGCCGTTCCAGCCCAGGGCCCCGACGTGCACGTGGGCGATCGTCCAGTCCGTAAAGTGGCTGATGGCGTTCACCGTTTTGATGGAGAGCATGGGTCCCTCAAAAGTCGCCATGCCATAAGCCGTCACCGCCACCACCATGAACTTCAGCACAGGATCCTGGCGCACACGGTCCCAGGCGCCGCGCAAGGTGAGCAACCCGTTCAGCATACCACCCCACGACGGCGCGATCAGCATGATGGAAAATACCGTACCCAGCGACTGCACCCAATCGGGCGTAGACGAATACAACAAGTGGTGCGGGCCCGCCCAGATGTAAATAAAAATCAGTGCCCAGAAGTGGATGATCGACAGGCGGTACGAGTACACGGGCCGGTTGGCGGCCTTGGGCAGGAAGTAGTACATGATGCCCAGGTAAGGGGTGGTCAGGAAGAACGCAACCGCATTGTGGCCGTACCACCACTGCACCAAAGCATCCTGAACACCGGCAAACAGGGGGTAGCTGGCCGTCAGGGAGTAGGGCAATTCAAAACTGCGCACGATGTGCAACACAGCAACCGTCACCCACGTGGCAATGTAAAACCAGATGGCCACATACAAGTGTGTTTCCCGGCGCTGGAGGATGGTGCCGAACATATTCACCCCGAAAATGACCCATACGAGGGTGATGAGGATGTCCAGCGGCCAGATTAGCTCGGCATACTCCGAACTGGTCGTCAAACCGAACGGAAGGGTAAGCGCTGCGCCCAATATAACGACCTGCCACAGCCAGAAATGGGTCCACGACAACGCGTTGCTGAACATGCGTGCCTTGAGCAACCGCTGCAGGGAGTAGTACACCCCTGTAAAGATGCCGTTTCCGACAAAAGCAAAAATCACCGCATTGGTGTGCAGGGGGCGCAAACGCCCGAAGGTCAGGTACGGAATGCCGTACTGACTAAAGTTCAGATTGGGATAAATGAGCTGCAACGCCAGGATAAGCCCTACGAGCATGCCGACCAGCCCCCACACGAACGCCGCTACACCGAAGGCGCGGACAATCCGGTTGTCGTACTGAAAATGTTCAATTCGACTCATTGTTGTAATGTATTAAGGTTAGTTTGAGTCCTCATGAGGACAATTATGGTGTGATTAAGGTGCTTCCTCCTTTTCCTGTTCGGCTCGCGCGGGGCGCAACTCCTCGTCGAACAACATGCGTACCGCCGGGGTGTAGTCATCGTCGAACTGACCATTGCGGGCCGCCCAGAAGTAGGCCAGCAGAAAACCCGCGGCCACGATCAGGCTGATGAGTATGAGTAGAAAAATGATTTCCATGTGTTTTGTACCACTAAATATGTGAATGACCCAAAGGTCGGTTTACGCCGGCATGACACAGGATGACATCCGTCAGGTGGATATCTGACCTTGATCAACCTGGGCTTTCAGGCCGTGATTTTAGCGCGATAATGCATGGCCAGCATCGGAAATTGCTGTTGTCTGCAGACTTCAGAAAAAATTTTAATCTACATTTACCCTTCTGTTTGATCTGGCGCTTATCCCGAAAGGAAAAAAACGCGCATATCGCATGCTCAACGTCTACATCTCATACGCTCCCCAGGACGCGGCCTATGTGGCCAAATTGCTGGTTTGGCTCAAGCCCCTGGAGGAGAAATACTTCCTCCGTATCTGGTACAACCGGGCCCCACCCAAACCCCCTGAATTGCCCGAGCCCTGGAACCTGCTTTTTTTCTGGTACAAACCGCCGGTGGTTTCTACCCCTTACCACCCCGACCTGCCGGGCAAGGTAGCCGACGGGCACATCTACCTTTTTCTGGTCAGCCACCATTCCTATGTCGTTAACTACATCGAAAATCTTGAAGTCCCGAAAGCCGTAGAACGTTACCAGCGGTATGGTGACAACTACATCCGCATCTACCCCGTTCCGGTGTCACCGTCCATGTGGAAACAGTACTCCAGGCTGGCTAAATTCACGCCGATCGGCGTCAAAAAGTCGATTCTGGAAACCCAACCCCAGGAGGAAGCTTACCTGCAAATCGCCCGAACCCTGGAGCCAGTGATCGAGCACCTCCGCCGGCACTGGATGGAGGAGCACAAACGCCTTGACCTTCCGCTGGACAGTTTCCACAAGCCTGCCCCGCCTTCCGCCCCGCCGCACCAGCGTTTCGTGCCGCTGCCCGGGTGGGCCGGCTGGCTGGTGGTGTTTCTCATCCTGTTCTCCACCGGCAACTGGTTCATCAACTCCTGTGCCCCCCGTGCCTACCGTCGCCTGATGCGCAACCCGCCGGCATACGAAAAGTCGCCCGTAGAGTACCCGCGCGAAGTGCCCTACCGGGAACCGGCGCCCGTGCCGCTCCCGCCGCCGGATACGTTTGTCGATCCGGTGGATACCCTGCAGTAGGCGCTAGGCTTTCCGACCAACGATCACACGCCTGGACCCGTCGGCCAGCGTGGCTGCAAACAAATAGTCCTCTCCGCCATCCGCCAAACCAAGCCGCCGGCGAACCGCTTCTGCCGCCATCGGGAAATGACGCACTGCGACGTTGCCCCGTGGCTCGGACAAGGCCGCTAGAACGTCCTTTTTATCCATGCGCACGACCGCCGTCACCAGAAAGCGCCTGCCCGGAAAACCGTCTGCCGGAACATCGGAGGTGTACAAATGGGTGTCGGCCCCCAGCTTGGTTAGCCCGAACCGCGCGGCCACACACTTGAACGCGCCGGCCTTCAAAACGGCCGCATCCGGGTCATAGAGCCACCGCCCCGGCGGCCCAAATCCGGCTGCGGACGACGACTCCTCTTCCGCCGTAAACCGAAAACCTTGTCGCTTGCCGCCCAATAACACCGCCTCCAGGGCAACCACCCGCTCCTCGGTGTGTTCCCGGGTCAGCAGGTACAACACTTCGCGTACCTCCCCCCTTACCGACACCACCCAAACCCGGCTCACCCCCGGCAGCTGGCGCCGGGCCTCGCGGATGTCCAGCATCGGGGCGGCCTTGACCAACACCCCGGGCGAAACCGCCAGTAACCGGTCCAACAGTTCCACGACGTTGGGCGAGCAATCCTGAAACCGGAAAACCCGGTTGTCGTGTTCGTCGCGTCGGGAAGGGTCCAGGTAAACCAGGTCGAAAGCGTCATCGGCGGCCTCCGCCAGAAATTGCGCAGCCGTTGCCGTATGCACGGTGATGTTCGGGGCGCCCAGTACCTCAAAATTATGCCGGGCATCGCGGGCGCGGTCCCAATCAGGTTCCACGTAATCTACCTGTGCAAACCGGCGGCTGAACGCCCAGGCATCCATGCCCAGGCCGCCGGTGAGGTCCGCCATGCGCCGGCCACTGAAAAGCCCGGCCTTGAACAAGGCGGTGGCCTCCGACGACGCCTGCTCCACACTGAGCAGGTCACTGAACGCCAGATCACTGCGTGCCCATGCAGGCGCCTTTGCCGTCAGCTTGCGGATGGCATGGATATGCCGTACCGCCCTCGAGACATCAATCCCCGGGAACCGGTCCGCACGCAGCAACAGTCGGGTGAGGTCGTTCTCTTGCAGGTGGGCGTCAATAAATGCGCGAAAAGGATCCAATCGGATGTATTTTGGAATGCTTTTGGAGGAAAAAAAATGCCCGGCAACCGATTTAAAACAGATTATGAATAAAAGGGTTACTTTTGTGCGCTTTTGTCCATAATCCGATACTCTCCACTCTGTGCACCAACAATTATTAACTGTTATGAACTTCCGCGCCAACCTGTTGAGCGTACTTGTTTTCTTGTGCACCGGCCTGATCTTGTCCGGTCAAACCGGAGACATCAAATCGATGGAAGCCGCCGCTCAGGCGACCTCCGGCAAAAATAAGATTGAAATCCTTATCCAGCTCGCCGATGCATATCTGGTGCAAGGAAATACCAAAGAGGCGGGTAATAAAGCCGAAGAGGCAGAGAAGCTGGCCAGGAAAAACAGCGACGTCAGACTGCAGGCCATGGCCCTCAACCGGCAGGCACACATCCTGGAAAAAGAAGGCAAGTACGCCAAGGCCTGGAAACGATACGAAGAAAGCAACAAATTGGCCTCCAAACTGCCGGCCCAACAGCAGGATGTGGTGTCCGACAACCTGGCCGGCATGAAACTGCTGGCGCCCAAGGTAGGAAAAACGAACGAGGTGGCCGGCATGGAGAAAAATCTCCAGTCTGCTGCCGGTTCCGGCGCCTCCGAACTGCCCGAGGGGCTGCTCACCACAGAGGAGTTCAGGGCTAAAATGGCCGGACTCAACCACAAGGTCGAGCATTTGGCGCACAGCACCGACGCCAACCTCGCCAAAGAGACACAACTGCTGCTGGAACGCAAGGAGTTGCAGGCCGAACTCATCGCCCGCAACCAGCTCATCAGCAAGATGAACGAGGAGCAAATGAAAACCGCCCTGATGTATATGGAGCAACGCAGTCTGCTCGACTCGCTCATATACAAATCGGACATCGACTCCCTGGCGCTGGCCCAAACCAACGCCGAATTGAACACCATGAAGGCCAACCGCAACTTTTATATCGCCGCGGCATTGGCCCTGTTCCTGCTCGCCGGAGGACTCACCTTCAGCTTTGTTCGCGCCCGGCAGCACGCCGCAGAATTGCGCACCAAAAATGCCATCATCCGCGAGGAGCAAAATCGATCCGAAAAACTGCTGCTCAACATCCTGCCCGCGCTGGTCGCCGACGAGCTCAAAAAACGCGGCCGCACGGAGGCGCGCTTTTTTGACGACGTGAGCGTGTTGTTCGCCGACTTTGTCGGGTTCAGCAAAATTGCCGAAAAACTCAGCCCGCAGCAACTCGTGGGTGAACTCGACGCCTGCTTCCACGCGTTCGATGAAATCATCAGCAAGCACAACCTGGAAAAAATCAAAACCATTGGCGACGCTTACATGTGCGCCGGCGGGTTGCCCCACGGCGGTGGCGCCCAGTTGAAAGCCATCGTCGCCGCAGCCATCGAAATGCAGGCATGGCTGAACCGCTGGAATGCCGACCGCGAAAAACAAGGGATGCCCCGGTACGATGCCCGCATCGGCATTCACAGGGGGCCCGTGGTCGCCGGCGTCGTGGGCTCGCGCAAATTTGCCTTCGACATCTGGGGCGATACCGTCAACATCGCCGCCCGCATCGAGCAGGCCGGTGAAGGCGGCAAGATCAACATCTCCGGTGAAGTGTTCAAAATCGTCAGCGATTACTACACCTGCACCTACCGCGGGAAAATCGCCGCCAAGAACAAGGGTGAAATCGATATGTATTTTGTCGAAAACTGAGCAGAAAGGTTCATTAAACCCCTGAAGACTTCAGGCGTCTAATCCGGGCATGTTGTCATAAAACCGCACATCCATGAACCGTCGCCTCCGCCTGTTTGCCCTGTTTTTTCTCCCCTTCACCACCCTGCAGGCCCAGAACGGCCTGTATTTTCCGCCCAAAACCGGCATCGCCTGGGAGACGCTGGCGCCCGACAGCCTCGGCTTTTGCCCCGAGCGCATCGACAGCCTCTACGCTTACCTCGACGACCGCGGCACCAAAGGGTTCCTGCTGCTCCAGGACGGACGGATCGTGCTCGAAAAATACTTCGATACCTTCACCCGCGATTCCATCTGGTACTGGGCCTCCGCCGGAAAAACCCTGACCGCTTTCCTCGTCGGACAAGCCCAGGAACAGGGACTGCTCGACATCGGGGAGCCCACCAGCACCTACCTGGGGCAGGGGTGGACCACCTGCCCGCCCGACAAAGAGGCACAGATTACCGTCCGGCACCAACTGACCATGACTTCCGGCCTGCAAGACAATGTGCCCAACGACAATTGCAAAGCCGACTCCTGCCTGCTTTACCTGGCCGACGCCGGCACACGCTGGGCGTACCACAACGCGCCCTACCTGCTCCTGCAGGATGTGATCGAGGCCGCCTCCGGACAATCCTACAACCAGTTCACCACCGCGCAGGTGAAATCGCGCACCGGCATGATCGGGTTCTGGTTCGACGGCGTGTATTACAGCCGCCCCCGCGACATGGCCCGCTTCGGGCTCCTCATGCAAGCCGGTGGTATCTGGGACGGCGATACCCTCCTGGCCGACCAAAAGTACCTGTTCGACGCCACCCACCCCTCCCAGCAAATCAACAAAAGCTACGGTTACCTCTGGTGGCTCAATGGCCAGCCTTCATTTATGCTGCCCGATGTGCAAATCGTGTTCCCCGGTAAAATTGTGCCCAACGCACCCGACGACATGATCGCTGCCCTGGGCAAAAACGACCAGAAAATACACATCGTGCCCTCCCGGGGCTGGGTGATCGTGCGCATGGGGGAGGCCGGATACACAGGCCCCGGTGGCGGCAATGTGCCCGTCATATTCGATAACGTAATGTGGGACTACCTCAATCGGCTGGACTGCAACATCGTAAACGCCCACCAGCCGGAACCATCCCCGTCGCGCATACAAGCATGGCCCAACCCGACCCGGGACGCCTGGGTAATCGAGTCGGAATACCCCATCGAAACGGCCGGCTTGTTCGCCTTCGACGGGCGCCTCTGCCGCTCTGTATCCGCTGCCGGTACTTACCAACTGCAGATTGATGCAGCCGGTTTGCCGCCCGGTGTATACGCCCTCATCGTTCAGACCAAAACGGGCGTGGAAAAAATACGCCTGGTGAAATAGTGATTCGAATGCGGAATGCGGAATGGGGAATGCGGAATATCTACATTTTGTTGCCGTTGTTGGCGTCCTCGCCAACAACATACGGCGGAGTGAGCGACCAGGCGTAAACGCCGATAACGGCAATGCTTAAGTGCATTTGTTTGGCCCCTCGCGCCGCCGTTTGTTGTCGGCGAGGACGCCGACAACGGCAAAAAAACCTGAATAGCCCCGGATGAAATCCGGGGTAGGGAAAAAACCACGAAAGGAACAAAACAGGCGTCCGGTATTGTTTGGTCAGTTACTTTTGCGTTTTCAAAACCACAACATGTCCGAACAAGAACAAATACGGCGCGAGAAACTCCAGCAACTCATCGACATGGGCGTCGACCCCTATCCGGGCGGTCGTTTTGACGTGCGTCACCTCGCCGCCGACATCGTGGCGAATTTCCAGGAAGAAACGCTGGAAGACGGCACCCGCAAACCGCTCAATTTCGAGGATGTCAGCCTGTCGGGCCGCATCATGGCCATCCGGGAGGCCGGCAAGGCGTTGTTCATGCACTTGCAGGACAGCTCGGGCCGCATCCAGCTCTACCTGCGCCGCGAAGAGATTGCGCCCGGCGAGGACACGTCGTTTTTCGACACAGCCATCAAAAAACTGCTCGATCTGGGCGACTACGCCGGTGTCCAGGGGTTTGCCTTCCGCACCAAAACCGGAGAGGTGACCATACACGTGCAGTCGTTCCGGTTGCTGGCCAAAAGCCTGCGCCCCCTGCCCATCGTCAAACGCGACGCCGAGGGGAATATTTACGATGCGTTCACCGATCCGGAGCAGCGCTACCGCATGCGGTACGTCGACCTGACGGTCAACCCCGAATTCCGGAACACCTTCATCACCCGCAGCCGCATGGTGAGCGCCATGCGCCGGTTTTTCGACCAAAAAGGCTGGCTCGAGGTGGAGACCCCCATCCTGCAGCCCATCCACGGGGGCGCGGCGGCTCGTCCGTTTACCACCCACCACAACGCGCTCGACATGCCCCTGTACCTGCGCATCGCCAACGAGCTGTACCTTAAGCGACTCATCGGGGCGGGGTTCGACGGTGTGTACGAAATCGGCAAAATGTTCCGCAACGAGGGCATCGACCGGACGCACAACCCGGAATTCACCTCCATGGAAATTTACGTAGCCTACAAAGACTACTACTGGATGATGGACATGGTGGAGGAATGCCTGGCCTACATCGTGCGCGAACTGCACGGAGACACCCGCGTGAAAGTAGGTGAAAACGAAATCGAATTCAAAGGCCCTTACCGACGTTTGCCCATTTACGAAGGCATACGCGATTACACGGGCGTGGACGTGACCGAACTCGACGAGGCCGGTCTGCGCGGCCTGTGCGGGCAACACCACATCGAGGTAGACCCTTCCATGGGCCGGGGCAAGCTGATCGACGAGCTGTTCTCCACCCTCGTGGAGCCGCACCTCATCCAGCCCACTTTCGTGATGGATCACCCGGTGGAGATGACGCCCCTGGCCAAAAAGCACCGCGAAAAACCGGGGCTGGTGGAGCGCTTCGAACTGTTCATCAACCGCAAAGAGGTAGCCAACGCCTACACCGAGCTGAACGACCCCCTCGACCAGCGCGCCCGCTTCGAGGAACAACTGGAACTCGCCGCCCGCGGCGACGAAGAGGCCATGCGCCTCGATGAGGACTTCCTGCGCGCCATGGAGTTCGGGCTGCCGCCCATGTCCGGACTGGGCATCGGCATCGACCGGCTCGCCATGCTCATGACCAACCAGGTGAGCATACAGGAAGTGCTGTTTTTTCCGCAAATGCGGCCGGAGTAGTGGCAGACGGTTTTTTAATATAACATTGGCCTGCCTCACTTCAGCATGTACATCGGCACAACAAGCGTGTCGCGGCGCATACCCTCTCCCTCTACATAGTCAACTGTTCGGGCTATAAAGTGCCCGATGATCGTGTCCGGATGGACTAACTCGCCGTAAAAATCGAGGAAGTAACGCCGTCCGAGTGTGTCGCAGAATCCTGTGTGTCCTCCTGTTTGTGGTCTAGTGGGGATGAAGCCACCAGAAACTATGTAATGTTCGCTTGGATTGTTGACGATATACATTGGGAAAAAGTTTGTAATATCTGGTTGATCCGCGTTTGACCAGCTGGCCAGACTCTGGCCTGTGGGCTGATTATACAGATCCGGAATAATAGTAAGGGCAAGTGTATCCAGGCAATACCAGTCATCAAATACGGCAAGGTACTGACCGGGGGATGCGCACCAATAATGGCCATTAATGGGGTAGGTGCCCTCATTGCATTGGCAGGCTCCTTCAATACACGCGCTTTGCTGGTCAGGGCATTCGGGGCAGGGAATGGCCTCTTGTTTGCTTTCCTTACAAGCCTGAAAAAGTACGAACAATGCAATTCCGATAAGGGTCGACAATGAGATGTTTAAAAATGCTTTCATGGCAGGATGATTTTGAAGGTTTGGCGTACAACATTGGCCTGCCTCACTTCAGCATATACATCGGCACAACAAGCGTGTCGCGGCGCATTCCTTCTCCCTCTACATAGTCAACTGTTCGGGCTATAAAGTGCCCGATGATCGTGTCCGGATGGACTAACTCGCCGTAAAAATCGAGGAAGTATCTTCTTCGTAGGGTATCGCACATCCCACTTGGACCGCTTCCAACTGTGGTAGGAATAAAACCGCCAAACACGATATAGTGCTTTCCCGGTTCGTTCACGATGTTCATTGTAGACCAATTTGAAGCATTGGGGTCATTTTTGGTAGCCCAACGTGAAAGACGTTGTCCAGAAGGTTGGAAATAAATGTCCGAACCAACTGTTAAAGCGAGCGTATCCAGGCAGAACCAGTCGTCAAATGACGCCATAAACTGACCAGGCCCTACGCACCAGTTACTTTGATTCACCTGATGGGTGCCCTCTTCACATTGGCAAACGCCTTCTATGCATTTACTTCGAAGATCGTAACATGTGGGGCAGGGAATGGCCTCTTGTTTGCTTTCCTTACAAGCCTGAAAAAGTACGAACAATGCAATTCCGATAAGGGTCGGCAATGAGATGTTTAAAAATGCTTTCATGGCAGGATGATTTTGAAGGTTTGCGCGTAGTGAGGGTTTTGTACATGAAATCGAATAACTGAAAATGGGTATTACTTAACCAATATGCAAATATGCGCCCACCAGAACCGCGCAGTCAAGGGTGTTTGTTCCGCCAATCCGGGAAACGGCTGTTTAAATTTCCCGTATGGCTGAACACTTCGCGCAAGTGTTCCGTTTTACTGGAAACTGTTGCAACCCAAGACCATGCCCAACCCGAAATTTCCGTTACAGCGGCGGCTGTTTGATCTGCTGTCGGCTCACTACAAGTCAAAAAATCAATCATGGCTAAAGCAGTATGCGCTTGACCAGGGACTGGCCAAAACGACTGCTTAGAACCATGCGGGCGGGCATGTTTCGGTGTCGTTTGATGCGGGCATAAGCTTGATGCAGCGCCATCGGCTGGTTATGCCGGCGTTGCTCTCCTTCGACACAGATGTCGTGCCGGATTGGCGCCACCATGCGGAGGCCTCCTCCGACAGCATATCGGCGTTTTTGGATCGGCTATTGCCGCTGATGGGCGATATGGGAAACGGAGCTACCGGTCTGTATCACTTTTGTGAGGACCAGCCCGTATTTTGGCTTAAGCAAATGCGCATCCTGGCGCTGTTCAAATTTTATTTTTGGAAACGGTTCTTATGCAACGACCCGGCATGGCGTATTCCCTTTCAAGAAAATATGGATGTCCTGGAGCCGTTCCATGGGTATCTGCGCAAAAGCAGGCAACTCAGGGATGCCTTTTTGCAGGCACCGCGAACAGAGTGCTGGTCGGTCGGTATGTTCGACAAGCTGATCGAACAGATACGGTACACGCAGGACGTAGGCGGTTTTGCCGCTGCGCACCTGCCGGGACTTTTGTTGGAGCAGATCGAAGCCCTGGTCTCCAACATGGAAGCGCAAGCCCGACAAGGCGCAAATGATTTCTTTGCCAATCAGCTGTTTGCTACCGGAAATTTCCTGTTTATCCGAAAAACGGACGCAAATTTCCTGGTGATGCTACAAGAATGGCCTGCCGTAATGATTATACAGCCATCCGGCGAGACAAACCATTTGGCGCAAAGAGTCGGCCATCTGATCGAACGCATGCAGCCCATAGGCGGTGGCGCCGAGCGGGAACGAAAGCTGTTTTTTGATCGGGTAAGGAGTCGAATTGTACTGCGCGAAAACCCATAAAGGGATAATGCGGCGCATCGCCGAAACCCTTTACGCCGCAAGCGCACGCAGCCCAACCCCTTTCAATACCCAAATCTTACCCCTCACTCCAGGCCGGACCCGCCTGAATCGCCGCGGGCACATACCCCTTGTAAGCGCCGGCTTTCAGCTTCTCGCCCACGGCGCTGAACGCGTCGAGGGTGACGCGGATGTCCTCGTCGGTGTGCACCGCCGTAGGGATCAGGCGCAGGATGATCATGCCTTTGGGGATCACGGGGTACACCACGATGGAGCAGAACACGCCGTAGTTTTCGCGCATGTCTTTTACCAGGGCCATGGCCTCCTCCACCTCGCCGTGCATGTACACGGGCGTCACGCAGGTGTTGGTGTCGCCGATGTCCATGCCGCGCGACTTGAGTCCGCTTTGGAGTTTGCGGACGTTGTCCCACAGCTTTTCCCGCAGTTCCGGCCGGTTTTTGAGCAGTTCGAAGCGCTTCAGGGCGCCTTCGACGAGCGGCATGGGCAGCGATTTGGCGAAAATCTGGGAGCGCATGTTGTAGCGCAGGAACCGGATGATCTCTTTGGGGCCGGCCACGAAGGCGCCGATGAGGGCCATGCTTTTGGCGAACGTGCTGAAGTAGAGGTCGACGTCGTCGGTCACTCCTTGCTCTTCGGCAGCGCCGGCGCCGGTGGCGCCCAGCATGCCGAATCCGTGTGCGTCGTCGATGAGCAGGCGGAATCCGTATTGTTCCTTGAGGGCGGCGATTTCGCGCAGTTTGCCCTGGTCGCCGCGCATGCCGAATACCCCTTCGGTGATGACGAGGATGCCACCCTGCCCGTTCTCGTCGGTCAGGCGTTTGGCGCGGTCGAGGCACTTGACCAGGCTGCCGATGTCGTTGTGGGTGAAGGCAAAGCGCTTGCCCAGGTGCATGCGCAGGGCATCCACGATGCAGGCATGGCTTTCGGCGTCGTACACCACCACATCGTGGCGGGTGAGCAGGGCGTCGATGACCGACAGGATGCCCTGGTAGCCGTAGTTGAGCAGGTATCCGTCTTCCTTGCCGACAAATTTGGCCAGGCCCTGCTCCAGTTCATTGTGTTTGTTGGTTTCGCCCGACATCATGCGGGCGCCCATCGGGTAGGCAAAGCCCCAGCGGGCGGCGGCTTCGGCGTCGGCCTGCCGCACTTCGGGGTGGTTGGCCAGGCCCAGGTAGTTGTTGATGCTCCAGCAGACCACCTCTTTTCCCTGGAAGGTCATGCGGTTGCCGAGTTCGCCTTCCAGTTTGGGAAACATATAGTAACCTTCGGCCACCTCGGCGTATTTGCCGAGCGGCCCGGCCTGATCAAGAATTCTGTCGAAAAGATCCATTTATAGGAGGATTTCAGCTATGTGACGTTTTTCGTTGCTAGACTTCCGCGTCGGCGAGCGCCCGTGCGGCGCGTTTGACGGATTGTTCCAGCTTCCATTTTTTCCAGTTTTCACCCATGACGGTGTTCATACCCTTGTCAACCAGAAAGTGGCGGGTAATGTTCCAAAGACCCTTGGCCTGGGTAGCCACGTTGTCGAGCGAACGCAGGCTCAGGGAGAAACCACCGTCGACGTACACGATGTAATGCCACCACATGGACGGGATGAACAGGGTTTCGCCGTGGGTCAGCAGGGTTTCGTAGCCGGTGACTTTTTTCAGTGCAGGGTATTTTTCAAAGTCCGGCTGGAGCGGGTTGACGTGGCTCTGCACCGTGAAGGGGTGCTGGTACAGGAATTCGTTCTGCGATTGGTCGAACAAAACGACCTGCTTGCGCGTCTGGAAGTGCGTGTGAAACACGTTCGAGCAGTCGATGTCGTAATGCAGGTTGGTCACTGCACCGGCGCCGCCGAAGAACATGAACGGGTACTTGTCCACCCACCCGTCGGCGATGGTCGGATTCGACACATCGTTTACCAGCTCCGGCGCGTGTTCGAAGATATTCCACAGAAAGATGCGGTATTCGGTTGGGCCGGACTGGATGAGGTCCAGGTAGTCGCCGAATTTCATCGAAATGCGGCTCTTCATGTAATTGGGGCCGGGCTTGTGGTAGTCCGATCCGACAATTGGCACTTCAAGATGGCCGTATTTGGACTGCAGGTACCCAAAGGTCCACTTGTTGGTGGCGGGCCAGTCTTTGGCCACGTCGGTAAACACCACCGGGCGTTTGGGCTTGAAGTAGTTTTCAATGAACTCTTCGCGGGTGAGGCCTGTCCGGCGGTCGATCGGAAGGAGTTGCATAGCGTTGAACTGAATTTGGTGAGAACTTTCGCTTAACAAAGAATGCCGGATTGTTGGGATTGGTTTACGGTGGGGACCTCCTCTTTTTCTTCCCCGGCATCGAGGAACCCCTGTTGAACCATCCATTCGTCGTTGAACACCTTGCTGACGTATTTGCTGCCGTGATCGGCAAAGAGGAGCACGACCACGTCGTCGGGGCGCAAATCCTGTTTGATCTGCAGCAGCCCCTGCAGGGTTGCACCGCTGGAATAGCCGACGAGCATGCCTTCCTGGCGGGCCAGAGCCCTGGCCTGCAGGGCGCTGTCTTTATCGGTTACTTTTACAAAGCGGTTGATCAGATCGAAGTCCACGTTGGCCGGAATGATGTTTTTACCGGTACCTTCGATGTTGTACGAGTAAATCTCGTTTTCATCATAGATACCCGTTTCGTGGTATTTTTTCAGCACCGATCCGTACGCATCGATACCGATGACCTTCAGATCGGGATTTTGCTCGCGCAGGTAACGGCCGGTGCCGCACAGGGTGCCGCCGGTGCTGGTGCTGCCAATCAGCCAGGTGACCTTGCCTTCGGTTTGCTCCCAGATCTCGGGCCCGGTGCTCAGGTAGTGCGCTTCGCCGTTTTCGAGGTTAAAATTCTGGTTGACGTAGTAAGCGCCTGGAATTTCGCGCGCCAGTTGTTCCGCCCGGCGGTAGTAGGAGTTGGGGTCGTCGGGCTTGGCATCTTTCGGACACAGGATCACTTCTGCCCCCATGGCTTTGAGGTTGTTGAGTTTGTCCTCCGATATCTTGTTGGTTACCGTGAGTATACAGCGATAGCCTTTGATCGCACAAACCATGGCCAGGCTGAACCCCGTGTTGCCGCTGGTGGCGTCCACAACGGTGCCCCCCGGCTTGAGTTTCCCCAGCCGTTCTGCGCGTTCCAGCATGTGCAGGGCAATGCGGTCTTTTGCGCTCAAACCCGGATTGAATGCCTCCACTTTGGCATATACGGTGGCGGGAATACCGGATACCACTTTGTTCAGACGAACGAGCGGCGTCTTTCCTATGGCTTCTAAGATGTTCTGATAAACCATAAACACCTGGTTGAGAGTGAACGATAAAGGCAGCCAATCATGATTGGCGCCAAGGGACAAAGGTATGTTAAAATCCGGGTACTTTTTTGCGTGAATTTGTCAAGGAACTATTAACGAAAAATTTATTTAAAATCAGGATAAAATCCTTAACAAATGCTTATGTTTGCCCTGTATTGCGAAATATTCGAAATGCAAACAGGTTTTTTCCCTTTTCACTAAATCGTCCCGTTATGTTAATCTTGTACGTAACCTTGGGCACCTTGCTGATGATCCGGTTGATCCCGCACGTTGCCGCCCTGTTCGCTTACGGCGCCCGCCGTTGAGCCGTTTGCCTGCCCTGAAAAAGTAACCTGGCTGCCCGGCATCCCCCGCCGGGCAGTTTTTTTGTCTGTTTGCCGGCGCCCTCAATCCAAAAAACGCCACTTGAAGCCAAGGCGGAAGGTGTTGAACAGATGCGGGTGCCAGGCGGTCTGCTGGAAGGTAGCGCTGTCGTCCCACAACAAGGTCCCCAGGTTTTCAAATCGAAAGAAAAAGCGAAAGGAGAGCAGTTTGAAGTCGACGAACGCGTCGAGCCAGGGGTAGGGTTCCTGGGTCAACTGATCGTTCAAATAAAACCGACCGGTAACGGGTTGCCAGGCGTCGGGCATGAAGTCGCTGTTGATGCGAAAATCAAAGCCGCCCTGGGCCAGCAGCTTTTTTTGAAACAGCCTGCCCTCGGCGTACAGGGCCGACCGGGAAAACCAGGTGGGCAGGCGCAGTACGTCCTCCCGGTTGTTTTGTTGCAGGGTGAACGTCTGGTCGAGTCGCAGGAACCGCCAGGTGAGCCGGACGTCGGCGCCCAGCTGCAGCAGTTGCAGGGGCTCTCCGGTCTGCCGCGCCAGGCCGGCGGCATCGAAATACAGGAATTGGTTGATCAGGTGCGTGCGGCCGAAGAATCGGAGTGGCAATTTGCCCGGGATCTGGTAAGCCGCCCAAAGCGTGGTTTCCAGCGGTTTTTCAAAATCGTACTGCCAGAAGGGGCGCCCACTGACATTCAGCCGGTGAAAAATCCATGGCGGCGGGTATCGTTGGCTGAGCACCCCTCCTTCGAGGCGCCCGGCACGCGCGGTTTCGTAGTAAAACGACCCCTGAACCTGATATTCGCCAAGGTTGTCTAATAATCCGAATTCGCCGGATGCGCGTATCTGCAACCGGTCTGAGGGGGCGAGTGTAAACGAGCCGGTGAGGAACCAGTTTTGGATGAGCGTGTCGCCGGGTTCCTGATCAACGCGGATGCGGTCGTAGCGTAGCCCGGCGGTGAATACGTCGGAGACCCGGCCTTCGCTCCGGTTTTTAAAGGTACTGAGCTGGACGTGGTTGTCCAGCCGTTTGACGCGGGTAAACTGGCGGATGCCACGCCGGTCGACCATAAACGTGTCGTAAAAAAGGGTATCTGCCCCGGGGCCGGGATGGGAAAATTTGGCGACCTCCTCCCCGTAGCTGATGTGGTGTCCGGCCTTGAACTGGCGTCCGCTGTTTTTTCCGGTGAACCGGTAATAGTGGACGTATTGCCCGCGGCGCTCCCCGTACAGGCTTTGGGCGGTTTCGGTTGCCAGGCGGATGGGCGCGTTGATGGGGCCGCTGAACTGGCCGCTGCCAAAATCGGCGTCCTCGGTGAGGCCGCCGTTTTCCTGCTGTCGGAACAGGTTGGAGCAGAAGGACAAAAATCCTTCGTAGCGCTTCCCGAAGGGCATGCGCAGCCCGCCCGCCAGGGAGGCATTCCGGACGCTTTGGTGTCGGTATTGCCCAACGCCCAGGTTGGTTTGGTACATCAGGGCAGCGGTAGTGCCGCCCGCAAAAGTCCGCGACAGCATGGCGTCCACCGAGTTGTCGTTTTGGGTGCGGCCTTGGGTGAAGCCCACTTCGCTGAACGTGCGGGTGTGCTGGAAATACCGCAGGTCTTCGTTGCGGAGGCGGTACAGCCTGAAAGCGTCGAATCCGTGTGTGAATCCCGCCCTGGGGGTTGTTTCATACAGCAGCGGACGCGCCGCCGATCCGTACAGACCCAGGTTGCCCCAATCCGCCCATTGGGCCTCCCGGGCCGGGTCGTACATGCGAAACCGGTAATCGGGCAGGGTGTCGTCGAACAGCATCCGTTCTTCCGGCGCCATGGCGGTGAGCCAGTAGACCGGAGCGGTGTCTACGGGTACCGGCGGCCGGGGCAGGGAGTCGGCGGTTTGCGCCTGGGCGGCGGCGGCAAAAAACAAACAGAGCAGAAACAGCGGTATCCGGATGGTCGAATGTCGAACCTTGCGCAATCTCCGCATTCGTTTACCGGCGGTCATTATCCCTGTTCGATGAGCGCCGGGTTCATGCCCATGGTGGAGAATCCGCCGTCGTGGTAGAGGTTTTGCATGGTGACGAACCGCGTCAGGTCGCTGAACATGGCCACGCAATAGTCGGCGCAGGCTTCAGCTGTGGCATTGCCCAGGGGCGACATTTTGTCGGCGTAGTCGAAGAACTCCTGAAATCCTTTGATGCCCTTGCCTGCGGTGGTCATGGTGGGCGACTGCGAAATGGTGTTCACACGCACTTTTTTACGGGTGCCGTAATGATAGCCGAAACTGCGTGCGAACGACTCGAGCAGGGCTTTGGACTCGGCCATTTCGTTGTAGTCGGGGAATACGCGCTGGGCGGCGATGTAGGTGAGCGCCACGATGCTGCCGTGTTCGTTGAGGGCGTCGTGCTTGTAAAGCGTCTGCATCAGTTTATGGAAGGAGACGGCGCTCACGTCGAAGGTTTTCAGCATCCACTCGTGGTTCAGTTCCGTGTAGGGCTTGCCTTTGCGGACGTTCAGCGACATGCCGATGGAGTGCAGCACAAAGTCGAACGGGCCGCCAAAGTGCTCGAGGCTTTTTTGCACCAGGTTCTCCAGGTCTTCCATAGAGGTGGCGTCGGCCGGAATGACAGGCGCTTTACAGGCCTCCGCCAGGGCGTTGATCTCGCCGAAACGCATGGCCACGGGGGCGTTGGTCAACACGATCTCGGCGCCTTCGGCCACTACGCGTTCTGCTACTTTCCAGGCGATGCTCTGGTTGTCTAACGCACCGAAGACGATGCCTTTTTTGCCTTTTAGTATCATAAATTGGATGTTGGTTGTCGGAATTCGCCAGCGCAAGGGATCGCCGAGCACCGGCTTTTACAAGCTGGAAAGATTGGCAAAGATAGGGGTTGGAACGTTTATGGCAGCAGAGAGATTTTGCCGGTGTAAAATTGACCGGTCAGGGCACACGGATGAGCCACAACAGGAATTCCTGGTTTTTCCCCTCTTCCGCGTCGGTGGGCGTCATGGCTTGCACCCGGAATCCGGCCAGGGCGGCGTACCGTTCCACCTGCTCCAGCGTTTGCTGTCGTACGCGTACATCGCGGATGACGCCGCCGCTGAATCGCTTTCGCTCCGTTTGTTCGAACTGCGGCTTGACGAGGGCAATGACCCCGCCGTCGGGCGCCAGCAAGGCAGGCAATACCGGCAGGATGTGGCGCAGGCTGATGAAAGAGGCGTCGACCGCAATCCAGTCTGCCTGTTCACCGAGCATATCGGGCGTTACGTCGCGGATATCGGTGTTGTCGAGGGAAACTACTCCGGGGTGGGTGGTCAACGAGTCGTGTAGTTGACCGGCGCCCACATCCACGGCATACACCTTGCGGGCGCCGTGCTGCAGCGCGCAGTCGGTAAACCCGCCGGTGGAGGCGCCTACATCGAGCACCACCTTGTGCCGAAAATCCAGTTGAAATTCCCGGATCGCTTTTTCCAGTTTATATCCGCCCCGGCTCACGTAGCGAAACATATTGGTGTCGGCCTCCACCCGGTCGTCTGTCGTAATCAGCTGGGAGGGTTTGGTGGCCTCCGCCCCGTTCACGCGCACGGCGCCGGCCTCAATGGCCTGTCGAGCCCGCGTGCGGGAGGAAAAAAGTCCGTGTTCAGTAAGCCAGGCATCAAGGCGCATGGTAAAGGGTTTGGGAATGCGGAATGTGGAATGTGGAATGCGGGCGCTTGGCATAGGGGTGGGCGGATGGGGATTTCGTCAGATCCAGTGTTTTCTTTTGAAATAAACCAGCATGCCGAGTACAAGCAAGGCCATGCCGCCGAGCACCATGAAGTAAGCGTAGTGCATGTGGAGTTCGGGCATATTGTCGAAGTTCATGCCGTAAACGCCCACGATAAAGGTAAGCGGAATAAATATGGTGTTGATGACCGTGAGCAGCCGCATAACCTCATTCAGCCGGTTGCCGGCTTCCACCTGCAGGAGGGTTTCGATGTTGGCCAGGTGGTCACGCAGGTTTTCCACGGCATCCAGTACTTGTGCGACGTGGTCGGTCACATCGCGCAAGTAGGGTCGGGTGGCGTCTTCGATCAAGGTGCTTTCGCAGCGGTTGAGCCGGGCAATGGCGTCGCGCAGTGGAAGCACGCGATTTCGGAAGGTGTTCAGGGCGTGTTTGAGGTTAAAGAGGTTATGCCTCAGCACGGTGATATCGCCGACCTGGTATACGTCGGTTTCGAGTTCAGCGATCAGGTGTTCAATGTCGTGCAACGCGCTGAAATAACCGTCGACACTGGTGTCGATGATGGCGTACATCAGGTAGTCGCTGTTTTTTTGGCGCAAACGGCCCAGCCCGCCTTCGATGCGTTTTCGCACGGCCGCAAACGTGTCGTCGGGGTCTTCCTGGAAAGAAAGGACAAAGTTGGCGCCGGCGTAAATCGAAATTTGTTCGGTGGCCATTGTCAGGTTTTCGGGGTCGAAGCGCAAGTTGTGCAGGATGAAAAAGATCTCGTCGCCGTACTCTTCCATTTTGGCACGCTGCTGGGTATCCAGTATGTCCTCCTGGGCGAGGGGGTGCACCCGGTAGGCATTGCCCAGGCGTTCGATCAGGGGGACATCGTGCAGGCTGCGCACATCAACCCAGATAACGGCATGTTCTTCCAGCGGGGCATAGGTCGGAAAATCGTCTATGGTATCTTTTTTATAAAAATCATTTTCGTTGTATCGGACGGAATAGATCGCTGTGGGCAGGTATTCCCGATCACCCGTGTAAACCAGGGATCCGGGTGGGAGACCGCTTTTCATATGCCGTTTACCTTTGGCACGAAACAGTTTTTTTTTTCGCTTTGAATCAGATTTCATGCTTAAAATCAGTTTTTAATATAAAATCAAGTTTTTAATATTTTAAAAATATTTCATGCGCCGTTACTTCGGGGATTTCGGTGCGTCAAAGATCACAAAAGTTGGTGAATTTCTTTTTGGAAGGGCATACCATCTTTTTGGTACGTTTTTTGTAGATGATTAACGCAATAAAAAAAATTTGAATGGTTACAAGATTTCCCCGTAAACTTGTGCCTGGTTTGAATCCCTTCCGCGCGTCCAGCGGATTTTTCCGCCTTAAATTCGGTTTCCCTATATGCATTTTGAGCTGTAATCAGTTTCAAATTGTACCTTTTGTAACCAACCCAAACCGATTTTTGGCATGAAGAAATCCCCACTCTTCTACTTTTGTACTCCCACCTCTCCTGATTCACCCTCAACAAAATTGTTACCCATGAACAACAATTTTACCTGGCGCCGGCAATTGTCGGCTATCGGCATTTGGGCATTTTTGGCCTTGGCGGCCATTCCCGGAAGGGTATTTGCCCAGTGCGATATCATCGCCGACCCCATGTTTCTCACACCTGAGATTATCCTTGACCCGATCAACGGCACCGGACAGATCAATGCCTCCGTCGTTTCGGGCTACATCACCTCCGGGACTTGTGCGCCTTTTGCCTTTCGCAAATATCGCTTTTACAGCGATCAGGGGCGGACAACTTTTTTCCCCAATTCTACCTTCGACACCCTGCCCGGCGGCGGTATTCGTCAGTTTGTGAACTTTGACTGCGACGATGTGGGCAATGCCTACGCCATATGGGTGGCCATCAACGACGGTTCTGTGCCTTTTGACAAGAACTCCGAAAGCGAGGCTGTCGCCTTGATTGTGGGTATCATTGACAGCACACCGCCCCAGATCAACGCGCCAAACAATATCACGGTAGCTGCCGACGCCAATTGCCGGCGCATTAATATTCCGGGCATTGCCATGAGTTCGGTACCCAAGTTGGTGCTGAACCCTGTGCTGGCGCCCGGTACGTTTACCGACAACTGCCTTGGCTATGTACAGGTAGGTTTCCAGATTGACTTTGGCAACAACGGCACCATTGATAAAACGGTGCTCAACAACAACAACGCAGGCGCCGACACCTTCCCCACCGGCGTAACCCGTATAATCTATACGGTACGGGACCGGCAGTCGAATGCCGCCCAGGATACCTTTTTGATCACGGTGGTGGACTCCGTTCCACCTGCCATCACCTGCCCGCCCAGCGATACGGTAAGCACCGGCCTGGCGTCGTGCAGCAGGGCTGTCTCGAATATACAACCCATAGCGGTTACCGAAAACTGTACACCCATTGCGGGCATTTCCTACAGCATTTCCGGCGCTACCACCGGTTCCGGCGCGACCAATGCCAGCGGAACGGTGTTTAACCTCGGTGTTTCCACCGTGACCTACACGGTCATTGACCAGACCATGGCAACGGGTACCTGTACCTTTTCCATCACCGTCACCGACAGCGTCCCGCCGACCCTGGCCAATTGCCCCGTCACCGATACGGTTATTGTGTATGCGGCGCCGCCCAGTGGCAGCCCCGACAGCTGCGCTTTCCTCGTGGTCGGAACAGCCCTCAACGTAACGGCTACCGACAACTGCACCTCGCCGCAAACGATCGTCAACAACATCAACGGAACCGCCACCCTCGCCGGTGAACTGTTCAACATCGGAACACACACCATTACCTGGACGGCCCAGGACTCCTCGGGCAACAGCAGCACCTGCGAATACGTGCTTAGCGTTGCCGACTCCACCTTGCCGAACGTCAGCTTTGCCCGGATGTACGACGTGAACGTCACCCTGTTCGACTGTGCGGCGGTGGTCACCATCGACCAGCCCGACCTGCTTGACCCCTCCGGCGTCTCCGACTGCGGCCCGCCGGTGCTGATTCAGCGCGGTATTCCGGTCGTGAACGGTGTGCCGGACCCCAACTTCCTGAACGGCGCTCCGGCGTACAACCCCAATTTGCCGCCTCAGCAGATTACCGTTCAGTTCCCTGCCGGCACAACGGTTATTCCGTATACCTGGACCGATATCGACAACAATACGCAGTCGGGTACAATAACCGTCATCGTTCGCGACAGCCTGCCGCCCACCGCCGTGTGCCGTACCGACACCGTGCTGCTCGACCTGGAAGCCGGCAGCGGCACTACCGTGCTGTCGCCATTCTCCATCAATAACGGATCAACAGACAACTGCCCTCCGGTTACCCTCAGCCTGTCCAAATCCAATTTCACCTGTGCCGATATCGGGCTGCGCACGGTCAACCTCATTGTGTCTGACGGTGGTGGCAAAAAGGACACCTGTTCCGCGACTGTTCGGGTTCGCGATCTGGCGGCGCCCATTTTGCAGTGCCCCCAATCGCGCACGGTGAACGCCGGTACAAACTGCAAGGCCACCATCCCCGGCCTGAACATGGTGCTGGATACGGTATTGGCCAACCTGACCCCTGGCGAGTTTTTCGACAATGCCTACGCCTGCGGTGGTTTTGTGCGCCAGTACGCCCTGTCCGGCGTGGAAGTAAAGCCGTACCCTGCCCCGGGTGTGTCGAACATCAACGGCCTGGGCATCGAAGATTTTGATCTCGGAACCACCACGGTGACCATCCGGGTATTTGACCCATCCAACAATGTGACCTCCTGCTCGTTCGACGTAACGGTGGAGGACAACTCCGGCCCGCAATTCACAGGCGGTCAGGCTGCCGGCACCACCATCAACGCCAATGCCAACCTGGGCGGTTGTATCGCACAGGTTTCGTGGACGCCACCGACGTTTGTCGACCCGTGTTCCCCGGGCGTGACGGTCATGTCGTCGCACAATCCGGGCGCCTCGTTCCCCTTCGGCCCAACGGTAGTGACCTACACCGCCATGGATGCCGCCGGCAACGCCACCCTGCACACCTTTACGGTGAACGTGAACGACACCCAGTCGCCGGTAGCCAACTGTAAAAACATAACGGTGTCGCTGGACGGCAGCGGCAACGTAACGGTGCCCGTGCAGAACATCAACAACAACAGCACCGACAACTGCTTCTTCAGCTTCACCATTCAGCAATACAGTTTCACCTGCTCGAACATCGGCCCCAACACCGTCACTATGACGATTGTGGACGGGTCGAACAACAGCGCCAGCTGCCAGTCCGTCATCACGGTACAGGATGTTACGCCGCCGACGGCCAACTGTGCCATGTTGGCTCCGATTTCCCTGGGCGCCAACGGCACAGCCACGCGTACCGCCGCCCAGGTGAACAACAACAGCACCGACAACTGTGGCTCGGGCGGTTTGACGTTCGAAATTTCCGTGAACGGCAGCCCCTTCGGCCCCAACTACATTTTTGATTGCGAGGACGTGGGTGTCACCCAAAACATTACCCTGCGGGTGCGCGACGCCAGCAACAACACGGCGAGTTGCCTGACCTCCGTTCAGGTGGTGGACCTCCTCCCGCCGTCGTTTACGGCGCCTGCCAACATCACCGTTTCCTGCGGTCTGGTTACCCCCGACATTACGGGACGCCCGACAAACGTTTCGGATAATTGCCCCGGCTCCCTGGATACACTGGTGTCCGACCAGATCTCCAACCAGGCAGCACCGCCTTGTCTGGACCGCACCATCGTTCGCACCTGGCGCATTGTAGACGAGGCCGGCAACTCCGCTTCCGCCACCCAGACCATTGTGGTGCAGGACAACACCCTGCCGGTGTTTGACATGACCCCGACCATTGTGACGGAAACCGATTCCCAGAATTTCTGCGACGGACCATTCAACGCACAAGTTACCCAGGACAGTGTCTCGGACAATTGTTCGGATTTTGACGATATGACGGTCACCTACGAGGTTGACTACCCGGCTGATGCCGGGCAATACGGTTACGCCGATATTCCCCAGACGCCCGGCAGCGCTGTTCCGGGCGGTTTCTTCCCCATCGGCACCACCAGAATCATCTGGCGCGTGACCGATGCTTGTGGAAACCCGACCACTTTCACCCAGTTTGTAGTGGTGAACGACACGCAGGGGCCGGCGTTTAACGCGCCTTTTGCCAACCGCTGTGGCACAACGGTAAACCTGAACACTACCCTGGGTGAATGCAGCAGCTTGTTCGTGTGGAATCGCCCCACCAACTTCTTCGCCGGGTTTGGACAGACCGACATTTTCGAGTGCCCGCTCTCCGAGCTGGATGTCCCGGGACGGATCACGGAAGCCATCAGCGACCCCACGGTGCAGGGCTTTATCAACACGGTTTCTCCGTTCACCTGGAATGTCCCCAACCCGCAGGTGCTGGCCAACTTCCCGATCGGCACCACGACGATTACCTACACGGCCATTGATGGCCAGGGCAACAGCGCCGTGTGCGCTTTTGATGTGGTGGTAACGGACAACCAACAGCCGATGGTCACCTGTCCGCCCGATCAGGTATTGCCTTCCACCTGCCCCGATGCGGTGGTGCCCAACTACCTGAATAACTCCCAGGTGATGGACAACTGCCAGACCGACCTGGTGCTTTCGCAACTGCCCCTTCCTGGAACCAGCCTGGCCACTTTGCTCGGCGGCATGCCAATGGTTGACGACACGTTTGACGTGACCATAACGGTGGAGGATTCCAATCCGGCCAACACCGTCACCTGTGTGTTTACGGTAACACTGGAAGACGGCCAGGCGCCGATCCCTGCGGTCAGCTTCCTGCCGCCGATCATCGGTTTCTGCGGTGCGGACACCATTTATGCGCCGTTGGCCATTGACCCGTGCAGCCTGAACGACACCATTTGGGGAACGCCCTCGATTCCCGGGCAGGCGCTCAACACCTTCCCGCCCTCCTATTTGATCCAGGCAGGCAACTACATTGTCACCTGGTCGTACACGGATGGGGTGAATACGACCACCCAACAGCAATTGATCAACCTGTTGGTTGATAATTTCCCGCCGGTGGCGCTGTGCAAGCCTTCATTCACGGTCGATCTTGACCCCACTGGTTTCGCGCCGCTCAACCTTTCGCAGGTAGACAACGGCAGCAACGACCCCAACGCTTGCGGGCCGATCACCCGTCAGTTGAACAAAACTTCGTTCACCTGCAGCGACCTGGGCGCCAACGTGATCACGTTGACCGTAACCGATGACGCGGCCAATACAGCGACATGCACAACTACCGTCACGGTACGCGACGTGACGCCCCCGGTGCTCCCTGCCATTCCGGCAAACATTACCGTTCAGGCCTGCGCCAACATTCCTCCCCCGGCCAGCCTGAACAGCTCGGATGCCTGCGATCCGGATGTTGACATCGACCTCGACATCGTTTCTACCCAGGATACCGTGGGCTTCGATAAGTACAACTATACGATCACCCGTACCTGGACATTGACCGACAACTCCGGCAACAGTGCTGTGGGCACGCAGGTCATCACCGTGCAGGATACCCAGGCGCCTCAGTTTGGTCCCGCAACGCCGGATACCCTGATCCTGTTCACCGACGCCACCCGGTTCACCTGCGACGACACTGTTTCGGTGAATGTTACTTCCCTGGTGACGGACTGCGCCACAGGCCCCGATCTGGCGATCACCAACAACCGGATTCCGGCCCAGGGCGGTAATTTCAGTGGAATTCTCAGTGTGGGTACCCATTCCGTTGTATTCACTGCTACCGACATTTCCGGTAACGCATCCCAGCATACGGTAGTGCTGATTGTGCGCGACGGCACGACCCCGACGGCGGCCTGCATCAACGGCGTGACCGTTGCGCTCAACCCTTCGGGCCTGGTCAATATTTCGGCATTGCAGATTAATGCCAACAGTTTTGACAACTGCACCACAGCACCTAACCTGACATATACAGTAGAGCGCCTCGACGACACGTTGAGTGTGCCCGGCCCGGTTGCTGTTTACGATTGCGACGATGCCGACGGATTTACCCAGCATCCGGTCGAATTGACCGTGTTCGATGCCGCCGGCAACAGCTCTTCCTGCCAGACGTATGTGATCGTGCAGGACAACGTCAGCCCGACCATCACCAGCTGCCCGCCTTCCAAAACCCTGGACTGTGGAGAGGACACCTCGCCGCAAATTCATGGCCAGGCAACGGCAGACGACAACTGCCCGAACAACCTCACCATTGATTTCGTAGATACCTTGCTTGCAGGCAGTGGCAACGCTTGTGTGGTGCTGAGCCGTACCTGGATTGCCAGCGATTTGGCAAACAATACGGCTACCTGCGTGCAAAACTTCAACATCGTGGATACGCTCGGTCCTGTTTTCAGTACCCTGCCTGTTAACGACACCATCGCTTGCGGAGACACCCTGCCGGCCCTCCCGACGCTCACGGCGTCGGACAACTGTGCCGACTCGATCATCCTGTCGCTGGTAGTAGACACCGTTGGGGTGACCCCGGGTGTTTGTGGCCAGTATAACTACACCGTTCGCAGAACATGGACGGCCGAAGACGGATGCGGCAACGAGGCCACCCATACCCAGCTCATTGTGGTGCGCGACACCGAGGCGCCCATTTTTGCAGGCATGCCCGATACGATCTCCCTGTTCAGCGACGATTTTCCCAACATCAACACCTGCGCCCTGCCGCTCACCCTCGATGCAACGGATTATTTGCAGGATTGTGCCGATATCAGCGAGTTGCTGGTGACCAATAACTCGCCTTTCGGCGATACCAGCTTTAATGCTGGCGGTACCGTGCCGGTCGGTAACTATAAGTTCTTCTTCTCGGCAACCGACCCGTGCGGGAACACCGGAGTGGACTCGGTGGTGGTCAACATTATCGACAACACTACTCCTTCCGTGGTTTGTGTCAGCTTCATCGAGGTTACCCTCGGCTCCAACGGTTCGGCCTCCATCAACGCCAACCAACTGAGCCTCGGAAGCTCCGACAATTGCGGTATCGATACCCTGGAACTTTCCCAGACCGTGTTCGATTGCAGTGATCTGGGCATCAACGAGGTAATCCTGACGGCTGTTGACGTAAACGGAAATACCAACTCCTGCACAGTAGATGTGGAGGTGTTGCCTGGCACGATCAACGTATTCAGTCTTTCCGTGTCTGCCACGCCGGAAACTACGCTGGGCGCCTCCAACGGAACGGCCACCGCCACCGCTACCGGCGGCTCGGGCAATTTTGTTTACGACTGGAGCAACAGCGGCAGCACACCGGTGATCACCGGCCTGCCTGCCGGCACCTACTCGGTAACAGTGACAGATACGACGACCGGTTGCGTACAATCCGGTTCGGCCGTAGTCGACGCAGGCCTGAAACTGACCCTCATCGTCGGCGAAGCCGGCGGGGCGTGGGGAGAAACGGTGCTCGTTCCGGTGACGGTGGACAACTTCATCGACATTGTGGGCTTCACCTACACCCTCGACGTGGTTGACCCGACGGTCGGCACGGTAGTGGGCGCTGTAGACGACAACCCGGCGTTCGGCGGACTCCTGGATGTTAACGTAGTTGGCAACAAGTTGACGGTCTTCTGGGCCGACCCCCTGGTACAGCCGCTGGACCTGCCGAACGGTACACTGTTGTTCAACCTGGAAGTAACCCTGAACAACGCGCCACTGGGCTCGATCAGCCCGGTGAACGTGACCGATGATCCGGTGATTATTGAGTTCCAGCAGGATTCTGCGGGCAACATCATCGCCGTTCCGATGATCACCATCGACAATGGGTTTGTAGAAATTACGGACACCATTCCGGTGGTCAACCCGATCATTGCGGGCGACATCAAGACCTGGGCGAATCCGGAGAACCCGAACGCAGTAGAGCAATTTGTGAACAACGTAGATGTAAACCTCAGTGGCAGCCTTACGGCGCAAATAACGGTGGACAGCATGTACGACTTCTCCGTGCCGCTCAATGCAAACTCCATTGTGAAACCCGCTAAGGTGACCGTCGGTAACGACGGCATTACTTCCGCCGACCTGTTGCGGATTGTGAACCACATTTTCGGCGACACCCTGCCCTCGCCCTATATGTGGATAGCTGGCGACATCAACCGGGACAACAAGGTGTCGCTGGCCGATTACCTGATCATCCAGCGCCTGGTGCTCGGTGTCGATTCGGTGTTGCTCCAGGGACCAAGCTGGCGTTTTGTGCCTAAAGCGCACATTTTCCCGCCGAACAGCACCATGCCCAACGGTCCGTTGAGCGCTCCTTATCCCGACAGCATCTCGCATTTCCCGGTGGACATGGACTATCTCAACGACGATTTTGTGGCCATCCGGATGGGGGATGTAAACGGCAACACGCCGGTTAACGTCCAGTCGAACAGTGCTTCCGACCGCTACGGCTCTTCCGATGCCCTGTATTTCCGCCTCGATGATCAGGTGCTGCAAGCCGGCTCGTTCATCGAAGTTCCGGTGCGCACCGATCGCTTTACGGATCGCCAGGCGTACCAGATGACCTTGTCGTTTGACCCCGGCGTACTTCGGTTCGACAACGCCCTGCCGGGCACGGCCGTGACCTTGTCGGCAGATAATTTCGGCAAAGCCCACTTGTCTGAAGGCCACCTGACCACCAACTGGGTGGACCGCAAGGCAACCAGCCTGCCGGAAGACGAAACGCTGTTCACCCTGCGTTTCGAAGTGCTGAGCGACGCCCCGGCTTTGTCGGATGTGTTGTATGCCGGCTCCGCGGTCACCCGGGCCGAGTCGTACACCCTGAGCGGTGAAACGACACCCGTCTCCCTCCGGTTTATGAACCAGGGCGGTGTTGAATCGCCATTCATCCTGCACCAGAACCAGCCCAACCCATTTGACGGATCTACCCTGGTTCGCTTCCAGTTGCCGGCTGCCGGCAACGCAACGTTCCGCGTGTTCAACGCCAACGGGCAGGTGGTGAAAACCGTTGATGCCTGGTTTGGAATGGGTTTGAACGAAATTCGACTGACGGAGCGAGACCTTGGCAACGCCGGCGTATACTGGTACGAACTGGAATCCGGCAGCCATGTGGCGCGCAAGAAAATGGTTTTGATTAAATAGAGGAATTTGTCCGGGGTTATGGGTAAACGCTGCAAATTTGCCGACGTTCGGTTTGGCGTGTGCCCATAGCCCCGGTTTTTAATGTTTTACCCTCTCATCGATTGAATGCATAAACCATGAAAAATATCCTTCTAATCCTCCTGCCGGTATGCTTCGGTTTGGCGTTATCGGCCCAGGCGCCGGTCATCCTGAAGATCGATACGGTAGCAGTGGATTGCAACACTCCGGATACCTTTTCCGTGCCCATGCGGGTGCGGGATTTCGACGCAGTGGGGTCGTTCCAGTTTTCTGTTAACTGGGATACGGCCTACCTGAAGTTCATTAACATAGCCATGATCAACCCCTTGTTCACCTCGGGGGGAAGTATGATCGGCTTCAATACGCTGCCGTTTCAAACCAACCAGGGGCGCTTTTCCGTGTCCTGGACCAGTAAATTCGGTGGCACCTCCGTTCCGGACGACACGCCGGTTTTTGTGATACGGTTTGTTCGAAACGGTGGCCCCCTGGCCCCGGTGGTTTTTGCCGGCGTACCTTCCGCCATTGAAGTGGCCAATCCCCAAGGCTTTGAAATACCCTGGGACACCATTCACGGCGCAGTGGAGCCTCTCGACACCCTGCCACCTTTTGTGGGTTGCCCGGCAAACCTGACGGTACAGGCCGGCGGCCCGACGCCGGTGGCGAATATTGCGCCGGACAGCCTGAGCGACAATTGCGAAATCCTGAACGTCGGTTGGGCTTCCACCGGCGCTACCGCCAGCAACCAGCCCAACGATCCCGACGCCAGCGGCTCGGGCTTCAATCCCGGGGTCAGCACCGTGACGTACACCGCTACCGACATTGTGGCGCAAACCGCTACCTGCACCTTCACCATCACGGTAGAGCTGGTGAACGCCGACCCGGTGCTCCAGCTCGGTCTGAACGCAGGCTCCTGCAATGAAGTGGTGACGGTACCGGTCCGGGCCACCAATTTTGATTCCCTGTACGCACTCTCCTTTTCCGCTGCCTGGAACGTTGCCGGCCTTGATTTTGACTCTGTGGGCAACCTGCTCCCGGCGCTGATGCTCGATTCCGCCAACTTTAACTTTACCCAAACAGGTACGGGTGCGCTTGGTTTTACCTGGACTACCGGGGACTCGCTGTCCGGCACCACAGTGCCCAACGGCGCCCTGCTGTTCAACCTGTATTTCCGCATCGCCGGCCAACCCGGCGACTCCATACCCGTGGTTTTTGCCGACGCGCCGATCGTACGACAGGCCCTGAGCAGCGCCGCCCTGCCGCCGTCTGCTGTGCCGGTCACCTACCTGACCGGAGCAGTTATTGTTTTTGACGACGTGCCGCCCGTTTTGCAATGTCCGCCCTCCATCACCGTGGATGCGCCGACCGGAACCTTTACCGCCAACGTCAGCGGTCTGGCTCCGGCAGCCTTGAGCGACGATTGTGGAGGTGCCCCGACGCTGACCTACGTGCAGCTGGGCGCCACCAACGGCTCCGGTAGCGGGCCTGCCAACGGTGTGTACAACGCCGGCGCCACCACGGTCACCTACATTGCCACCGACAGTTCTGATAATGTGAGCACCTGCCAGTTTGTTGTGGTGGTGACCGCCGATCTGCCGCTGACATTACTGCTGGACTCAGTCACGGCCAGTTGTGGTGATACCCTGGTGCAGTTTGACGTTACGGTCCAAAATTTTGTGGACATCATCGGCGCCAATTTTTCCATTTCCTGGGACGAGACGGTGCTGGCATTCGACACCGTATTCAATGACTATCCGGGTCTGAACCTTTCCCCGTCTGACTTTTTGGGTTTCGTGACCACGCCCAATGGCGTTCTGCAATTTTTGTCCGGCAATGCAGTTTCCGGCTGGCCCGCCATTCCGAACGATTCGGTGTTGTTTAGCATCCGCTTCCGGATCGCCGGGCCCACCAACGGCATGCCCATTGTATTCACACCGCCCATTGATGCCGTAAACAGCGCGTTTGCCTCTGTGCCGGTGACCACAGTGAACGGCTTCTTTACCCTGGTCGGCGCAGACACCCTGGCGCCCACGCTGGTTTGCCCGGCCAATGTGACGGTCAATGCCCCCAACGGCGCTTCGACTGCAGTGGTGAACGGGTTGGAGCCCCTCCAGTTGACGGACGACTGCTCCATTCCCCAACTGTCCTATGCACAAAGCGGCGCCACCACCGGCGCCGGCGCCGGCCCCGCCAACGGGGTGTACAACGCCGGCCTGACAACGGTTGTCTACACCGCCACCGACGGCAGCGGACAGAGCAGCTCCTGTACCTTTACAGTAACGGTAGAATCAACCATACTGACCGTTCTGCTCGACTCCATCGACATCAACTGCGACTCGGCCATCCAGCAAATCAGTGTGAACGTGACCGTCCGGAATTTTGCCGACGTTATCGGTCTGCAATTCTCCGTTCAGTGGGATACCAGCATTTTGCAATTCGACACCGTTCGGAATGATTATCCCGGGCTGAACCTTACACCATCCGACTTTCTGGGTTTTGCCAGCACGCCCGGCGGCCTCCTCCGTTTCCTGGCGGGCAATGCCGTGAGCGGGTGGCCGAACATCCCTAATGACTCAACGCTGTTCACCATTGTATTCAATGTGGTGAACCCCAACGCGCAGACGGAATTGCAGTTTGTTGCGCCTTTTGACGCGGTGGACAGCACGTTCAACTCTGTGCCCCTGCTGACCGTAAACGGCCTCGTGCGCATTGTGGACACCACGCCTCCGGTGTTCAACTTCTGTACGCAGAGCTTCACCGTGGTGACGCCTGCCGGGGAATGTGAAGCGATCATTTTTGTGCCCCAGCCCGTGGCTTCCGATGCCTGCTCGGGCCTGGCCTCGCTGACCCCCGCCACCACCGATACGATCTATCCGGTGGGTAATACCGTGCTCACTTTTACGGCGCTGGACAGTGCCGGAAACACCGCGCTGTGCAGCCTGACGGTTACGGTGACCGAAACGGTTGCACCGGTTATTCTCAATTGTCCGGACTCTGTAGTGCTCGTACTGGATGCTGCCTCGTGCAGCGCTCCAGCCACGTGGACGCCGCCGCAGGTGACAGACAACTGCTCCATTGCAGATGTGGTGGTGTTTGCCAGCCACATGCCCGGGGATACGTTCAGCGCCGGCACCACCGTGGTGACGTACACTGCGGTTGACTTTTCCGGAAACTCGGCTGCCTGCACGTTTGCTGTGATACTGCGAGATACCGTTCCGCCCAGTACCTTTTGCCCGCAGGACATCACATTGCCCGCCAATGGCGCGCTGGGCTGCGCACAGATCGTGTTTTTCGGCAATCCGTTCTCCACAGACAACTGCGATACGCTGTTAACCACGACCAGCGATTTTGTTTCCGGAGACACCTTTCCGGCAGGCGTAAACGTAGTTACATTTACCATTACGGATGATTCGGGCAACGCGATATCCTGTAGTTTCAACGTTACGGTGACCGACAGTGTGGCGCCGTTTATCGCTTGTCCGTCCGACATACTCCAGCCGGTCGATCCGACCCTGGGTTGTGCGGCGGCGGTCGACTTTCCGCCCGTGCAAGGGTTTGACGACTGCGACCCCAACCCCACGGTGATCGGGAATGTAGCGCCGGGCGATACTTTGCCAACTGGAGCGACAACGGTGACTTACGTTGTACAAGACGGATTCGGCAATACCGCTACCTGCAGCTTTACCATAACCGTCGCCGACCCTAACCCGCCTGTACTGACATGTCCGGACGATATTGTGCAAAGCGTAGACCCGGGATTATGTGTGGCGACCATCAACTGGAACCTGCCACTGGTGACCGACGACTGCGATACCATGCCTACGCTCACCAGCATTTATACGCCCGGCGAGCAGTTTTTTGTGGGCGCCACCATAGTGGAATACACGGCTCAGGACAACTCTACCAACATCTCCACGTGCAGTTTCACGATTTTGGTGACGGAAGATGAGTCCCCGGTGTTCCCGGATGGTTGCCCCGCCGACCTGCTGATTGAGCTGCCCCAACAGGGATGCGACACCGCGCTGACCTTGCCTGTGCCTGCCACGGCCGATAATTGCAGCATGCCGCCCAACCTGTTTGCCAACCCGCCGTCCGGCTCGGTATTCGGCACCGGTACAACGGTGGTTACGTACACCCTGGTGGACAACGCCGGCAACACGGCGACCTGCACCATGAACGTGACCGTGCTGGACCAGGAGCCCCCGATCATTCCCAACTGTCCGCCCAACCTGACCGTTACCCTGGCTGCGGGCGATTGCGATACGGTCCTTACCTGGCCGCTGCCGGTGGCAACGGACAATTGCGATACGATGGTGGTGGTCACGTCCCTGCCATCTCCCGATACAACCTTTGGACCGGGCAACTACACCATTACGGTGATTGCTATCGACAACAGCGGATTACAAGCCACGTGTTCCTTTACCATACAAGTGCTCAGTGATCAGGTTCCCGGATTTGTCAACTTCCCGCAGGACATCAACCTGGCGGTTTCTGCCGGTTGCGACACCGTGGTGACCTGGGATGAGCCGTTGTTGATCGGCACTTGCGATACGCTGGGCCTGACGTCCAACTTTGCGCCGGGCGACACTTTCCCGGCGGGATCCACCTGGGTGATTTACGAAGGCTTCGACTACAACGGTGCGCCGATTCGCGACAGCTTCCAGGTGACCATTCTGGAGTCGTCTGTTCCGGCATTTGATTCGTGCCCGCAAATCCCGGTGGTCATCACCACTGCTGGAGGCGTGATTGCCAATCCGGGCGGGTTTATTACCGGCCTGAGCACCGTGCTTTGTGAATCCGTGGAAGTGGACTTTGCCTTCCCAACGGCTTCAGACAATTGCGACACCGTGCTGGTGGAGCAAACAACAGGCCCCATTTCCGGCACAGAATTGAGCCCGGGCAC
This sequence comes from Saprospiraceae bacterium, assembly GCA_033764075.1. Taxonomy (GTDB): domain Bacteria; phylum Bacteroidota; class Bacteroidia; order Chitinophagales; family Saprospiraceae; genus M3007. Next base: position 46,208 of record JANRJH010000022.1, on the reverse strand, counting down.
CTATAGCTTCGCCTTCAACGCCAGTGATGCTTCGGGTAACCGGGCAACCTGTTCGTTTGAATTGCAGATACTTCCGCTGGATGCGGTAGACCCGGTGGCGTCGCCTAATCCGGGCTGTCCGGAAGATCCGGTCACCATTTCTGCACCGGATATTCCCGGCGCGACTTACCTGTGGACCGGGCCGGCGCCTTCGTACCCGAACGAATCTTCGATCACCGTGGTAAACGCGCCGGGGGTGTATACGTTGCAAATTTCGCTGGACGGCTGCACCTCCTCGGCAGACACGGTAGTGGTATTGCTCTCGCTGCCGCCCACAGCCGTGAACGATACGATTCGCGTGGACATTGGGGAGGTCTCCGACACCTTCAACGTGTTGATCAATGATCTGGTTGGGGTAGGCGGGGTTATTGTAACGGTACCCAGCCAGATAGAAGGTTTAACGCAGGTAGGGAACGGAGAATTCGTGTATCAGGCCGGCGAAGTACCGGTGGAAATTTCTTTCCTGTACACGATCTGCTCGGTGGTTTGCCCGACTTTATGCGACATGGCTACGGTGAAGATCATCGTCAACCAGAGCGACTGCGGGGAAATTCCGAACATCATTACACCGAACGGCGATGATGTGAACGATTATCTGGTGATTCCCTGTCTGGAAACGGGCCGCTTTGAAAACAACTCCCTGGTGATTTTCAACCAATGGGGCGACAAGGTGTTTGAGGCCTCTCCGTATTCAAACGACCCTACCAAGGCCTGGCGGGGTGAGCTGAACGGCAATGCCGGCCAGGATTTGCCGGACGGCACCTACTTCTATGTTTTCAATCCGGGTTCAAATGCGAAACTTGTCAATGGTTTCGTTGAAATTTACCGATAAAACACACCCATCATGAAACGAATACTTCTCTTTCTTTCCGTAGTTTTTGTAATGGGTGGTTTGCAAGCCCAGCAGGAGCACCAGTACACCCAGTTTATGTACAACAAACTCCTCATCAACCCGGCCTATGCCGGTGCACGGGGCGTGCCTAGCCTGACCGGTATTTACCGCAACCAGTGGATTGGATTCGACGGTGCACCCAAGTCCGGATTGATTAGTTTCAACACCCCGTTCATCACGTCCAGGGTAGGCATGGGGGTTACCATGAGCCTGGAGGAGATCGGGTTGTCGCGCGATTTTTACGGCGCCCTGGCCTATTCCTACGACCTGATCGCCAAAGAAGAGGTGAGTTTGCGCATCGGCATCCAGGGGTCCATTCGCAATTTCAGTTTTGATTTTGCCAAGGCGGATCCCAACAGCCCGTTCGACAACTCGCTTGACAACATGGGTATGAACGACATCCATGGCAACGTGGGCGCGGGTTTGTACGCCACCATTGTGGAGCAGTTTTATGTCGGCTTTTCCGTACCGCACATTTACACCAACGTGATCGGCATCAACCCGGATGTGGACATTGAAACGGCCAAAGAGGCAAGGCACATGTACGGCATGGCCGGCGCCATTCTTCCCATCGGCGACGACCTGAACCTGCTGCCCGCCGTGCTGACTAAGTACGTAAAGAACGCACCCTTTGATGTGGATGTAAACGTGAACCTGGAAATTAAGGAAACCATCACAGCGGGTGTTTCGTACCGCGTAGGCGGCGAGGGCTCCGGCGAATCGGTGAGTTTGCTGGCTTACTGGCAGATCGGTCCGCAATTCGGGGTTGGCGCTGCGTATGATTTCCCGTTGACGGAGGTGCGCGACTTCAGTTCCGGCTCCATAGAAGCGCTGGTGCAGATCGACCTGAAAAAGGCGCGCAAACGCATGTCGAACCCGCGATTTTTCCTCTGATTGGCGCAAAAATACACCCCTGACTACCCATTATTCTACATAAACGTACGCACAGCAATGATTGCTTTAAAGCATATATTCCGGTTGGCAACCCTGGTGTTGCCCCTGTTCGCTTTTGCGCAACAGCCGGTGGATGAAAAAGTGACCCTTACCGTTCAGAACGAAACGGCGGTGAATACCGAAGGGCTGGAATTCAGTCCTACGTTCTTTCAAGACGGGATCGTCTTTATCTCCACCAACACCGTTGGTCTGAAAAAGGAAAAGGATAAGTCGCTGAAAATCCCGGCAACCTCCATTCTCCGGTCGCGCCGGACGGCAGAGGGGCAGCTGGGGGCGCCGGAACCCTTTTCCAAAGAGTTGACCTCGGCTTACAATGAAGGGCCCGTTTGTTTTGACCGGACAGCCGAAACGGTCTATTTCTCCACCAACAACGCAGAAAAAGGAAAGCCCAAGCTGGCCAAGGACAGGGAGCAGAAAATGCGCCTCTACACGGCTTCCAAATCGGGCAATATCTGGACCCAACCGGCGCCTTTGCCGTTCAATACCGGTGAGTTCGACGACATGCACCCGGCCATCAGCATTGATGGGGACAAGCTCTTCTTCTCCTCCAACCGCCCCGGCGGTCAGGGCGGGATGGACCTGTGGGTTTCGTACCTGAGCAACGGCACCTGGGGAGAGCCGGTCAACCTGGGACCCGGCATCAACACCGGCTCCAACGAGGTGTTCCCGTTCATACACGCCGACAACACCCTGTATTTTTCCTCCAACGGACTCCCCGGAGAAGGCGGTTTGGATATGTTTTACGTCATTCCGGAAGGAAATGCCTGGACAAAACCAGTCAATATCGGCCCTCCCTTCAACACGGCTGGCGACGACCTGGGGCTCATTGTTGACCTCAACAAGATCAACGGCTATTACTCCTCCAACGGCGCGGGTGGAAAAGGCGGGGATGAACTGCTGAGTTTTCACACCGAAAACGGCAACCTGGACGATTACCTGCTCCAAAACAACCGGGTACCCGACAGAGACCTCGACCTGCTGGTGACGGTGCTGGATAAAGCCACCGGGGCCCCGATTCCCGATGCCAAAATTCACATCATCAACTACGATGTCAACAACGTCATCGGCCGCGACGAAGAGGGCAATCTCATCACCATTCAGAACGTCAACGGTCAGGATGTGATGCAGGCCCGACCACCCAATCAGGGAATTGACGGATTGTCCGACAAAAAAGGGCGGTTCAGTACCGAGGTGAAGCCCGGTAACTACGCTATTTCAGTTGACAAGGAAGGTTTTCAGCCCAAACAGTTGCGCGCGCCCATTTCAAAGCCGGGCAACCAGATCGAGATTCAGCTTGACCGGGGTAGTATGGACGGCAAGGTGCGCTGGAGTGCTTCGGTGTTCAACACCATCACCAACGCACCCATGGCCGGTACCATGCTGGTCATGACCAACAGCAAAACCGGTCAGAAGGATACCCTGGTCACCGATGCCAATGGCGTGGTGGATCACTACCTGAATCCAGACACCCGGTACAAGATCGACATGTACCAGGGTGGACGCATCATCGGGTCTACGGAAATTGACACCAGCGACTGGGATCTGCCCAACCAGATCATGATGCAAAATATTTCGGTGGCGCCTATGCTCACCGGAAGTGTGATCGACCTGCCCAACATCTACTACAATTTCAACGACGCCACCCTGCGCCCCGACGCCCGGAAGGACCTGAAGTTGCTGGCGGCGCTGCTCCAGCAACAGCCTGCCGTGAAAATTGAAATTGCCAGCCATACCGATTGCCGCGGCAGCGCCTCTTACAACCAGGAGCTCAGCCAGCGCCGCGCCAACGGCGTGGTAGACTACCTGGCTACCCAGGGTATCGGCAAAGACCGGCTCAAGGCGGTAGGATACGGCGAAAGCGAACCCCGGAACCGCTGCACCGACGGCGTCTCCTGCACCGAGTCTGAACATGCGCGCAATCGCCGCACCGAAATGCGCATCCTGAGCGGGATTGAAGGGGCCTCTTTTGTGTTGGTGGATGGAAAGGTCTCCCAGCCACAAGGATCAACACCGGGCGCCCCGGGGGGAAAGGTAAATGTCACGTCCGCAGCCGGCGCCGAATACCACGTGGTTGCCGGATCCTTTTTGATGCCCGACCGGGCCAAAACCCAGTTGGACCATGTGCAGCAGGCCGGTTTTCCGCAGGCCCAGATTGTGCAGTTCCCCAACTCCCAGTACTATTCCGTCAGTGTGGGCAGCTTTGCAAGCAGAAAAGAAGCAGACAACCTGAAAAAGCAATTGCAGAAGGCCAAAATTGATGCGTTCGTTCGGGCAAAAAATCAATAGTGCGGTTGCCGTTGCCCTGTTTGCTGTATGCGCCCTTTTTGTTTACAGCCTGATCTTGCGCGTCCCGCACCTCGACGATGCCTGGATTAGCGAATGGGCTTTCTGGCAGTCTAAACTCGGATACGCGAAATCCGAACTCATGCGTGGCGTCACTCGACAAGAGTGGCGCCACGTTGTGCATCACAAGCTGCTGACCTTGCAAGGCGCCCTGGCCATCCGGCTGTTCGGCTTCTCCCTTCCCGTGCTCAAGTCGGTCAGTTTGCTGTATCTGGGCGCCTTTCTGTGGTTGTTTTACCGGCGCCTGAAAGCCATGGCCGTTCAACCGACAACGGTTTCACTGGTCTTCCTGTTGCTGGTAGCCAACGCTTTCATTTTCGAGTACGCGTTTGTTTTTCGCCCCGAGATACCGGTGATGACGCTTGGCTTTGCGTCCTTTTTACTTTTGGAAGATGCCTTGCGCCGGCACTCCGGCAGGTCGGTCCTTCAGGCATCGGCTGGCGGTTTGCTGGCCGGGTTGAGCATGGCCACCCACCTGAACGGCGTCGTGTTTTTTATGGCAGGCGCGTTTTTGTTGGCGGTTTACCGCGAATGGCGGCTAATCCCCGGTTTTACGTTGGCTTTTGTCGCCGGTTTCGCCCCGTATGCTTACGACATACACAGCCTTGATGACGTGCAGTTGGCTTTATACCAGCTCCGTGACTCCCCTTCCGTGGCCTTGTCCGGCGAATACCCGTTCCCCTTTGGAATTGTCGTCCGGTTTGTAAAGGAGCACGAACGTTTTTTTCACAGTCCGAAAGAAATGGCGCTGAGCCTGTTGTTCCTGACGGTGTTGGCGACTCATTTCAAGTCAATCCGACGAAACAGGGTGATCGGAACCTACCTGTCGGCGCTTGTCGTTGGCCTTGCCCTGCTTTCGGTGCACAAAACGTCGAAATACCTGTTGCTCTACATGCCCTACCTGTTTTTGCTGGTGGGCGCAGGCCTGGATGCGTGGATTGGCCAGCCTCGCCAAACCCGGGGCAGCCGGTTGCTGCTTTCCCTCCTCCTGATTTACCTGGGCGTACAAATCTTTTACGACGGCAGGCTGGCCGGACAGAAATTTCACCCGGCCACCAACCGGGCACTGACCCTCGGGTTTATGGGCAATCGGCCGGACACCTGTGCAATTGTGGCGCCGATGACTTTTATTTTCAACGAAATAGAGCGTTTTGAGCGCATTCAGGGGGGGCTCTGTTACCTGGAGCTGCAAAAACAGCACCCGGAGATATACGGAGTGGGTTTTTTGGAGTGGACACGCCGGTATGGCATAGACGTCATCGTTTTGTCGACACCGGAAGCGAAAAAACTCGGCATGTACGACCTGGACACGCAAGCGTGTGCTGCTGCGGGATTTGAAGTGACCGGACGCACACCAGAACACCTGGTGCTCCGGCGAAAATGAGAAAGGCCTGTTCTGGGGGCTACATCCAACGCCCATCTGGGGAACGAATAAACATCATGCCAGGGAATGATGCCGTACTGCGCTGCTATTACCTGCCCATTCCTTACCTTTGCAGCAAAACAATTCTGTATCGGGCCTGTTTCAGCTCTAAAATAAAAATATTCTTTGCCTTATGGCCATCATGATAACCGACGAATGCATCAATTGCGGCGCTTGTGAACCCGAGTGCCCCAATAATGCCATATATGAGGGCGGCGTGGAGTGGGCCATTTCCGATGGGAACACCGTCTCGGGTATGTACACGATCGAAGGCGGTGCTTCGGTGGATGCGCACGCCAAACAAAAGCCCGTTTCAGACGAATTTTACTACATCGTTCCCGACAAATGCACGGAATGCGTAGGCTTTCACGAAGAGCCGCAGTGCGCTGCTGTTTGTCCGGTCGACTGTTGTGTGCCGGATCCGGACCGGGTGGAGTCGGAAGCGGTATTGCTGGAGCGCAAGACACGGTTGCACTTGTAACGCAACGAAGCAACGCTTAGTCCCTTCCTGTTCTGTTGATCATGGTCGAAGAGCCCTGTTGGGTGCTAAACATCCACACGTCCTGGATATTGACGTGTGATGGGCGGGTGGCTGCAAAGTAAATGGCATCGGCCACATCCGCAGCCTTGAGGGGTTGGAAATCCTCGTAAATGCGGGCGCGGTCGGCATCTCCATCGAACCGGGTGATGGCAAACTCGGTATTTTCGACGTGGCCGGGGCTGATCTGGCTTACCCGAACATTGTGTTCAAAAAGATCGAGCCGCATTCCTTGTGTGAGCGCATCCACGGCAAATTTGGTAGCGCAATACACATTACCGTTTTTATACACTTCTTTGCCGGCGCTGGAGCCTATGTTGATGATGTGGCCTTTTTTTCGGGCTACCATACCGGGTGTTATGCAGCGGCTAACATACAGCAGTCCTTTGATGTTGGTATCGATCATGGTCTCCCAATGTTCGATATTGCCTTCGTGAATGGGCGCCAGCCCTTTGGCGAGTCCGGCGTTGTTGATCAGTACATCTACGGCCTGCCATGCTTCGGGTAAATGCCCGAGCGCGTCGTCCACAGCTTGCCGGTTGCGCACATCCAGCGTAAGGGTATGAATGGCTTCGTTGTTGTATTCGGTGGCGAAATGCGATTTCAGCCCGGCCAACCGGTCTTCGCGCCGGCCGACCAATATCAGTCGATGTCCCTTTTGCGCGAAGAGCTCGGCGGTGGCGCGCCCGATACCGGACGTGGCGCCGGTGATCAGCACGGTAAGCGTTTGCGCTGTGGTTTTTTGTTCAGGCTGGACTTGCGTTGCCTGGCCTGATGCCACTTCCGGCGCTTCGGCGGGTATTTCCGGCGATGTTGCCCAAAGTCCTTCGTGTTCACGGGTTTGCAGTTCCGGTTGCAGGGCGATTGCACTCTGGTAGGCCAGTTCAGCTTCTTGTCTTCGGCCATTTTCCATCAACAGGGTGGCAAGCCGGAGGTAAACCCGCCCGTCGGCCTCGTTTCGTTCGATGGCTTTACGCAGGTAAACCATGGCCGTTTCTTTGTAATCGGTCAGGTGTTCGCTGGTCAATAGCCCCAGTTTTCGAAATATGCCGGAGAAATCAGGCTGTATTTCCGCCACGCGATCCCAGCAGTATTTGGCGAACAGATGATCGCCGCGGGCGGCAGCGATGTCCCCCATGAGTTCATAGGAATTGGCCTCCGGGAGCCCCAAGTCGTGCAGCCACTCGAGTTGGCGGCCGGCCTCATCCGGATCGTGTGCAAAGTCGAGGAGTGCGCGCAGAAAGGAGATGCGCAGGTCGGCATTGTCAGGTTGTCTGTCGAGGGCCTCGCGAAACACGTCGAGACCGCGCCCCAGGTCGCCGCGGTCGAGCCAAAAATGGGCATCGAGCACCACCTGGGCCGTCTCTTCTTTTGGGTATGGGACGGCTTTTGCCGGCGTTTTGGATGCCGGCAGCGCGGGTTCCTCAATCAGGAAGGGTTTGTCTTCGGAGGCGGCGAAAGATTCTGTGTGGAACACATCGTTGTCCTCCTGAAAGTCGTCGGGAATGGGGCGCAACAACGGGTCCGGTGCGGCCGGCCGCGGAATCAGGGGGCCGGGTATGTGCACCACCGGAGCTTGTTGGGGGGCGGCTACGGTCTCGGTAACCGGGGCCGGTGCTGTGTGCACTTCCGGTGCGCGAACCGGCGGTGGCGCCGGACTTTGGGTGGCATCCGGCATTTGCAGGTGATTGTTCAGCAGGTTGAAATGCTGAAAAAAATGCTTGTACCGGTTGGCGGTAAAGGCGGGCCAGTGAACGGGGTCGGTGTCGCGCAGCAGGTTGAGGAAATCGCCCGTTTCTACAGAAATGTCCTTGATCTTCTCCATGTGCGCCTCTATCCGGTGTCGGTCGGCGTCGTCTGGACTGTGCTGGGCATTTTCGATGAGTTGGAGGTAGTGATCCTGCCAGTAATTCATGTAACGGATGGCATTTACCATGCGTTCGTAGGCCGTAGGAACAGTCGTCCAGGTATGGCCGCCATCTGTGCTCGTGCGGCCGTCGGCGACCACCAGCAACAAATGCCGGTTTTTTTGGGCGTATTTGACGGCATGAAGGGCGCCTGCCATGCAGTACTCATCTTTCAGGAAATTATCGGTGATCAGCAGCACCAAAGGGTCGGCATCTTCGAACAGCGATGCCGAGAAGCGCCCGATCTCCTGGTTTCTATCCGGTATCAGGCGATTAAAATGGATGCCTGCCGGCTGGAGGTCGCGGACAAGCCGGTCGGCAAGGTCGGTGTTTTCAGGGCTGTAAGCCAGACAGAAGGTGTGCATTTCGGTATCGGGTGCTTTTTACCATAAAACGGTCGGAAGTGGCCTAAAGGTATCGAATGAATGCCATTCTTTTTACCGCAGCGCGTTTATTTGGGCGCTGAATTCGGCTTCAAACGAGGCGAACCGGGAAGTTGCCGGGCCATCGAACCCGGTATGGATGTGGCGCATGGCGCCGGATTTATCCAGGATCATCATGGTTGGAAAAGCGCTGACGCCGCTCAGTTGCGGAAAGGTTTTCGACGCCGTTTCTTTACCTGCCTCGCCGGCGTACACGACAGGGTAGGGGAGTTGCAGCCGATCCCGGTACCGTTGCAGGTGCTGCCGGATGCGCAGGGAGTCTCCCGGACGCTCGAAGGCGAACGCCACCACTTCCATTTGGCCGGCCAGTTCGGGGTTTTTTTGAAGGAAGTCGCGCAGAAAAAGCTGTTCGTCCTTGCAGTTGGGGCACCAGGTTCCCATGATGGTAAAAACTTTGATTTTGCCGTCGAATCGCGCCGAGGGGTAGCCCAGAGTATCCCCTTCCGGGGTTGCAAACCGGAAGGTGAGTTTGGGCGCCCCGGGTTTCAGGGTGGTCAGGGCGAGCGGGTCTGCAAGCTCAAAGGAAGGATCTTTCCAGGCTTTCCAGAGGGCGCGGTGGTGTTTGCCGGACCGGAATTCGCCCAGCAGGGTGTCGCCGCTGATCACGCCGCTAAACCGGAAGGCGTGGCTACCGTCGAAGCAAGACAACCAGAATTTGCGCCCCTGCACCGTTCCTTCCAGGTAACGATAGTCGCCCGTCTCGGTTCGGAAAGTGCCGAGCAGGCGGTTGCCATCCTGCCTGAATTCGCCAATGGCTTTCTCCGGCGCCCCGTCGCCGTCCAGGCCAAAAAGCACTGCCCACTCCCCGCTGAGGTCAGTTGCAGGAGGCTCGTTCAGGCTGGTGAACCGGTGCGATTGTCCGGCAAAAGCCCGGAACGGAATGCGGTAGTCTTTTTTTGTGCTCACCTCCCAGTATCCTTGCATGGCATTCCCCCGAACAGCCGCGTGAATGTGGGACTGATACTCCGGAAAATAAATGTTGAACGTATCGCGGGCCTGGCTTTTGTCGCGACCATACCGGACGCTGTCGCACCGGATGCGCTCGTCCCCGTTGATAAACTCAAACACCAACCGCTCGTCGTCGAGATAGCGGACTTCAAAGTTGAAGGGCAGATCGCCGTCTTTGAATTGTTCGTACAGGACAAAAACAGAATCTTTATCCCTTACGGGTACTGAATACGGCTCCAGTTCGAGCACACCTCGCCAGGTCCCCGGTGCAATGCGCGTGTATTCGGTGGTGGGCGCCAGACAGGCGCTCAGGAAAAGGCCGGCAAACAAAAGGGGTAAAAAGGCTCTGGTCAACATAAATATGATCTCGTAGTTGTGGGTGCAAAACAACAAACGAACTGTGAAGTTCCCAAAACCGGGTTCTAAAAACAAAATGAGCCCTCCTGTTGAGGAGAGCTCATTTTGCGTTCAGCAATGCTTTGGAGAGCTGTGATTTAACGTGTGCCGGCTGGTTTTTTGCGGGCTGCGTTCAGGCTTGCGCCACCACCAAAAAGCATGATTGCCAGGGATACAGTCAGGATCAACATGATTAGTTCAATTGTGTAGGTTAAAAAAAACAGGCACCGATAAATGTCATCAGGAACAAGGATTAAAAATTGTTCCCGAAGGCGGATGTAAGGCATAGTTCAAGAATGATGCCAACCTGTTCAAAAAAGTGTAAAAAAAATTTTTTCTCCCAATCGCTGAACAAAATGATAAAAAAGACGTTTTAGAAATTCATCTTTGACCTCATGCGTGCCATGTTCCGTTACTTGTTCAGGGACCTTGTTGAACGACAGGCATTTGGTTTTTGCCAGTACCTGGGCGAAAAAATGCGCATATCCCCCGAAGTAGTGCGGAAGTATTTTATTTACACTTCGTTTGTTGCCATGGGTTCTCCCCTGATTATTTACCTGATCGGGGCTTTCTGGTTGAACATCCGCCGCTACATGCGCAACGGTCGCAGCGCCATCTGGGAGTAGCGGTTTACCCACCCTGCATTTTTTTTCGTTAAATAGTTTTGTTGGTCTGTTCCGATTGTGTGTAATTTACCCTCTGAAGCAACAATCGACCGTTGAGACCATGAATCAAGTATTACACGTTTCCGCCGAATGTTACCCGGCAGCCAAGGCAGGCGGACTTGCCGATGTAGTCGGCTCTCTACCCAAATATATGTCTGCAGCCGGCGTACCCGCTGCGGTGGTGATGCCCAGATACGGGCTTCCGTGGATGTACGCCAGGCGTTGGCAGACGGTGCACGTGGGTGCGGTTCGGGTTGACTGGCGCCATGTGGGGTACTCCGTTCAACTGCTTGAATCGGATGAATTGGGTTTTCCGTTGTACGCGGTGGACATCCCCGGGCTGTTTGACAGACCCGGCATTTATAATGATCCACCATCGGGAACGCCCTATGGCGATGAGGTGGAGCGCTACCTGACCTTCCAGCAGGCTGTATTGCAATGGCTGCTCAGCATGCCGATGGCGCAACGCCCCCGGGTACTGCATTGCCACGATCACCACACGGGGTTGATCCCCTTCATGGTTAAATATTGCCCGGAGTACAAACCGCTGGGGGAGATACCCACTGTGTTTACCATCCATAACGGGCAATACCAGGGGCGATTCAGTTGGAACAACGTTTACCTTATGCCCTTTTTCGATTCCTGGGGGCGGGGTATTCTCGACTGGCAGGGCGTGATCAACCCCATGGCGGCAGCCATCAAATGCGCCTGGGCCGTCACGACTGTTTCGCGGTCCTACCTGTACGAGTTGCACGACAGCAGTCTGGGCCTCGAGCCGCTTTTCCGGTCGGAATGGGCCAAACAACATGGCATCCTCAACGGCATTGACACCCATGTATGGGACCCCAAAACGGATTCGCGCATTTGGGCGCGTCTGGAAAACAACGATGTCGAACAATTCAAAGCCAACAACAAACGCGCCTTATGTGAAGCCTACGGGTTGGATGAACGCCTGCCGCTGGTCAGTTTCATCAGCCGCATGGTCCACGAAAAGGGCGCCGACCTGCTCCCCGACGCCTACAGGCGTATCCTGCACAGCGGCGAGAAGGTGAGCTTTTTCGTGCTGGGTACCGGCGACAAACGGGTGGAAGACGAATTCCGCAGCATGGCCTGGCATTACCGCACTCGCTTTAACGCAGCCCTGGAGTACAATGAAACGGTGTCCCACCAGATTTACGCCGGTTCCGACTTCCTCATCATGCCCTCCCGCATCGAACCCTGCGGTCTTAATCAAATGTACGCCATGCGATATGGTACCATCCCTATTGTGCGGGCAGTTGGCGGATTAAAAGACACAGTGCCCGACCTGGAAGACAAGACCACGCCGGGACGCGGCATCCGTTTCGATCAGTTCACCGTCGACGACGTTCAGCAGGCCGTTCACCGGGCGGTGTCCATGTACTTCAACAGTCCGGATGTCTTTCGCGCCGTGCGCGACCAAATCATGCAAATCGATTTTTCCTGGGAGCACACAGTCGACATCTATTTTCAGGTATACAAACTGATCGGCGCCTACCTGCAGAACATCAAACCAGATGCCGGCAACAAACCGGAAACACCTAAAATACAGGTCACGGCACAGACGCCGATGGCCCCGGTAGCTGTGCCCCATCATACAGAACCCCAAACACCCGCAGTACCGGCAAAAACACCCGTCTCACGCAAGCGCACATCAAAAAAACAAGTGTAAAAATCTTTGTGTTATGATCAAGATCATCAGCCTGATACTGGGTGGGGGCGCGGGCTCCCGCTTGTACCCGCTCACGGAAAAACGTTCCAAGCCGGCTGTTCCCATTGCCGGTAAATACCGGCTCATTGACATCCCGATTTCCAACTGCATCAACGCGGGACTGAAGCGCATGTTTGTGCTTACCCAGTACAATTCGGCCTCCTTGAACGCACACATCAAAAATACCTACAATTTTGATGTCTTTACCCGGGGTTTCGTGGATATTCTGGCTGCGGAGCAGACACCGGGCAACAAAAATTGGTTTCAGGGTACCGCCGATGCCGTTCGCCAAAGCCGGAAACACTTCGATCGCCACGATTTTGACTATGTGCTCATCCTGTCGGGCGATCAGTTGTACCAGATGGATTTTGAAGCCATGGCCAAGCACCACGTCGCATCCAAAGCCGACCTGACCATCGCCTGCCTGCCCGTGGACGCCCGCGATGCCACCGGATTCGGCATTATGAAAGTGGACAGCAACGGGTACATCCCGCGCTTCATCGAGAAACCTGCCAAAGACCAGTTGTCCGACTGGGTGAGCGAGGTGTCAACACAAAACCAACGGCGTGGGCGCGTATACCTGGCCAGCATGGGCATCTATATTTTCAGCCGGCATGCGCTGGAAGAACTCTTCGAACAAGACCCGGATGCCGACGATTTCGGCAAGGAAATAATCCCCAAAGCCATCGAAAGCGGTCGAAAGGTGTCGGCTTACCAATACGACGGATATTGGACCGACATCGGTACCATCCGGTCCTTTTTCGACGCCAACCTGGAGCTGACCGACCACATCCCCGCTTTTAACCTCTTCGACAGCCAGACGTTTATCTATACCCGCGGCCGGATGCTACCGCCGGCAAAGTTCTACGGCGGCACCCAACTCAACCGGGGGCTCATCGCTGAAGGCGCCATCATCCATGCGCGCCTCATCGACAGATCCATCGTCGGCATCCGCTCCCGCATTGGCGAAAACACAGTCATCAAAGACGCCATCGTGATGGGCAACGACACCTACGAAACCCTCGAACAAATCGCTTCCACCCCGGACGAAGTGCACATGGGCGTAGGTCACTATTGCCACATCGAGAACGCTATTCTGGACAAGGATTGCCGCATCGGCGACAATGTGGTCATCAAAGGCGGTTCCCACCTGCCCGACACCGACACCGATCAGTATTGCATCCGCGACGGCATCGTGGTGGTGAAAAAAGGCGCACTATTGCCGGAGGGTACGCGCATTATGTGATCGCTGGTTCAGTACACCACCTGCACCTTCATATTGTACAACAAAAACGCCAGCATGTCTGCCGCTTCCTCCAGCAGTTTGGAGGTGGGCTTGCCGGCGCCGTGCCCGGCGCTGGTCTCTATGCGGATGAGTACCGGCTGGTCTCCTGTATGGTTTTCCTGGAGGGCAGCGGCGTATTTGAACGAGTGGGCCGGCACCACGCGGTCGTCGTGATCGGCCGTGGTGATCATGGTGGCCGGGTAGGCTGTTTTTTTCAGGTTGTGCAGCGGTGAGTAAGCTATGAGGCAGGGGAACTCCTCCTGGTTGTCGCTGCGGCCGTAATCTACCGCCCATGCGTACCCGATCGTGAACTTGTGGTAGCGCAGCATGTCGAGCACACCCACCCGCGGAAAGCACACGCCGAACAGGTCGGGTCGTTGGGTCATGCAGGCGCCGACCAGCAAGCCGCCATTGGATCCGCCTTCGATGGCCAGGCGCTTAGGACTAGTGTACTTTTCGGCGACCAGATACTCGGCAGCGGCAATAAAATCATCAAAAACATTCTGCTTCCGGCATTTGGTGCCCGCCTTGTGCCACTCCTCGCCAAACTCGCCCCCTCCCCGAATGTTGGCTACCGCGTACACGCCGTTGTTCTCCAGCAAGGCAGCGCGCGATGCGGAGAAAGCCGGCGTGACGGAAATGTTGAAACCTCCGTACCCGTACAGTAAGGTAGGGTTCTGGCCGTTTTTAACCATGTCCTTCTTACGGGTGATGAACATGGGCACCTGGGTGCCGTCTTTGCTGCGGTACCACACCTGCTCGGTGGTGTAGGCGTCGGCGTCGAAATCAATTTTGGGCGCCTTGAACACATCCGCTTGCAATGTATTCATATCGAGGCGAAAAATGGTGGTGGGACGCAGGAAGGACTGGAACGAGAAAAAGGCTGTTGGGTCGCCCTTCTTGCCGCTCACGCTGCCTACTGTGCCGATTTCCGGCAGCGCAATGGTTTTCACCAGGGCGCCCTTCTGGTCGTACACTTTGAGCATGCTGCTGGCGTCGTGCAAATAGGTACACACGATCTTGTCGCCGCAAACGGTGGCATTTTGCAACACGTCTTTTGCATCTTCGGGCACCAGAGTTTTCCAGTTGGATTCCTGCGGCGATTTGGAATCGATCAGCACCAGCCGTTGTCGGGGCGCCTGGTGGTTGGTGAGCACCAACAACTGGTCGTCCAGGTTGTCGATGACGTTGAAGTCGTGCTCAAACCCGGTGGCCACCTGCGTAAACTGCTTCTGGTTATTGCCCAAATCTTTGAAGGCCAGCGAGTTTCCGCTGGTGCTCTCACTGGCGCTGAGGATCAGGAAACGTTCGTCCTCTGTGGTTGCGGCGCCGAAATAGTAATTGGGGTGGGCGGGATCCCGGTGCACCAACTGGTCTGACGACTGTTGGGTGCCCATGGTATGGAAGTAAATGGCGCTGTACTGGTTGGAGCCGGTGAGCTTCTCACCCGCTTTGGGCTCCGGGTAGCGACTGTAGTAGAAACCATTGCCGGCCCATGCAATGCCGGTAAACTTGGCCCATTCGATGGAGTCGGGTGTGATTTGCCCACTGCCCAGGTCCTTAACCCGGATGGTACGCCAATCGGATCCGCCCTTGGAGACGGAATAGGCCAGGTAGCGCCCGTCCCTGGAAACACCCAGTTCCTGCAGGGAAGCGGTGCCGTCGGCGCTGAACGTATTGGGGTCCAACACCACGTACGGTTGGGCGTTCAGGTCGTCCTGACCATACAGCACGCTCTGGTTCTGCAGTCCGTCGTTTTTGAAAAAATAATATTTACCGGACTCCTTGAACGGTGTGCCGTATTTCTCAAAATTCCAGATCTGCTCCAGGCGGCTTTTAATTTTTTCCCGGTAGGGGAATTGCTCCAGGTATCCAAAAGTGACGAGGTTTTGTTTGGCAACCCAATCCTTGGTTTCTGCACTGTTGTCGTCCTCCAGCCAGCGGTAAGGGTCGGAAACCATGGTGCCGAAGTAGTCGTCCTTGACGGTTGTGTCCTTCCGGGCGAACGGGTAGGTCACCGGGATCTGTTTGAATTCCATACGGGAGCTGTTCGATGAATTTTCAGGACTGCCGCAAGATGTCCAGGTAAGAACGGCGATCAGCAAAAAAAATAAAGGGCGTAATGCAGCGATCATGTGCAGTCAGATTTAAAGCGGTGGTTAAATGCGCTATTTTTGCGTCAAAATTAACGGATGGAATCCAGCAACTCCTCATATTTGACGAAAACAACGTAGATGTATACGAACTCGGGTTTTTTAAAGACAATTTGGGCGCTGGCCCTGGTGTGGGTGGTAACTTTTCCGGTAGCTGCACAAACCTTTCCGGCCAAACTGGTGGAGCCACTGGCGCCGCTTGCCGTCATGGACAGCCTCGATGCGACGGGGTTGCAACAATGGGGATACGTCCTGGCTACCCGAACGTATGCGCTGTTGGCCTTCGAGCAGGAAACGCTCGTCCGCCGGCAACAACAAATCGACTCGATGACGCTGGCCATCGAAACGGCCAAAACAGACACCACGGTGGACAAAAAAACCGTGCGCACCATGAGCAAGGATTTGAAAAACCTGCAATCGGCAGAAAAAGCCGCCGCTGCACAAGTGGAAAGCGCCGCCGCGCTCCTGGAGCGTTGCTCCGCTTACAACTCCTCGGATTCTGCCGGGCAGGCCGCCGCCCTGCCTGCGCTGTGGGCCGGCGTGAACGGGGCGGAAAATGCTGCACGGCTGAGGGCCGGTCTGACCCCGTCGCCGGGGGACATGCCCGCAGATTCCGCTGCCACGTCGCCGCCGACCGTTTCCCCAACGGCATATGTGGCCTACAAACCGGAAGCCGACCCCATGCTTTACCCGCCTGTGCCTCCCTGCCGTTGGGCGGTCGATGAGCGCGACGCCTTTTCCGGGGAGGTGCGCAAGGAAACCGAAAGGGAGGTATTGTTTAGATACACCAATCCCAAACTGCAAGCCCTCTACCCCGACCGGCCGCACACGGTTGGCGAGGCGACGCTCGGCCGGACCGGAGACGTGCTGCGCTTCGACCTGATCCTGACGATCAACGA
Organism: Saprospiraceae bacterium; assembly: GCA_033764075.1. Taxonomy (GTDB): domain Bacteria; phylum Bacteroidota; class Bacteroidia; order Chitinophagales; family Saprospiraceae; genus M3007. Next base: position 29,594 of record JANRJH010000022.1, on the reverse strand, counting down.
TCCCAATGCGCGCAATGTGTTCGGCAAACTGGCGCTAAACAGCCCCGCCCTGTTCAAGCTGCTCGACGGCGCCACGCTCACCCTGAACAACCTGAAAGGCGATGAGGGCGCCGCGCTGCCCGACAATGCCGGTTATGTGTATCGGGCACAATACGTGCTGGACAAAACAGCCGTCAAACAAGTCAAAAAATCCGGCCTGGACAAGGTACGGCTCACCTGGGCCACCGGATACGAAGATTATGACATCCAGCTGGTGGGTTTCCTGCAACGCGCCTTGCGCTGTATCGAGTAAAACACCCGAACCGGTAACATGACGCCTCACTTCTCCCTAAAGGAATTCAACACATTCGGACTGGATGCCCAAGCCGCCCACTGGGTCACGTTCGGTTCTGTCGCGGAGCTCCGGTCTGTTCTGAAAACCGCACCCCGTCCGTGGATGGTGTTGGGGGGCGGAAGCAATGTGGTGTTTGTCCACAACTGGCCGGGCACCATCCTGCACAATCGCATCCGGGGATTCCGGTTGTTGCGCGTCTTCCGGAGAAAGGTATGGGTGCAGGCCGGCGGCGGTGACTCCTGGCACCAATTCGTACAGTGGACGCTCGCGCAGCGCTTTGGCGGCCTGGAAAACCTGAGCCTGATCCCGGGTACGGTTGGCGCAGCACCCATACAGAACATCGGCGCATACGGAGTAGAACTCAACGACGTGTTCGTCCGACTGGAAGCCGTTCACCTGGAAACGGGGGAAAAGCGTGTTTTTCACAAAGACGAGTGCCGGTTTGGATATCGGGACAGCATCTTCAAACACGAGGCCAAAGGGCAATACGCCATTACCCGGGTGACCTTCAGCCTGACCCTGCCCCCCCACCGGGTGAACATCCAGTACGGTGACATCCGCCGGCAACTGGATGCCATGGGCGCAACCCATCCGGACATCAACGACGTCAGCCAGGCCGTCGTCGCCATACGCTCAGCCAAGCTGCCCGATCCGTCTGTGATCGGCAATTGCGGCAGTTTTTTCAAAAATCCGGAAATTACCGCCGAAGCCTGGGCGCAGCTAAAAGAAAAGCATCCCGAAACGCCCCACTTTCCCCTGCCCGACGGCCGCGTCAAAGTGCCGGCCGGATGGCTGATCGAGCAGTGCGGCTGGAAAGGCAAACGCGTGGGCAACACCGGCGCCTATGAAAAACAGGCATTGGTGCTGGTGAACTACGGTGGCGCCACCGGCGCGGAGGTGAAAGCACTGGCGGAAGCCATTCAGGGATCGGTTGTGGAGCGCTTTGGGGTACGGCTGGAAACGGAAGTTAATCTGGTGTAACCGGAAACGGAGGGATGTTTACCCACCTGTCACCGTTTTTCCGGTCTACATCATCGACAAAATACCCACCCCATCCACATTGCCCAGGATTGCCTCTGCTGCTCTTTCCGGGTGTGGCATCATGCCGAAGACATTTCGCCCGGCGTTGCAGATGCCGGCTATGTTGCGTTCGGCGCCATTCGGGTTGGACTCAGGCGTAATGTGGCCCTGCTCGTCGCAATAACGAAACAGCACCTGGTCATTGGCTTCCAGCGCATCCAGCGTGGCTTTATCGGCAAAATACCGGCCTTCTGCGTGTGCAATGGGAATTTTCAGGGCTTTGCCAACGGCCAGACCAGCGGTCAGCAAGGTGTTGTTGTTTTCCGGCCTGATCCAGGTGTTTTTGCAAATGAACAGTTGGTTGCTGTTGCGCAACAAGATGCCGGGCAGGAGCCCGGCTTCACAGAGTATCTGGAAACCGTTGCAGATGCCGATCACGTACCCGCCTTGCGCTGCGTAGGCCGAAACGGCTTTCATAATGGGCGAAAAACGTGCGATGGCGCCTGTGCGCAAATAATCGCCGTATGAAAACCCGCCGGGGAGCACCACAGCGTCAACCCGGGGCAGTTCATGGTCTTTGTGCCAGACTTTCACCACCTCGTTGCCCAGCACGTCACCCAGCGCATGCACCATGTCGTCGTCGCAATTTGAGCCCGGGAAAACAACAACAGCATATTTCATGTAACCAACATTTGAATGTAAGGAAAAAACAGGGACGCGTACAGGAGCATCACCAGCAATGCATGGACTAATTCCACCAGGGCAAAATTGCGAAAATCCTGCATTCGCACCGCGAGAAAATTGCCGATGGAAAAGACCGCCAGCGCCCAGTGCGCTCCAACCCAGGCAGGGTTGGCCACAAAGGTCAATATCGCCCAAAGAAAAAACCAAAGAAGGGTGCTGATCAGTTTTTGCACCTGGATCAGTTTTTTTCGGTAATAAGCCGGAATACTCAGCAAGGCAAAAAGCAGCAGGGCCACCAGCAACATTTTGGAGGTGAAATGGCCGGACTCGCGTGGAAAGGAAAATCCCCAGCCGGAGCGCCAGCCGGCCAACTGGATGTCCCAGAACCATCCCCCCTTATCGAACCAAAAAAAGGCTGTAAATGCCAGGAAAAACGCCACCATTACCCCCAGCGTCAACAATATACGCTCACGCAGGGAGAAGGACCGCCATACAGGCACACTGAGAATCACCGCCAAAACCAACCAGAAATAGGATGGATAAAGAAGGCTGCCCACTGCTGGCCAAAAGCCGAGGTCGAACATGCGTCCGGAAACCTCCTTTTTGTTGTACAACAGGGTCAGCAACTGAAAAAGTACCGGTGTGAGGGAGGCTGCTACCAGCGCCGGCGACAAATACTGCAAATCTGCCGTACAACTCGCCGCCAGGACGTAAAAGACACCCGGCAACCAGCTCCGGTCATTCAGCAAACGGTTTCGGTCGGCCACCTGGTTGACCGCCACGGCCTGTGCCCATACCAGCAGTGCAGAAACCCACGCCGACCACAATCCAGGGGTTCGAAGCCATTCAGGCAAAAGTGTATACAAAACGCCACCCCCGTCTGATACCGGAGCCTCCAGATCTATCCACCCCAGCAAGGCGGGCAACCGCAAAGCAAGCACATACCCCGCAAGCAAGAGGGCAAGGGCGGACTGGTTCTGTCGGAAAAGGGATAGCACGGTGCAAAGGTAGGTTGGAATGGCGAATATCGGTAGTCGGTAGTCGGATGTCGGTAGTCGGATGTCGGCGGTCGGCGGTCGAGTCCACACCGTTTTCAATTAAATTGCCGGCTACCGGCTACCGACAGCCGACAGCCGACTACCGACAGCCGACTACCGACAGCCGACTACCGACTACCGACCGCCCTATCTGACAATAATCAATGGTATCCGGAACACCTCACCTTGCGCGGCACTTCCGGTCAGCCAGTACGTCCCTGTCGGCAATAATAAACGCACATCCAGCCGTGGCTCTCCGGAAGCCGGGGCATGTGACCACCGGCAAACACCCTGCTGGTCGTAGATATGAAGCAGGCGGTCTTTATCTGCACCATCCCAGATCAGGGTCGCCCACCCGGGGGATGGGTTCGGGAATAGGCGGACCGACCTTTCGGTTGTTGTTTCAAGGGTCGGGCTGGAGCCCGTACTGATGCCGGAAACGACCAGGGTGCAACCGTTGGCATCCGTCACGGTGGCGCTATAATTGCCTGAGGCCAAACCGGTCGCCGTTAACCCCGTTTGACCGCCGGCTTCCGGCCCCCATACGGCGCCATAGGCCGACGTGCCACCGGCAGGCGTAAGCGTCACTTCCCAGCCCCCGGGCAGCGAATCGGCCATCCAGGTGGCCGATAGTGCTTCGGGTTGGGCAAGCTCAGGTTGAATGGTGTCTGTGCAGCCTTCTGCGTCCAGCACCGTCACGGTGTAGGCGCCGGCAGGCATGTTTGTACGTATCGGACCGCTCCAACCATCGCTCCAAAAATAGGAATATCCACCATAGCCTCCCGACGCAACCAGGGAGGCAGCACCCGTACTGTCGCCAAAACAACCAGGTTCTTCAATGGAAAACAGGGAGGCGGTGACCGGCATGGAAGCGCCTTCAATAATGTAGTCAGGAACAATGAGCACACACCCCAGCACGTCGGTCAGCGTCAGGGTGTATATGCCCACTGCGAGGCTGTCGGCCAGCGCGGTGTTGTGCCCGTTGCTCCATGCGTATGTGTACGGCTGCTTTCCGCCGGCTGCCCAAACGCGAATGCTTCCAAGTCCGGTTCCGCAAAAATCGTCTTCCTTATCCACAGCAGAAACAGCAAGGGGCTGATCGGGCTCCTGGATTTGCAATGGCCCTGCCATGGCCATGCACCCTTGTTGATCGGTGAGACTCACCCGGTAAAACCCTGCCGGCAGGTTGGAGATGGTTACGGAAGAGTCTCCGGTGCTCCATAAATATTGGTAGGGGGGCAACCCGCCGGAAGTGAGTGCCTGGGCAACGGCTGTAGAATCGCCTTTGCAGGCCAGTTGAAAATCCCCCCCGAAGCCAAGTTTTATTTGCGGCGCTTCCTCAATATATACGGTGTCGCTGCCTCCGATGCAGCCATCGGCGTCGGATACCTGAACCCAATATGTTCCGCCGGTCAACAGGAGGGCCGTGTCGCGCGGAAACGGTTTATTGGGGTGCAGGCCAATGGGAGAAGTCCATGAAAACTGAAAAGGCGCCCGCCCGTTGTCTACGGAGACTACAATGGCCCCGTCGCCTGCTTCATTGCAAGAAACAGGTTTTACAGAAAGAATATGGATGTCAAAAAGATCGTTTTTTCGGACCACCGTCAGGTCAGACAACACCACGGCGCATCCTGTAGCATCTGAAACAGTGACGGTATAAGCGCCTTTGGAGAGGTTGTAAAGGTTCATGGCCAAACTTCCGGTATTCCAACGGTATGCATAAGGCGGCACACCGCCAACCGCAGTCAGTTCAATGGAGCCGCTCTGGGGGCCAAAGCAGGGAATGTCGGTGATGAATGCTTCTGCCGCCAACAGCGGAGGCTCGTTCACCGCCCACGGGCCGCCATCGATCGGGCAGCCCAACGAATCCTGAATCGAAACCGAATACACACCGGCCTCCACTGCCGGAAGATCTTCTGTTTGGGCTCCGTTGTTCCAAAGCCACCGATAGGGTGGTGTGCCGCCGGATGTGGTCAGGTCGATTCTGCCTGTCGGATCGCCGGCGCAAAAAACATCGCCAATTGATTCCACCTGAATCAGCATCGGTGTTTCAGGGCCTTGAAGAAAGAAGGTATCGCGTATTCGGCAATTCCGGCTGTCGGATACTTCCAACAGGTGGGCGCCTGCACCGGCATCAGGCAGCACGGGGCCGCCGCCCTGGCCGTCCCAGGTGAAAACCAAAGGTGGTTCGCCCCCGACTACGGTAACCGCGAGGTAGCCTTCGTCAACACCTGCGCAACGCACATCGGCGAAGCTGTCCAACGCAGTTTGCATCACCTGATCGGCAAACAGCATTGCGGTGTCGGACACAAAAACACAACCGTTCCGGTCAGTAACCGTTACCCGGTATGCACCCGCATCCAGATGGATCAGGCCCGCCGTCTGCCCGCCGGTGTTCCATGCATAAATGTAGGGCGGAATGCCGCCCGATGTTGACGTTTGTGCCGACCCGTTTTTCGACCCGGCACAGGTCGGTTGTTTCACCTGCAGGTCAACCAACAGCATGTCCGGTTCCGCCAACTGAAATGCCGCCTGCGCGGTACACTTATTGGCATCCGTCAAGGTTACGGTGTAGGTGCCGGCATTCAGGCCGTAAAGGGTTTCAAAATATTGTCCGGTGCTCCAGAGAAAGGTATATGGCGAAGTGCCGCCAGAGGCCGATGCACGTAGTTGTCCGGTATTTTCTCCAAAACAAGTGATAACAGCTTGTTCCTCGATGAGGACTGACAAGGCGGTATCCGGGCCCGGTACCATAATCGAGTCCTGCGAAACGGTGCAACCGTTGGCATCCAGAACAGAAACGGCATAAAAACCCTGGCCCAGCCCCAAACGGTCCTCGCCCTCAAATCCATCCGACCAGATCAAATGGTACGGCGAAGTGCCACCGGCAACTTCGATGTCAATCACACCAGAGGAATCGCCCAGGCATTGCTCAGCCCCGATGCTGTTCACCAGCAGGTCCAGCGTCGCCGGATCGTCAACCGGCAGACTGTCAAGCACCTGAACACATCCGCCGACGGTCACGGTTGCCGCGTAAAGTCCTGCTGTCAGCCCGTTGGCTACCGGTCCCGTTTGCCCATCGCTCCAGGTGACCTGGGGGTTGGCGCCGGTAATGGTCAGGTGGATGCTGCCGTTGTTGTCGCCTGCACAAAGGGGCTGAATAACGGTGTCCAGCGCAACGGAAAATCCCGGTGCATTCACCACAATTTGCGGAAGTGCCGCGCCGCAACCGGTGCCGGAGCCATCAATGATCGTTACGCGGTACGCACCCGGCTGTAGCCCGGTCAGGGCTGTCTCGCCGGCAGGCGCGTCGGTAATCATGCCCGTCTGGGGGCCCGTCCATAAAAAAGTGTAAGGAGGAGTGCCGTCCAGCGGGCGCAACACAATGGCGCCGTCCGATCCACCACATGCTCCGGCCGGCAAAACCTGCACCACCTGGGTCTGGGACACACCGCCCAGCGTTTCAACCCGCAGGCTGTCGGAGGCGGTGCATCCGGCAGCATCGGAAGCGTTCACCGACAGCGTCAACACCGTTCCCGGAACAGCGCCGGCCCTGGCGACAACCTGCGGGGCACGCAGACCGGTTGACCATTCAAATGCATAGGGAGGTGTGCCACCGCCGCATGTCGCAACGACGACTTCCTGCTCGCCCCGGCAAAGTCGCAGGGTGTCGGCGGCATTCAGCGTCAGGGTCGGCAGGGGACGAACCTGCACCGGCAGGTCCCAGGTAGACGTGCAGCCGCTCGGTGCTGATTTAATGGCATAATAAACGGTGTCTGCGGAAGGTGATACCAATGCTGTATCCAGCAGATAAGACGGCTGGGGAGGTAGCGCGCTGTAGTAAAGAATGGGCCCTGCTGTCGAAAAGGTATCTTGAACACCTGTTGTCGAGAGGTCTATGCTGTTGCCAAGACAAAGTGTCAGTGACGACGGGCCTGTCAACCCCGGCGTTTCCAAAACCAACAGTTCAACGGGGGTGCGGGGGCCGGCGCATAGCCCCTGCACGGAGTCGGCAACGTAATACATGCGCGTCTGCAATGGAGGCTGAAGCACCCATACGTTGCCGGTGGCCGCCACCTGGCCCCCTGACGGGTCGCTGAACCAAAAATAATTTCCTTGGCCCCCGGGTACAGAAAGTTCGGCAAGCTCGCCCCGGCAAACGGTGTCGCCTGCGGCTGCGGGTGCAAGCGGCGGTGCATCGTCACCGACACCGTTGCAGTTTTCGTCTATTCCATTGCATCGGATCTCCGGGATGCCCGGGTGTACGTTTGGGTTGGCGTCGTCGCAGTCCCCCGGAGTCGGCACATAACCTGACGGCGGCACGGCACTGCAGGTAGCCAGCGGCAGGTTTTCAAGCCCCCAACCATCGTTGTCCTGATCCCGAAAAAAGACGAACCCGGGATTGCCGACGAGTTGGGCACCGTAAAAATCCAGGTTGTCCATTGCTATGTCGCCATAAGCGCCCAGCGCTCCGGTGGCTACGAATTGTAATTGCACGGTCTGTCCGTCATATGCTTCCAGACGCAGATATTCTCTTTTCCACGCTTTTTCCTGGTTTCCGTTCCAGGTGCGAATGGTCGACCAACTCTGGCCGCCGTTGGTTGACACCTGTAGCTCGAGTTTGCCCATCTGGCCGATGGAGGCGAACATGTAGAGGTCGAAGGAGAAATGGCAAGGCGCGATCGGCGGGGCCTGCAGCAGGATACAGCGGGTGCGCAGCGCAGCTGTTTTGCCGTTGGCGCCGTTAAACGAACAACTGTTGCGGAAGTACAGATAGTTGCCACTGCCGCCCACCGCTGCGGGTGGTCCCGCATTGGGCCAGGCGATACCAGGGCCTGTGCGCACCTTCCACTCAAAGTCGTCGCCTGGGGTAACATTTTGCCATACAGGTCCGGTAGCGCACGGGTCGGCACATCCGCTCGGGCACAGGCCAAGCGAATCGGCGCCTTCGTGCAGAGTAGGCGGGCAGGCGGTGAAAAAGGAAACAGCCTGGCCATTGGCGCTCCACGTGCCGTCGGCACAGCGTCGCCGAAGGTACACGTCGTATGCGGTCAGCGGAGTGAGGAAGGGCAGGGTTACGGAGTCGGCATCCGCAACCGGAATGAGGTTGCTTCCGGTTCCCGGCAGGCTGTACAAGCCGGGCAAGTAGCCGGAAGGGCCGTATTCGATCAGCATCACGTCTCCGGGGAAGGCGGGCGTCCATTTGACCACTGCCTGATCGGCAGATACATCGGCCATCCACAGGCTGTCGGGCCTGGGGCAGCCGATGGCGTGGAACACCAATCCGAGTTGGCGCAAAACCCCGGCATCGTCAATTTTATCGTCACAAATCTCCAGGTGCCAGATGCCGTTTGGGGCTTGGCCATTCAGCAGTGTGCCCAATGGCTGCAGGGGCCGAAAGTAACCGGTTGGGCTATTGACGCCGGAAGCACTTCCAATCGGTTGTGCGTATGCCGCATCTGTTAATATAAATGCCGGCGTACAGTTATCCGTTGCAGGAGCACCCAGGTGATCATCTCCGGCGTTGAACCCGCCCGCCAGTTGAATGCGTGTTCCGTCGGGTGCTTCCAGGAACAGCCTCAGGTCGGATCGCCAAGGGTGCTCCAACACAATACGAACCTCGTCGAGCAGCACGTCTGTACCCAGACTTGCGCCGGGAGCATCATCAACATAAATGGGAAATCGCCGGCAGGTGGTATCCGGAAGGGATAAATTCAGCGGGCAGGGTCGGCTACGGTTGATTGCCGTGCTGACGTTGCGCGGTAACGACCAAACGCTTCGGGTCTGGCCGGTACAAACGGCGCGCACCACGAACCGGTATTGTACGCCAGGGGTCAGGTTCGTTAGCAGAAATGGGGGATCGGGCAAGGCGGTATGTGTCGGTTGGCCACTAAACCCCCCGGAGGCCGGGATGACCTCCAATTCGTACTCGTCTGCCACATCTGTCCAGGTAAGTAAGGCCGTCGAATCGGTAGTGCCGAGTACCTGCAGAAGCTCCGGACGGTCGCAGTTGCGCAACGAAAGCTTAAAATTCTCCGGTTCAGTAGCGAAACCAACGGTGCAAGCCCCCAGCATGCACACTATAAAGAACGACCGATAACAGGGTGCTGCGATATTCATGTACGTAATTGAAAAATAGAGGCCCTTACAGAAACCCCTTTTGTATCATGCAAAAAAAAGACCAAAAGCATAGATTTCCGAATTGCGGTCGATGGGTAGTAAGTTTTGTCGACTCCTTGCTAATTTTGGCCGCTCTTTTCTTAATAAAGATCATGATGACACAGAACTACATTCTCGGCAGGTGGGTTTCCGGCGACGGTGCCGGTGTTCCCCAATACAATGCGTACAACGGAGAAGTGATCGCTACGGTCTCCAGTGAAGGCATCGATTTCAATGAAGTCCTCGCATACGGCCGACACACTGGCAGCCCCGCGCTGCGGCGCATGACCTTTCATGATCGCGGGCGTATGCTGAAGGCGATGGCCATGTACCTGCTGGAACGCAAAGAGCGGTATTACGGCGTCAGCCACCTTACCGGCGCTACCAAAGCCGATTCCTGGGTGGACATTGAGGGCGGCATCGGTAACCTGTTTGCGTACGCCAGCCTGCGCCGCCGCTTTCCCAACGAGCCTTATTTTGTTGAAGGCGATATGGCCCGGCTCTCCAAGGAGGGTTCGTTTATTGGCCACCACATTCTGGTGCCCAAACAGGGCGTGGCCGTACACATCAATGCCTTCAATTTTCCCATCTGGGGCATGCTGGAGAAAATCGCCGTCAACCTGCTCGCCGGTATGCCTGCCGTGGTAAAGGCCAGTGAACAGACCTCCTTTCTCACCGAGGCCATGGTACGCGACATCATCGCCTCAGGTATCTTTCCAGAAGGTGCACTGCAACTGATTGCCGGCGAAGGCCGTGGCATACTCGATCACCTGACGGCCCAGGACGTGGTCACCTTCACCGGCAGTGCCGTCACCGGAAAAAAGCTCAAAATGCATCCGGCGCTGGTGGCGCACTCCGTGCCCTTTACAATGGAAGCCGATTCGTTGAACGCGGCCGTGCTCGGCGAAGACGCCGTTCCCGGCACTCCGGAATTTGATCTGTTCATCAAGGAGGTGCGCCGCGAAATGGTCACCAAGGCAGGACAAAAGTGTACTGCCGTGCGCCGCATTCTGGTACCTGAAAGGTTGCTCGACGACGTGCAAGCGGCCCTTTCCCGTGAGCTTGCCAAAACAGTGGTGGGTGACCCCTCCGTTGAGGGTGTGCGCATGGGCGCCCTGATCAACCGCCGCCAAATGGATCGTGTGCAGGAAAAACTGGCGGAAATGACGCAGTTCACCCCCGTTGTTTATGGTAACCTGCAGGAGTTCGAGGTGGTGGGCGCCAGCCGCGAACAAGGAGCCTTTATGATGCCCGTCCTGCTGCGCAACGAAAAACCGCTGGCGTACACCATTACCCACGAACAAGAGTGCTTTGGCCCGGTGAGCACCCTCATGCCTTACAGAGACCTCGAGGAGGCCATCCAGATCACCCGGATGGGCAAGGGCTCCCTCGTGAGCACTATTTGCACCGCCGACCGGAATATCCAGCGCCACTACGTGCTCGAAGCGGCACCCTGGCACGGCCGGATACTCATGCTCAATCGCGACTCCGCCAAGGAAAGCACCGGACACGGATCACCTATGCCCTTGCTGGTACACGGTGGCCCGGGACATGCAGGCGGCGGAGAGGAAATGGGCGGCATGCGCGGTGTATTTCACTACATGCAACGCACAGCTATTCAAGGCACCCCGACCGACGTCACTAACGTCACCAACCAGTTCCAGCCCGGCGCCCGGCAAACAGAAACGGATATTCACCCGTTCAAAAAGCACTTCGAAGACTTGTTCGTCGGCGAAACGCTTGTCACGGCCAAACACACCGTCAGCGAAGCCGACATCCACAACTTTGCCAACGTAAGCGGTGATAATTTCTACGCTCACATGGATGCCACCAGCCTGGAAGGAACCCCCTTCACCGGACGCGTCGCCCACGGATATTTTGTCCTGAGCAAGGCCGCCGGCCTCTTTGTCGACGCCAAAAAAGGTCCGGTTTTGCTCAACTACGGCATTGATGAGTGCCGTTTTACCAAACCTGTATACCCGGGTATGACCATTGGGGTCCGGTTAACGGTAAAGGAAAAAGTCGATCAGGAAAAACGCAGTGAGGAAGACATTCCCAAGGGCATCGTCAAATGGTATGTGGAGGTGTACGATGAAACGGGAGAGACAGTGGCCGTCGCAACGATTTTGACGATGGTGCGAAAACGCGGGTGACTGACCTGACAGGTTAAACAGAAATCCCCCTATAGATTTCGCCTTTTGCGAAATCTATAGGGGGATTTCTGTTTAACCTGTCAGGTCTGCGCCAGGAGCCATTCCCGTTCCGCCAGTTCCCCCGTCGCCTCCACCTGGGCCAACCAGGATTTTTTTGCCGAACGGTCCAATGTCGGCAACTCCAATCGCAGTCGGAGCAGTCTGATCAAGTTCAGGTAGTTGTTGCGGTGATAACCCAACTCTTTTTTTCGCCGTATAAAGGTGTGCAGCGCTTGCAGGTGGGACTCGAGCAGGTCGAATGCCCCGAGTTCATAAAAGATTTTGATCTGCAAGGTTTTGACTGCCAGCTGGAGCATAAGGTCGCGCACATCTACTTCCCGCAAGAGTTCAAGTGCCTGACCGCTGTTCCGCCGCGCATGCGCCAGCCTGGCGTGGTTGAATCGCCAGAGGGCTTGTCTATACCCGGTCTGCAGTTGGCTGCGGTAGTGGTCGGTGAACTGCTCCGCCCATTCATAGGCGCCAACGACGAGGGCGCTGGTGACGGCGTTAAGATAAGTAGTGCGGGGCAGGTATCCCTCGGAAATGAAATAGCCCTTGGCCATACCCTCCCGGTACAACTCGAACTGGGCGCGGTGGTATGCAGGATTACCGGCGTTGTTTTGGCGGATGCAAAAATTCAGTGCCAGTACGTACAAGTCGCGCAACTCTTCATCCGGGAATGCGGAATTTTTTTCCAGAATGATTGTCAAAAAACGCTCAAAATGAGACGCCTCCTCGGGTTCACTCAGGGCTTTGAAACAGTGATAATAGGTAGCGATTGCCGGCGCTTCCGGCAGGCCGTTTTTTTCCAGAAAAGCCATAATTTGCGGTAAGAGCCCGTAATGGTAAGCAGTGTTGGAAACGCTTTGGTGCGACCAAAGGAAGCAGGCCTGCCATAGTTTACGCGCCAAAAAAGCGGTGTCGAGTTGGTCCGACAACTCCTGCACGACAGCGGCGCCAGGCTCGACATGGTCAAATGCCAGCCGGTAGGAGACCAGGCCAAGCCGGTATGTGCATTCATGGAAATCGACATTGCGCGCCGGAAGGGCGTACAGAAGTGCTTTGGCATCGGCAAGCACCGTTTCGCCCAGGTCTGCCACCCGGCGTTTGTGCAAGGCTATGCCAAGCAGACGTTCTTTTTCTACCCCATCCCCTTTAAAAGTCTCGTATGCGAGAAAATCAAGCAGTAGTTTGCTCAAAAAACTCATGGTTTGCCGAAGGCGGTGGTCGTTGTATGGCATCCCCGGGAAAACCTTTTCAAAGAGAAACGTCTTACCCGGCGCCTCCTTTTGAAAAGGCAACAGCACCTCCAGTAATCGCAACGTTTCGGAGCGACGGTTGAAGTACGGAGACGCTACAAAATCCAGGAAGCATCTTCGCTCTTCCAGGCGCAGCACACTAAATAATCGCCAGAGTTTGGAATTTTGCATGAATAACTATCAAATTTAAATAGACAAAATTAAATCTTTTTAACTGTAAAACAAATAATTACAGAATTAATTAAAAAAATTAATAGACAATACGACAATTCTGTATTTTATTACCCGATAACTCCCCGGCACTTTTGTATCGTTCCTTCACGTATGAAATCTTCCTGAACATGCAAAAACAAGTCCGACTATTTATCCTCCTTTCGCTCTTGTCCCTCTTCAACCGGGTGCCGGCCGGCGCCCAAGGGCTTGTCAGCGGCCTTATTTATGGCCGGACTGGTGAGCCGCTCGGACTGGCGGCGGTAGACATACGGTACAACGGTATTTCCGCAAAAGTCTACACCGACTCCACCGGTTACTACAGTTATTATGTGCCGATCGCCGGTTCAGTCACCATCGTCCCCGACCCGAATGGAGTGCCGGGTGGCCCCCAGAACGGGCTGGATTTGGGCGACTCGGTGATGTTAGCCGACCATATTCTGGGCTTGGCTCCGCTCAATCCTTTTCAATTTGTGATCGCCGACCTGAACAACAGCGGCTCCCTGACAACCTTTGACCTGCTCAGTCTGGTAAAAGTAATGAACGGTGAGGCGCCTCATTTTCCAGACAGCATTTCCTGGATGTTCTTTCGGGAGGGGGTTACCCCGAGATTAAACTTTAACCCCTTTGATCCCCTTGATCCCTTTGATTCTCAGCCGAACCCATTTGCCATCGTGCTGGATTCCCTCGCCGGTCTGAACCCCAATAACAACTTCGTTGCTTACAAGAATGGGGATTTGAACAATTCAGCCGAATTTTTCAGTTCCTCCAGCACGGGTATTTTGGTTGGCGAGATTGTGCAGGACGGCAATGGCGACTGTTTGAAAGATTCATCCGACTTTCCACTGAACAATTGGCTGATAAAAGCCATAGATGGAAATGGCACTACACGAGCAGTCATAACCAATGCACAAGGGCACTATTCAATGTCCCTTCCGCCCGGCACCTATACCCTCGTAGCCGTGCGGCCAAACAACTTGTGGGCGTTTTGTATCGACACGATTTCTGGTATCACCCTTGCGGCGAATGAAGTAAAGGAACATCATTTTGTTGCCGATGTCCTGGTTTCCTGTGCCCTGCCGGAAGTAAGTGCCGGTACTGCCCTATTGCGCCGTTGCTTCACCAATCAGTACCACGTTGTTTATGGCAACAGGGGTACCAGCACGTTGTTCGATGCAACCGTGACCGTTATACTCGATCCGTTTTTTACGCTGACCGGTAGTTCCATCCCCTGGAGTGCGATGCATGGCGACACCCTTGTTTTTCCAGTGGGCGACGTTGGCCCCACCCAGTCTGGCGCTTTTACCTTGTCGTTTACCCTGGACTGCGACGCGCCTTTGGGTCTTACCCATTGCATGGATGTGGAGATCAATCCTCACTACCCCTGCGAGTTGCCGTTGGGCTGGGACGGTTCCCACCTGCAGGTATCGGCAGACTGCGACGACGATGAGGTGGTGTTCACCATCCTGAACCTCGGGAGCGATATGGCTGAACCCGTGTCGTATGTGATCATAGAAGATATCATGATCCAGATGATCCAGAACGGTGCGATTCAGCTCGACAGCGGCGAATCCCAAATGATTACCATTCCTGCCAACGGCAGTACCTGGAGGATCGAAGTAGACCAAACGCCCAACAATCCGTATGGTTCCCTGACCGGCGCAATTGTAGAAGCATGTGGCGCCGACAGCAATGGTACAGTCAGCTTGGGCTTTATCAACCAGTTTTCGCTGTTTGACGAGGTAGAATGGTTCGATACCGACTGCATGGAAAACATTGGCGCTTTTGATCCCAACGACAAGCAAGGTATTCCCATCGGTGTTTCGGATCAGCACTGGGTGCCGCGCGATCAGCGAATTGAGTATACCATTCGGTTTCAGAATACGGGTACCGATACGGCTTTCACCGTGGTAATCCGGGATACTTTGTCCGCGCTGCTGGACCTCGCGTCCTTCCGCCCCGGTGCGTCGAGCCATCCGTACGACTATCACATTTCCGAACCGGGGGTTGTGTCGTTTTTATTTCCCAACATCATGCTGCCCGACAGCAATGTGAATGAGCCTGCTTCCCATGGTTTTGTGCGCTTTCACATTGATCCGGTAGGTGGATTGCCAAACAACACCTCCATCCGGAACAATGCCGCTATTTACTTTGACTTCAATGATCCGGTAATCACCAATACCACCCTGCACACGTTTGGCGAACAATATCTTTCAGTTCGTATCCTGGAGCCCAATGCCGGATCTGCAGTGGTACACATCTGGCCAAACCCGGCAACAGATGCCGCATGGATAACCATAACTACACCACAATTGCACAGCGGTACATTCGTTTTATCGGATGCCGCCGGCCGTCAGGTAATGAAACGCCCTTTCCAGACCAATCCTTTTCAAGTGGAAACATCCGGACTAAAACCGGGCATGTATTACTTCCGGATACACGACGGTTCGGGTAGGCCGGTGGCTTCGGGCAAGCTGTTGGCAGACCTGACAGATTAAAAAAAAAACACCTCCCGGAATTTCGCTTTTGCGAAATTCCGGGAGGTGTTTTTTTTTTAATCTGTCAGGTCTGTTCGTCGCGCCCGCCGCATTCACCTCCCGGAATTTCGCTTTTGCGAAATTCCGGGAGGTGTTTTTTTTTAATCTGTCAGGTCAGTTCGTCGCGCCCGCCGCATTCACTCTACCCCAACCGAAATTCCCATTCCGGTTCGGGTAGTAATTGCTGTTGACTTTCAGCCTGTCGTACACCTGTTGGCGGCTCCAGGACGGGTATTTGGCCCACACCAGCGCGGCAATGCCAGCGGTGGATGCAGTGGCCACGGATGATCCGCCAACGGTCGAGGGATCGTTGCCGCTATCGGCAAGGGAGAGCGGTGTACGTCCGTTGGCCGTTTTTTCCATTACCAGCACGAAATCAACTTTTTCGCCCTGATGGCAGTTGGAGCAGCGCGTGGTCAGGTTGTCTTTGATGCCGGTGACGGCGATGCATTCGGCGAGTGTGGCCGGATAAATGACGCCCACCCAGCCACCGGTCCACGAAAACGAAGTTCCGGCGGCGCAGAAGATCATTTTGCCGTTGTTGTAGGCGTATTTAATGGCGTCGCGCATCTGCGAGGAACTGGTCAGGCGCCCCATACTCATGCTGACGATCCGGACTTCGGCCGTGTTGCCCGCGAGGGTGAACGCGTCGGATACCCCCTTGACCTCGCGGCTTTCGTCGAGGTAAACGTCGGCGGCGGCACGCACCGACGTGATGTCGCAGTTGTAGGCGATGCCGGTAGCAGCGCCATCGGTGCCGCGAGGGGCGGCGCAGGCGCCGATCATGGAGGTTCCGTGACCACAGCCGTCGTCGGGTGTCTCCACCGGGCCGGTAGGTAGGCCCAGGAAGGTCTTGCGCGGCAGGGTGACGAGTTTCTGGATATTCCGACCGGTAGACAGGCCCTGATTGAACTGCTCGCCAAGGTTGTCCTGTTCAAAGCTGGCGCCCGTGTCGATGATCATTATACGGACGTTATCGCCCGTGCTGTTGCTCCACGCCGGGGTGATGCTGTGGTAGGTGTGGTTCCACGATTGTTTGGTGCTCGGACTAATGGTGGTATAGTCGGCAGGTGTGCTCAGCCCGGGTTCGGGGGTGTTGCTGTCGCAGCCCGAACCGGAGCGGTCGGTGGCGCCCTCCGCCATGTCCGGTTCGTAGCCCATCGGTTCGGCGTATCGCACCAGGGGCGAAAGGCGCAGCAGCGCCACGGTTTGTGGGTTGCGCACATACACATCAATTACGGGTAACACCGCCTCAGGATAGGCGATCAGTTCCTGGGCGCCGAGGGAGGGATCAAGCTTGCGTTCGCTTTCCAGAATCAGGTTGAGCACCTGGTTGCGCGCTTCGGCCCAATCGGGCGACTGGATGTCGATCTCGTGGATGCGGTCCAGGACATTTTGCTCGCCCGCAGGTTGGTAGCCCACCGAAAGCACATAGTCGCTATTGGCCAGTGCCGTCCAAACGTGGGCATCGGTTGCCCATTCCCACTGGAAGGCGCCTTCCGACAGCAGTTTTTCGCGGATGAGAGCGTTGAGTTCGGCGGGGTCCGGGATGTCGCTTTCTGCGGGAGAGAGCGGTTGTTCGGATTTCCGGCAAGTCCATAAGCCAAAGGACAGCGCCAGAAGCAGTGCAAGGGCAATTAGTTTGTTCATAACAATTGGTTTAAGGTAAATCAAGATACCGCGAAAGTAGGACTTCTTCTGTAAAAAGTTGTATTAAATAAAAAGTTATGTGAGATTTTGCAAAATTTACACGAACAACCGTTAACCATCTCTTTACATTTGTGTCAGGGAAACGGGTGTTTGCCCTCTATCTTATGTGTGCTGGTATGAATAACAACCTGTTGATGTGGAGACTCCTGTGGAGTTTCTGTATGGTGATTTCCTTTGCCCGACTATCCGCTCAGGAAATCGAGGTCACCGGAAAAGTGAGCGACGCCACCACTGGGGAGGAGCTCATCGGCGCTGCCATCGGCCTGCTGGATGCCACAGGCGGCGCGGTAACAAATTACGAAGGACGGTTTACGGTCAAAGTGCCGGCGCTGCCCGTCACGCTGCGCATATCCTACACCGGCTACGAAACCCAGGAGGTGACGGTCCAAAATGCCGGCGATCGGTTGGACATCCGCCTGCAGCAAAGCGCCTTGTTGATCACCGAAACGGTCGTCACCGGCCAGCGGATCGACGAAAAGCAAAAAGCCGCCCCCCTGACGGTGGAGAAACTGGACGCCATCGCCATCAAGGAAACCCCCGCCATCAACTTTTACAACGGCCTGGGCAATCTCAAAGGCGTCGACCTGACCACCGCCTCCCTCGGATTCACCATCATCAACACCCGCGGGTTCAACTCCACCAGTCCGGTGCGTTCCCTGCAGTTGATTGACGGGGTGGACAACCAGGCCCCGGGACTCAATTTCTCCCTGGGCAACTTCCTGGGCGCCAGCGATCTCGACGTAAACAGCGTGGAGCTCATCCAGGGCGCCAGCTCGGCCTTTTACGGTCCGAACGCCTTCAATGGCGTAATCTCCATGGAGACCAAAGATCCGTTTATCCACAAGGGCATTGCCGCCTCCGCCAGGGTCGGCGAACGCGAGCTCTTCGACGGCGCCGTGCGCTGGGCCGACGCATTCCGGAACAAAAACGGCCAGGAATTTTTCGCCGCCAAACTCAACTTTTACTACCTGCAGGCGTACGATTGGGTGGCCGACAACTACGACCCGGTGTATGAGTCGCGCAGCGCGGCCGACAACCCCGGCCGGTTCGACGCCGTGAACATCTACGGCGACGAGTACCAGGCCCTGTACGACCGCACCGGCGACTCCCCCTGGTCGCCCTCCTACGGCATGCAGGTGTACCACCGCACCGGATACCGGGAAGTAGACCTGGTGGATTACAATACGCAAAACATCAAGGCCAATACCGCCCTGCACTTCCGCCTGAACCCGGCCCAGGGGTTCGAATCCCAGGAGATCATATTCGCCTCCTCTTTCGGGTCGGGAACAACCGTGTATCAGGGCGACAACCGCTTCAGCCTGCGCGACATCCTGTTTTTTCAAAACCGGCTCGAATGGCGGAAAAAAGACAAGTTTTTCCTGCGCGCCTACGCCACCAACGAAGACGCCGGAAACTCCTTCGACCCCTACTTCACCGCCCTGCGCTTGCAGGAGGCCTCCAAAACCGACAAGCAATTTGCCGACGACTACCGCAACCACTGGGTGAACACAGGCAAATACAACCAACGCATGATTGAACTGGGGTACCCCCAACTGGTGTTCGACCCCATCACGTTCGAAGCTACTTTCGACGATGCCGCCGCCAACCAGTGGTTTATCGATTACCAGGACTCCCTCGCCGCCTGGCATGCCATCACCGAACAGGTTTCCAACCAGGAATCCAGACTGCCCGGCGTAACCACGGAAGCATTTTTCGAACCCGGCACCGACCGCTTCGAGCAGGAGTTCAACCGCATCACCTCCACCAAAAGCGGTGCGGCCGGTGGCACCCGCTTCTTCGATAAATCGGCCCTCTACCACACCCAGGGCGAGTACATTTTTACCCCCGGATGGCTCAATTACTGGCGCGTAGGCGGTAATGTCCGCTGGTACCGGCCCTACTCGGAAGGAACCATTTTTTCCGATACGCTCCAGTACACGCGCGACGCCCAGGGCAACCCCATAGACTCCTCGTACGAGCGCATCACCAACTTCGAGTTCGGTATGTACACCGGCGTAGAAAAGAGAGTGATGGACGACAAGATCATCCTGGGCGCAGCCCTGCGCGCCGACAAGAACCAGAACTTCGACTGGATCGCCACCCCCGCCGCCTCCATCGTATACAACCCCAATCCCAAAGACTTCTACCGCCTCAGCTTCTCCGCCGCCGTGCGCAACCCGACCCTCACCGACCAGTACCTGCTCCTGGATGTGGGTCGTGCCACCCTGCTTGGCAACCTCAACGGGTTCGACAGCCTCGTGACCGTCGAGTCGCTCACCGACGCCCTCACGGAAAACAGCCTGGCCCGGCTGGAGTACTTCAACGTAGCCCCCATTATGCCCGAAAAGGTGCGCACCATCGAGCTGGGCTACCGCTCCACCTGGTGGGAACATGTGTACGTCGACGCCGGCTACTACTTCAGCCTGTACAAGGACTTCATCGGCTACAACATCGGCGTGGATGTGCCAGTGTCCGCCGGACTCATCGACGTGACCAACATCGAAGCCTACCGCGTGGCGGCAAACTCCACCAACACGGTCACTACCCAGGGTTTTAACATCGGCCTGAACTATTTTTTCAACAATTATTACCAGTTTTCCGGCAACTACTCCTGGAATAAACTCACCCGTACCGACGAAAACGACCCCATCATCCCGGCCTTCAACACGCCGGAGCACAAGTTCAACATCGGCTTTTCCTGGCGCGACCTGCCGATGTTCGGTCTAAAAAGAACCGGTTTTAACGTTACCTACAAGTGGATTCAAGGCTTTATCTTTGAGGGGTCGCCCCAGTTCACCGGATTCATCCCAACGTACGATATGGTCGACGCCCAGTGGAACGTCACCTTCGAACGAATCCACACCACCCTCAAACTCGGAGCGACCAACCTGTTCGGCATTGTCCCCATCGTCGAAACCGATGGTTCTTTTGGCGACAAAATGGACGCGGCCTTCAACAACCGGCAGTTTCAAACCTATGGCGGCCCCCGTATCGGCCGGATGGCGTACATCGGGCTGACATACGATTTCAGAAAAAAATAGCAACATTTCAATAACCAACTACAAATCATGAAGCAACTACTGACAACCCTTTTCGTTTGTCTGCTGCTGCAGGCGCAAACCTTTGCCCAGACCCGATACCTTGATCCGGTCTTTGACAAAGTGAAAGTGACCGACGGTGTCGTTTACGGCAACAACGCCACCGTGCTGTTTTTCACAGTACTCAACCAGGCCATCCCTGAAAACCTGGTGATGGACGTTTATGAACCGGAAGGCGACACCGAAACGGCCCGCCCCCTGGTGTTGTATTTCCACACCGGCAACTTCGGACCGTTCCTCAACCCGGCAACCGGCGCCCCGGGCTTCAACGGCTCCTGCGGCGGCACGCGCAAGGACTCGGCTGCGGTCGAAATGTGCACACGCCTGGCTAAAATGGGCTACGTGGTCGCCTCCTGCGACTATCGCCTTGGCTGGCAGCCCACCAACCCGGATGAACTCCTGCGTCGCTTCTCGCTGATCAACGCCGCCTACCGCGGCGTGCAGGACGCCCGCACTGCCGTCCGCTTCTTCCGTCGGAATGCCGCTGAAGACGGAAACGACTACAAGGTAGACACGGACCGCATCTCTATCTGGGGACAGGGCACCGGCGGGTACATCGGCTACGCCGTGGCTACGCTCGACAATTACCTGAAAATCCCCACGGCATCCTCAGACGTCGGCAAGTTCCTCTGGAAAGTGCCCAACTCCAGCACGCCCGACCCCACCGACAGCATCATCGTGCCCATGGTACTGGAGAGCATCAACGGCGACATCAACGGTACTTCGTACGGGGTAACCTCCGCCACCACCGTGCCCAACCCGAACGACACCCTCTGCTACCCGAACCACGTGGGCTACAGCTCCGACTTCCACCTGATGGTGAACATGGGCGGCGCCCTGGGTGACTCCTCCTGGGTAGACCCCGGCCAGGTGCCCATGATCTCCTTCCAGGTGCCCACCGACCCGTTTGCCCCCTATACGGAAGGTATCCTCACGGTGCCCGGCGTCAACTTCCAGGTGGTGGAGGTACAAGGCGCTTATGTCGTTCAGAAAATGCAGGACGACTTCAACAACAACGACGCTTTTGCCAACCTGACGCTCGACCTGAGCGGCGCCCAGCAATCCGCTTTTGCCCGCTCTCCGGCAGGCCTGCAGGAGGTGCGCGCCGGGCTCTATCCCTTCGTGCGCAGCGGCGCGTTCGACTCCGCGCCGTGGGAATGGTCCGATGTGGTACCGGGTAACCCCACCTGCAACGTCGGCCCCGCCGCCAAAGCCATTGCCCTTGCCCACATCGACACCATCATGCGTTTCGTGGCGCCCCGCGCCTGCTACGCGCTGGGCATCCAGCCCTGCATCGACGCCATCGTGAGCGCCCGGGAGCCCCTGGCCACCCAGGTACAGGTAACCCTCGCCCCCAACCCGGCCGTCAGCCAGGTGTTGATCCAGGCGCCGGAGGATAAAACCATCCTCAACCTGCAGGTAATCGACGCCATGGGCCGCGTGGTGCGCGACGTGCCGGCCGTGAACAACAACAACTACCTCCTGCAACGCAACGGCCTGACCGCCGGCAATTACGTGGTGGTGGTTCGTTTTGAAGAAGGCGTGGTCGCCAAAGTGCTGCGAATGGAATAATGCAGAAAGCAAGTCGGTAAAAAAAAGAAGCGGTTAAACATCCAGGTGTTTAACCGCTTCTTTTTTATGGCAAGGGTAAGTTCCTCCCAATCACCAAATCACCAACCGCTGCGTCAACCCGCCTGCCTCATTCGACAACACCACCTGGTATTGACCGCCGGCCAGGTGGCCGAGCGACAACGAAACGGTATTTTCTCCTGCGGATAAGTCGGCAGCCTGCGACCATTGCAACTGCCCCAGCAGGTCGAACACCCGGATCTGGTATCGGCCGCTTTCGAGCAATTCTGCCTGCAAACGGGTGAGGCCGTCGCTTGGGTTGGGCACAAGCGTCATGGCGCCGATTTTGCCCTGCCCGAGTTCCGCCACGCCGGAAGCGCACCCACCGGTGGGGTTGAGGATCAGGTAAAAATGATCTTCGGGCGCCAGTCCAACGGGCAACAGGATCGGCTGGTCGATCAGCGGCGTGTAGATCGTGGTGGAAATGATCAGGTCAAGCGTATCCGGGGCGGTATTGGTGGCGTTGGGCGTGCCTGTGAGCAGGATGCAGCCCAGCGTGTTGGGCAGGTACCGGCAGTTGGGCGGGTTGCACACATACGACATGCCGGCGGGCAGGTTCTGGATGCCGCCCGTGGTGGGCACCACTACCGAGTCTATGGTCGTGATGAGAAAGGTCGGTGGCACTTTGACGGTGACCGACTGGCTGTACGGTTCGTTGATGCAGGCCAGTTCCAGGTTGTAAAACGGGCTATCGGGCGAATAGGGCGCCGGTGACAGCAACACATTGATCGGGTAGTTCAGGAGGTTGGAGTCCACCTCGCACGTTTGTGCCTGTGCCTGGCCCCCAAGCAGGGCAGCGAGGAGAATGGGTAACAGCTTCTTCATACAAAAATCAGTTTTAGTGAAACGGGCGACAATGTAGGGCAAAGGCCCAATAAAAAACCCTCTTTTTTTGCTATTCCCTGCCCATGGGGTTTGGGAAATCAAAAAAAGAGGGTGTTGGAAAAACAGCAAAAGGCCGCTGACAAAGGTTATTTTACCTTGTCGACAATCGCCTTGAACGTTTGCGGGTGGTGGAGCGCCAGGTCGGCCAGCGCTTTCCGGTTAAGGGCGATGCCCTGCTCGGACAATGCGTGGATGAAGCGGCTGTAAGCGATGCCGTGGCTGCGGGTGGCCGCGTTGATGCGGGCGATCCACAGGCGGCGGAACAGGCGTTTTTTGCTCTTGCGGTCGCGGTAGGCGTACAGCCAGCCTTTCTCTACGGCGTTTTTAGCGACCGTATACACTTTGGATCGGGCGCCGAAGTAGCCCTTGGCGGCCTTCATGATCCGGCGGCGGCGCGCCCGACTGGCGGGGTTGTTGGTTGCTCTTGGCATGTTTGTTTTTTAGTGCGGATACGGGGTGCGCAGTGCGCGACGCTTGGTTCCGTAGCCCTCGTTAAAAAAAATGGTGCGTTTAGATACAGAGCAGGCGCTCAATGCGGTGATGTTCCGACTCATGCACAACAGCTCCACCACGCAGGTGGCGTTTCTGCTTTTTTGTTTTTTTGCGCATGAGGTGTCGAGCATTCGCGCTGGCGTGCTTGATCTTACCGGAGCCGGTCACCTTGAATCGTTTCTTGGCGCCGGTGTGGGTCTTCATTTTCGGCATGATCAGATGCGTTTTATAATTGGAGCGCAAAGATAAGGGGGTTTGAGGCATACCTCAAACCCCCGCGGCATTTTTTATTCGAAAAAGTTATTCGCTTTTTTTCTTGACACCCGGTTTCTTGGGCTGCACAATGACGATCATGCGTTTTCCTTCGAGTTTGGGCAGTTGTTCGGCGGCGCCGTAGTCCTCCAGTTCTTTGAGGAAACGCAGCAGGAGCAGTTCGCCACGTTCCTTGAACATGATGGCCCGTCCGCGGAACTGCACATAGGCTTTCACCTTATTGCCTTCTTCGAGGAATCCCTTGGCGTGCCGCACCTTGAATTCGAAGTCGTGGTCGCCGGTTTCCGGTCCAAAACGGATTTCTTTAAGTTGTTGCTTGGCGGCATTGGCCTTCATTTCTTTTTCCTTCTTCTTTTTCTGGTAAAGGAACTTGTTGTAATCCGTAATGCGCACCACTGGCGGGTCGGCATTGGGCGAAATCTCGACCACATCGAGCCCCATTTCCTCTGCCCATTCCCGCAATTTGACGGTGGGGAAAATGCCCGTTTCCACGGTTTGCCCTACGGCTTCCCCGATCTCGTCCAGGTTGTCGCCCACCAGACGCACCTCCGGCACGCGGATGAACTCGTTGATGCGGTGTTCCGGTTGGTGTTGTTGGGGGAAACGCCGGTCGGGACGCCTGCCGCCTGGTCCGCCGAAGGGCGGCCGTGTACCCGGGCCGCTTCCCGGGCCGGTGCCGGGGCGATTGGGGCCACCGGTGCCTCCGCCGGGGCGGTTAGGACCGCTGCCGCCACCGGGGCGGTTAGGGCCGCCGCCTGGTCGGTTAGGGCCTCCACCGGTGCCGCCGCCGGGGCGGTTGCTGTTGTTTCCGGAACCGCCGCCAGGGCGATTGTTGTTGTTTCCGGAGCCGCCGCCGGAACGGTTGTTGTTGCCTCCTGAAGGCGACGAGGGTTTTAATGCCAAGAAAAATAACGTTTTGGTGTAAAGATAGCCCGATGCTGAACAGCGGGTGTTTGTAAAAAAGCGATCCGGTTGAAAAACCGGATCAAGCGAAAAACAGTTCCACAAAAATACGTTTCTTTTGCAAATCTTTGTTAATTTATTTACATGTCTTATTACGCCGATGTGATTCTGCCCCTGGCGTTGCCCAGGAAATCCTACACCTACGCCATACCAGCAGCGCTGGAAGGGCGCGTCTTTCCCGGGGTGCGGGTGGAAGTTCCCTTCGGCAAAAGCAAACTGTACAGCGGACTGGTGGCGCACGTGCACACCCAAAAACCGGAGTACGCCACCAAAAGTGTGCTCGACGTGCTGGATGAGGTGAGCATCGTCGGCCAACGGCAGTTGCAGCTCTGGGAATGGATCGCCGCTTATTACGCCGCCACCATGGGTGAAGTGATGCAGGCCGCCCTGCCCGGGTACCTCAAGCTCAGCAGCGAGACCAAACTGGTGCGCCTGGAGTCGTTCGGCGACGATTACCGCGCGCTCGACGATCAGGCGTATCTCGTGGCCGAAGCGCTTCAGCTGCACCAGGAACTCACCGTAGACCAGGTGCGCAAAATCCTGGGCAAAAAAACGGTCGTTCCCGTAATCCAGCGCCTGCTGGGGCTCGGGGTGCTGGCCCTGCGGGAAGACATGCAGGAAAAATACAAACCCAAAAAGGTGCTTGCCGTGCAATGGACGGAGACCTACGAGCAGGCGCCCGAAAAGC
Organism: Saprospiraceae bacterium; assembly: GCA_033764075.1. GTDB lineage: Bacteria > Bacteroidota > Bacteroidia > Chitinophagales > Saprospiraceae > M3007. The sequence goes on along the minus strand of JANRJH010000022.1, from coordinate 4,424 downwards.
TGGAGGAGGCGCTGAAGTCCGTCGAGGCCTACGAACGCCAGCACGACCTGCTGCTGGCTTTTTACACGCTGAGACAGCGGCAAACCCTCGTGCGCCGCAGCGAACTGCTGCGCAAGGCCGGCGGCGCATCCGACGGTGCCCTCAAAAGCCTGGTCAAAAAGGGCATACTGGAGGTGGTGGAAGCCGAACAGAGCCGCCTCCCGACCGCCGCCGCCACCGACCCCGATGAGGCGCCGCTGAGCGGACAGCAGGCGGACGCCCTGGACGCCATCCGCGCGTTTTTCGGGCACAAACAAACGGTGCTGCTGCACGGTGTCACCGGGAGCGGCAAAACCCGCGTGTACCTCGAGCTCATCCGCGAGGTCATCCAAAAAGGCGGCCAGGCCCTGTACCTGCTCCCCGAAATAGCCCTGACCACCCACCTGACAGGGCGCCTGCAAAAGGTGCTGGGCGATTCGGTGCACGTGTACCACTCCCGGATCGGCTACCACGAACGCGTGGAGCTGTGGCGCGCCGCCGCGGCCGGGCACCCGGTGCTGGTGTCGGCCCGCTCCGGGCTGTTCCTCCCGTTCCGAAACCTGCAGCTGGTGGTGGTCGACGAGGAGCACGACCCCTCGCTCAAACAATACGACCCCGCACCCCGCTACCACGCCCGCGACGCCGCCATCTACCTCGCCCACCTGTACGGCGCCAGGGTGCTGCTGGGCTCGGCAACCCCCTCGCTCGAGAGCTGGCAAAACGCCCGCGACGGCAAGTACGGACTGGTGTCCATGCCGCAGCGGTTCGGCGCGGCGCCGCTCCCCCTGCTCCAGGTGGCCGACCTGCGCGAAGAGGTGCGAAACAAACGCCTGCACGGAGCGTTCACCATCCCGCTGCTCGACGCGCTCCGGCAAACCATCGCCGACGGCCGCCAGGCCCTGCTCTTCCAGAACCGCCGGGGGTACGCGCCCCTGTGGTCGTGCGAAACCTGCGCCTGGACGGCCGAGTGCCGCAACTGCGACGTGAGCCTCACCTACCACAAACAGGCCCACCGCCTGCGCTGCCACTACTGCGGATACCAGGAAAATCCGCCGACGCAATGCCCGGCCTGCGGCAGCGCCAAGCTCATGCAGCTCGGCTTCGGCACCGAACGCCTCGAAGACGAACTCCGGCTCCACCTGCCCGAGGCGCGCATCGCCCGGCTCGACCTCGACACCGCCGGCAGCAAGGTGCGCCTGGCCGCCCTGCTTCACGACTTCGAAGACCGGCAGATCGACGTGCTCGTGGGCACGCAGATGATCACCAAGGGGCTCGACTTCGACAACGTCGGCCTGGTGGGCGTCGTGGGCGCCGACCAGTCGCTGCGCTTCCCCGACTTCCGGGCCCACGAGCGCACCTTCCAACTGCTCACGCAGGTCACGGGCCGCGCCGGGCGCCGCGACACCCGGGGGCTGGCGATCATCCAGACCTGGAACCCCGAACACCCGGTGCTCCGGGAAGTGCTGTCGGGTAATTATGCCGCCTTCGCCGAGCGGGAGCTGCACGAGCGCAAGCTGTTCTGCTACCCGCCGTTTTACCGGCTGATCCACCTGACCGTCCGGCATGCCGAAGACCACGTGGCTCGGGACGCGGCCGACTGGCTGGCCGTACCCCTGCGCCGGTTCCTGGGCGAAAGACTCCTGGGCCCCACCGTGCCGGGCATACCCAGGGTGCGGGGGCTGTTTGCCCGCGAAATGCTCATCAAGCTCGACAAAACGGCGGACCTGTTGGAAACAACCAAAGCAGGACTGCGGAAACTGTGCGAAGAACTGGTCGCGCAGCCGGGGTGGAGCGGAGTGCGGGTGTCGGTGGATGTGGATCCGTACTAAACGGTGTTTTGGATATGTGGTAGGAGTTGTTTTAATTTGTAAAAAAATTGCAGGCCATGCGGGAAGTTGTCTTGAACGATTACGAAGTTGAAAGGAACAAACCTTTGCCGTCGTTAAACCACGCCCTGGTTCAGTCCAGATTGATCGTTGCGCTGAGCGTACGCTACGCTGACCGGTACAACATCGCCTCCGAACTGAGTCTGGATTTGTTTGACTGGCCTTCCGTTCCGGATGTTTCGATTTTTCCCTTTGCGCCGCTGAACCTGCGGGAGGACGTGGTGGCCGTCACCGAACCGCCCCTGGGCGTGGTGGAGATCATTTCCCCCACGCAGTCGCTGAACAGCCTGGTGGAAAAAGCAGGTTTGTACTTCGCCCACGGCGTGCGGTCGGTCTGGCTGGTGCTGCTCCCGCTGGGCTCCGTGGTGGTTTTTTCGGCGCCCGAACGCCACCAAACGTTCGAAGCCCGCGAAACCCTGGTGGACGATGTGCTCGACATCCGGCTGGAGTTGGGCGCTGTTTTCTCCTGACCGGAAACTATCTTTGCCCAACCGCCAAACGATGAACCCACTGCCCCTGCGCGCCTTTGTGATGTACGCGCACGAAGACAAACCCGTGCGCGACAAGCTGCTCCAGCACCTCCGGCCGCTGGAAAAAAGCGGTGCGCTGCGCCTGTGGTCCGACCACGAGATCAAGCCCGGCGAACTGTGGGACCAGGAAATCCGCCGCCGGCTCGGGGAGTCCGACCTGATCGTCATGCTGGTGAGCGACGACTTTTTCAACTCCGACTACATCCACGACGTGGAAATGACCGAAGCCCTGGACCGCCACAACCGGGGTGCGTCGCGCCTCCTGCCGGCATCGCCCGACATTGGCGCGGTGGCGTGGTATCGCGACAATTCCGACGACAAAACCCACTCGGTAAAAGGCAAGACGCCCAATGAACTGGGTCTGTATGACATGAGCGGTAATGTGTGGGAGTGGTGCGCGGACTGGTGGGGCGACTACCCAGATGGCTCTGTGCGCAACCCAATTGGTCCAACATCAGGCGTTACCCGCGTAGTCCGCGGCTGCTGCTGGTACAACACGCCGCGGTTCTGCCGCTCCGCGGTCCGCTACCGCATAACGCCGGAGTTTCGTAGCACCCACGTGGGTTTTCGCCTCGCCTCCTCGCCTCAGTAGCTGGAGGTTGCCGGCGATTCCGTTGAGCTTCAGCCGGCCGGAGCGCACAGGCCCGCAGGCGGGGGGCAAGGGAGGGAGGGGACGACCGACCGCCCCGCCTGCGGGCCTGTGCGCGGGTGGGGGGGCAAGGCGGTGGTGGGTAGAGACGTTGCATGCAACGTCTCTACCCACAGGACGAATGCGAAAAAAAACTGCATCTTTGCAGTACCTGATTTTCGAAATTTACAGATTTAGGTGCGTTGCCTGTTTGTGGGCATTTTTTTTGAAATGATATGGTACTAACCATTCCTTCTGAGTACATTCATGCCATCCGGCTAACAGAGCAAGAGGTTCTGTTGGAAATTGCCATTCTCTTTTTTCAAAAAGGCAAACTCACCATCGGGCAGGCTGCTCGGTTGGCAGGTATACCCCAATTCAAATTTCAATGGGTATTGGCAGGCAGAGAGATTCCAATCCATTATAGCATTGAGGATTATGAGGAGGACCTGCAAACTATCCAATCTCTTCAATCATCATGATTGTCGTTAGTGATACCTCGCCTATTATTAATTTGGCGATGATCGGCAGGCTTGATTTGCTTCCTGCTTTATTTGGTAAGGTTATCATTCCAAAACAAGTCTATTTGGCAGACAAGTGGCAAAAAGTTTAGGGGTTCCCATCATGGGTCTGCTTGGGATACTTAAATTGGCAAAAGAGAGAGGTCTGATAATGCGCATGAAACCCATACTCGACCAACTGATTCAGCAAGCCGGTTTCCGAATAGCCCCTGAACTGTATCAGGCTGTTCTGGAACGAGAAGGAGAATGATGGAACTGAAGGAACCGTACTGTGCAGTGGAATGTGTTGTGTTGGCGTCCTCGCCAACAATAAACGGCGGAGAGCGTGACCAAGCGTAAAACGCTAACAGCAGCGGCAAAAATGACCCGTTCTACCGCGCATTCCACGCATTAGCGTTCATTCGCGCTAATTCGCGACAAACCTTAAAGCTTCTCTTCCAGGCTCCTCCGCACTTGCTTGACATTCCCTTCTTCCATCTCTAAAAACGCCGCTACTTCGGCGTCGCTCCACTGCGGGAACTTGAGCATGATTTTTTTAACGATCTCTTCAATCGCTTCTTCTCGCCCTTTCTCGATGCCTTTCTCGATGCCTTTTTCGATGCCTTTTTGAAGGCCTTCAGAAAGGCCCTCTTCCCGCCCTCTCTCGATACCTTTCTCGATACCTTTCTCGATACCTTTTTTAAACCCCTGTCTGCGCCCTTTGCGCAAACCCGCCCGTTTCCACTTTTCGCCGAAGATTTCGGGAATGGCGTCTACCCAACTGTTCTCCGCCTCGGAGAGCTGGGTGCTCAGCGTTTTAATTTCTCCTTGTGACATACCGCTTACGATGTAGATGTAAAGG
>JANRJH010000031.1:0-92124 GCA_033764075.1 Saprospiraceae bacterium | reverse complement strand
TACCTGGGAGGTGTTGGCCGGCATGGTGATAACCTGAACAGGGAAAGCGGTATTGGCGGGTTGTTCGATGGTTATCGTGGCAGCATCGTCATACGTTGAAAAACGAAAAAAAATTGGCCTGTCATAGTTATTGCCGTCAATGCCGATTGTTATTTCTGGTGCAACAAACCAAAATTCGGTATCCGTTTGACAAAAGACCTGGCAATTGCACAGCAATAATAAATAAAATAAGGCTAATAAAAATTTCTTCATTTTAATGCACTGTTATATATGATCAAATTATTCCACTATCAAAGTTGACAATTAAAACTTGAATAACAATTTTTTTTAGGCACAAATGCCAAAATTTGACACAAAATTAACATAAACGAAGCGTGCCGGTATTTAATCCTGTACGTATATGTACGTTCTTTTTAAAACGGCAATTAACTTGTACCCATTTTGGGATAAAAAGCGGTAGACCTCCGATTCTTCCAAGGACTTGATATCAACAAATAAATCCTCTACTAAAACATAGGCAGGTCTGAATTTGACCCAATCGTTCGATTTAAGCACTTCCAGGTCAAGCCCTTCTACATCCACAGATAAAAAATCAATGTGCTGTCCCTTGGGCAGGTGGTTCTCCAGAACCACACGCAATGGCAGTACCGGAACGGAAACTGTTTTTATAATTTTATATGGATTGCCGCTGTTCCGTTCGGCGGCAAGCTTGGCGTCGAACGTATTTAATGCCGGCTCATTAAAGCAGAAAAAAGTCAATTCACTTTTTTGGCTTCCAATTCCGATTTCCAGATTGATATCTCTTGCACGTAGCCATTTGAATGGTCTCATGCTCCCTGGCGTGGGGTCAATGTTTATGCCTTTCCATCCTTTTCGATAAAAAGCAAGTGTATTTGAAAACCTTACCGGATGATGGGCGCCAACATCTACATAAAACCCTGTATAGCCCTTTAAAGACTCGAAAAAGGACAACAACACAACGTCCTCACCATCCTGTGAATAGGATTTTACATGCCGGAAGTAATCCAGCATTTCGATCAACTTTTTCTTAATCATAATATATGTTACCATTTCACCCCAACGCAATCTTCAAATCGTCCATCAAATCCCCCACATCTTCCACCCCCACGCTCAGGCGCACTAGGCTGTCGGTGAGGCCCACACGCAGGCGCTCCTCGCGGGGTATGCTGGCGTGGGTCATGCTGGCCGGGTGCCCGATGAGCGACTCCACCCCGCCGAGCGATTCGGCCAGGGAGAACAGGTGGGTGCCGGACAGCACGCGCCGGGCGGCCTCGAAGGTGTTGTCGTGCAGGTCGAACGACACCATGCCGCCGAAGGCGCGCATTTGCTTTTTGGCGATGGCGTGCCCGGGGTGGGCAGCAAAACCAGGCCAGTACACCTTGGATACCTTCGGGTGTTTGGTGAGCCAATGGGCGATGGTCTCCGCGTTTTCGCAGGAGCGCTGCACGCGCAGGTGCAGGGTTTTGATGCCGCGCAGCACGAGAAAGCAGTCCTGGGGCCCGGGCACGGCGCCCGAGGCATTCTGGATGAAGTGCAAGCGCTGGGCCAGCTCGTCGTCGTTGACCACAAGGGCGCCGTGTACCACGTCAGAGTGGCCGCCGATGTACTTGGTGGCGGAGTGCAGGACGATGTCGGCGCCCAAATCGAGCGGATTTTGCAGGTAGGGCGAGGCGAAGGTGTTGTCCACCACCGTGAGCAACCCGCGGCGGCGGGCCACGGCGCACACCGCTTCGATGTCCACGATGTTCAGCATCGGGTTTGTGGGCGTTTCGATCCACAGCATGCGGGTGTCGGGCCCGATGGCCGCCTCCACGCTTGCCGCGTCGCTCATGTCGATAAAGCGGCTTTTGAGTCCCCATTGGCCGTAAACACGCACCATCTGCCGGTAAGAGCCGCCGTAGAGGTCGTTGACGGACAGTATCTCGTCGCCGCTTTTCAGCAGCTTGATGCAGGCATCCTGGGCCGCCAGACCGGATCCGAAGCATACGGCGTGGCGGCCGTTCTCCAGTGCGGCGAGATTTTGTTCCAGCGCGTGTCGGGTCGGGTTTTGGGTGCGCGCATACTCGTACCCTTTGTGGTCGCCGGGCGCGGCCTGCACGTAGGTAGACGTCTGGAAAATGGGCGTCATGATGGCGCCGGTGCCGGGATCGGGTTCTATGCCGGCGTGGATGACTTTGGTGGCGAATTGCATCTTACTCAGTTGCGCTGTTCGGTGGTGAATATCGGACAAAGGTACTTGGGAATGTCGAATGTCGAGTGTCGAGTGTCGAATAAGATGGCGCTTGGTTTGACGAACCCGGCAGATGGAGACACCAACGACCGACAGCCGACTACCGACTACCGACTACCGACGACCACCACAATTTCCCCTTTCACCTCTTTGGCGCCGAAGTGCCGCTGCAAGTCCTGGAGCGGCGCCGTGATCACCTCTTCGTGCAGCTTGGTGAGTTCCCGGGCCACACAGGCCATTCGTTCGGGGCCACAGTGCTCGATCAATTCACCCAGGCATCGCAGCAGGCGGTGCGGCGATTCGTACAGCACAAAAGTATTTTCCAGGGATGCGAGGTATTTCAATCGCGTTTGTCTGCCTTTTTTGTGGGGCAGAAACCCTTCATAGTGGAAGGCATCGCAAGGGATTCCGGACGCCACCAGGGCCGGCACAAACGCCGTGGGGCCTGGCAGGCACTCTACACGCACCCCGCGTTGCACGCAGGCGCGCACCAGCAGGAAACCGGGATCGCTGATACCCGGTGTGCCAGCGTCGCTGATGAGTGCGTACACGGCGCCCCCCGCCAGTTCGCCTACGATGCGATCCACCACGCCGTGTTCGTTGAAGGCGTGGTAGGCCCGCACTGGCGTGTCGATCTGGTAGTGGTCGAGCAATTTTTTGCTGGTGCGGGTGTCCTCCGCCCAGATGAGCGACACCTCCCGGAGCACCCTAAGTGCGCGCAGGGTGATGTCTTCCAGGTTGCCGATGGGCGTGGGCACCACGTACAGCATCAGGAGGCCGGGTGCAGGTGGTAACGGAAGGTCTCCACAATGGGGTTGGCGAGCAGTTTCTGGCAGGCCTGCTCTACTGTGCGGCGCGCCTCCTCTTCCGAAGCGGCGTCGAGCTGCATGGCCACATGCCGGCCGATGCGCACATCGGTGACCCCCGACAAGTCCAGGTGGCCCAGGTTGTTCAGAACGGTTTTGCCCTGCGGGTCCAGCAATTCAGGGTGGGGCATAATGGTGATCTCGGCAGTAAAGCGCATAATCATTTGATATAAATCCACGGCATTAGCCCACGGCTTCAGCCGTGGGTAACTTAGTGAATAACGAAAAACAAACCACAAAGAACGGAGTTTCCCCCCAATTATTCATTCACCCGGCCACCCGAATTCCGCGGTCACCCCATAATGGTCGGAGAATGTTTTCCGCAGGGTTCGGCACCGGAAGGGCCTGATCGAAGGGCTGCTGAGCACATAGTCGATGCGGAGGAAGGGCAGCACGCCGGCGAAGGTGGTACCGGGGCCCAGTCCGGTCTCGCGGAACGCATCGCGCAGTCCGTCGGCGATGGTGCGGTACACGAATGAGTTGGGTGTGTCGTTCAGGTCGCCGCACACCAGCACCGGGTGTTTGCAGGCGGCGATGTGTGCCCGCACGATTTCAGCCTGCTCGGCGCGCACGCCCGTGGCCTCGCCGACTTTCCAGAGGATGCCGCGCACCTCGTTGAAAGAGCCGTGGTCGTTGGCGTCCGGGTCGTCGAGCAGCTTTTCGGTCTGGGTGGTGACGCGGTTGGACTGGAGGTGGATGTTGTACACCCGGATGGTGCGGCCCTTCGCGTTCACATCGACCCACAGCGCCGAATTGGCCGTTTTTCCCAGGGGTATGTCGCCGCCGGCCGACAGGGGAAACTTGCTCAGGATTACCGTTCCTTTTTTCAGGTTGAAGGTGTGTGGATATCCCAGCTTTTCGGCCAGCCGCCGGTAGAAGTAGGCGCTCGTTTCCTGCGTGCTCAGCAGATCGGGCACGCCTTGTTGTTGCAGGTAGGCGGCGTATTCATCGGCTGCGCGTTGGTAATGATCGGCGCTGCGCGGCTTGTTTCCCAGAATCCGGCCGAGGTTGTGGGTGTTCACCCGAAAGGTACCTTGCGGGGGCGGGTCGGAAGGCCAGTTCATGCCCCAGAAGGCGGACAGGTACGTCCACCCCAGCAAAATGATGCCCAGGTGGTAAAAAGCGAAGCGGTTTCGGCCCCACCACCACAGAAACAGGAGCAACAGGTTGGCCGACAGCAGCCAGGGGTAGGCCGTTCCGAAAAAAGCGATCCAGGGGAAGTGCCCCGGGTGCACATAGGGTGACAGGTAAGCGAGCAGGGTGGAAAAAGCAACCACCAGGCTGACGATTTTAAGGGTATAGGCGACGATCGAACGCATGGGACGCACAAAGATGCCAAACTACTGCTTCTTGCTGGCCTGAAAAAGAAATTCCTTTTCCTCCGGACTCAGGCGTTCGTACCCTTCTGCTTTGATCTTGTCGAGAATAGCGTCCAGTTTCTCCTGAAAAGGCACCGAAGGGTTATTATCGCCTACGTTCACCGGCCTTGTTTTGCCGCCGGGGTTTCGGTAAACCTTTTGCATGGCGGGGGTACGGCTTGGGGAGGATTTGAGGGGGCGGTCCTGTCTGACGAACGCCACCACCCAATCGATGGCCTGGTTCACCGGCCGGAGCATGTCGAACCCGTCGCGCAGGCGCATCACAAACAAAACGCCGAAGGCAAAACCACCCAGGTGCGCAAAGTGTCCGCCCGTATTGCTCTGGTTGGCAATGCTGACCAAATCGAGCAGCAGGATCACCAGCACGATGTATTTGAGCTTCACCTCGCCCAGCAGCAGCAGGGGCACCCGGTAATCGGGCGCCAGGATCAGGGCGGCGCCGGCCATGGTCATCACGGCGCCCGAAGCGCCCAGGGCATAAGCGCCCACGTAGGGGAGCAGGTTGGCGGACAGGACGAAGAACAGGCCGCCCACCAGGCCGCCCACCAGGTACAAGGGCAACACACGACGGTCACCCACGAGATCGCCCACGATGGCGCCGAAAAGGTACAGTCCAATGATGTTGTTGATCAGGTGGAAGAGCGACTCGTGCAGGAAAATGCTGGTCAGCGGCGTCCAGGGGTGGGTGAGCAAGCTAAAAAGATTTGCCGGGATGCACAAATGCCGGAGCCCTTCGAAAAACAGGCCTCCGATGTTTTGTCCGCCCGAGCCCATCCAGAGGAGAAGGTACACGATCTTCACCAGCACAAATACGGTAAAATTGGCCAACACGAGTTTGGTCACCATGTTTCCCTGGCGGAAGGCTCCGCGAAAATCGTCCCAAATGGAATTAAACAGCGCCATTTATTTCTGGAAAGGTTTATACCACATCAACATGATCAGAAAGCCGACCAACGCACCACCCAGGTGGGCAAAATGCGCTACGCCGCTATCATAACCGCGAACCCCGTACAAGAGTTCTAACGCTGCGATGATCGGCACAAAATACTTCGCCTTCAGGGAAATGGGCGGAAAGATCAGGCTGATGATCTGGTTGGGAAATAGCCAGGCAAAGCCCACCAGCACACCGAAAATGGCGCCCGACGCGCCCAGCATCGCGCCGTTGTATGCCGTAGGATCCAGCCCGGCGCGCGTGAGCTCCCACCACAGCACACCCAGGTGCAGGGCCATGGCGCCCAGACCGCAAAGCAGGTAGTACGATAAGAACCGGAACGTGCCCCACACGCGCTCGATGGGCGGGCCGAAGAAAAACAGCGTGAGCATGTTAAACGCCAGGTGTCCCAAATCGGCATGCATGAACATATGTGTGAGCACCTGCCAGGGTTTGAAGTTGGCAGAGCCGGGTACGTACATGGCCAGTTGGAGACGGCCCAGGTCACCGTAGGTATGATGGCTGTTGTTCCAGGTTTCTGCACCGAAAATAATGTAGGAACCGAAAAACATCAGGGCATTGATGATGATCAGGTGTCTGACTATCCCGGAAAAGGGCTGATTGAATGCAAATTGGGTCATGGAACGGGCGGTCAGGCCGCAAAGTGTTTTTGTAAATCTTCCAGGTTAAAGGTTTGAATGCAAGGCTTGCCGGCAGGGCTGCTGTAGGGCACCGAACAAGCAAACAGCCGGTCGATGAGGTCTTCCATTTCGCGGGCGGACAGCCCCCGGCCGCGTTTCACGGCCGCATTACGCGACAGGGCCCGAGCGAGGTTTTCCTGCACACCCAGTTGCAGTTCAAGGTTATCGCGGTACTGGGCCAGCACCTGTTCCAGCAGGGTCTCCTCCTGACCCGACTCGCCCAACTCGGCCGGTATGCCGTGCACCACGAACTCGGTACCGCCGAAGGGGACAATGTCGAAACCCAGCTTGTGCAACTCCGGCAGCAGGTCGGTCATCAGTTCGGCATCGGCAGCGGTCAGGGTGATGCTTTTAGGGAACAACAACTGCTGGGTGGAGATGGGTTGCCGGGCCAGCGCCTGCAGGTACCGCTCGTACAATATGCGTTCGCTCGCCGACTGCTGGTCTATGAGCAAAAAGCCGGATTTGATCTGACTCAGGATGTACCGACGGTGAATCTGGTACGGTTCTTTTTTCTCCGGCAGGGCAGCAGGCTCCAGATCGTCCATGATGCTCGCCTGCTGGTGCACCACGCCGGTTTCCCAGGGCATGGGCTCTTCCGGCGTCTGCCGGTCTTCGGCAGTGCCGGGCGCGGCGTTGGGCGCCGACATGCCTTCGTACAGGCGCTGCCACTCGCGGAGGTTGCTTGTGTGCAGGCGGTCGGACGGCGTGCCGGGGCGTCGCTCGCCCGCCACCGTGCGCGTGTCCGTTCCGGTCGGTGGAGAAAACCGCGGCTGGAATGCCGGCTCCTGGTCGAAGTCGAGCGTTGGGGTCACATTGTGCGAGCCCAGGGCATGGCGCACCGTAACCTTGAGAAAATTATAGACCAGCTTTTCATCGTCAAACTTGACCTCCTGTTTGGTTGGGTGCACGTTGATGTCCACGCGGGCCGGGTCTACTTCCAGAAACAGCACGTAAAAGGGGTAGCTGTCGTCCGGCATCAGGTCTTCGTAAGCCGACACCACGGCGTGGTGCAGGTAGTTGCTTTTGATGAAACGGTTGTTGACGAAAAAAAGCTGCTCGCCGCGCGCTTTCCGGAAGTAGTCGGGGTTGCCCACGAACCCGGTGATCTTCAGAATCTCTGTGTTTTGCTGCACCGGCACGAGTTTTTTATTCAGCACATCGCCAAAAATCTTGACAATGCGTTGCCGCAAGCTCCCCGGCGCCAGGTGCAGTATCTCCTGCTCGTTGTGGTGCAGCGAAAAAAACAAGTCGGGGTGCGCCAGGGCAATGCGCTGAAACTCGTCCATGATGTGCCGCATCTCCACCGAGTCGGTGCGCAAAAAATTCCGGCGCGCCGGCACGTTGTAAAACAGGTTTTTCACGGCGATGCTGGTGCCGACAGCTGCCGGAGCAGGTTCGTGGGCCTTCACCACCGAGTCTTCGACCAACACACGCACACCGAGTTCATCCACATTCCGCCGCGTGCGCAGCTCCACCTGGGCCACGGCCGCGATGGAGGCCAGCGCTTCGCCGCGGAAACCCATGGTGCGTATGGCAAACAGGTCTTTGGCTTCGCGGATCTTGGATGTGGCATGCCGCTCAAAGCACATCCGGGCATCGGTTTCGGACATACCGCACCCGTTGTCGATCACCTGGATGAGCGTTTTGCCCGCATCGCGCACGATCAGGCGCAGCTCCCCGGCGCCCGCGTCTACCGAATTTTCCAATAATTCCTTGACTACCGATGACGGACGCTGCACCACTTCGCCGGCGGCGATCTGGTTGGCTACGTTGTCCGGCAACAAATGAATAACGTCTGTCATGTTACACTTAATCAGAAACAACCCACCGCTAACAGCGGGTTTTGCAAAGATAGGGTTAAAATAATACGCGAACAGGGACTTGGCAAATACATGTTGTGTATTTTTGCACCGCATTTTGGCAACCATTATAAATATCGACAATGGAAAACATTGAAAACGCCGGCGGAAAGGGTTACTGCATCCTGTACCTTCTTATGTTTCTCTTTTTCTTTTTTGCCTGGGGCGTGATGCTCTGCAACAACGGTCACGTGCTGGAATTCCCCCAATAGACAGCCGGCGCCTTATGAAGATCGCCGGCCCTGTCGTCTCCCTGTGGTTGTGTTTCGTCCTGGGCAAGGCGGCCGCACAGCCTGTTTCCGGCTTTGATCCGGTCCCATTCGTCGATCCATTTATCGGTACTGATGCGCATGGACACACCTTTCCGGGTGCTTCCCTGCCTTTCGGAATGGTACAACTCAGCCCCGACACCCGGCTGGAGGGGTGGGACGGCTGCTCGGGCTACCACTTTTCCGATCATCGCATCTACGGATTCAGCCACACCCACCTGAGCGGCACCGGCGTTCCGGATTACTGCGACGTCCTGCTGACACCCTTCATCGGCCCGGTGCAAACCACGCCGGACGGCTACGCCTCCCCGTTCCGTAAGCAAAATGAGCGAGCCGAAGCGGGTTACTACCGCGTGTTGCTGGACAAAAACGACGTCCTGGCCGAGTTGACCGCCACCCCGCGCACCGGCGTTCACCGGTACACCTTCCCGTCCACCGAGCCGGTGGCCAAACTGCTCATAGACCTCGCTCACCGCGACAAAGTGACCGGCAGCGCCATTACGGTGGTGGACAGCACCCTGGTCGTCGGGTACCGCTTCTCGACCGACTGGGCCCGAGACCAACGGGTGTACTTCGCCATGCGCTTCTCTCGCCCTTTCCACGCCTTCGAAACCCACCGTGCGCCGGACCAGCCGGCGGTGGCTTCCCTCCAGTTCGCCAACGACAGCCCGCTCGTGGTCGTCGTCGCCCTTTCCGGAGTCGATATCGAAGGCGCCCTGAAAAACCTGCGCGCCGAAGCACCCCACAACGACTTCGACCTGTACCGGAAACAGGCGCGCGACACCTGGCAAAAATCCCTCTCCCGCATCGAAGTGGCCGGCGGCAGCGAGCAGCAGAAACGCGTATTCTACACCGCACTCTACCATACCCTGCTTGCCCCCAACCTCTTCAGCGACGTGGATGGCCGCTACCGGGGCCACGACGGACAAACACACAACGCAACCGGGCACAACGTGTACACCGTCTTTTCCCTGTGGGATACCTACCGCGCCTGCAAGCCGCTGTACACCCTGCTGGAACCGGACCGGATGAACGACTTCATCCAGACCTTCCTCCGGCAGTACGAACAAAGCGGACTGCTGCCCGTGTGGGAGCTGGCCGGCAACGAAACCAACTGCATGATCGGCTACCACAGCGTGCCGGTCATCGCCGATGCCTGGCGCAAAGGCATTCGCGGTTACGACGGTGCGCGCGCCCTGCAGGCCATGACGGCCTCTGCCGCCCAGGAATTATGGGGCCAGCCTGCCTACCGGAAGTGGGGGTGCATACCTGCCGACGTGGAGGGCGAGAGCGTTTCCAAAACCCTGGAGTATGCGTACGACGACTGGTGCATCGCCCAGATGGCCCGCATGCTGGGAAAAACCGACGTGTACAACGCCTTCATTGCCCGCTCCCAATACTGGAAAAACCTGTTCAACCCGAACACCGGCTTTTTTCAGGCCAAAGTCAACGCCGCCTGGTACACTCCTTTCGATCCCTACGAGGTAAACTTCAACTACACCGAGGCCAACGCCTGGCAATACCGATTTGCCGTTCCCCACGACATCGGTTCCCTCATGCAGCACATGGGCGGGCCGGCCGCATTCGCCGGCGAGCTGGACAAGCTGTTCACCGCCAAACCACAAACCACTGGACGCGAGCAGGCCGACATCACCGGACTCATCGGCCAGTACGCCCACGGAAACGAACCCAGCCACCACGTTGCCTACCTGTATAACTTCGCCGGGCAACCGTGGAAAACGCAACGGTACGTGCGCCAGATTATGGATGACCTGTACACCGACCGGCCCGACGGGCTGTGCGGCAACGAGGATGTCGGGCAGATGTCGGCATGGCTGGTCTTTTCCGCCCTGGGATTTTACCCCGTGACCCCGGCCTCCAATACTTACGTGGTGGGCACCCCCTGGTTTGAAAAAGTGACCTGGCGCCTCGACAACGGCCACACCGTGACCATCGAAGCCCCCGGTGTGTCGAAAAATCGCTTTTACGTCGACCAGCTGCAAGTCAACGGCAGCAACCGGGCCGAAAGCTTTCTCACCCACGAGATGTTGGTCCGGGGCGCACAATTGCGCTTTTCCCTGTCCGGTAAGCCCGGCGCCTGGGCAACCGACCCGGCGCATTGTCCGGTACAGGTGGTTTCCGACCAACCCATCGTGCCCGCACCGTTTGTGGCGGAGGGCAGCCGTGTGTTTCGCGGCAAGCAAAGCATCCGGCTGGCCTGCGCCGATCCGGATGCCCGTATTCGGTACACGCTTGACGGCAGCGACCCGCGCCAGCCCGGCAGCCTGCTCTTTAGCGGGCCATTCGACGTGTACACCGATACGCACCTGCGCATGATCGCCGTCCGCGACGGGCAGGCCGGATTCGAGGCCGAAGCCCGCTTCTCACCCATCCGCGAAAACTGGAAAGTGCACCGCTACAACACGGCATACACGAGTCCGTACACCGGCGGTGGCCCCGACGGGCTGATCGACCAGCTCCGTGGCAGCATCGACTTCAGGAGTGGCGGCTGGCAGGGGTTTCAGGGCGTCAACCTGGATGTGGTGATCGATCTGGGCGCTTCACGGCCCCTGAACCGCGTGTCTGTGGGTTTTCTGCAAGATGAAAATTCCTGGATTTTTTTTCCGGAAAGCCTGACGGTGATGTATGCGGGTGAAGATGAGCAGTTCAAACCCTTGGGGCAAATCAACAACACGGTGCCCGCCGACCGATCCGGCGCGCAGGTACAGGCATTATCGGTGCTTGCCCAGGGGCAGCAAGCGCGTTACCTGCGCGTATTGGGCCGCACCCCTGGCGTGTGTCCGCCGTGGCACAAAGGCGCCGGGCACCCCTGCTGGATTTTTGCCGACGAAATTACGGTTGAATAGTGCGCGCATATCCCGATATTTACCGGCGATAAAAAGCTTTGAATACATTACCAACGCCATATAAACGCCCATTCCTGTTGCTCCTGGTGTTGCTCGCCGGCGGGGTGGGCCGTCTGTCTGCGCAAACCACCCAGGAGGAAATTGAGCGGCAGACCGTGGAGGTCAACATTTTACTCGACCGGATCGAGCTGACGAACTCTCCGACCGACAAAGAGGCGCTGGCCGGCCAGGCCCTGCAAATCTCCCGCAACATCCGCTATATGGGCGGTCAGGTGCGCTCCCTGATGGCCCTCGCGGAGATCAGGCGCACCCTGAACGATGCAGAAGCGGCCATGCAATACTACGTTGAGGCGGAGTCCAAGTTGCGGTCCGCGGGCGACGAGGCGTTTTTCTTTTCCATTAAAAGTTCGCTAGGTGACCTGTTTTTTTCTGAAAAATTGTACGCCAACGCCCGCAAGAACTACCTGGAAGCCCTGAAAGTAAAACCCGACGATTTTCCGGTCAAAGGAAAACTGGCCGACACCTACCTGCTGGAAATGCGATTTGACAGCGCCGAAGTGCTCTACAAAGACATTGAACGGCACTACAACGAAACGGGTGATTACGGCCAACGGGTGCAGATCTACCAGAAGCTGGCGGAAGCCTACAACAGCGTGGGCAACCAGGTAAAAGGGTTGTATTATTATTTGCTGATCGAAAACATCCTCGAGCAGTTCGGAACGCCCCTGGAAAAAGCGATTCTGTACAACAACCTTGGGCGCCAGTACACGCAGATGGAGGATTATAAAAATGCGCTGGAAAACTTCAAAAAAGCCGAAATTCAGTGCGAGTTTGCCAACTGCCCCCAGCTCGACGTCCTGTACACCAACATCGGGATCGCCCAGCACAACACCGGAAACACCATCGCCGGCATCAACAGCCTGCAGGAGGCCCGTAAAATACTGACCGGTCAGAAAAACTACGCCAGGGTGGCCGACCTGGAACAGATGATGGCCGAAATGTACTTCCGCAACAACGACCTGTACAATGCGCGCCAGCACAACAGCACCGCCATTCGGCTATCGGAACAGTACAGCCAGACCCTGATCCTGCTGCGCGCTTATGAGACCGCCGCAGACCTGCACCAGGAGTTGTACGAGTACGAAAAAGCCATCGACTATTACGAAAAATACCTCAAGCTGAACGACTCGGTGCGCCTCGCCGAACAGGCCCGTCAGCAACGGCTCATCCAGCAGCAGGCCATCCTCGCCGAAACAGAAGGGGCCGTCAAGCTCCTGCTGGCAGAGCAAAACGTGCGCGAACTGGAGCTCAAACAGGTCAACTACGAAAAGGAGCAGGCCCAGAGCGAACGCGACCGCCTGGAACTGCAAAACCGGGAAAAAGAACTCACCCTGCTCCAGAAACAAAAAGAGGTGGACCGGGCCCAGCTGAACGAGCAGATCCTCCTTGCCCTCAAAGCCCGCCAGGAACTCCGCCTGCGCGAGCTGGACGCCGAACGGCAGGGCCGCCTCATTCGCGACCTCCGCATGCAGGAAGAAACCGAACGCGCCCAGCGCATGGCCGACAGCACACGCCGCGCCCAGGAGGTGGAAATCCTGCGCAAGGACAACGAGCTCAACGAGGTGCGCATCAGCCAGCAGGAAAGCCTGCAAAGCTTCCTCATGGGCCTCGGGGTGCTGCTTATGCTCATCCTCGCCCTGCTGGGCGCCGGCTGGTGGTTTGCCCGCCAGGCCGGCAAACGCCTGCGCGCCCAGAACCGGCAAATCCAGGCCCAAAACGACCAGATCGCCGAAGAACGCCACAAAAGCGACCGGCTGCTGCGCAACATCCTGCCCGACGAGATCGCCCACGAACTCAAAACCCGGGGTTATGCCAGCCCCCGGTTTTACGATACCGCCACCGTGGTGTTCACCGACTTCACCAACTTTACCAAACTATCCGAGCAACTTACCCCCAAACAACTCATCGACGAGCTTGACGAGTGCTTTCTCGCTTTCGACGAGATCTGCGAAGCCCACAACCTCGAAAAAATAAAAACCATCGGCGACGCCTTTATGTGCGCCGGCGGGCTGCCCATTCCAAACGAATCGCACGCTACCGACGCCGTGCGCGCCGCCCTGGAAATGGTGGCCTGGCTCGACCATCGCGCCCGCACCAACCCTAAAGCCATTTTTAACGCCATGCGCATCGGCATCCACACCGGACCGGTCGTCGCAGGCGTGGTCGGCAAAAACAAGTTCGCTTACGACATCTGGGGCGACGCCGTCAACCTGGCCTCCCGCCTCGAAGAACTCGGCGAGCCCGGCCGCATCAACGTCTCCGGCTCCACCTACGAAGCCATCAAACACCGGTACCGCTGCTCCTATCGCGGTAAACACGAGGTGCATAATAAAGGGTTGGTGGATATGTATTTTGTGGAAGGAAGCTGAGGAATGTCGAATGACGAATGTCGAGTGTCGAATACTCGCCACCTGGCGTACCGTCGTAAATTCAGCAAAAGACCACGTAGTGGTCGAACTTGAATAACCCCGGGCGGGGAGTGCGGAGTGTCGAATGCGGAATGCGGAATGCGGAATGCGGAATGCGGAATACTCGGGCTTGGCGTACCGTCGTAAAATCCAGCACAAGACCACGTAGTGGTCGAACTTGAATAACTCCGGGTGAAACCCGGGGAGCGCGGAGCGGCACACACCGTAATGTGGAACAGCACGCACAGACAATACAAAGCCCGCCTAACGGGAATCGCCCGTCGCCCTTTTCCTTTTTTCAGCCTTTTTTAAAATTGACCTATCTTTCGCACACCTCACCATACCAAGCGTCACCAAATTCCGCATTCTGCATTCCGCATTCGAATTCGCCATGTCTAATTTCAGCAAAACACTCCTGCGCCTCTGGGGCTGGAAAGTTACCGGCCGGTATCCGTACGAAGTGCCCAAACTGATCATCTGTGCAGCGCCGCACACGTCCAACTGGGATTTCCCGGTGGGGGTGCTCATCCGCAGCGCCTGGGGCATCAGGGCCAACTTTGTGGCCAAGCACACCCTGTTCCGCGGGCCGCTGGGCCCCTTGTTCCGCTGGATGGGCGGCGTGCCGGTCGATCGCTCGAAGCCGGGCAACAACTTCGTGAATGCCACGGTAGAGGCATTCAAGCGGGAGCCCTACATGCACCTCGTCATTGCGCCCGAGGGCACCCGCAAAAAGGTCGACCGATTCAAAACCGGCATTTACCACATCGCCCACCAGGCCGGCGTGCCCATCCTGCTCACCTCCTTCAACTGGGCAACCCGCACGGTGCACTTCGACGAGCAGCTGTTTCACACCACCGGCGACCTGGAGCACGACATGGCTTTTCTCTGGAACTACTACAAAGGCATCCCCGGCTACAATCCGGCGAACAGCGTACACTGACCCCGACATGATCCGTTTGCTGCCCTTCGCCATCCTGCCCGCCCTGCTCGGCTGCGGCGCCCCGGCCCTGCCGGCCCAGCAGCCTCCGGCGCCGCCCATCCGCATCATCCCCCAACCCGCGTCGGTTGAACTCCTCGACGGACACTTTGTGCTCGACCCCGAAACGGTCGTCTGTTTCCCGGCCGACGCTGCCGACTGGGAGCTGCCGGCACGGTACTGGATGAGCCTCGTGCTGGAGTCCACGGGCTGGACGCCCCTGGCGCTGCCCTTCCGCGACCGCGACCGCTCCGCACCCCGCCTGAACGCCATCTACCTGATCCCCGACACCACCGTCGGCACTGCCGAAGGGTATGTGCTTGAAGTGAAACCAGGCTGGGTTTTGGTGCGGGCGCGCACCGCCGCCGGCGCTTTTTACGGTGTGCAAACCCTGCGGCAGCTGTTCCCGCCGGGCCTCAACGGCCGCAACAGCGCCGCCAACACCCGACTCGCGGCACCCGCCTGCCGCATCGCCGACGCCCCCCGCTTCGGCTACCGCGGCATGCACCTCGACGTGGCGCGCCACTTTTTCCCGGTGTCCTTCGTAAAACGCTACATCGACCTGCTGGCACAGCACAAGCTCAACACCTTCCACTGGCACCTGACTGACGACCAGGGCTGGCGCGTTGAAATCAAGGCCTACCCGAAGCTGCAAACGGTGGCCGCCTGCCGCGACAAAACGCTCATCGGCCACTACAACGACCAGCCCTGGCAATTCGACAACAAACCCTACTGCGGCTTTTACACCCGCGAAGAGATCCGCGACGTGGTGGAATACGCCCGCCAGCGCTTCGTGACCGTGATCCCCGAAATAGAGATGCCCGGGCACAGTCGGGCCGCCCTGGCCGCCTACCCCGAGCTGGGCTGCACCGGCGGACCCTACCAAACGCTGCCGGTGTGGGGCATAGCCGACGACGTGTTCTGCGCCGGCAACGAACAGACGTTTGTTTTTCTCGAAAAGGTGCTCGAAGAGGTGTGCGCCCTCTTCCCGGGTCCTTACGTGCACGTGGGCGGCGACGAGTGTCCCAAAAAACGCTGGAAGGCCTGCCCAAAGTGCCAGGCGCGCCTGCGCACGCAAAGGCTGGCCGACGAGCATGCCCTGCAGAGCTGGTTCATCGGCCGCATCGAAAACACCCTGGCCCGGCACGGCAAAAAGCTCATCGGCTGGGATGAGATCCTCGAGGGCGGCCTCGCCCCCAACGCCACCGTCATGAGCTGGCGTGGCACGGCCGGTGGCATCGCCGCCGCCCGCAGCGGCCACGACGCCATCATGACCCCCGGCTCGCACTGCTACTTCGACCACTACCAGGGCGACCCCGAAACGGAGCCCCTCGCCATCAGCGGCTTCACCTCCCTGGAAAAGGTGTACGGCTACGAACCCGTCCCGGCAGAACTCACCACCGACGAAGCCCGCCACGTGCTGGGCGCCCAGGCCAACCTGTGGACCGAGTACATCGCCACGCCCGACCACGCGGAGTACATGGCCTATCCGCGCGCCTGTGCACTGGCCGAGGTGCTGTGGACGGCGCCGGAGCGCAAGGACTGGCCCGACTTCGCCCGCCGCCTCAAAACCCACTTCCTGCGCCTCGACGCCCAGGGCGTGCGCTACGCCCAGTCCTTTTACAACGTCGACCCCCGGTTCTACGGCGGCCGACTGTACCTGAGCGCCGCCGATTCGGCCCTCGACATCCGGTACACCACCGACGGCAGCGAACCGGCGCCCACCTCGGCGCTGTACCGGGGCCCCGTCGCACTGCAACAAAACACCACCCTGAAAACGCGCGCCTTCGACGGCGCCCGGCCCCTGGGCGCCACCCGCACCGTGCGCTACCTGATGCACAAGGCCTCCGGCAAGCCCTACACGCTCAGCGGCAAACCCGAGCAGTACACCGGCGGCGAACAGTACGCCCTCACCAACGGCGTCACCGGCAGCATACGCAGCTGGAACAACTGGGTGGGGCTCGTCAACCAGGACATCGACCCGGCCATCGACTTGGGAGAAAACACACCCGTGCAAAGCGTGTCAATGCGCTACGCAGACGCCAAAAGCTCGTGGATATGGCCGCCCCGCCGCGTCGAGCTGTCCGTTTCCGACGACGGAAAAAACTACCGCACCGTAGCCACCCGGGACATCGACACCGAAACCCGCCAAAACAACGCCGTGGAAACCGTGCGCTTCGACGGACTCAACCTGCACACCCGATTCCTGCGCCTCACCGCCCGCACCTACGGGGTCATCCCTGCGGGCATGGACGGGGAGGGGAACGGCGCCTGGTTGTTTCTGGATGAGGTGGTGGTGGAGTGAGGGGGGCTGGGTACACAGAGGCGATGGCTACGAGCCATCGCCTCTGTATAACCCCTGGATTTGCGCTGCACTGAGACAATGGCTGCGAGCCATCGCCTCTATACCCTAATCATCGGTTAATTCCTAAAATTAACCTATCCGATAATAAACCCATATCTTTGCCCCATGTCCTGGAAAACAAACCCCTTTCATTTTAACGGTTTCGACAACCACCTCGCCCGGCTGGAAGACAAAAAATCCCGGCTGGATGCCCTGCGCCCCCTGCCGGACGCAGCGCTGCAAAACATCAAAAACAGCCTGGCCCTGGAATGGACCTACCACTCCAACAGCATAGAGGGCAATACCCTCACCTTGCAGGAAACCAAAATGGTGGTACAAGACGGACTGACCATCAAGGGAAAGTCCCTGCGCGAGCACTTCGAGGCGGTAAACCACCACGAGGCAGTGGCTTTTCTGGAAGGGCTGGCTTCGGCTGCCGACAGGGACATGACGGCCGCCGACATACTGGAAGTGCACGCTTTGGTGATGAACAAGCTTGAAAAAGACTTTGCCGGACGCTACAGGAACGCCGGCGTGCGCATCGCCGGCGCCAATTTCGTGCCTCCCAATGCGCTGAAAGTGCCGGGGCTGGTGGACGAGCTCCTGGAGTGGGCGAACACAGCCGACGCCGGGTGGCCGATTGCCGTAAAAGCCGCCGTTTTTCACCACCGGTTTGTCTGGATACATCCCTTTTTCGACGGAAACGGCCGGACGGCCCGCCTGATGTTCAACCTGTTGCTGATGCAGCGCGGTTACCCGCCCGCCATCATCCTGCGAAACGACCGCAAAAAGTACTACGATGCGCTGAACAAAGCCAACGCCGGCCATTACGGGAAATGGGTGTTGCTGGTTTTTCAGGCCCTGGAGCGCACCCTGGACATTTACCTCGGCAGCCTGCTCGATCGCTACGACGACTACCAGCCCATTTCCGATATCGTGAATGAACCGGACATCCCTTACGGACAGGAATACGTGAGCCTGCTCGCGCGGCAAGGGAAAATCGACGCCTTCAAGGAGGGCCGCAACTGGCTGACCACCAGGGCAGCGGTGCTGGCCTACCGGAACGGACGCGTGCGGCAGCGCTGACGGTGGTGTGGAAGGCGTGTTTTAATATACTTTAATACACTACCTTAAAACTTTAACCAAACGATAAGAGCTGTTCGACTCCTTTGGGCTATACTTTTGCTTAGACGAACTCATTGTCGCGTAATTTCTTTTCCCTAACCATTCGTATTTTCTTTCATGAAAACACATTTTTTTTCCTTGCTTTTGCTGTGCCTGAGCATCGGACTGCGTGCTCAGGATACCCCCCCTGCCGACTCCCTTGAAACGGTGGTCATCAACATGCTCGACGGTAATGAGATGGTTGGGCAACTGGTCAGGCAAGATGCTCAAACCCTCACCTTACGCACCAAGGATTATGGCGACGTGATTCTGCGTAAGGATCAGATCAAGTCCATCAGCGAGGGCGATTCACGTCGGTTAGTGGATGGTGTGTACTGGCAGGACAACGTGTACGCTACCCGCTATCTGTTCGGGCCTTCCGCCTACAACCTGCGCAAAGGGGAAGGCTACTACCAGAACACCTGGATCTTCATCAACCAGTTCAGTGTTGGCGTAACGAATCATTTTACCATTGGCGCAGGTTTAATTCCGCTGTTCTTTTTTGCCGGTACGCCGAGCCCGGTTTGGATCACGCCCAAAGTGAGTTTACCAATCCAATCGGAAATCTTTAACGCCAGTCTGGGCGCATTGGCCGGCACAGTTGTGGGGGAGGAAGAATCCGGGTTTGGGGTTTTATACGGCAACACCACCTTCGGGCCGCGCGACCGGAACCTGACCCTTGGCCTCGGGTACGGTTTTGCCGGTGGCGAACTGGCTGATGTGCCGACGGTGACCATCGGCGGTACATACCGGGTAGGCCCCAAGCTGGCCCTGCTGACCGAAAACTACTTTCTGGATGCCGGCGACTCCAATTACTTCCTGGGCTCTTTCGGCTTGCGGTTTATCCTGCGCGATGTGGCCATCGATGGCGCCTTGATAATCCCAACAGAAACGGGCGGGTCACTGTTTTTCATCCCCTGGTTAGGGCTAACCGTGCCATTCGGGCGCCGGAAAAAGTAAATGCGCCTGGCGTGCGCGGCAAAAACGCTACTTTTGCCGCGCACCATTCCTTTTGCCGTGGCCAACCATGCTCATTTTCCCAAAAACGACCCCCGGATCATCGCCGGATGGGCCTTTTTCGACTGGGCCAACAGCGCCTTCGCCCTCGTCATCACCGTCGCCATTTTCCCGGGTTATTTCCTGCAAATGACCGACGACCAGGTGAACATCCTCGGTCTCCGGGTGTCCGACAGCACCTTGTACGCCTGGTGCATCTCGCTGGCGTACCTGCTCATCGCCGCCGTGTCGCCCCTGCTGTCGGGCATCGCCGATTACGGCGGGCGCAAGAAAGCCTTCCTGCGTTTTTTCACCTTCATGGGCGCCACTGCCTGCATCTCCCTGTGGTTTTTCAGGGGCATGGACACCCTGTGGCTGGGGGTCGGCGGGTTCGTCGTGGCCCTTGTGGGCTTCGCCGGCGGCATCGTCTTTTACAACGCCTTCCTGCCAGAGATCGCCACCGAAGACCGGTACGACCGGGTGAGCGCCCACGGCTATTCGATGGGGTACATTGGCAGCGTGATCCTGCTGGTGACCAACCTGATCATCATCACCTATTACTCGGCCTTCGGGTTTCCGGATGCGGTATCGGCCGTGCCCGTCGCCTTTGTTTTGGTGGGCTTGTGGTGGATGGGCTTCGCCCAGATCCCCTTCCGGCGCCTGCCTGAAGACGATCGGCATCCGTACGAGCGCGGGCTCGTGCGGCGCGGCTACCAGGAGATTCGCAAGGTGTGGGACAAGGTGAAGGCCGACGCCAACACCAAGCGTTTTCTGGCGGCCTTCTTTTTTTTCAACGCCGGCGTCAACGCCGTGCTGTACCTGGCGTCCACCTTTGCAGAAAAAGTGTTGCACTTCGACGCCTCGGGGCTCATCATACTGGTGCTCATCCTGCAGCTGGTGGCGGTGCTGGGCGCCTTTTTATCCACCCGCCTGTCCGGACTCCGCGGCAACAAATTCTCGCTCATGACCCAGCTGGTGCTCTGGTGCGGGGTGTGCCTGTCGGGCTACTTCGTGCAGACGGGGCTCGATTTTTACCTGCTCTCCGCCCTGGTCGGGCTGGTCATGGGCGGTGTACAGGCCCTGGCGCGCAGCACCTACGCCAAGCTGCTGCCGGAAAACACGCCGGACACGGCTTCGTTTTACAGTTTTTACGACGTTATGGACAAGCTGTCCACCGTGGCCGGCACCTTTGTGTTCGGTTTTGTGGAACAGATCACCGGCAACATGCGCCTGAGCGTGGTTGCCATGGCGCTATTTTTCGTGGTCAGTCTGGTGCTGCTGGGCCGGGTCACGGTCAAGCGTATGCCCACCACATGAACTTCACCCACAGCTTCGACATCCTCCCCTACCAGGCCCTGCGCTTCCCGCAGGCCCGGGCGGTGAGCAGTCGCCGCGACGGCGCCTGGCGCGCCTGGAGCACGGAGGAGCTGATCGACGCCTCCGACCGGCTGGCGGCGGGGCTGCTGCTGCGCCCCTGGCGCCGGGGCGACCGCGTGGGCGTGTGGGTCGACGCCGGCAGCGCCGAATGGGTCATTGCAGACCGCGCGCTGCAGCTGGTTGGGCTCATCCCCGTACCCCTGCACGCCACTGCGCGCGAGGAAGAGCTCCGCTTCATCGCCGAAAATGCATACCTGGTGGCCTGCTTCGTCAGCAATGAAAACCTTTGGCGGCGCTGGCGCGACCTGTTCCCGGACATGTCCGACGTGTACACCCTGCAGCCGGTAGCCGGCGCCACCCACTGGGCGTCGCTCTGCGCCGAGCCCGGCGCGGCCCTCGGGGAGCGGCGCGCCGGCATCGCGGAGACCGACGCCGCCATCCTGCTCTACACCTCCGGCGCCACCGGCATGCCCAAAGGCGTATTGCTCAGCCACCGAAACGTGGTCAGCAACGTGAAATCGGTGCTGGCGTTCACGCCCGTCGAGCCCGGCGAGACGGTGGTCAGCTTCCTGCCGCTCAGCCACGTGTTCGAGCGCTCCGCCGTGTACCTGTACCTGGCGGCGGGCGTCGAGCTGTGGTTTCTGGAGGACATCACCCGGCTGGCGGAGGACATGCGGGCCATCCATCCCCACTTTTTCACCACCGTTCCGCGCATTCTGGAGCGCATGTACGAACGCGCGGTGGCGCTCAAGCAGGAGGCCGGCCCCTGGCGCCGACGGGTCATGGGCTGGGCGCTCAATCTGGCGGCCCAGTACCCGTTTCACATGGGCGAGCAGCGGCTCCGGCTGCTGTACCGCCTGCAGCTGGCGTTGGCCCGCCTGCTGGTGTTCAACCGCCTGCGCCGGCTGCTGGGCGGGCGCGTGCACGGCATCGCGTCGGGTGCGGCCGCGCTGTCGCTTCACATCGCCCGTTTTTTTGCCGCCGCCGGCATCCCTGTGCGCGAGGGCTACGGCCTCACCGAGACCAGCCCGGTGGTGGCGTTCAACCGCTTTGAGCCCGGCGGCACCCGTTTGGGCACGGTGGGCATGCCTGTGCCCGGCGTGGAGGTGCGCATCGAGGCGCCCGACGAGACGGGCGAGGGCGAGATTGTTGTGCGCGGCCCCAACGTGATGCTCGGATACTGGAATGCGCCCGAGGACACCGCAGCGGTCATCAGCGCCGACGGGTGGTTTCGCACCGGCGACGTGGGGTGTTGGGAAAAGGGGCGATTCCTCAGGATAACCGGCCGGCGCAGTGAGCTGTTCAAAACAAGCAGCGGCAAATTCATCGCGCCGGCTTTCGTGGAGGCGCAGCTGATGCGCTCCCCGTTCATCGCCCAGGCCATGGCCCTGGGGCACAACGAGGCCCATGTGGGTGCGCTGGTGGCGCCCGACTTTGCCCAGCTCGAGCGCTGGTGCCGCAAGAACAACGTGCACTGGACGGCGCCCGTGTACATGGTGCACAACCTGCGTGTGCAGCAGTTTTTGCAGGCGGAGATCGAACGGATCAACGAAAAGCACCTGAGCCCCCCCGAGCGTGTGCGCGTGCACGCGCTGGTTGCCGAACCCTGGACGCCGGAAAACGGGCTGCTCACGGCCACGCTCAAGTTGCGGCGCGGCGTTATCCTCCGGCAGTACGCCAGGGAAATAGCAGAAATGTTCGGGTAGCGGCTATTCGCCTTGCAGGGCAGGCAAATACAGTTCCCTGAACACTTTGTGGTGGTGCAACTGATGCCCGGCGATGATGTAAAACAGGGCGCGCGGCGTCGTTTTCCAGTTGCTGGCCGTGCCGGGAAAAACCGACTGCTCATCGGTGATCTGGTCGAGCAGAAACAGCGTGTTGTCGCGCACGGCCTTCCATTCCCGGAGCAGGTCTTTGATGGTTCGGTTGGCAGCGTTGGACTGCTCCATCCAGAGGTCCTGGTGAAAGCCGGGCAGGGCGATGCGGTCGCCGCGCATGAACGTAAGGATGCGGTAGGCGAACACGCGTTCGGAATCGATGAGGTGAACGAGCAGCCCCTTGACCGTCCATTTTCCGGGCGCATAGGCGTGGTCGCCTTTTTCCTCGGGGATGCTGCCGAACAGCGCGCGCGCCTCCTTCATGGTTTGGGTGAGCAGGGTGCGCGCGGCGAGGCGCGGCGGCAGCTGCCGGATATACGTTTCGAAAAAGGGAGCGTATTCGCTCTTTTTGGGTCTTTGCATGGCCGGTTTATGGTTTGGGCAAGGCGGGGGTCGCTTTGCCGATTTGGGTCATAAAATGCACTTCAAAAAAGCCAAAAACACCGTAAACAAACAAAAAAACGCCCAAAAATCCGCTTCCCTCGGGCTTGAACGCATATTTAAACCAGGCCAGAAATGCCAGGGTCACCGCCATTTTCGCAAAAGAGGAGATCAAAACGACACCCAGAAATGCCTGCCCCTGCTTCCGGGCGGTCATTCGGCCCAGTGCGTACAATACGGCCGAGATGAGGGTAAACAGCAGCAGGGTCATACCTGCAAATCCCGTCAGCGGCCGGAACCCCGGCGACAGCCACCACAGCAAGCCCAGCGGGGTGGCGCAGGCGGCGAGGGTGATGAGCAGTTGGCGGACAAAGGAAAGGACAGGCATGCAAACTTTCAGGTTTCGCGCAGCAGCTGCCGGAAGATGGAAACGAGCGCGGCCACCATGAACAACACCGTGAGCGAGACCGCCCACAGCGGCTTCTCCAGAGCAAAACGGGCATCGAGCCAGCGGCCCAGAAAAACACCGGCCAGGCAAGCGCCCAGCAACTGGAAAGCCATGCCGCTGTAGCGGCCAAATGCTTTAATTGCCGCTTTCCGTCTTTCCTCCGGCGACTGGGGCGTTCGTGGCGGCATGGGCTTGCGGTTTGGCGTCGGCAGGCCTGGTCTGGCCGTTGGCGTTGCCCACCTCCATTTTGCAGGTGACGTTGAAGCGGGCGCCGCTTTGAACAAGGAGTTTGTTGGTGGAGATGTCGCCGTCCACCTCAGCCGTTTCGCGCACATTGAGCAGTTCGCGGACCTGGAGTATGCCTTTAAAGCGGCCTTCGATCACGGCATTTTCGCATCGGATCTCACCCTCGACAGCGCCGGTGGGACCGATAATCACCTTGGCCTGGCAGAGCAGCTTCCCTTTGATCGTGCCGTCTACGCGCAGGTCGCTTTCGCAGCGCAGTTCGCCTTCCACGGTGGTTCCTTTCACCAGTGCGTTGAGGCCGTTGGTGGTGGTTGCCGGCGTTTTTTTCGGTTCGTCCGTACTCTTGTTGTTACCAAACATAACTGGGATGGGTTTTAACGGTATTAAAAACAAAAATGAAAAAGATTTCCGACGCAGACAAGCGTGCGGAAATCTTTTTCTGAAAGTGATCAAAAAGCGATCAGAAGTTCGGGCAGTACACGCCCCGGCGTTCTGGGCCGCAGATCTTGTAGATCAGCGAGAATTCGAATGCGCCGTTTCCGTTGGAGGCTGCACGCAGGTCGGACGTGTTGACGTCGTAGCTGAATCCGAGGGAAAAGTTTTCGTAGTCGAAACGGGTGCTCAGGATCAGGGCGTCCATCAGCTTGCCGCTTTCGAGGCGGTTGGACACGCGCGCCCAGGCGCCGAGTTGGAAGGCCTGCTGGTAGCGGCGGCTGTT
This sequence comes from Saprospiraceae bacterium, assembly GCA_033764075.1. Lineage (GTDB taxonomy): Bacteria > Bacteroidota > Bacteroidia > Chitinophagales > Saprospiraceae > M3007. Next base: position 68,003 of record JANRJH010000031.1, on the reverse strand, counting down.
GCCGAGATAGAACTTGAACGAGGTACCACCGTTTACCTGGAAGGAGGGGCCCTGGAAAAAGGTCACCACGCCCGGCACCAGGCCCATCTTCTTGGCTACCAGAAACTCACCACCGGCGTGCACGGTGAACTTGCCGTAGAGCGGCACGTCCACGTCGCGGTCAAAAGACTGGTTGGCGCGGTTCAGGTGGCTGAAAGCGCCGCCGAAGTAGAAGTTGTTGTACTCATCGAACACGCTGAACCAGAGGGCGCCGGCGGAGAGGTCAACGAACATGAAGTTATCGTCGGGAAGCATTTCCGGTGGCAGGTTCGGATCGAAACCGCCGTTCCCGTTGTGCTGGCTGGGCCATTGCAGGTTGGCGCTGTTGATGCTGCGCTGGCTCACGCCCAGGTCGGCGCCCAGCGACAGGTAGTGGGCCTTGCGCCGGTAGCCACCCATTTTGCGGGCATAGGAGCCGGAGAGGCGCGCCTGCAGCGTGGCGAATTCCGAAGTGCCCGCTTTATCGCCCCAAAGGGTTCCGCCGATGCCGAAGTAATCATAGCGGCCGACCGGAACCTTCTGGTCGTAGGAAACCGAATAGGTGTTGTATGCGTTTTGCTTCAAAACGGAGGACCACTGGTTGCGGTAGTTCGCCGTTATCCGGTGATTACAGTTCATCACACCCGTCAGTGCTGGGTTGAGGTTGAGCGGACTCATGTAGAACTGGGAGAAGTGGATGTCCTGCGCCTGTGTCGCCACGGTCGACAGTATTGCGATGGACAGCACCCAAAAGCGTTGTGTAAAATTTTTCATAGACAGGTAGGAGACTGTGGTTGGGTGGTAAATGAGCGTACAATATTACGCAAGGTACATAGAGCAAACCCTGCTTTTTTGGTTAAAGTTTGCAAATATAGCCATTCGGGGCAACCCCGGCTTCCCGGGGCCTGCAAAAGTGGGCTTTTTGTCAAAAATAATTGCACAAAAAACGCAACTTTATTCAGCCGTATTTTGACTTTAACGTTTGGAAGATGCGCCAGACCCCTTGGCCGCTGCCTGATGAACCGTAATTTTGCCCCATGCTTCTGAACGCAGAACAAACCCGGACAGACCGCCAAATCGCCTTCTGGACAGCCCTGGCGGTAATTCTGCTGGTTGCCGGCTACCTGATCAACCTGAATATGCGGCCCCTGGTACTGGAGGAGCCCCGAAGGATACTCACCGCCCTGGAGATGCTGGAGAACGGCAATATCTGGGCCGCCACCTGGCATGGAGTACCTTACATTAATAAACCACCGTTGTTCAACTGGGTGCTGCTGGGCTCCACGGCCCTGGTTGGTGCGCCCGACGAATGGGCCGGCCGGCTGCCGACGGTGGTGTCGGCCTTTCTGATTGCCCTGCTCATGTGGCTGCTGGGCAGGCGACACGTAGATTCGCGTTTCGGCGCCCTGTCTGCCCTGCTGTGGCTCTGCTCGGTCGATATACTGTACTATTTCTCGCTGCTGGGCGAGATCGACGTATTTTTTGCCCTGTTGGTATTCTCCGGCATGGCGTCTGTTTTTCATTTTGGCCAATCGGGCCGGCTGTGGTTGCTTTTTCTGTTGGCTTACGGCTTTGGCGCCCTCGCGGTGCTCACCAAAGGCCTGCCCGGGATGCTGTTCACGGGCCTGACGGTTTTTGGTTACCTGTATTACCGGGGTGAACTCCGTTTGTTGCGGCATCCGGCCCACGTGGCCGGCGTCCTGCTTTTCGTGCTGATCATTGGTGTGTATTTATGGCAATACAGCCGGTATGCCGACCTGGCGCCCTTGTTGGGCCGGCAGGTGCGTGAGTCGGGCAGCAGGACGTTTCTGGGCAATACCTTCACGCGTTTGCTGCTGCACCTGGCAGTTTTTCCGTTGGATACGCTGAAAAACTTCATCCCCGCGGCTTTTTTCCTGCTTTTTTGGCCTGGAAAAGACGACTGGAAGCAAATGAAAGTGCCGCCGCTTGTGCTGTTTGCCCTGTTTGCCTTTGCTGTCAACTTCCTGCCTTACCAGCTGGCGCCCGGGAGCCGGCAGCGGTACCTGTACCCTATTTTCCCTTTCGCCCTCTTCGTGCTGGCGTGGCTGTACCATGTTGCTCCGGCCGACCATCGGGGTCACCGGTGGATGAACCGTTTGGCCATGGGCCTTTCGGCGCTGCTGGCGGTGTCAGGACCTGCCTTGTTGTGGATTCACGAGTTCGACTTTCTGCCCTATCGGCCGTTGTTGGCCGCCGGTCTCTCGGTTTCGGGGCTGGCGATGCTGATCGCGGCTTACCGCCGTCCGGAGCCGGCTGCCTACCACATTATGGTGCTGATGGCCTGTGCCCGGATTGCCATGGACCTGGCCGTGTTGCCCCGGTACGCCCACCGCTCACACGATCAACAGAACAGGGACGTGGCATCGGTCATCCACCAGACCGCCGGAGCGGGGCCGCTATTTATTGAAGAAATGAATTACATCAGCGGCACCACTGTTTACTATTTGCATCGGCTTCGGGGCCAAATGCTGCCGCGCGACAGTTCGTTTCGAACAGACGGTCTGTACATTGTGCGCGCTGCCAAGCTGGATACCACCCGCCGTGCGGAGGTGTTGCTGGAATTTGAAAGCGCCTATCGGTCTTTCAAGCTGGTGCGGTATGGTCCTTAGTTACAATTTTCGGCTTACCCGGGCCGTCATGCCCTGTTTCCAGGCAGAAAAGGAGCCGTCGGCGATGCGTCGGCGCGCTTCGCCCACCAGCCAGAGAAAAAAACCCAGGTTCTGGAGCGTAGCCAGTTGCATGCCCAGGATTTCACCATTGACGAACAGATGGCGCAGGTAGGCACGGCTGTGCTGTCGGCTGGTACCGACCGGGCTTTCCGGATCTATGGGGCCAAAGTCACTTTTCCACTTGTTGTTCCGGATGCTGACAATGCCCTCCGCCGTATACAGCAGCCCGTGCCGGGCGTTTCGGGTGGGCAATACACAGTCGAACATATCAATGCCAAGGGCTATGCACTCCAGCAGGTTTTCCGGCGTGCCCACGCCCATGAGGTAGCGCGGTTTGGACGCCGGCAAAATGGCGGTGACCAGCTCGGTCATGGCGTACATATCTTCGGCCGGCTCACCGACCGACAGCCCGCCGATGGCGTTGCCCGGGCAATTTTGTTCGGCCACAAATTCGGCCGACTTCCTGCGCAATTCGGGGTAGGTGCTTCCCTGAACGATGGGGAACAGCGTTTGCTCGTAACCGTACAGCGGTTCCGTTTCCGCAAACCGGGTTATGCAGCGGCGGAGCCACCGATGGGTAAGGTGCATGGACTGCTCTGCGTACCGGGGCTCACAGGGGTAGGGCGTGCACTCATCAAACGCCATGATCAGGTCGGCGCCGATCGTGCGCTGGATGTCCATGACCCCTTCCGGCGTAAACGTATGGGTAGAGCCGTCGATGTGGCTTTGAAAAGCCACCCCTTCTTCCCGGATCTTTCGGCGGTGGGCCAGGGAGTACACCTGGTAGCCACCGCTGTCGGTGAGGATGGGCTTTTGCCAGCCGTTGAAGGCGTGCAGGCCGCCGGCCAGGCGCAGCACGTCGAGCCCCGGACGCAGATAAAGGTGGTAGGTGTTGCCCAGGATGATTTGCGCGCCGATGGTGTGCTCCAGTTCGTGCATGTGCACTGCCTTGACGGTGCCCGCCGTACCCACCGGCATAAAGATCGGCGTGTGGATGACGCCGTGGGCCGTTTGGAGGCGACCTGCGCGTGCGCGGCTGTGCGCATCGGTATGTTCCAGTGTAAATTCCACAGGTCAGGCCAGGTTTCGGTGGCTGTCCAGCTTGAGCAAAACCCCCATCATCAGGGTAAACCCGATGAGCGAGGAGCCACCATAGCTGATGAACGGCAAGGGAATACCAATGATGGGAAACAGGCCCATGGTCATCCCGACGTTCACGATCATGTGCACGAACAATATTCCTACTACACCGTAGGCGTAGATTCGGGAAAAATTGGACCGTTGCCGCTCCGCCAGGACCGTAATGCGGTACAAGAGCAACGTAAACAAAAAGATTACGGCCACCACGCCGATGAACCCTTGCTCCTCGCCAACGGTGCAAAAAATAAAATCGGTGCTCTGCGCCGGCACGTAGTTCAGCCGGGTCATGTTGCCGTTCAGGTAACCCTTTCCAAAAAAGCCGCCGGAACCAATGGCCATTTTGGAATTCAGCAGGTTATAGGCCGAGCCGCGGGCATCAACCGACGGGTCGGTGGGGTGCAGCCACACGTAGATCCGCGAACGCTGGTGTGGGGCCAGCACGGAGTTTACGGCCACGTTGGCGCCGATGGTGAGGGCAGAGGCCAGCACCAGCAAAAGCGTGGTCAGTTGCAGGCGGCGCTGGATGAGTTGGTTTTTTCGGAAATAGCTGGGGACAAAGGCCGTCAGGAAAAGTGCCAGGTGGGGCAGGATAACGTAGTAGTGCAGGCGGCTGATCCGGGTAGGGTCCAGGTTAAGCATGGAGAGTACCCAGGATATGATCGGCGTCCACCCAAACGTCAACGGGATGAGCAAAGCCCAGACCAGCCACCAAAGGCGTCGGTTGTCGGAAAATTTTTTGATCAACTGAAAATTGACGATCATAAACGCCACGGCAGCCACCTGGGCCGGGTCGAACACGAGCCCGGCGATCACCAGGGCGGCCGTGCCGAATCCAAGTGCGTACCAAACGGGCGACAAGCCCTCGCGGTACAACACCAGCAGGAAAGAGAAAAAAACCAGGGCAGAGCCCGTATCCTTTTGCAGGATGATGATGCCCACCGGCAACAGAAAAATGCCCAGGGCCATGATCAGTTGGCGGCGAGCCCGCAAGTCCACGCCCGGCGAACTCAGATAACCGGCCATCATCAGGCAGGTCGCAAATTTGGCCAACTCTGCCGGCTGGAAGGAAAAACCGCCCAACTGGTACCAGGCGTTGGCGCCGTTCACCTCCCTGCCCAGAAAGATGGTGCCCGCCATGAATACCAATGAAAAAACATAAATGAAAAACGCTAAGGTGCGCCAGACGGTCCAGTCAATCAACAGCAATAAGAAGAGCAGCGCCGTACAGAGGATGATGAACATCAATTGTTTGCCCGCCTCGTGGCTCAGGCTCATAAATGCGTAGGGCTCCTGGGGATTGTAATTGACGGCGTTGATCATCAGCCAGCCAATGGCCACCAGCGTCGTGTAAACGGTCAGGGTGAGGCGATCGTAGTCGCCCATGTTGAACTGGTTGCCTTTAGAGGCCATGTCGGTGCTTTATCTTGGGATAAAATCGCGTGGATGAATGTTTCGGTCCCGGGCGGGGTAAGCCCCCGGAAAGTCGTCGTGCAGGGTCTGCAGGAATGCAGCAGCCTCCAGCCGGGTGTGGAAAGCGCCTGCGCGCAGTTTGTAATACGGTTTTTCGTGCACCCAGTCGGCGGGCACATCGGGGTATAAACGCAAAAAACGAACTTTTTCCGCTTCAACCCGCGTGCGGTCGGTACTCGACACCAGCTGCACCCGCCAGCCCTCAACCTGGGCGTTGGCCCGGTTGGTGCGCACCCACTGCTCCATCAGCCCGGCCACGCCGGGCGGCTCATTGATCAGCACCTCCTGGGCCAAACAGCCGAAGGTGACAAGCAACAGGACGTTTGCGAGCACGAAGTGTTTTATCATTCCGCAAAATTAAGAACAATTCGGGGCTGTATCTTTGCATTTCTTGCGAACCCCCCGGGAGTTTGCATTGTTTTAAGTATTTTATGACAAACGCACCCGATTTGCCTGAAGTAAAAGGCCCGTTATCGCCATTATCGGTCGACAACGCGTCTGAAAGCGCCATTGAAGTGATCGGCGCCCGAGTGCACAACCTGAAGAACATTGACGTGCGCATCCCGCGCAATCGCCTGGTCGTGCTCACCGGCGTCAGCGGGTCGGGAAAGAGTTCGCTGGCATTCGACACCGTTTTTGCCGAAGGGCAGCGCCGGTTTATGGAGACCCTGTCCAGCTATGCCCGCCAGTTCATTGGTGAAATGGAGCGCCCGGATGTGGAGCAGATCAACGGCCTGAGCCCGGTCATCAGCATTGAGCAAAAAACCACCGGACGCAACCCGCGCTCTACCGTGGGCACGGTCACAGAGGTGTACGACTTCCTGCGCCTCCTCTTCGCCCGCGCCGGAGAAGCCTACTCCTACGCCACCGGCGAGAAAATGGTGAAATACACCGAAGAACAGGTGGTCGAAAACATCAAAGAACGGTTCTCTCAGGCCCGCATCGCCCTGCTGTCGCCCGTGGTGCGCGGACGCAAAGGGCACTACCGCGAACTCTTCGAGCAGGTGCGCAAGCAAGGGTACAGTAAAATTCGCGTCGACGGCGAGATACTTGATCTCTCCCCGGGGATGCAGGTAGACCGGTACAAAATTCACGACATCGAAGTGGTGGTGGATCGCCTGGCGCCCGACCATATCGGGCACAACCGCCTGGCCGACAGCGTGCATACCGCCATGCGGCTCAGCGATGGCCTGATGCAGGTACTCAACCTCGACACCAACGAGCCGGCCCTGTACTCCCGCAACCTCATGTGCCCCGTCAGCGGCATCAGTTACGATGAACCGTCGCCCAACTCCTTCTCCTTTAACTCTCCTTACGGCATGTGCCCCCATTGCAAAGGGCTGGGTGAAGTGCATGAAGTAGACATGATCCGCGTCATCCCCGACCGGAGTAAAAGCATCAACGATGCCGCCATCGTACCCCTCGGTGAGGTGCGCGATAATTACACCTTTAAACAATTGCGCGCCATCGCCAAAAAATACAAGTTTACGTTTGCCACGCCGGTGAGCGACATTCCGGAGGAGGCCCTCAACGTCATACTGCACGGCGGCGATGAAACTTTTAAGGTGGACATGGGCTTTGGCGACGGGGAGGACTTCAGCTATAACCTCGCCAATGAGGGCCTGGTGAACATGCTCCAGCGCTGGTACACCGACACCGGAAGCGAAAAGGTGCGCCAATGGGCCGAAGAGTTCATGACGGTGGGCCCTTGCCCCGAATGCAGTGGCGCCCGCCTCAAGAAGGAAAGTTTGTGGTTTAAAATCGGCAACCGGAACATCGCCGAACTGTCGGACCTCGACCTGACCAGCCTGAATACCTTCATGGAACAAGTAGAGGCCGGCATGAGCGAACGCCAGCAAGCCATTGCCCGCGACGTGCTCAAAGAGATCCGCTTCCGCCTTCGCTTTCTGTTGCAGGTAGGCCTCGATTACCTGTCGCTCAACCGCCCGGCACGCACCCTCTCCGGTGGTGAAAGCCAGCGCATACGACTGGCCACGCAAATCGGCTCCCAGCTCACCGGCATCACCTACATCCTCGACGAACCCAGCATCGGACTCCACCAGCGCGACAACCAGCGCCTCATACAGGCACTCAAAGAACTGCGCGACATCGGCAACACCGTGCTTGTGGTGGAACACGACCGCGACATCATGTTGGAGTCCGACTACCTCATAGACCTGGGGCCGGGCGCCGGAAAGCACGGCGGCGAAATTGTGGATGAAGGCCCCCCCGCCATTTTTGTGCAAAAACGCAGCATCACCAGCGATTATCTGGCCGGCCGAAGCATCTTGCCTGTGCCCGGACAGCGACGCCCGGGTAACGGACTGCACCTGCACATTCAGGGCGCAATCGGGCATAACCTGAAATCGGTCAGCCTCTCCCTGCCCCTGGGCTCCTTCATCTGCGTTACCGGCGTGAGCGGCAGCGGAAAATCGAGTCTCATCAACGAAACGCTGTACCCCATCCTCCAAAACCACTTCTATAAAAGCCTTAAGCGCCCGTTGCCTTATCAGCGTATCGAAGGACTGGAGCACCTCGACAAGGTGATCGAGATCGACCAAAGCCCCATTGGGCGTACACCACGCTCCAACCCGGCAACCTATACCAACGTGTTCGCCGACATCCGTAAGATGTTTTCCGAAACCCCGGAAGCCCGGATCAGGGGCTATAAACCCGGCCGTTTCTCATTCAACGTCAAGGGCGGCCGCTGTGAAGTGTGTGAGGGCGGCGGTATGCGCGTGATCGAAATGAATTTCCTGCCCGACGTGTCCGTTCCCTGCGAACGATGCCTGGGCCGCCGCTACAACCGCGAAACCCTCGAAGTGCTCTACAAGGGGAAAAGCATCAGCGACGTGCTGGACATGACCATCCGCGAAGCCGTCGAATTTTTTGCGCCCATCCCGTCCATCTACCGCAAACTGAAAACCCTGGAGGACGTGGGACTCGGCTACATTACCCTTGGCCAACAGGCTACCACCCTCAGCGGGGGGGAAGCCCAGCGCGTCAAACTCGCCGAAGAACTGTCCAAAAAAGACACAGGACGCACCATTTACATCCTGGACGAACCCACCACCGGTCTCCACTTTGAGGACATCCGCCAGCTCCTGCTTGTCCTCAACCGGTTGGTGGACAAGGGCAACACCGTCGTCGTTATCGAACACAACCTCGACGTGATCAAAATGGCAGACCACATTGTGGACATCGGCCCGGAAGGAGGCTTTCGGGGCGGGCAAGTGGTGTGCAGCGGAACACCTGAAGTTGTGGCGTTGTGTGCGGACAGCTGGACGGGGCGGTTTCTGGCGCCTGAACTGGCCGGTTAAGCAAACAGGCGAGCCAAAGCAGATGGCGCGAAGAGGCGTTTGTCAAAGACCGGAAAACCGCACCTTTCGTCCGGGCAGTTGGCCAAATTGCGGATGGTTTTCGGCCAGGCCGCCAGGTGTGAGTATCCACAGGATGGGAACCCGGCAGCGGATATCCGGCGTCGGTGCGAACCCGTCAGTGAAGTAAACGAGCCCGTCCGGTTTGTCGCGATTGGCCAGGGCGATGGGTTCGCGGAAATCTGTGCCGCCGCGTCCGGTCGCCGAGGCCGGCATGCGTCCGCGATAGGCAAACCGGTTCCGGATGTGGGTGTCGCACTCCACTACATCGATCACGGCCCCGGCGCGCCAAAGGAAATAGAGTTCGCTAAAAAACGTGTGTAACTCGGGTGCTCCGATGCTGCCCGAGGTGTCAATGGCTACCAGAAGGCGTTGTTTGTGGCGCAACACGTGGCCGGGCACTGTGCCATAGCGTTTGGAGGGCCTTTTGAGGGTTGTCTTGAGGTATGTCCTTCCTGTGCTGCCGGCAAACAGGCGCAGGGTGCGCCGCCAGTCGATGCGGTTACCGGCGGGCATCAGCAGTTGGCTGAGTTGTTCACGCACATCGGCAGGCAGGCTCCCCCAGGCATGTGCGCTGCTCCGCTGGTGTGCGCTCCGCAGGATGCTGTCCAATTGGCTGTCGGCCAGACTTTTGTCCAATTCTGAACGGCTGTCGTGGACCTGCCAGGGTTGGTGGCGCTCCAGGCCATGGCTGTCGGCGCGAATCTTTTGCAGGCTTTGCCGGCTGGGGGAATCGGGCTCCGCGCCCTCCTGGCCTTTTTTGACGGGTTCCAGTTGCTTGTAGTAGTAGAACCACGTTTGACCGGGCAGCAGGCCCAGGTCGGGAAAGGTGTCCAGAAAAAGGCTTTCGTCCGGAAGCAGGTCGCGCGCCACGTATTGATTGACGACCAGGTCGAAAGCAATGTTCATGAGCATGGGATCCAGGTGGGGCTCTTTGACCATCAAATGCCTGAAAACAAGGTGTAACAGTTCGTGTTTGAGCACGCCATAGCGGTGCTCGGGCCGGGTGAGCGCGGTAGACCAAAATTGCTCGTTCACGTACAACGTGTATCCTTTGGCGGAATAGTTGACGGCCAGGGTGTCCACCGGATGCCCCTGGCCGACCACCTCCTTGTTGAGTCCGGAGAGCAGGTGTGCATAGAACGGTTCGCGCAGCAGCAGTGCGATGGCGGTTTGGGCAAGTTCGTGGAGGGTGCGCATAATTTTGTCTTCCGTTGAAGCCGGCGGGTTATTTGGAGAGGTGAAACTTTTCCAGCGCACCCAGACCCGTCAGGTTCAGGTTCAGGACCTGCCACGGGTTTTCGGTGAGATCCAGTTCCCGCAAATGGGTCAGTTCTCCCAGGAACGGCGGCAATTCGCGCAGTTGATTTCCACGCAGGCGGATGCGTTCGAGCAGGGGCGACCGGTGCAGGAACTGCATATTGTGCAGGCCGCAGCGCTGTACGTCTGCCTCCCGCAGGGCAGGAAAAGGGCCCATGTGTTCCTCACCGGCCAGGGGGTAGCCTTCCAGGATGAGGTTTTCCAGGGAGGCGCTGCCCCACAAACCGCTGTCGGGCACCCGGGTGGGGTTTCGGGGGCGGTGTTTGCCCTTTCGGATGCTCAGGGTTTTCAGGTGCGGAAGGGAAAAAAGTTCCACCGGGAAACGGGGTATCTTATTGTTTTCCAGGTAAATGCTTTCCAGGTGCATTTGTTGTAAATGGGGTAATGCGCCGTCGAGATCGAACCCGGTGTGGGCCGGCAGCCAGAGATAGCGAACGAAATGGAACGCGGCGATGCCGGGTGTCAGCGCGGGCAACTCGTACGCCGACAAGTTGAGCGATTGGTGGGCGATGGCGGCAAATGTGGTGTCCGGACGCGTTTTGCGGTGCCAGTTGCACATTTTGTACGCCAGCAACACGTCCAGCGGATCCAGTTCCGTATTGCGCCAACGGGAGAAAAAAGCGGCGTCGTCAAAATGGTATTGCACGCTCTCGTACAGGCGACGGGCATCCTGAACCGTCTGTTCGGAGGCCATGCGCCCCAGCACGTCGAGTGCGCGCAGCCGAATCGCCCGGTCGTGGGTAAAGACCGCGATGCCGAACACGTATCCGCACATCCCCTGTGCCGGCGCCCCCTGGCCCGAAACCAGTTCCAGCACCAGGGCCTGGTTGTTGGCCGCGGTGTCGGTCAGCAGGCGGGCTACCTGTATGGAAATTTGATTCATTTGTGTTAAACTGAATTTTCAGAAGTTTTTGAAAACAAAACAGCCGGGTCAATGGTTGTTTTTTATTGGCAAATCCAAATAAAACCCGAGGGGGCACGTGTTGCCCGTTTTCAAAAAACTGTGTGTGGCACAATATAGTATGACGGTAGAAGAAGGCAAGCAAAAATTTATCGAATCCTGGGGAAAAATGGCCAGTGAATGGGGGATCAACCGCACCATGGCCCAAGTGCATGCCTTGCTGCTCATCGCACCCGAAGCGATGACCGCCGATGAGGTCATGGAATGCCTCAATATTTCCAGGGGAAACGCCAACATGAACCTGCGCGCCCTGCTCGACTGGGGGCTCGTGCACAAACAACTCAAAGCCGGTGAGCGCAAAGAATACTTTTATGCAGAAAAAGACATGTGGACGGTGGTGCGCCAGATCATGATCCACCGAAAAAAGCGGGAGCTCGAACCCATGCTTAAGGTGCTGGATGAGGTGGCGAACGTGGAGGCCACGTGCCCGGAGTCCGAAACCTTTACCGAAGTGGTCAAGGACATACGTCTGTTCTCCAACAAGGCCAACCAGACCCTGGATGCACTGATCAAGTCCGACGCCAACTGGTTCACCAACGTATTCCTGCACATGGTGCGGTAACCGGGCCGCTTATCTTTTGCCCAACAAAACAAGACCGGCCTCAAGTATCCGGGGACGTATTCTGCTGACCTGGAAATAGGGTGTGCGGACGCCGCCAAAAGAGCGCAGTACGCGCTCCATGCCCTCGTGCATACTGCCCTCGAGGTCTGCTGCCAGACCACGATCGGCACACCACTGCAAACATTCGGCGAAAAGCATGTAATTCAGATATTTAATACCCGCCGGGAATGCGTTGCCCGACCATAAAAAGGAAGCCTGGCGTTGGTCAAAGGCAATGGCCATGGCAGCCAGGATCGCTGGATTATCTGCTTCCCGTAGACCCAAAAGCACGCCTTGCTTTCTTTGCTTCAAGGCAGAAAACAATCGATGGAAAACCGGCTCGTCATTTTCAATGGAAAGGCCCAGACGGGCGGTAGAACGGCGGTATACAGCTGATATTTGGCCCGGATCATCAATTTCAAATAATCTAACGGTTTGTTTGTTTCTTTTAATTTTCTTTCTAACGCTTGATCCTAGGACACTATCTATATTTAAAATAGATTCATTTTCAAGAATATAAGTATATTTGGTGCTTTGGCGGTATCCTTGCCAGTAGAACGGATACCAGTTGGAAACTGTGGGGTGCAAGTACTGCCGGTAAACCGCGCATGTTGGCAGTTGCCGAATGAGGTTGTTGAGTGTTTTTATTTCAAACGAATACACGGCGGGGCGTTTCATGTCCGGTTCGTCGGGATACAGCAGCCAGGGTCCGCTGTAGGCTGTGTAGGGCGGTTGCACGATGGCGCGCATACCGAACCGTTTGGTCAGGTAGTAGGGCAACACGCCTGTGGGGTTTCCACCGCCGTCGGTGGCGATGCACACGTCCCAGCTTCCCCGGGTGCACACCGCGTCGAGCCACCAGGGCTGGAACTGGATGGGCAGGTAATGCCGGGTGCAAATGGCTTCGTACAGGCTCCGGGAATCGCTCATGGCGTAAAAATCGAAAAAGAATGCGTCTGACCGTCAACCACATCCGTATATTTGCCGAAATAAAGGCAGGAACCCAAATATTATGACTTTAGGCGAACTGATTGACGCGGTGGGCGACAACCCGCTGCCGGCCGCAGGATATTTTCTGACAGTGCCGCTCACAGCAGTGGTGGCCGGTTGGCTGGGCAGGGGTGAGGGAGCGCAGACACCGTGGAAATATCTGTACACCGTTATAGTGTATGCGGTGTGTATTCCCGGCATATTTGCCCTGGCGCTCGGGGTGTACCAGTTTATGTTTGGCCGGCGGGACATTTTGAACGCCGATGTGTTGTCCCAGCTCCTTCCCATCGCATCCATGGTGATAACCCTGGCCATTGTTCGCCGGAACACGACGTTTGACGCCATTCCCGGATTTGATCGTTTGTCGGGACTGATGATGATGCTGGCGGCCATTTTCCTGGTTATGTACCTGATGGATCGCATGCACCTGATCGCATTTGTTCACCTGCCGGTGCAGGTTTTGTTGATGGTGGTTTTGGGGGCCGTCATTGTATTTCGTTTGGCATTGGGCCGGTTGATGGCCTGAATCTTTTCCACTGCGCTATGGACGACCGACCTCGAAGTTATATTTTCCTTTTTCTGTGCATTTCGGGCATACTTTCTTGTTTATCAACCGATACTGAAGACCGCCCGCAGGTATTCACCCGCGACGATGCGGCGGTGGAAGTGGCCCGCACGGTCGACATTTTGTATTCCGACAGTGCGCGGGTAAGGGTGCGTATCCAGGCGCCGGTGCTGCTCAACATTGTGGACCGGGAGACCCCCCGGCAGGAGTTCCCGGAGGGCATCCGGATGGATTTCATGGGGCCGGTTGGGCAAATCAGCAGCACACTTACCGCCCGCACGGCCTTCCGGTATGCGGAAAAGGGGTTGGTGGTTGTTCGGGACAGTGTGGTGCTGGTGACGGAAAAAAAAGAGGTGTTGGAAACAGAAGAAATGACCTGGGATGAAAGAACCCGAAAGATACACACCGACAAATTTGTCAAAATTTCCAAGCCCGAGGAGGTGATCTACGGCTTTGGGCTGGAAGCGGAGCAGGATTTTTCCTACTGGCGCATCCTGGTACCCAAGGGGAGCATCAAAGCCGGCGGGATAAACGAAGAACTGGATTGACCATGGACACTGCGAATACCCGTTTTCGGGGCTGGACCTCATTTTTACACATTGGCGGTCATTCCTTTCCGGCCATTTTGCTGCTGACGGTTTGCGCCTCGGTGTTGTCGGTGCTGACCCTGCCCTCCTTGTATTTTGTATTTGGCCGTGGCTGGGTTGCCCCGCTGCTGTTGGGCACGGTTATGGCACTGGTGGCGCTGGTCTTGCTGCGCATCTTTTTCTTTCACCTGTACGGGAGTGTGAAAGGCGAGGGAGATGCCGCTTTGCTGGAGTATTTCGTTCAGCAGAATGCCATGGGTCCCCAGGAGGAGGAGGTGTCGGTTGAGTTGTTGGAGAACGCGTTGCAGCTGAAGCAGGTGCGGGTAAAAGACTGCATGTCGCCCCGCCCTGAAATTGTGCACATAGATGTTTCGGAGAGCATCGAAAACCTACGCAAGGTGTTTATAGAGAGCAGTTTGTCGCGCATTTTAGTGACCGAAGGCGATGTCGACCAGGTGCTGGGGTACGTGCACATCCAGCAGTTGTTCAGCGAGCCGGCGACCATCGGTAGCATGATTATGCCCATTGTATTTGTGCCGGAAACCCTGCCGGTGGACGAGATGATGCAGAAGTTCATACAGTCGAGGCGCAGCATGGCGTGCGTGGTGGATGAGTATGGCAGTATTGCCGGCATTGTTACGCTGGAGGATGCGTTGGAGCAGTTGTTTGGGGAAATCGACGACGAGCACGACCAGGAGGAGTTCATTGAGGTGGTCGTGTCGGAGCACGAGTACCTGTTCTCCGGGCGTTTGCGGATCGATTACCTGAACGATCATTATCCGGAGTTGCAGTTACCGGAAGGGGACTACCACACGTTGTCCGGCTATGTGTTGGCCGGAGCGGGGATTATTCCGCAGCAGGGTGCGCGTTTGATGCTGGACGGCAAGACCTTTGTGCTGGAACTGGTGAGCGACCGAAAAATAGAAACGGTGCGCATCATTTGTTAAGGTTTGATTTTCGGACGCCCGCTAGTTGTTGTTCCCCTTGCCTTCTCCGGGTTTATGCGGCAGCATTTTCTCTAAGGGCTCGTCGCGCCTGGGCTCCAGTCCTGCGGGTTTGGGTGCAGCCGGATCCGGGGTCGTCGGGATGGGGTCGCCTTCTCCGCTCGCGGGTTCACCCTCGGCGCCCGGCAGCAGACTCTGGTAGCCGTCGAAGGCCCTGAAGTTCCGTGCACGGAGCGAGTCAAACAGCACCGAATCTTGTTGAAAAAGGTACAACGTATCGGGGTGTATGCCGATCCAGCTTGGGCACCCGAACAATTCTTCTATTTCCGGTTTAAGCGGTTCAAATTTTTGGTTGACGAGCGCGCTCAGCTTTTTGTCCAGGAGCATTTTCCGCCAGAAATGGCCGACAATGGGCAGCGCCATGGCGGCGCCCTGACCGAGGTTCATGGAGCGGAAGCGGACGGCGCGGGTTTCGCCGCCTACCCAGGAGCCGGTGACGAGTGTCGGGTTAAAACAGAGAAACCAACCGTCGGCCTGGTTTTGGGTGGTGCCGGTTTTTCCGGCAAAATCACCGGTGATGCCGAACTGGCCGCGAAGCCTTTCGCCGGTTCCCCTGTCAATCACGTTTTGCATCATCTTGCGCATGACGGCCGCCTGGTCGGGGTTCATGGCGGCGACGTGTGGGCCAAGTTTGGCGTTTTTGGCGAGCTCTCTTTTGTAGTCGTACAGCACGTTGCCTTCGCGGGTGGTGACTTTGAGCACCATCACCGGTTCCGGTCTTTTTCCGTTGTTGGCAATGGTGCCGTACACTTTAATCATATCGTAGAGGGACACCTCGCAGGCGCCCAGGCTGATGCCGAATTCCCGGGGTAATTTGGCGGTTACGCCCATGCTTTGCGCCAGATCGATGGTTTTCTGGATGCCCACTCTTTCGATCAGCTGGGCGGCGATGACGTTGACGGACTTCTGGAGCCCGCCGGCCACCGAGTACCAGCCACCGTAGTTATCGTTGTAGTTGTGTGGTTCCCAATCTTTTATCATCACCAGTTGATTGGGTATATAGTCGCAAGGTTTCACGCTGTCGAGCAAGGCGGCGGCGTATACGATGGGTTTGAACGTGGACCCGGCCTGTCGGCTGCTTTTGATGTGGTCGTATTTGAAATGTCTGAAATTGGTGCCGCCCACCCAGGCGCGCACGAACCCGGTCTGGTGTTCGAGGGCAAGAAAGCCGCAGTTGAGGAGGCAGAAATAATAGCGCACGCTGTCGATTGGCTTGAGCAGGGTGTCGACCTCTGCGCCCCCGTTTTTCCAGGAGAAGATGGTCATGGAAACCGGTTTTTCGAAGTTGGCGCGGATGGAATCGTCGGACCAGCCGCTTTCCTTGAGGGTCGTCCAGCGGTCGCTGCGGCGCACGGTTTCCTCGATCCATTTATCATCGCCCCAGGGGCGTTCTTTTCCGGCGTTTTTCCAGTGGTCGTCGAATTGTTTTTGCAATTTCGACATATGTTCTTCCACGGCCTCCTCTGCGTATTGTTGCATTTTGGAGTTCAGGGTGGTGTATATTTTAAGCCCGTCGGTGTAGAGGTTGTAGGTGTTGCCGTCCTCCTGCCCGATTTTTTTGAGGAGCTGGGGCATGATGTCGGTGCGGAGGTGCTCCCGGAAGTAAGTGCCCATCCCTTCGTTGTTGCCGTCACTGGAGTACCGTTTGGCGCCTACGGGTTTTACGCTCAGGTCGTTGAATTCTTTTTCGGTGAGGTGACCGTTTTTGACCATTTGGCGGAGCACGACGTTGCGTCTTTTTTGGGCGTTTTCCGGGTTTCGGTTGGGGTTGTAGTAGGTGGTTGCTTTGAGCATGCCGATGAGGGTGGCTGCCTGATCGGGGCTGAGGTCTTTGGCCTTTTTATTGAAGTATTGTTTAGCAGCCACGCTGATGCCGAACAGGTCGCCGCCGAACGGCACGGTGTTCAGGTACAGCCCCAGGAGTTCCTCTTTGGAATAGATGCTTTCGAGCCGGACGGAGATCAGGTACTCCCTGATTTTGTTGATCAGCAGGCTGACCGGGGAGATGTACAGGCCCAGAACGCGGTGTTTTTGGCGCGGGTAAAGGTTTTTGGCGAGTTGTTGGCTGAGGGTAGAGCCGCCGCCCATGGACTCCTTTCCGGTGGCCATGCCGTAGAGCACGCGCCCCCAGGAATACAGGTCGATGCCGCTGTGTTCGAAAAAGCGCCGGTCTTCGGTAGCGATCAGCGCGTTGATGACGTGGGGCGACACCTTGTCCAGGCCGATGGCCGTGCGGTTTTCGATGTAAAATTTGCCGATGAGCACGCTGTCTGCCGTGTACACTTCCGTGGCGTTGGCGGTCTCGATGTTTTTCAGCTCGGTGCGGCCCGGGATGTGGCCAAAGGCGCCGATCCAGACGAGGAATACGAGAAACATCAGGACGAGGAAGCCCCATTTGAGGAAAGCGCCCAGCCACCCCAACGCCCAGGCCGGGTTGGGGTAGCGCGCGGCGAATGTGCTCCAGGCGCGCCGGAGTGGGGCGGTGAGCCATGCCCACGCCTGGTAAACCGGTTGGAGTACAGGATCGGCAAACGCCCATGCGTCGGCCAGTATTGCCCGGAGGGGGGCAGTCCACTCCTTCCACCACCGCGCTGCCTGTTGAATGAACGGATGGTTAAAAATGGACCTGAAAGGATTTTCCATACAGAATAGATCGGTTCAAGGATACCGAATAACGCACGAAGGTACTTACCTTGCTGCAAATTTTAACCCCGATCTCCATATGCAGGTCGTCGTTTTTGGCAAACTTTTTAAGGAAAAAGATCTCCCGTACGTACAGGGGCTTTTTGATGCGATGCAAGCGGAAGGCTTGCAGGTCTCGGTGTATACGCCTTATCTGGAATTGATCCAGGACCTCGTTACGTTCAACGAACCGGTACAACCGTTTGATGATCACCAGGCATTCCGGAACCGGCGGATCGATTTTGTCGTGGTGTTGGGCGGCGACGGCACCATGTTGCAGGCGTTATTGCTGGTGCGCAACGCCGGCGTTCCCCTGTTGGGCATCAACTTGGGGCGTATGGGTTTTCTGGCCAGTGTGGAAAAAATTTTTATCCGAGACGCCATTCAGAAGCTGCGTCGCGGGCAGTACCGGATTGAAGAGCGCACCACCCTTTACCTGGAAAGCCATCCGTCGTTGTTCGGCGACATGCCGGTGGCGCTGAACGACTGTACCTTGCTCAAGCGCGACACCTCGTCTATGATCACCGTGCATACCTTTTTGAACGGCGACTACCTGAACTCCTATTGGGCCGACGGCATCATCCTGGCTACCCCGACCGGAAGCACCGGCTATTCGCTCAGTTGCGGGGGACCGGTGATCCTGCCGGACTCGGCCAATTTTGTGCTGACACCGGTCGCTCCGCACAACCTGAATGTGCGACCCATCGTGTTGTCCGACGAATCGGTGATCTCCTTCGAGATCGAAGGGCGCGGCGACAACTTTATTTGCACCCTCGATTCGCGCTTCGAGTTGATCACCGCCCAACAACAACTGGCGGTGCGGAAAAACGACTTTACCGTCAAACTGGTCGTTATGGAAAACATCACGTTTTTGAACACCATCCGGGAAAAACTGGCCTGGGGGGCCGACATCCGAAATTACTGACGCATGAGATCCTTCTTTCAGCAGAACGTATTTTTGGTCCTTGGGCTGGCCTTGCTGGGGGCCCTCTGCTACTATTTCAGCACGATAGTGTCGTACCTGCTGATGGCCTGGGTGCTTTCCCTCCTGGGCCGTCCGGTGGCGGTTTTTCTGCGGCGGCGGGTGCGGTTCCGGCGTTTTCACATCGGTCAGACCGGCGCTGCGATCCTGACCATCGCGTTTTTTTACCTTGTTTTCCTGGGGGGGCTCCTCCTTTTTGTACCCACCATTGCCCGTCAGGCGAATAACCTGGCCAACATCGACTATGCCGCCATAGGGCAAAAGCTGGAGGAACCTTTTGAAATGCTGGACATCAACCTGCACCGATACGGTTTGTTGAAGTCGGACGAAACGCTGGCCCAGCGTGCGCAGCAAACCCTCGTGCGGTGGTTCGGTCCCGAGCAAATCGGCAGTCTGTTGGGAATGTTTATATCGACGGCGGGGGATATGATCATCGCCATGGCCGCCGTGACGTTCATCCTCTTTTTTTTCCTGCAGGACAGTACGTTGTTCACAGACATATTGCACGCCTTTGTGCCCAACGAGTACGAGGACAAGGTGCAACAGGCGGTGCGGGACTCGAGCACGGCGCTGACCAATTATTTCGGCGGCCTGATCGTTCAACTGTCGTCGTTCAGCCTGGTCGTCTCGGCCCTGCTTTGGGTGTTGGGTGTCCGGGAGAACACGCTATTACTGGGGGCGATCGGCGGCCTGTTCAACATCGTTCCGTACGTGGGCCCGTTTGTGGGGAACCTGTTCAGTTGTTTCATCACGATCGCTTCCCACCTGGACTTGCCCCTGTACGACCTGGCTATTTTGCTGGCGAAGATTGTGGCCAGTTATGCCATTGCGCAGTTTATCGACAATAATTTACTGGGTCCGTACATTTTTTCCAGAAGCGTCCAGGCGCATCCCCTTGAAATCTTTTTGGTCACGTTGGCGGCAGCTCAGGTGGGCGGCGTGGTCGGTATGATACTCGCCATTCCGGTGTACACCATTCTCCGGGTGCTGGCCCGAACCTTTTTGAGTGAGTTCAAGCTGGTTCAGCGATGGACCGATCACCTCTCGGCAGAGAAAGAAGTTGATTGAATGCCTATGAATAACCGGGTTTTCATTTTGCGGGTATCCGTATTCCTGCTCTGTTTCGCCGCCGTTTGTCCGGCATTGCTGCAGGCACAGCGCGACACTACTCCGCTGATCACCATGAAACGCATGGAAACGTCGGACATCGACACCTTGTATTCCAATGCGTCCTTTGCCACCGTGCGCAGCGTGACCCGCAACAATGAAAATCCGGATGACATACCCTTCACCGTTTGGGTGGTTACGGAGGAGGATATTCTGGCCAACGGATTTGTAACCCTGGGTGACGTGCTGAAGTCTGTTCCCGGTATTCGCGTTTCGCAGCCCGGCAACGCCCTAGAGGGCGAAACCTTCATGGTCCGGGGGCTTCCCGGCAACCAGCACATGCGCATCCTGGTCAACGACGTGCCGGTGAAGCCCTCCGGGGCGCCGGGTATGCCCATTGGCGCACAACTCCCGGTGCGCCAGGCCAAACGCATCGAGTTTTACTTCGGGCCGGCATCGGCGGTGTGGGGAAACGACGCTTGTGCAGGGGTGATTAACATCGTGCTGAAGGAAACCGAAAGGCCGATTTTTACCAAGGCGGAGCTGTATTTCGGCAATTTCGGCACCAACGGGCTGGATTTGAGCTTCGGCGGCAAGCTCGGACGCGACAAGAATGTGTTTCGATACAGCATGTTCGGCAGCAGCACGGTGCGGGAGAGAACAGACATTTTTTACGACAAAGACCTGTACAATCCTAACTATTACCTCCAGTACGGGCTGGACACCGGCCTGTACCGGAGCAACCCAAACTACAGCCCGGTTTTTCCGGAGGACGGCACACCCGCGCCGGTGGGCCATGAAAGCCGCTTGTTCGGCTTTGCCTTCAAATGGCACGGGCTTACCTTTAACTACAACCTCATGGCCCGGTTCGATCACACGGCCCTGGGGCTCAATCCGGTCGCCATCGGGTACTCAAACCCTTCGAACCGCATCGGCGAACGCATCGAGTCCTTTTCCCTGGGCTTTGAACGCATTAAAAAAAAGCGCAAGGCCTACTGGACCTTCTCCGCTGTGCGCTACCGGATTGACGAGGCATCTACCAACACCCTGGTGTTCGACCGCCTGAGCTCGGCCGCCTATTACGTGCAATCGCAAAAAACGCCGCCGAATCAGTGGCCGCAACTCCGGCAGTCCATTTTCGATAACCTGGCCTCCGGTCAGCGCCACCTAGTGGCCAACGGCTTCGACGCCCGTGCCGACGTAACCTTCCACACCAGCATTGCCCAGCGGGGCTTTCTGGATTTTGGCGGGCAGGTCAACACGGCGTTCTCCTACCCGCTCCTGAATTACCAGCGGCGGCCGGTAAACCTGTCGATTCTCGGAGATCCGCCCCCTCCGGAAACGGAGCCTTTCGTGCCCCAAATTACCGGAGCGATCGACGCCAACCTGTTTGCCCACCTGCACTGGCGTTTCAACCGCCTCACGATCATCGGCGGCACAGGCCTGAACCTGTCGCCCGACTATGGCCCCCAGTTCGCCCCCCGGTTGGGCGTACAGGTTCGGATCGACAGCGCCTGGAGCGTGTACGCCAACGCTGCATCCGGTTTCAGACGACCGGCCTTGTACGAAACCATCAACCGCTTCCGCATCGTGGAGGGTGATCCGAAAGTCGACCTGTGGTCTTCCAACCCCGGCGGGCAGACCGAACGCGTGGACGCCGGCGAGCTGGGCCTTCGGCTGCGCAGGATGTGGCTGGAGTCGACCACCCTGGGATACTACCAGCGAGCCTACCACCTGACGCGCAACGGCTACCTGGTCAACGACCCTGAGCTGGACCTCACCTGGCTGTACGGCTACCAACAGGCGCCCGGGCTGGCGCTGGAAAACTGGGGTGTACAGCAGTGGTTTGTGCTGCGCGACCTCAACGTGGGTGTCAATGAACATGTTCTGGCGTTCAAAGGTGAAGTGCTGTTCCAGTACACCCGGGGCCAGGAGTGGTTCGGGTACGGCCTCCCCTCCACCGATCAGGTGCGCAACATGCCGGGCTGGACGTCGCAGGTGCGGGCCTCGTGGCGACGGGGCAAGTTCCAGTTCACCTTCGCTACCGTGCGCAACCGCGGTATCCTCAGCAAATCGGTGGTTTATCAGGACTTTTACGGACAGCAACGGCTGCGCGACTACCCGGTGTACCGCACCTGGGACCTGATGGGACGCCTGTTCCTCAGCCCGCAATTCAACATTTATTTTCAGGTGCAAAACCTGTTCAACAAGGAGTACGCCGGACTCGACGCCACCGGTACGCCCGACGATCTGCTCTTCAACCCGCAGCAGCGGCGGTTCGTGCGCCTGGGCGCCAACTACAACATGAGCGACCGGGGCGCGAAGCAGTGAGCATATCCCTGACGGGCATCACCGGCGCCAATGCCCTGCCGCATTGTGTCGGCGGGCCTTGCGGGCCGACCTTTACGGGCCGATTTGTTTTTCTTCACCCTCTTTCCGGAGATTATGGACCGCACCCTGCTTGCCCGATACGACGTCGCCACGCCGCGCTATACGAGTTACCCCACCGTCCCGTACTGGGATGAGGCGGCGTTTGACGCACCCGCCTGGGCGGTGGAGGTGTCGGACGCGTTCCGCAAGGACAAGGGCATCAGCCTGTACATTCACCTGCCTTTTTGCGAAAGCCTGTGCACCTACTGCGGGTGCAACAAGCACATCACGAAAAACCACCGCCTCGAGCACCCCTACCTGCAAGCCGTCCTGAGAGAATGGCGCATGTACCGGGCGATCCTGGGCGCCCCGCCCGTCATCAGGGAGTTGCACCTGGGTGGCGGCACCCCCACGTTTTTCAGTCCGGAACACCTGAGGCTTCTCCTGGAGGGCATTTTGAAAGATGCAGTGACGCCGCCGGACGCCGATTTCAGCTTTGAGGCCCATCCCTGGAGCACCACGGCGGAGCACCTCCAGACCCTGTACGACCTGGGGTTCCGGCGCGTGAGCATCGGTGTGCAGGACTTCGACGAGTCGCTCATGCAGCTGGTCAACCGCCGCCAGACCGTCGCCTCCATCGAACAAGCCACCGAAACGGCACGCCGCATCGGGTACACATCCGTCAATTTCGACTACATCTACGGGCTGCCCCGGCAGACGCCCGAACACATAACGCGCATCGGCGCCCACACGGCGCGGCTCATGCCCGACCGCATCGCCTTTTACAGCTACGCCCACGTGCCCTGGCTTAAAAAGAGTCAGCGCGCCTACGAGGAGTCCGACCTGCCCGCCGGCGCCGCCAAGCGCCTCCTGTATGAAACCGGCCGCGACCTGTTTGCGCAGCTCGGCTACCGGGAGATCGGCATGGACCACTTCGCCCTGCCCCACGATGCGCTGAGCAAGGCTATGGACAACGGCACGTTGCACCGCAACTTCATGGGTTACACGCCCTCCCGCACGCGCCTGCTGCTGGGGCTGGGCGCCTCGGCCATCGGCGACACCTGGACGGCCTTCGCGCAAAACGAAAAAACCGTGGCCGACTACCAGAACGCGGTGGCGGAAAACCGGCTGCCGCTGTTGCGCGGGCACCGGCTCTCCGCCGAAGACCTGTGCCTGCGCAAACACATCCTGCGCATCATGACCCGCTTCGAGACCGCCTGGCCCTGGCCCGAGGAGCAATGCCACGGCCTGCAGGAGGCCCTGCCCCGCCTGGAGCCCCTGCTGCGCGACGGGCTCATCGAGCTCGAGCCCTTCCGGCTGCGGGTGACGCCGGCCGGCCGTACGTTCCTGCGGAACATCTGCCTGGCGTTCGACGCGCGCTATTGGGCCCGGCAGCCGGAGGGGCGGTTGTTTAGCCAGGCGGTGTGATTGGGGGGCGTGCGTGATGGCACGCGGATTGAACGGATCGCTGCGCGAACGCGGATAGGACGGATTTTTTCCTTTTTGTGCTAAAATCTGCGAATATCTGTGTTCGCGCAGCGATCTGTTCAATCTGTGTGCGATCCGCCAAAAGCGCTTGCTGATAAAAAGCTCCCCCCAAACCCCAGAACCGCCGGCTTTTCAGCAAGGTATCGGCTACATGCTGCATTCATGTAAAACCATTTTATACGAGACGCTTATCGTGTAAAAAGATAGCTATTTTTTTTACATGACAATAAAATAAGCCTACCGTTATGCATTCTCATTGTATTTGAGGTAATTGTCAGTGGCGGGTATTTTGGCTTCGCGGCAGGTTTGGAAAGAGACGCTGTTTATTCACGAGGCGCTTCTGCGGGTGTTGAAAGCGTAGCCTGCATTCAATTGTTTGTATTCGCTGAAACGGACCAACTGGCTGTATGCCTTTTGGGGTCTGCGTTTTGGGTATGATTAACCATAAAATTTGTATTCTTTCCCCGCCGTTTCGATTGATGACACGCGGATTGAACGGATCGCTGCGCGAACGCGGATAGGACGGATTTTTCCCTTTTTGTGCAAAAATCCGCGAATATCTGTGTTCGCGCAGCGATCCGTTCAATCTGTGTGCCATCTGCCAGAAGCACCTCCCGGCCCAATCCCCCCACCCACCCAATCCCCAAAACCTCCTATCTTTCCCCCATGAATTTTGAATTCTCCCTCCCCTTTGCCCGCCGCATGGATCAGCAGGACGGGCTTGCCGGCTACCGGGATCGCTTTTTTTTCCCGCAGCACAACGGCTCGAACGTGTTGTACTGCTGCGGCAACTCCCTTGGGCTGCGTCCGCGAGGGGTAAAAAAGGCCCTTGTGCGCGAGTTGGACCACTGGGAAGAGTACGCCGTGGAGGGCCACTTCATGGGCGAGCAGCCGTGGATGCACTACCACAAATTCCTCAAGCCCATGACGGCCCGGCTGGTGGGCGCGCACGAGGACGAGGTGGTGGTGATGAACACACTCACCGTGAACCTGCACCTCATGATGGTGTCGTTCTATCGGCCCACCCCCGAACGGTTCAAGATCATCATGGAGGCCGGTGCGTTTCCCAGCGACCAGTACGCGGTGGAGAGTCAGGTGCGTTTCCACGGGTTCCGGCCCGAAGACGCCATCGTGGAGGTGGCGCCCCGCCCGGGCGAGGACACGCTGCGCACTGAAGACATCCTGGGCGTCATCGGGGAGGAAGGCCCCCGTACCGCGCTCGTGCTGTTTGCCGGCGTGAACTACTACACCGGGCAACTGTACGACATGGCCGCCATCACGCAGGCCGGACACGCACAGGGCGCCCGCGTAGGCTTCGACCTGGCGCACGCGGCCGGCAACGTACCCCTGCGCCTGCACGACTGGGGCCCCGATTTCGCCGTGTGGTGCAGCTACAAGTACCTCAACGCCGGCCCCGGCGGCCCCTCCGGCGTGTTTGTGCACGAACGCCACGCCAACAACCCGGAACTGCCGCGCTTCGCCGGCTGGTGGGGGCACGACGAGTCCGTGCGCTTCCGCATGGAAAAAGGCTTCGTACCCATGCGCGGCGCCGACGGCTGGCAGCTCAGCAACGCACAGATCTTCGCCATGGCCGCACACATGGCCGGCCTGCGCATTTTTGATGAGGTGGGTATGGACAGGCTGCGCGAAAAAAGCGTTTCTTTGACCGGCTTTCTGGCCTTTGTCCTCAACACCGTTGACCCCGGACAACAACACTACCGCATCATCACCCCGACCGACCCCGACGCGCGCGGCTGCCAGATATCCCTGCTCACCAGCGCCGGCGGACGCAAGCTGTTCGACTACCTCGCCGAGCACGGCGTGGTGGCCGACTGGCGCGAGCCCAACGTGATCCGCTTCGCCCCTGTGCCGCTGTACAATACCTTTGAAGATGTGTACCGGCTGGGAAAACTGATGGAAGAGGGCGTGGGCGCGCGTTAACCGGTTAGCATTTTTGGAATAGACAACAACTCAACTGCATCCGATGGACTTCCTTTACATTCTTGTCATTCTCGCCGTGCTGGTCTTTTTCAGCATTGTCACCGTCCAGCAGGGCATGGTGGCCGTCACCACCATCTTCGGCAAGTACAGCCGTACGCTGTACCCGGGCCTTAACTTCCGCATTCCGTTCATCGAGGCGATCAACAAGCGCATCTCCATCCAGAACCGCGCGGTGGAGCTGGGTTTTCAGGCCGTTACGGTGGATCAGGCGACGGTGAATTTTACCGCCCTGCTGTTGTTTTCGGTCATGGACTCCCGGGAGGAGACCATCAAAAATGTGGCGTTCAAGTTTGTAGACGACAAGAACTTTATGTCTGCACTCACCCGCGTGGTCGAAGGCAGCATCCGTTCCTTCGTGGCCAACAAGCGCCAGCAGGAGGTGCTGAGCCTGCGCCGCGAGATCACCGAGGCCGTCAAGGCCAACATCGACAACATGCTGGCGGAGTGGGGCTTCCACCTAATCGACCTCCAGATCAACGACATCACCTTCGACGAGGAGGTGATGCGCTCCATGGCCAAGATCGTGGCTTCGAACAACATGAAAGCGGCCGCCGAGAACGAGGGCCAGGCCCTGCTCATCACCAAAACCAAAGGCGCCGAAGCGGAGGGCAACGCCATCAAGATCGCCGCCGAGGCCGAGCGCGAAGCAGCCCGCATGCGCGGCCAGGCGGTGGCCCTGTTCCGCGAAGAGGTGGCCAAGGGCCTCAGCCACGCCGCCAAAGAGATGAGCCAGGCCAACCTCGACACGTCCGTGATCCTGTTTTCCATGTGGACCGAGGCGATCAAACACTTCTCCGAAAACGGAAAAGGAAACGTCATCTTCCTCGACGGATCGGTGGAGGGCATGCAAAAGACGTTCCGGGAGATGCTGGCAGTGAGCCGGATGGAGAACAAAGAATAATTTCCGACCTTTACTGGTTCTGCTTATTGGATAAAACTGCTCTATGTCGAAAAAACTGTTACCGCTCTGCCTGCTCGCCTGCCTCTTCGGTATCCACGCCAACGCCCAGGACACCCTCAAGGTCCAAACCTTTACCTGGGCCGACAACCATCGGGCCGACACCTTTGACTTCCCGGACAATCCCGGGCAGACCTACCGCAAGATTCTCATGATTTACAACATGCGCTGCCATGGCGCCGCCGTGGGCAGCGGTAGCGGCGGTCCCGGTTGCTGGGAGTGGGACTACAGCTGCAATACTTTTATCACCGACCCGACGCGCACGGACTCTACGCGCACCGAGTCGCCCAACTACGTCATCTCGAACTTTTCCGGCGCCAGTTTCCCGTACAGCCTGACGCCGACGTACAACTACGTCCGGTTTACCCAACACCAGGCCCAACTGGCGCCCGGCAGCAACGCGTCGGAAGCTGTTTTTACGGGCCCCGGGCCCGATGCCGCCCTGGCGCCGAACGGCAAAACCTTCCGTTACCAGGCGATCCTGCCGGCAGCCGCCCTGCTCGGCGGCGGGCTGGCCACGGGCCCGGTTTACGGCCTGCGCCTGGGCCTCGAACAGGCCGGTGGCACGGTCGGCTTTTTTAAGATCCGTTTGAAAAACACCACACAGTCGATGGTGGGCGACCTGCCCGACGAGACGGGCCTGCTGGAGGTATACCACCGGAACACCGACTTCAGTGCCGGCGGCGACGTGCTGTTTCCGTTCTACCAACCGTTTGCCTGGACGGGCGTAAATGTGCTGTTGGACATCTCCTTTACCACGCCCGAGGCCTCGGATGCGCCCGTTTTCCGATTTTTCGAGGCGCCGGTCAGCACCATTGGACTGGTCTCTTCGCCCGGTAGCCCCGAAAACACCCTGTTGTTTGACGGCGCCTGCGCGATGGACGTGCCGGCGTCCGCTTTTCAGTCCGTGCAAAACGAAATCACCATTTCCTTCTGGGCCTTTGGCAATGCCGCTGCACTGCCCGCCGCCACCCACTTGCTGGAGGGCAAAGACGCCGGCGGCAACCGCCAGGCCACCGTGCACCTGCCCTGGAGCAACGGCGAGGTGTTCTGGGATTGCGGCAACGACGGCACCGGCTACGACCGGATCAACAAGGCCGCTTCGCCTGCCGATTTTGAAGGCAAATGGAACCACTGGGCCTTTACCAAAAATGCCGCCACCGGAGAGATGAAAATCTTCCTCAACGGCCAGCTCTGGCATTCGGCCACCGGAAAAACCAAGCCCATCGACATCCGTTCCTTCCGAATCGGCAAGTCGCTGACCAGCCAAAATCCCTATTTCGGCCTGTTGGACGAGGTGCAGGTGTGGGACAAGGCCCTGGACGCCGCAACCATTCAAAACTGGATGTCGAAAAAAGTGGACAACACCCACCCCTTTTACGACCGCCTCACCGCCTATTACCCGCTCAACGAGGGCAGCGGAACGGTGGCATCCGACGCATCCGCCAAGGCCAACCACGCCGCCGTAGTGTTGCCGCACTGGGAGCAGGTGCGCGGCAGCCGTCGCTTTCATAATTTTTCAAAAACCGACCTGTGGCCCCGCGCGGTTTTGCTGCAGGGCGATTATACCATTGCCGACCTGACGGTCGCCGTGCTCGACTCCGCCGCCAGCCCCCTGCATCAGGTCGTGCAGTATGGTGTGGCCGGTACCACGCTGACGCCCGTGGATACCCAGTTTGTGTACCCTGCCGGTCAGCGTCCGGTGTTCGATGAGTCGGGTGTTCAGGTGGACTCGATCGCCGCGCCTGCCGACGGAACCATTCAGATCGAACCGCTGGTGCACTACACCAAACGCGAAGCCCGGTTCGAACTGTTGTCCCTCGTGACCCCCTACGGCAACGGACTCGACCTGGGACAGAACGGCAAAACGTTCACGTTTGACGTGACCGACTTCGCGCCTGTGCTCAAAGGCAAACGGCGTATGTCGATCGAGTTTGGCGGCGAATTTCAGGAGGAGCTCGACATCCAGTTCTGGTACATCACCGGAACGCCGGAACGCCCGGTGCTCGACATCCAGCCCATCTGGCCCCAGGCGCGCGGTGGATTTGCCGAGATACAGTCCGACAGGCGCTTCGAGCCGCGCCAGGTGCCGCTGCGTGCCGATGCCGCGCATTTCAAAATCCGGTCGGCCATCACCGGCCACGAACAAAACGGCGAATTTGAACCGCGCGAACACTACATCAACATCAACGGCGGCCCGCAGGAGTTCACCTACAACGTGTGGAAGGCGTGCAGCTTCAACCCCATCTACCCACAAGGGGGCACCTGGATATTCGACCGCGCGGGCTGGTGCCCGGGCATGGCCACCGATGTGCATTCGTTTTCGCTCGACGGCATCGCGCAGCCCGGCCAAACCGTGGAGATCGATTATGGCGTGAACGGACCCGACATGACCGCCGCCAACTATCTGGTGAACAACCTGCTCGTCAGCTACGGCCCCTACACGGCGCAGGTAGACGCCTCGCTGGAAGCCATCGTGCGGCCCAACCTGAATCAGGTGGAGTACGCCCGGCTCAATCCCGCGTGCAACACGCCCATGGTGCGTGTAAAAAACAGCGGCGCACAGCCCATTCAGGCAATCACCCTGGAATATTACGTTTCTCCGGGCGACGTGCGAACGCACACCTGGACCGGCAACCTGGCGCCCCAGGCCACGGTGGATGTGACCCTGCCGTCGCCCGCGGTGGATTACTGGCAAGCCGGCAACACGTTCACCGCCCGCATCACCGGCGTGAACGGGGCACCCGACGGCAATGCAGACAACGATCGCGCGCAGAGCGCCTACGCACCGCCCAAGGAGTTCACCTTCGCCCAGACCGTGCAGCTGCGCGTGCGTACCAACGCCACCGGCGACGATTATGCCTACCGCGTAAAAGACGGTTCCGGCGCCTTGCTGATCGAGCGCGACAACCTGGCCGCCAACACCACCTACAACGACGACCTCGCTTTCCCGCCCGGCTGCTACTCGCTTGAGTTCGACGACGCCGGACAGGACGGGCTTTCTTTCTGGTTTTTCCCCAACAACGGCAACGGCGCGCTGACTTTCCAGCGCCTGCTGCCCAACGGCAGTTCCATCACCGTTCATTCGCTCAATCCGGACTTCGGCGCCGGCGTCCGCTTCGACTTCGTGCTCAACCCGCCGACCGACGCCCCGGGTATTCCCGACAAGCTGCAACTCTTCAGCGCCTACCCCAATCCGGCGCGTGATGTGCTGAACATCGACCTGATGGGTTTTGAGGGAACCGTATTATCGCTTCGCCTTGTCGACTTGCTCGGACGAACGATGCAGGAGCACACACACGCCTGTGTCTCGGAAAACGAGACCGCGCGCCTGGATGTGGGCGCCCTGGCGCCCGGCATGTACCTGCTGGAGGGGACGGACGGAAAAAGGAACTGGGTGCGGCAGGTGGTGCTGGAGTGAGCGTAATTGTTTTGATTATTATTCTGCTCAGTGCAAACTGTTGCACTACAAATCCCCCTTACCCAAACACGCTATCTCCTCAAAGCGGATGCCCGTGATGCCCGCCGATTCGATGGCTTCTTTCATTCGGGAAGTGACGTAGGAACCTCGAGCGCCCGTTTTGAAATGCCTGCACATAAACAGGTCGAACACCGGCTGGTTGGCTTGAAGCACCATCCGTTGATGTTTGAACACCTTGCCGTTGCCGGCTACGCGAAATGCCTCTGCATTCGGCACAGTGAAGGTCTTTTTGTCCGGATCATTCACGTCAAAAAAGACACAATTGGGCCAATCGAAAACCGCTTCGTCACGGGGAAAGTTCAGGTACAGGAACAAATAGGGCACTTTGCCTTCCGGGGTTTCCAATGGCTCAGTGAAACACTGGTGCGCATCCGTTAAATGATGGGTGACAGCCGTTCCCGCTTTGACCATATTTGCGATCAAATAAGGCGAACTTGACCCTACCTTTCTCCGCGTGCGCTGTTTATAATGCCACGCCTACGGCGTTCACACATACACGTTTCACCCTAGGCTACAAGAGGGCCGCCCCTAGCGGGGCTTATGTAGGCTTGTTCGCGGCGGTTCCTGCTTTGCGCCAATGCTTTTTTCTGTATGTTTGGGTGAAGTCCCAATAAGCCCTGTAAGGGCGGTCTTCTTGTAGCCCAAGGTGAATGAGCGATGTTGGAACGCCGTAGGCGTGGCATTATAAACAGCAGAGGCAACACATTTGACATCCAAAATTTCCAAAGCGGGAACCGCTGTATTTTGTAGTTCTATTAACTTATTACCACCTACATCAGCGCACCTACCTCATTCTACGGTCAGGCGTTGAAGCTCAAGGATAAAATCCGACAGTTTCATAATTTTGGTTCGACCAAACTGACCAAGGGTTAACAAATCAGCATCTCCAGTAATCAGGTAATCCGCATGGGCATCTTGTGCAAGTGCGAGCAAGAAGTCGTCTTTCGGGTCACGGCACACAGAAACGGAAGACGTCACCTCAACGCGGAGCGTAAATTGGGTGAAGTATGTCTTGAACTCGGAGGCTAGATCCTGACGGATGAACTTGTTCAACCGGGGTGCGTCCAGCGTCTCAAAAATTTCCCGTTGAAGCTCGGGAGAAGTAATAAAATGAATGGACGGGTTTATCAATAGCTCAGTGAGCCGGCTTTTGAACTGGTTGATAACAAAACTGATCCACCAGTTCGTATCAACTACGATTTTGATCCTGCTTTTCTTCATGGCGGTTGGCCCTGATTTCTTCAATCGTCTCCAGAATCAAATTCTCGGGAACTTCGGTCTCCGGGTCAACGTCGCTCATAGCAGCCACCAATGCTTTGCGGGAAAGCAGGCGATTTTCGGCATCCGAAAGTTTAAAAAAAGTGAGCCCTAAACGAGCAGCGAGTTCCTCAAAAAGCCGGACATCCTCCCGGCGTTCGATCTTGATTACAAGGTTTGTCATTATGACTGCTTATTTTCTGCCAGACAAAAGTACAAAATTATTCTGCTCAGGGCAAACTGTTGCACTACAAATCCCCCTGCTCCAAACACGCTATCTCCTCAAAGCGGATGCCCATGATGCCCGCCGATTCGATGGCTTCTTTCATTCGGGAAGTGATGTAGAAACCTCGAGCGCCCGTTTTGAAATGCTTGCACATAAACAGGTCGAATACGGGTTGATTGACTTGGGGTACAATTTCAAATTAATATCGAATACTCTTTGAAAGTTCCCCGGTTTCATCCAATCCTGAAAGTGTATACCCTGAAATATTATTTTGCTCGAATATATTTTTTAGGCTTTCGGAGATGTACACACCGCTGAAGGAAGGAACATCAATCCGAAAAAAATCATACGAAAGATTATTGATAAAATACAATTTTTTAACGCCAATATCAATATCCTTTTCTTTATACGCTTCGTAATTTTCATAGGAATCTATGGCGACGGGTGTTCTGGCCCGATCTGGGTTATTAGCATAAGTGTATGGCTTTTGGATGTAGAAAGCACTGCGCTGAAAATCAATCACATCGTAAAGCACTTCATAAAAAAACAATATTGCGTATTCATGGGCGGTCTCCTTGTATTTCACTGTGCAAACGAAACGTTGGTATTTAGATGTTTTAGATGCAGCAATGAGCTCACATGCATTTATGCTGCAAATGAACATGTGTCTGGCTGATAGATGACTGGAAGATATAAAATCAGATAGTTTATTCCTTTTGTGAAGTAAAAACTCAGGATGAACCTTGAACTGTTCAGCTGGTGCCTTACTTAGCGGGGGAAGAAGATTTTCAAAAGTAGGAAGCTTTGGGTTTGCCAACTCCGACACGGGCCATACCTGGTTAGCGAGGTGTCCTAATCCTGAAATTTGATAATACATATTCATTTTTTGTTGTCAATATACAATCGAGACAATTTGTCTCGATTGTATATTATCCAAGTTGATTACCATTCGTAATTCTTAATCCAATCTGCATAGTCTTCAATATGCAAATTAGTGTTTTAAATATGTGACTTTAAATCATGCAAGAACCTATCAATTCGAGTAGCAATCTCGGATGGATAAGCATTGGGAAATGTATTATTCAGTTCATTAAGTTTTAGGTTCATCTCATTATTGTAACGTAAATGGTTGCCCAAATGCCTGGAATTATGCAAAGGTATTCCATTTTTCACATGATTCATGTGGAACGTATATTGTCCTGATTGTGCTGCTTTTTGGACAATGGGATGTTCTGCCAACTGTTTTGGAATAATATGATGGGCCTGAAAATTAGCCCACTGACTACCGGTCATGTTCAATATTTCCCGGAATGCCTCACTGGAGTTGTGGGAAAAAATACACTTTGTGCCGTCAAAAGTAATCTTTAGTTCTTTATAAACTTGTGGAGCTACCTCAAGTCCAATTTTTATGTATTTCCCGGCAGTTGACGCCCAACCAAAAACCGGTATGGCTGCAGAAAAGCTAAATGTGGCATTTATCCCGTCTCCTTCAATTGTGTAGATTAGCCCATTTGCTAAATCGCAGGACTCGCCAACGACTAGTGCTATTCCGCAAATATCAAGTAGTGTGTGAATCACCCCGTTAGAAACATTGTACATTACTTGTACCCATGCCTTGGTAGTGCACCACGTATCACATGGGTCCTTGAACCGGGGATCGGTGTAGCGCAAAATAATGTACTCCTGTACGACCCTGATATAATGCTCGTGTAAGATGCTGGGCTTAAACTCATTCGCCAGCACGTCCTCCAACTCCGCCTCCGTCCAGTCGGCTTTGTCAAACCACCCGTTCATTTGCAGATTAATGGTGCTTTTTACCGCGTATTTGGCCTTTTCATCCCTAAAGTTGCCATGAAACACCTCTTTCATCGCCTCCAGAAAACCGGGATTCTCCAGCAAATACCGCCACTGCTCCTGATTCAACCCTACTTCGGCGCAGAATTCGATAAGTTCTTTCATGTCAACCGGTACTTCTGGATTGGGATCGTCCGGATCGGGGCTGGTGGGTGTCGGTTCATTGCCGGTCGGGAGTTGGCTGTGTATTTCGTCGATCAGATCCCGATGTGTAATCAGCCATTGGGCGGCCAGCTTGTCCAGTTTATACTCAGCGACGATATCAAGCCACTTGTCGAACAACTTCTCACCTAATCCGTAGGGCAGGGGAACCTCCGGAGCGTTGGGGGTGTCCGAAAAAAGGTTGGTGGCTATGACATCGAAAAACATACACGCCCAATACAATTGTGGGAGCGAACAATCCAATTCCGGTTTGGTAACCGGAATGTCAAGGAGGGTGGCGACGCCTGAAGTTGTTGAAAATGGTTCCTTGCTTCGTCAATACTAATCTCATACCCATAGCCATTAGCTATCCCCTCTTCAAAAACATACATCTCTTTTTTGCAGCCAAAAAGAGCAAAAAACAGCAGGGCCAGGCCGGCAGCCCGCAAAATGTCACCAGTCACCCTTCCTCCACCACGGCGCCCGACCAGAAGACCGACGCCAGTACGTACACCACCACCACCGCGCACAGCGCCAGCTCACGCAGCGGGTACACAAGCAGCACGAAAAGGGCCAAAAACGCCGGCGCCCGCCACCACGACCGCCCGCTGAATTTGAGCCCGAACAGGGGCAGTTCGGCGTTCATCAGCACGCAGAGCAGGGCGATCAGCGCGTACAGCACCGGAACGTGCAACAGCACAGCGTTGATGCCGAAGCGGTTGTGCCCGGAGGCCAGCGCCAGGCCGAGCACGAATACGGTGGTGGCCGGCGTGGTGAGGCCGATGAAGTAGTGCGCCTGCCGGGTGTCGAGGTTGAATCGGCCCAGGCGCAGGGCTGCGAAGGCCGAAAGGACAAACGCCGGCAGGGCGGTGGTGCAAATGGCCGGCCGGATGTTGTTGGGCGGGTACAGTTCCCAGGCGTCCGGACATGCCACCTGAACCAGCATGTGGTAAAACAGGGCGCCGGGCACGAATCCGAAGCTGATCACGTCGGCCAGCGAGTCCAGTTCTTTGCCCAGCGGGGAGGCCACGCCCAGGGCGCGGGCCGCCAGCCCGTCGGCGTAGTCCAGCGCAAAACTGCCCAGCGTGAAGAGCGCCGCTTCGGGCACCCGTCCGTTCAGGATAAACAACACGGCGCAGCAGCCGCAGAACAGGTTGGCGAGGGTCAGGGTGTTGGGCAGGAGGCGTATCATGGGTTAAAAGTACGGTTTTTGCCATTTTAAGAAAAATTTGACAATAGTCCCGGCCAACATTTTACCTTGTTTTGGCGTCTAATGGTAAGTAATCCCTCCTTGCGGTGTCCCTGTATTTTCTACACGAGTAACCAGCCATGATCAAAAAACTACTGTTCACTGCCGTCCTGATCGTTTCGGCCATCCTGACTGCCCGGACCCAACCGCTGAACGACGAATGCACGGGCGCCATTCAGCTGCCCAAGGTCGCCAACTACTGCAGCAGTGTGGGGCAGTTCACCAATGCCGGCGCCACCCCTTCTGCGTTTGGGCCGGCCACCTGTTTCGGCGCCACTACCCAGGGCGACGTGTGGTTTAGCTTTGTGGCCCAGGCGACCGACGTGACCATCACCGTGCGGGGCAACACCGCCACTTCGGCAGGCGGCACGCTCTCCAATCCGCAAGTGGCGCTGTACCTGGGCACCTGTGCCGGCACCATCAACCAACTCGAATGCCAGAGCGCCCCGCCGGGCACCAATGTCGCCGAGGCGTACCAGGGCGGTCTTTTCGTCGGTTCCACCTACCTCATCCGCGTGCAGGGCGCCGGCGGTGCGCAAGGCACCTTCCAACTCTGCGTCAACAACTACAACGCCCCCCAGGAACCGCAGTCCGACTGCCCGGATGCGGCCATCCTGTGCGACAAGTCGCCCTTCGTCGTGCAAAGTGTCAGCGGTTTCGGCTTCGACGGTTCGGAGCTGGACGACGCCACCTGCTTTTTCAACGGCGCGCCGGTCGGCAACGAATCCAACTCCACCTGGTTCGTGTGGACCTGCGACCAGTCCGGTACCCTGGAGTTCACCCTGACCCCGCTGAACGCGCCCGACGACCTGGACTTCGTCGTGTACCGCCTGCCCAACGGCATCGGCAACTGCGCTGGCAAGGAGATCGTGCGCTGTATGGCTTCGGGCGACTTTCAGTTTCCCAGCCCTTGCATGGGCCCCACCGGACTGCGACCCGGCGAAAACGACACCAGCGAGGATGCCGGCTGTTCGGACCCCGGCGACAACGCGTGGCTGTCGCCCATGCCCATGGTGGCCGGCGAGTCGTATGCGCTCGTCGTGAACAACTTTTCTGCCACCGGCAACGGCTTTTCCATCGAATTTAGTGGCAGTGGCA
The DNA here is from genome assembly GCA_033764075.1 of Saprospiraceae bacterium. Lineage (GTDB taxonomy): Bacteria > Bacteroidota > Bacteroidia > Chitinophagales > Saprospiraceae > M3007. The sequence goes on along the minus strand of JANRJH010000031.1, from coordinate 32,386 downwards.
CATTTCTCGGCCCTACCGCCCAGTTTACCACCCTGCCGCCGGCCGTTTGCCTGGGCACACCCGTGCAGGTGGTCGACGCCTCCGTGTTTCCCCTGGGCCAGATCACGCAATGGCGCTGGAGCTTTGGCGCCGATGCCCAGCCCCAGACCGCCACCGGCCCAGGCCCGCACGTGGTGCAGTTCAACACCCCGGGCACGTTGCCCGTCGTGCTGACCGTGGAGACCGACCTGGGCTGCAAGGTGACCGATATCCAGAACGTGGTCATTTTCCCCGATGTAAAAGTGGACACGGTGATCGCCACGCCCGACTGCAACGGCGGCACCAACGGCACCATCGAGATCGTCAACATCCGGGAGGGCACCCCTGCCTACCTGTTCAGCTGGGAGGGCGGGCCATTCACCACCGAAAATTCGCTCGACAGCCTGCCCGTGGGCATATATAACCTCGTCATCCGCGATGCCAACAACTGCGAAACGGAAATCAACGTGGAAGTCAAGGAAAAGGAACTGACGGTAGCGCCCGACATCACCCCGCCGCTGTGTACCGGGCAGGACAACGGCGTTGTCGCGCTCACCGTTACCAACGGAACCCCTACGTTCCTGTTCGACTGGCAGGACGGCAACGGGTTCGTACCCATGAACACCATGGGCGGCTTCTCCGCCGGCACCTACACCATTCTCGGCCTTGATGGCGAGCTGTGCAAGGGCACCTATGTGGTGACGGTGCCCGATAACCCGCCCGTGACCCTCAGTATGGACACTGTGCATGTGACCTGCTTCAGCGCGGCCAACGGCATGGCCTTCGCCAATACCGGCGGCGGCGTGGGCGGCTTCACCTACCAGTGGAGCGACGGTCAATCGGAACAGGAGGCCACCGGCCTGGCGCCCGGCCAGTACGATGTGACCACCAGCGACGCCAACGGGTGCTCCATCACCGGCGGCGTTTTTATTGTGGAACCCCCCGACCTGATCATTGACCTGCTCGGCAAAACAGACTTGCTGTGCAACGGCATCCCCACCGGCAGCATTGAGGTGGCGGGCGCCGGCGGCGTACCGCCGTATGCGTTCAGCCCCGACGGCATCAATTTTTTTCCCGGCGGCCAGTTGAGCGACCTGCCGGCAGGCGACTATTGGGCCCTCATCCGCGACGCCAACGGTTGCACGGACTCTGTTTTTGCCAGTATTCTGCAACCCCCTCCGTTGGTGGTCGACGCGCAGCCGGCAGACACCACCGTGAACCTCGGCTTCACGGTGCGCACCCAGACCCTCACGCTGCCCTTCGGCAGGCCGGTGTCTTTCCTGTGGACGCCTCCGCTGGGGCTGAGCGACGCTACCGACAACGAACCGCTCATCACCGCCATTCAGAGCCAGGCGTATGTGGTGCAGGTCACCGATGAAACGGGCTGCACGGCAACCGACACGGTGTTTGTGCGCGTCAACCTCGAACGCCCGGTGTACATTCCCAACGTCTTTTACCCCGGGGGGGCTTTGTACCCGAACGATCATTTCACCGTTTTCAGCGGACCGGCCGCCGAAAGCATCGAGTTGGTGCAGGTGTACGACCGCTGGGGTGAACTGATCTTTGAGGGCGCCGACCTTCCGCTCAACGAGCCCAACCTGGGCTGGGACGGCACCTACAAAGGGGAACCGGTGTTCGGCGTGTTCACGTATGTGGCGCGGGTGCGGTTTGTAGACGGGGTGGCGGTGGATTACAGCGGGGATGTGACGGTGGTGCCGTAACTTTGGCGCCCATGAAAAACGCCCCCCTGCACCCTGTCTTGCGCTTCGTTTACGGTTTTTTTCGGTTGCTCACTGCGGCTTCCCTGCCGGTCTATTTCCGCGAACGCCTGGTATTGGGCCGCGAGCACTTCCGATTCGACGGCCCCGCGTTTGTTGCCGTAAACCACCCGAGTACGCTGATGGACGTTTTAAACACGGGGTTGCAGGTTCGACAGGAGATGTATTTTCTGGCCAATTACGGCTTGTTCCGCACCCCGTTCACCAACTGGTTTTTTCGAACGCTGTTTTGCATACCGGTGAAGCGGCAGGAGGATATGCGCCCGGGGGAAAAGCGCAACAACGACCACGCGTTTGACCAATCGTACCTTCACCTGGAAAAAAACGGCGTGCTTTTTATTGCGCCGGAGGGCGCCAGCTGGATGCACCGCTACGTAAGCTCCCCGCTCAAGTCGGGCATCGCGCGCATTGCCTTCGGCGCCGAGGTGCGCAACAACTGGCAGCTGGATCTCAAAATCATTCCCGTGGGGCTCACCTACGACCATCCCAACCTGTTTCGCAGCCGCACGGCCGTTTGTGCCGGCGAGCCTTTGCGAATAGCCGACTGGCGGGAGCGCTACGAGCAGAACCCCAACCGCGCCATCAGCCACCTGCTTGATACCCTGCACCAGCGCCTGACCCAGCTTTCCCTGCATGCGCGCGACGCTGCCGGGGAGCAATTCCTCCATCGCATAGAGCGGTTGATCCACCACCCCGGGCGCCGGCCCTGGAAATCGGCGTTCCAGCTCGAACGCGCGCGCCTGAACGACTGGCTGAACGACGACGCTTTGCGGGCCGACGTCTCCGCGTATTTTCAAAAGCTGAGGGGCTACGGTATTCGCGATGCCGGCGTGGCCCGGGCAGCCGCTGCTACGCCGATATGGCTGTCGGTTGTTTTGTTGCTGTTGGGCGCCCCTTTGGCGCTGGCGGCGGCGTTCATCTGGTTTCTGCCCTGTTTTTTTCCCTGGGCGATCAACCGCGCCTCCGGATTGTACGTCGGTTACAGTTCCACGGTGAAATTGCTGATGGGCATCGTTTTTTTTCCCCTGGCCATGTGGGGCCTGTACCGTCTGACCTCGATCTGGCTGCCCCAACCGTGGCCCTGGGCGGCCCTCGCCATTGCACCCTTGCTGGGATTGTTTCTGGAGCGGTACCTGAACGGCTTGTCGGCTGTGGCCTGCACCCTGCATGCCGGCAGGGTGGGCCGTGAGGCGCTGGAACGACTGATCGCGGAGCGTGCCGGGCTGGTGGCCCGGGTAGTGGCCTAGCGGCGTCAGGCGATCTGCTCGCTGATCATGCCGAACCGGCGCTCGCGTCGTTGGTAGCTGATGATGGCCTCAAACAGGTCCTTTTTCCGGAAGTCGGGCCAGAAAACCGGCGTAAAATACAGCTCTGCATAAGCGATCTGCCACAGCAGGAAGTTCGAAATGCGCGTTTCGCCGCTGGTGCGAATGAGCAGTTCGGGGTCGGGGATGCCGCGCGTGCTGAGGGCGTCTTCAAAAACAGACTCGTTGATGTCTGCCGGGTTGAGCAAACCCTGGCGGGCCTTTTCGGCGAGCTGGCGCGCAGCGTTCAGGATTTCCCATTTGGCCGAATAGTTGAGGGCGAGCACGAGCGTCAGGCCGGTGTTGAACTGGGTTTTGGCCATGGCCGCTGCCAGGGCCTCGTAGCTGGCGCGCGGCAGCGCCTCGATGTCGCCGATGGCGAGCAGGCGAACATTTTTGCGGTGCAGCTCGTCCACCTCGCTGCGGATGGTATCCACCAAAAGGGCCATCAGTGCCGACACCTCGGCGGCCGGTCGGCTCCAGTTTTCGGTGCTGAATGCGTAGAGCGTCAGGTATTCGACACCGACTTCTCCGCAGGCCTCCGTCACCTCGCGCACACTGCGCACGCCGTTGCGGTGGCCGAGGAGGCGGGGCATGCCTTTTTGCTTGGCCCAGCGGCCGTTTCCGTCCATGATGATGGCAATGTGGCGGGGCAGATTATCTTTTCGGATCAGCGATTTCAGGTCGGTCATGATAAAAACGGGGAAATCCGTTGTTTTGCGCAGGGGCAGTATGAAAAGGTTTACAAAAATACGGAAAATTGCGCAACAATATGAACGTTGTTTTCAAATGCTTTGCAAATCATGATACCCGGACTCAGACAACAATACAACGCGCAGTTCAACAAGGAGCGGTATGAAGCCTTTTTGCACACGGTAAACACCGAATTCGGCAGTGGGCCCACCTTCCGCGTTGCCGAAACCCCTGTTTTCATTTCCCGCGACCTCAAGGACAAACTGTTGCGCGCGGTTGAAGACATCACCGCCGTCATCACGGCGCCCGGTTTTATCGCCGCCAGCGCCGCCGCCATTCCGCCCGACCTGCATGTGCCGGGCGAACCGGACCGGTCGCATTTCATCCAGCTTGACTTCGGCATCTGCAGCGATGCATCGGGGGAGCTCAAGCCCATGCTGATCGAACTGCAGGGTTTTCCGTCGTTGTATGCCTACCAGCACATGCTGGCGCTGGCGTATCGCAAGCATTTCGACATACCGGCCGATTTTCACCACCTGTTTGGCGGGCTGGACCACGACGGGTACATCGACATCCTGCGTCAGGTGATCGTTGGCGATGAAGACCCTGCGTCGACGGTGTTGCTGGAAATTGAACCCGAAAAGCAGAATACGAACATCGACTTTTGGGGCACCCGGCAGTACCTCGGCACCCCGGTGGTGTGCCTCAGCCAGGTGGAGCGCCGGGGCGACCGGCTTTTTTACAAAAACGACAAAGGCGTGTCGGTGCCCATCCGCCGCCTGTACAACCGGATCATTTTCGACGACATGGACAAGCACGCCGACCTGCCCCGGCAGTGGAACATGACCGAGCCCGTGGATGTGCAGTGGACGGGACACCCCAACTGGTTTTTCCGCATCAGCAAGTACACCCTGCCCAGCCTGAAATCGGATTTTGTGCCGGAGACGCATTTTGTGCACCAACTCCCGGCAATACCCGACGACCTGGAAAACTGGGTGCTCAAGCCCCTGTTCTCGTTTTCCGGGATGGGTGTGAAGGTGGACGTCACGCGCGAAGACATCACCAGCCTGGCGCACCCCGACCAGTACATCCTCCAACGCAAGGTGCACTACGCGCCGGTCATTCAAACAGCCAACCCCGAAGACCCGGCCAAGTGCGAGATCCGCATGATGCTGGTGTGGCACGAGCGCTGGCCCCGGCCACGTCTGGTGAACAACCTCGTGCGCATGAGCAAGGGCGCCATGGTGGGGGTGCGGTACAACATGGGCAAAGACTGGGTGGGGTCGAGTGCTGCATTTTTTGAACCCTGATCGATCATGCAACTTTTTTATACCAACAGGATTGAAAACGGGCTGGCCATACTCGACGAGGAGGAGAGCCGGCATGCCCTGCTCGTGTTGCGCCACCGGCCGGGCGATGTGCTGCACCTGACCGACGGGCGGGGCAACCGCTTCACGGCCGAGCTTATGGAAGCCGGTAAAAAACAGGCGATGCTGCGGATTTTGGAACAACATCCGGGCTTGCCGGCGCCGCCGTTTTGGCTGCATGTAGGCATCGCGCCGCCGAAGCACATCGATCGGCTCGAATGGTTTGTGGAAAAGGCCACCGAACTGGGCGTGAGTGAAGTGACCCCGCTGCTGTGCCGCCGGTCGGAGCGGCAAAACCTGCGCCTGGACCGGCTGCAAAAAATTGCCGTTTCGGCCATGAAACAATCGGCCCGGGATCACCTGCCCCTCGTCAATCCGTTGACGCCGTTTGACCAATGGATTCGGGCCCAACAAGCCGCGCGCCGGTTCATTGGCTGGATACCCGAAGGCGAACCCGAACGACATCTGAACGCTTTTTTAGCGCCGAAAACCGACGCAGTCGTGGCCATTGGGCCGGAGGGCGATTTTGATCCGGAGGAGGTGGCCGTTGCCCTGTCGTGCGGATTTGAAGCGGTGAGCCTCGGCGCAGCCCGGCTGCGGACGGAGACGGCCGGGGTGCTGGCGGTAGCGTTGTTGAGAGAAGGCGGGTAAAATGGTTCGGCATACAGAATCCGGGGATTAAATATATCATAATCAACATCTTGGGCTATAAAAAGTTGGGTGTGTTAAAGTTTCTTAAAATAAAACGACTAAAAAATTTATCAGTATTTTTGTAGTAACTTATAACGCCAAAATTTCATAACATGAAAAAGATTATTCTTTTATTGTGCTACTTTTCAGTGGCTAACATTCCTGTTTTTCAAGCGCAGGATCTAAATGACGAAGGGAAGTACACTATGGTCCGTAGAGGTGGGGGTTGTGATTGGGTGAAGGTAAATCTCTGTAGCTGGACGATTTTGCCCGATGGACCATGCTTTATGTATTTTGGTCCTCCGAATTACACAGATTGTAATGCTAACGGAGTGCCAATCATAAATCAAGCGTATGTCTCCATAGGGGATTCCATGACAGACGTTCATTTACAATGGTTTGAAGACGAACTATGGGTAGTAGCAGAAGACGCTAAAATTATTCAGGTTGTCGATTCTTCAGTTGTTTGGAATACCAATCTGAAAGTATGGCGTGCCACTGTAGACGAAGGGCATCTGGTTGGAAATACCGTGTATAATAACAAGGGAGAACAAATGATAACCATTTCTCCAGAAGTAACCGCCGAGGAACGGGAAAATCTGGTGGTGGTTCCGATTGAGCCGCCTGCGGATATGTCGAATTTAATTCCGTATGTGTATCCAACCATAAAATCAATTTCCCTGAACCCCAATCCCGTAATCCATAAATCCCAATTAAATATTGAATTTAGTTTTGACACCGAGATCAGGGAAATTGCAATTGTCGACGCCAATGGTCAAGTCGTTAAGGTTATCACCCATCGGGCAATGCCCGTCAGGGCTAAAGAAACACTACAATTTGACATTGATGCATCTGCCATCCCGCCCGGTGTTTACCAGATGATCGTTCAAATGGCGAAAGACAAAAAGGTCCTGCAAATGATCAAGGCTTGAGCCGCCACTACCGCACAAACTTCCCCACCTGCCAGGGCTTGCCATTTTCTTTTATGCGCAACAGGTAATAGCCTGCCTGCAGGTCGCCCACAAAAATGGGCTGGTTTCCGGTCAGTGTCGTGTTCCGCAGCAGCTTGCCGGTGCTGTCGAAGAGTTGCATTTGGCGTGTTTTCAACGCCTGGTCGTAGGCCAGGCGGATCCAGTCGCCCACCACGGGATTGGGATAAATGGTAACCGTGCTGCCGGACGGTTCGGCCGTACTGCTTACCGCGCCCTGGAACAGCCAAACGTAGGCATCGGAGAATTCGCGGGCCCAAAACCACTCGCTGTGCTGGCCGTCGGGCTCCACGAGGAAGTACTGCTCATCGGTTCCGAAACCGGCGGTAATCATGGCGTTGGCGACGGTCTGCATGTTTTGGGTCACCGACGCCGGCTCCTGACCGCCGGCGAGGAAGTACACGCGGGCGTCTCCTTCCTTGGGGTGGCCGGCCACGTGGTTGGCGGAGTTGTTGCCGGCAAACCAGAAAGCCGGGGAGAAGATGCCTGCGCGGCTGAACACATCCTGGCGTTCGGAGAAGGCATACATGGAAATGAGGCCGCCCATGCTGCTGCCCATGATGCCCGTGCTGTTGCGTCCGGGGAGGGTACGGTACAGGGAGTCGATGAGCGGCTTGAGGGTCTCGGCGATGAACGCCACGTAAGCCTCGCCTTCGCCCCCGCCGTATTGGGGATTTACCCAGGGAGAGTATTCGTCGAGCCGGCTGGCGCCGCCGTTGTCGATGCCGACGACGATACAGCCGTAATTGCCGTTGACGAACAGGTCGTTGAGCGACTCATCGACTTTCCATTCGCCAAACAACGCGGTTTTGTTGTCGAACAGGTTTTGCCCGTCATGCATGTACAGCACCGGGTATCGTTTGGCGGTGGTGTCGTAGTCTGGAGGCAGGTAAAGCCAGATGCGGCGGGTACGGTTCAGTTGGGGTATGTAAAAGTCGTCGTCGAAAACGCTGACGTTGGGTGCTGCGGTGCTGTTGTTGGTGCCACCGAGGTCTTCCCAGGAAAGAATGGTGAGTGTTTCGGTAATCGGCTGGCCATTATAGGTTAGGGTTCGGTTGGGCCGGTACTGGCCATTGGCGTTGCCTTCCACGCTTGCCCAGGCGCCGCGGGTGAATTTGAATTCCAAGGTTCCGGGGGCCGGGTTCAGCACGATGCGGTACTGGCCGCCACCTTGCGGGGTGAGCGCATAATCCGGGTTTCCGGGGTTCCAGGTGTTGAAATTGCCGGCCACGTAGAGGGTTGCGCCGGGTGGCGTGTTGGCCGGCACGGCATTGATCTGGAGGGTTACCTGTGCGGACAGGGAGGAGGCCCACAGGATAACCGGAAACAGGAGGGAAGTGCGCATGGCAGGGGATTATTTTTTGCGTTTGAAACCGCCGGTATTCCGGAAATTATTGCCCGGGGGGCGTTGTTTGTTGCGGTTTTTTCCGCCGCTTTTTCCCTGGCCTTGCCAGCGCTGGCTTTGCTGGCGCTGCATTTCTTTTTCGCGTTTGTTGGCGCTGAACGCGAGCGTATCCAGGGAGCTGTGGCCTTCGTGCAGGGACAATTTTCCGTCGGACAGGATTTCGAGGTCGTCTTTGATGATGTCGTCGCTGACGTAGTGTTCGCGGCTCCAGGTTTTGTAGGCCAGTTTCATGTAGGAGGCGATCACCTCCACGAAGCCTTCTTTCTTGGGTCCTTCCGGCATTTCGATGGCTTTGGCGATGAGGCGTTGCACGCCTTTGCCGTAATGCCGGAGCCGCATATTGGTTTCCGGGTAAGGCAGTGTTTCGGGTTTGACGGGCCCTTGTTCCTTGCGCACGTTGATGCCGCCGGGCGGGGTCACGTCGAGGTCGGCGCCGGCAATGGCGAACACGTGGTTCCACAACCGCTCGCGGTAGTCTTCGATGCCGCGCGTGTTTGGGTACAACAGGTTCATGAGTGCGACGATGGACTCGACCGTTTTCTGGCGTTTGTCGCGGTCGGCAATCGCTTTTGCGTGCTCAAGCATTTCCTGAATGGTGCGTCCGTATTCGGGAAGCCGGATGGTTTCCCTTTCTGTGTTGTATGACAGATCCAGTTGATTCATGTGTTGGTTGTTTATTCGACCGTTACGGACTTGGCGAGGTTGCGTGGTTGATCCACGTTGCAACCGCGCATAACGGCGATGTGATAGGCTAAAAGTTGAAGCGGAATGACGGAGAGCAGGGGCGTGAACGGCTCGATGGTTTCCGGAATTTCGATGGAAAAGTCGGCCAGTTCCCGTATGTACTGATCTGTTTCGTTGACCACTGCGATGACGACTCCTTTGCGGGCTTTTACCTCCTGAATGTTGGAGGCAATTTTTTCCATGGCGCTTTGGTTGGTGGCGATGACGAACACCGGCATGTTCTCGTCGATCAGCGCGATCGGCCCGTGTTTCATTTCGGCGGCCGGATAACCTTCGGCGTGTATGTAAGAAATCTCTTTCAGTTTCAGGGCGCCCTCCAGGGCCACCGGGAAGTTGTAACCCCGGCCCAGGTAGAGGGCGTTGGTGGCGTCTTTGAATTCGCCGGCGATGTACTTGACTTGTTCGTGGCAGCTTTCCAGCAGCTTTTCTGCCTTTTTGGGGATCATGGCCAGCTCCTGCACCATGCGCTGGTATTCCGATTTGGGGATGTGGCCTCTTTCGTAACCGAGGATGATGGCCATCATGGTGAGCATGGTCACCTGTCCGGTGAACGCTTTGGTGGAGGCCACACCGATCTCCGGCCCCACGTGGATGTAGGAGCCGCTGTGGGTCAGGCGGGCGATGGAAGAGCCGACCACGTTGACGATGCCGTAGGTGATGGCGCCCCGGTCTTTGGCCAGCTCCAGCGCAGCGAAGGTGTCGGCGGTTTCGCCGGACTGGGATATCGCCAGCACAATGTCTTTGTCGCGGATCACCGGATTCCGGTACCGGAACTCCGACGCATACTCCACTTCCACCGGCACCCGTGCCAGTTCTTCGAACAGGTACTCGGCGATCATCGCAGCATGCCAGGAGGTGCCGCAGCCCAGCATGATCATGCGTTGGGCGTTGACGATGGCCTTCATGTATTCCTCCATGCCGCCGAGCTTCACCCAGCCCTCGTCGGCGTTGAGGCGACCGCGCATGCACTCGGCGATGGTGGTCGGCTGCTCGAAAATTTCCTTGAGCATGAAGTAGTCGTACCCGCCTTTTTCCAGCTGCTCGATCTCCATCTCGATCTTTTCGATGGAAGGCGTGGTGACCTCGTTGCGCAGGGTTTTGATGATCAGCTGCCCGTCGAGGGTCAGGGTGGCCACTTCTTCGTCGTTGAGGTACACCACGTCGTCGGTGTACTCCACAATGGGTGTGGCGTCGGAGGCGACGATGAACTCGTCGGCGCCGATGCCGATGACCAGGGGGCTGGATTTGCGGGCAGCGACGATTTTTTCGGGCGAGGACTTGTCCATGACCACGATCGCATAAGCGCCGTGCACCTGGGTGAGCACCTGGCGGACGGCCTCTTCGAGGGGCAGGTTTTCGGCTTCCTGCACGGACTCGATGAAGTGGGCCAGCACTTCGGTGTCCGTTTCGCTGGTGAAGGTGTGTCCGCGTTTTTCGAGTGCGCTTTTAATGGGCGCGTAGTTCTCGATGATGCCGTTGTGAATGATCACCAGGCGACCATGCTGTCCGGTGTGCGGGTGGGCGTTCACATCATCGGGTTTCCCGTGGGTGGCCCAGCGGGTATGGCCCATACCGACCGTGCCTTTCAGGTCTTTGTCCTGGCAAAAACGCTCCAGATCGTCAACCTTGCCTTTTTTCTTGTAAATATTCAGTGCGCCGTTTTGCAGGGCGATGCCGGCGCTGTCGTACCCGCGGTACTCCAGGCGGCGCAGTCCTTTGATCAGGATGGGGTAGGCTTCTTTTGGGCCTATGTAAGCTACGATTCCGCACATAGGTGAAGGGGGGGGTTTAGGTTATGCGATCAAGGTAAAAGGGTGTATTTGACCGAAAGTTTCGGAGCGTATGCCGGGGCGGCAGGCCCATACAGGATGCTGCGTCGGGCGGAGCCGAGTTGGGTGTACACGTTCAGGAAAACGGTTCGGTCGCCCAGGCTGTCCGGGAGACTTTCGATCATATCCTGGAAGTTGGCCGAGAGCGTCATTTTGTACCGCGTCAGTTCGGTGCCCTGATCGTTATCGGTGTACGGAAATCCGCCAAAATCGAGAAAACCGGGCTGCAGTGAGGCCGGGCCCAGCGCATAATTCACATCGCTGTTAAAGACAAAAAAGGTGCCGTCTTCGCTCAACTGGGTGAACACAAGCTGGTTGGCGGGCAGGAGCGAGGCGTAATCGCCGGATTGTTCGGCGACGGTGAGCAGCAATTCGGCCTTGTTGATGGCCACGTCGTCCAGCAAATGGGCCCAGGGCACCAGCATCTTGACCCGCAGCCCCGTCATGCCTTGCAGGTAGAGCAATTGATCGAGCGGTTGACCGATCAGGGGTTCTACGGGCATGCCGGTGTAGTCGTGCTGGAAGGAAACGAACTTGTTGGTGCCCCTGAAATAAAAGTCGAAGGTTTTCCGCACCGTGTCGTTTTGGGTGTAGTACATCCGGACGAAGCTGAACCCCACGTCGTTCATGTCGAACGCCAGCATGGCGCCGGGCGCCGACGCGGGCTCCACGCTCAGGCGGAAGCCGTTCAGCCAGGCATAAAAAGCGGTGTCGTTGCTGCGCCGGAGGCTGTCGAGCCCAAGCAGCGATTCGCCGAAACCCTGGCTGAGGGGTATGCGCAAGTAGGCGGCCCTGGCCCCGGCGGAGTCGAACAGCACCTGTGTCGTTCTCGGTGTGGGCAGGAAATCGGTCAACTTCCCGATCTCCTCGCCTATGGGCAGGGTATTGGTGGAATAGTAGGCCTGGGTATTTTGGATGGCTTCGGCGAGCCGGTGCACGCGCAGGGTGTGGGGTTGCAGCGTATCGCCGTACACACCGAAGGCATCGTAGCGGACGAACATCACGATGGAGTCCAGCGTGGCATTGCTCCAGTCGGGCGACAGGGTGCTCAGCTGCATCAGGGTGTAGATGTCGGCGGTTGCCGTGCCGAAGAAGGGGTCTAAAGACCTGCCGCAGAGAAAATAATCGGCCACGGAGGCGCGGTCGGAGGTCAGCAGGCTGTCTTCGCGTTCGAGCACAAACTGGAGGGAGAAGGTGTCGGTAAAGGCCAGATCGGCCAGCTGGTCTTCCAGCAGGCCGGAGCCGAAGGTTGTGGGTTCGGAGCAGGCCGACCAGCACAAGGCGATCAGCGCAGCGCCCGACAAAAATTTGTTGGTCATGGTATGAAATGAGGCAATCACTGGGGTACTTCGGCCTCGGTCGTCAGCGCGCGCACCAATCCGAGCAGTTCATTGAGTTGGGACTCGTCGTCTTTCCAGGACAGCACCGGCTTGTCCTCAGCAGAAGCGATCAGGCTTTCAACGTCTGATGAGAAGGTTTCGCTGCCCACCAGCACCGCGTCGGCGTAGTGGATGGCGCCCTTGTGCAGCGACACGCCGCCGTCGGCCGTACGGAAGGGTTCCAGATGGCTGTCGTCGAGGTTGTTGATGGCGGCTTTGGCAAAAAAGCGCTCCGCGTGTTCCTGCGCGTGTGGTGTGTCGAACATGCCGTACACGATTTGCGACGAGGCGAACAGGGGCTCCGTTTTGTAGGCCATGCGGAGGTAAAGGGGGATGAGGCTGGTCATCCAGCCGAGGCAGATCACCACGTCGGGCGCCCAGCCGAATTTTTTAACCGTTTCGATGGCGCCTTTGCAGAAGAAGGCAGCGCGGTCGGGGTTGTCTTCAAAGGGGTGGCCCTGGTCGTCGACAAACACCTGTTTGCGCTTGAAAAAGTCTTCGTTGTCCAGAAAGTACACTTGCAGGCGCGAATTGGGCAGGGAGGCCACCTTGATGATGAGCGGATAGTCGTCGTCGTCGACGATGATGTTCATGCCCGACAGGCGCACCACCTCGTGCAGTCGGTGCCGGCGTTCGTTCACTACGCCGTACCGGGGCATGAGGATGCGCATTTCGAAGCTGTTTTCCTGAAAAAGCCTGGGCAACTTGGCCGCCAGATCGGATAATTGGGTACCTTCCGTATAGGGATCGAGTTCTTGGGTAATAATCAGCAACCGCTTGTTTTCCATGAAAAAACGAGGTAGTATTGTGTAAGTGAAAAGGGAACGCCCTGCCTTTGCAGGGCCTGATTCCGGTGCAAAAGTATATAAAAAAAACGAGATTGCCGGGGAGGAGTTTTTTGGGAAAAAAGAAAAAAGATTTAAAATATTGAAAACCATATTAATGCACGTATCCACTTCGGCAGCGCTTGTCCCAAAGGAGCATGACGTATGCCCCTGATGGACAGAACCCCTTGCTCCGGCGCTTTGCCCCCCGTGTAAATATATCCGGAATGTTACCAACACCCGAGCAGCCGGATCGTTCCGGAAGGAGGGGCCCAAAACTTCCGGACTATCCATAATACCAAAGCGGCACGGAATAATACCAAAGCGGCACGGAGGTGTGGCAATGTACCGGTGCGTAAATGCATCGCCACAATTGCTGCCCGAACTCAAGCCTTGGTGGTACATGCCCGGCACGAGTATTTGGGGTTGAGTGCGCGGCGCCAGCGAATGACCGCTTAGAAAAGGTATGATGCCCATTAGGGTTGGGCAAAGTCAAGCCCAGCAGGTTGCTTTGAAAAACAATTCCTCAAGAAATTTTTTTCCTGGCAAACCTTCATAATCCCTTTGAGGGCATTATCTTTGTCTGTTAAGCGGTAACCCAACTTTCTGTTAGTCAAGGCCGCTCTATTGGGCATGGATTCCAACTTATACTTTGCGCTACTTAGTTTTGTGCATGGCCTTCGGTCTGAGTTGCTGATTGGCAGCGCGCAGTATGGCAGGTCGTGCCCACGGCTTGACAGCGCAGGATATATTCAAGTCTGTTTTCTGTCAGTGGATGGAGGAAGAATTCACCAAAGTTTGGGGGGATTTCACTTTTTTGCTAAAATTGGTTATGATGTCTTCTACTCAGCCGAACTATAAAGAAGGTGTTACCCATCTTGATGACTTGTTAGAAACTTTCGAAGTGTCCACTCGGACTTATAATGTTTGCTTTAAATACGGTTTGCTTGAACTCCAACAGCTAATCACGTTCTATATCAAAATAGGGGATTTTACGGTGCTCCATGGTGCAGGCAGGAAAACTCACGAAGAACTTGAAAAAATTTGCCGGTATTGTCTTTGCCATATGAATGAAGTTTTTCAAAAACGCCTTGTTCCAGAAGAAAAATTGGATAAACGGGGGGCAGCTGCCACTATTGACTCGACTAACCTTGCTAAACAAAAATTAAACGTTTTGGAGGCTTATGTAAAGGAAAAATTTCAGAAACTCTCGGTCCGTAGTCAAAACGCTTTGAGTCAATTTCTTAACTATCAAGTATCATATACTGCCATTCACCAGTTTTTCTTTTTCGAAAAAGTTCCCATTAGTAAACTGCGCAATGTTGGGTCGAAAACGATCACCGAGATTGAAGTATTTTTCACAGATCTGAAAATGTATGCCTATGAAGTTGAAGCATTACAAGAGGACGACTTAACTGCCAATTTTTTGAGCCGCCAACTGTCTCTCTCGTTAAACCTCCAACCTCACTTTTGGGAAATTTTCCTGCCACAAATGCGCGAAAAGCATTTCCCTATCTTCGCTTTCCTTCAAAAATTAATTTTTGAAGGTAGCCTTTTCAATGCAAGTCAAACCGTCATATTGTGCCATCGTTTTGGATGGTTCAAAGAAGAAGGCAAACAAAGTTTGGATGAAATCGCTTCAAAACTTAGCCTCACCCGCGAAAGAGTGCGTCAGATTGCTCTGAGCATGGCTGAAGACTTACCCGGAATACTTAAGTTTCTGGGTACTTACAAAACTCAACTGCTCGAATTGAGCGGAGGCCACGGGCTAGGCTTTGATAAAGACTTGGTGTTCATCCAGCAAGTTGTCGCAGATGAAATCAACCTCAGAGAACAAACCACTTTCACGCCCAAATTTTTTGCTACGGCTTTTTCTTTTCTCTACTCCGACACTTACATGCTATTCGGAGAACATTTTGATTTTTTCCAAAACCACTACCTTGTTCGCCGGGAGTTTGTAGAGGTTTTTGACCTTACTACATTCATTGGCGACTTGCACCGTCAAGTGAGCGCAAGGATCGAAGAAGATTATTCTCTCGACCTCGACGGGTACTTATATTCTTTCCTAAAAACTCCCAATATGTCTATTTTACCTCGGGTTCGCCGCGTTTGTGAAGATTTGATTTTTTTAGAGTTCAACGAAAAAGTTTGGATTGAGCCGTCTGGCAACCTGATTGTACTCCGCAACAAAAAAAGACAGATTTGGGAATACGCATTTGAAGCATTAGAAAACATCGGAGTTCCTGCAAAATTGGATTTCATACACCAAACGATCATTGAAATTTATCCTGATTTTGATTTAAACCTCGAAGCGCTGCGAGGTACATTGACAAAAGAAAAATCCCGCTTCATCTCTTTCAGTCGCACGAGCACATACGGACTTGTACAATGGGAAACTGAACGTGCTGACATCCGCGGTGGTACGATCCGCGATATCGCCAAGGAATATTTGCAACAGTTTTCTGAGCCAAAACACTACTACGATATTACGAATTTTGTGCTGCTTTACCGCCCAGACACTTCGCCCAAGAGTGTCCACGCTAATCTACAATACGACATGAGCGGGCGCTTTCGAGAGTTTGCCGCTGGTTTTTGGGGTCTGACAGAGCGCGATTATGGAGATTTTCAGCCTCGAAGATTCACTCCTCAAGTACTCACTTATTTTAAGGCGTGGCTAAGCAACAACCCCAATGCTTCGTTAGAGGATGCGGTTGAGTATCTATCAAGAAGGTGGCATGTTCAACCGATCCAGAGCATGGCTTGGTTGGACGAAAAGTTGAGAAGTAGTATTTTGCGCCTTGAAAATGACAAATTTCTAGTTTTAATATGAAAATACCCTTCATTTTGGAAGAAATCAAAGACCAGTATCTGAACGACGACCGCCCATGGATAGTAGGATTCAGTGGCGGCAAAGACTCTTCCATGCTGTTGCAATTAGTTTGGACTGCGCTTCGGGAAATCCCCGAAGAAAGACGGACGAAAAAGATTCATGTGGTGTGCAACGACACGTTAGTGGAGAACCCCAAAATCGTGGAGTGGATTGACTATTCGTTGGAAAATATTGATAGACAAGCAAATCAAGAAAGATTGCCCATTACCGTCGCCAAAACAACCCCGATTTTGGAAGATACTTTTTGGGTAAATTTAGCAGGCAAAGGCTACCCTTCTCCCAACACCTCCTTTCGTTGGTGTACAGAACGTCTAAAAATAAAACCTACCACCCGCTATATCCAAAAGCAAATAGAGCAAACAGGGGAAGTCATTATCCTGCTCGGTACACGAGCAGACGAAAGCAGCAACCGTAAGAAGTCAATGGAGCGTTATCAAATTGATAATCAGCGACTCAAGCGTCACGTTGACTTGCATCTAGCATATGTTTTCACGCCCCTGAAAAACATCACAACAAACGAACTTTGGCAATACTTACTTCAGGTGCCGTCGCCGTGGAACGGCCACAACCGTGACTTGGTGACGCTTTACAAAAACGGCTCCGGAGGTGATTGTCCTTTGGTGATTGATACCAGCACCCCATCTTGTGGACAAAGCCGCTTCGGTTGCTGGGTATGCACGGTGGTAAACAAGGACAAAAGTATGGAAGCCATGATTGACAACGGCGAGGAGTGGATGATTCCGATGTCGGAACTGCGGGACTGGCTCTGGGAAAACCGTGACAACCCTGCATACCGAAGCCCTACGCGTCGCGACGGGAGCGACGGCAAAGGCCCCTTCAATATTAAGGCACGGCAATTGATTTTGAGGATGTTGCTCGAAGCCCAAAAAGCTACCGGTCAGCAACTGCTCTCCGGCGAGGAGTTGAAAGCCATACAAGTCATTTGGAATATGGACGGCTACAACGCCAGCGCATACGACATCTATAACCAAGTTTTTGAAACTTACTTTGACTCTCATATGCACAACCGATACAAAATTAAGGTGGAGCAAGAGGCTAAGCTTCAAGAGGCTGCCCAAAAGCACGGCGCTAATTTCGACAACCTGCAAACTCTGCTAAAAACTATCCGCGACAAAAACGTGCTGAACAAGCGCGTAGGGATTCAGCAAACTATCAAATTAATGTTTGAAAAAAACCAACAATAACTTTTTATGGAAATCAGCAGAGTAGTCCTAATGAACTTCAAACCGTACTTTGGAATGAACGAGGTTGATTTGTCCGTCAATCCTGAACAAAATATCATCCTGATTGGAGGCAAGAATGGACAAGGTAAAACCTCTTTTCTTGTCGGTCTCGTCTGGTGCGTTTATGGAGAGCGAATTTCTAAAGTGGATGCCACTTTTCATCAAGAAGTGAAAGGTAACTATCAGAAATTTCTTCAAAGCGCATTGAATCGCTCTGCCGAAACACAAGGCGTTTCTAACTTTTCAGTTGCAATCCAATTTTCCAATGTAGAGTTGGCGGAAATTTTTAGTCAGCCGGGACAACAAGGCTCGGAAGTGATGCTGGTACGCAGCTATGACACCAAGTCAGGTGTAGAAGACTTCAAGATTCTTGTAGACGGCCAAGAGACTGAATTAGTCTCCGACGAGCAAGGCAAAGTCAATTTCGTTGACGATTATCTGGTCCCAGCTGAAGCTGCCAAATTTGTCTTTTTTGATGCGGAGAAAATTGCCGACATCGCCGAGATGAACATCAGAGAACAAGGTCGGATAATGAACACAGCACTGGGAAACATTCTCGGCCTCTCGAAGTATGAAGATACCATTGACCAACTCTACACCTATATCCGTGACCTCAAAGTTCGCAAGGAAACACGCAGCAACATCACAACCCAAATCGAAAGCTTTGAGAATAAGCTCCGAATTAATGCAGGACAAATCGAATCTACACAACTTGAAAACGAGGAATTAGATGAGAAAATTAAAGCCGTTGAGAGAAATATGGCCGACTATGAACGTTACCTTATTCGCGGAGGAGCAAAAGTGTTGAACATTGAAATCGAAAAGTTGGAAGACAAAAAGAAGCGTGTCGATAAGGAATTGCAGCGGTTGGGTGAACGATTAAAGGAGATTTCGGAAATAATACCCTTTGCAATTTCTGCTGGCAAAATTCAAGAATTGGTAGCCCATCTCGAAGTAGAACAAGCCGTAGCCGCCACGCAAAATAGCGATCGCGAAATCAAGGCCAAAACCGAAGAGTTTATCGAGGCTCTGTTCGAGCAGCCAGAATTTCCACCAGAGGGCGATATGAAAACACTGCAAAAGGCCTTCTATATTCACAAGGCAAAGAACCTTTTTCCAAAAATCTTTGGCCAAAACGACGAAGAAAATCAACTGACATTTTTTCACGATTTGCCCAAAAGTGCAATCCAGCACATCCAAGCAGTTTACAATACCTTACAAGCTGGAGACGAACAGTTCAATCATATTTTTAGTGATTATATCCGTATCCAAAATGA
The DNA here is from genome assembly GCA_033764075.1 of Saprospiraceae bacterium. GTDB lineage: Bacteria > Bacteroidota > Bacteroidia > Chitinophagales > Saprospiraceae > M3007. The sequence goes on along the minus strand of JANRJH010000031.1, from coordinate 13,955 downwards.
ATTTGACGACATAAAGAACCAACTCAATAAAGCCAAAGCGAAAACAGAAGATGAGACCTTTACGGACTACCGCGAAAAACTTGAGGAAGCCAAGCGCGAATACCTTAACTTAGGAAAGAAGAAAGGTGAAAATGAAAGCCTTATTCACAACCTTCAAATCGATACGGACACCGTAAAAGAAAGGTTGAAAAATCTTTTAGACAAGGTGGAGGTTTCCAAACAAGAGCAGATAATAATTGATGAAGTAAATCGTCATATTGCTGCGTTGAATGAGTTTATCGAAACCGAAAAAAAAGCCAAATGCGAGTCACTTAAAAATACACTGGTTTATGAAATGCAACGGCTTATGCATAAAAAAGACTTAATTGATGCCGTAGCTGTCGAAATTCTACCAGACAAAGGCGGCTTGGAAGTCACGCTTATGAAAAACGGGAGAGAAGTGCCTAAAAACCTGCTCTCTACAGGCGAGAAACAAATTTATATTTCTTGTCTTCTGAAAGCCATTTTGAAAGAAGCCGTGAGCGACTATCCCGTTTTTATTGATACACCACTAGGGCGTTTGGACAGAGAACATAAAGACTCCTTTGTGGACACTTATTACCCAGAACTTGCCTATCAGGTAGTCCTTTTTTCTACCGATGAAGAAGTAACACCTCGTCGTTACGACCGTATTGCTGCTCATGTTGCGCAAAAATTTATGCTTAACAACACCGACAACATCACCAAAATTGTCCCTGGATACTTCGACCTATGAATATTAAAACCAACAAAGCCAACCATGTTGTTGTCAAAACGCTGACGACAAAGTTTGGTTTCCCGAACGAGTCTATCGCAGCCAAAATTGCAATCAACTATACACTCCAACTTAATAAAATCTTCGATGCTGGCGAAGCTAAAGACTATGATAATACAGGGAAAGAATATGATGAAAATACCCTCTTCGGCGGACGAGACAACTATGTCTTGTACCGCGCCCTCTTCAACCAACAATACGGCCGGCTGCTCGGCGAAGACGAGTTTTACCGCCTCGTCAAACTCCACCTTGACTGGGGATTGGAACGCCTACGCGAAGAAATCCTAGAATCCGACCGAGGTCGCAACGCCCATGTAGACTATCTGCTCAGCATCGTCCGGCGCGGAATCAACCTTGTCGCCGACGAAAAATCCTTGTCCTTCACTGCACCTCTGCCCTCTACCGACAACTTACCTAGCCATCCCGGTCTTGTGGATTTCGATCTCGGCCAGCGCCTGGACGGTAGTACTGTCAATATTCGCCTGAATGATCTAAAGGAGTTTGAGAGTCATCACATCGCCATCGCTGGCACCACTGGGTCGGGCAAGACTGAACTAATCAAAGACATCTTGTTTCAAATGACCGAAAAGACAGGCGGCCGCTTAAAGTTCATCTTTTTCGACTACAAAGGAGAAGGCCAATCGAACAAACTCCTTCCATTTTTGGAAAAGACACAATGCGGCTATGTCAACCCGCTTCACGACGCTTTCCAGTTCAATCCGCTGAGTTTCATCAACATCGCCAACGAAAAAGTTCAGCATTTTCACATCAACTCTTTTGCCGACGCAGTGGCTGCCATAGAGCCGAAAATTGGCCCCAAGCAGAAAAACTTGCTGAAAACTATCGTGAGCAACTGTGTGGATGCTCAGAAAAAACTAGGGCGCTATCCAGCGCTGACCGATGTTTTTGCAGAGTTGAAGAACATGTATGAGGAGTTGAAAGAGAAACCCGATACACTCTATGCTATCATGCAGGATTTGGCCTCAGGAGTCTTCGCTGAAGAAGCTGCTGTTGGGCGGCAACCCAAAATCTATGAAAGCAGCCTCTACGTCAGCTTGCCGGAAGCCATGTCGGAGAAATTGAGACAGCTGTGCGTATTTCTTACGCTCAAGTACCTGCTCTCCGAATTTACCAGCATGAACGATGTTGAACAAAGCCCTGAGCGTATTCTGCCCTTACGTTACGTTATAGTGGTAGACGAGGCTCATGTCTATCTTAATAACAAGAATGCTCGCACCATTCTGGAGCAACTACTACGTGTCATCAGATCCAAAGGTGTGGTTGTGGTCATGCTATCGCAGGGTGTGGAGGATTATTACAAGTCAGATTTCGACTTTGCATCCCAGGTCAAATTGCCCATCTGTCTATATATCAAAAATAAAAACTATAAAGCCGTCGAGCGGTTTGTCGGTACCGCCAAGAGCAGCCACAAGCTAGAAAAGGCATTGGAAGGGCTTGATAAGGGTATGGGAATATTGAATTATAGCGAGCCGATATTATTGAGAGTGAGGCAGTTTTGGGAAAGAATATAGTAATTAACTGACCTTACGCAGCCCAAACCTGAACAGCTTGTAGGCAAGCCTGATTAGCCAGGTCAAATAACATGGCCTTTAGGAGGAAATGGCCGTGACCAGTTTTGAGTTTTATCTTCTCAAACTTGATGAAAGCGACAATGGCTGCGAAGAAATGATTTGCCTGTGTTTGAATGGTTTTGGTAGGCGAAGCGCCAAGTGCGGTGTGTTGTTTGAGTGATTTGTGATATTCTTCGACTTTCCACCGTTTTTTGTAGATTGCCGTAATGGCCTCATAGTCCATCGTCAAATCGGTCGCAATCAGAAAGAGCGTCCCTTGCGAACCATCTTTGTTTGTAAAGACTTGTTTGACCAGCAAGATCGGTTCTTCCACCGAACGGAGGTAAACACGCAAGGCTTGGCCTTCCTGGAGTTGGCTGAGTTGATCAATGGGCTGGAAGGTGCCCTCTTTACGATCCTTTTCACTGAGCGCTACCGTACGAGAGGTCTCCACCGCCATAACACAATGCTTGGATAAAAATTTGGTAATGAACAGTATATTGTCTGCAGAAGCATACCAACTGTCAGCCAGGACATGCCGAAAATTTACTAATTGACAACTGACCTTTAACATCTCCTGAAAGTATTCATTCTTTGTTTTGGGGCTTTTATACTTCGTCTTCTGGCTTTTGGGATCTACAAAGGCTTCTGTCTTTTCTACTATCGTGACTTGAAGGGGGACACACAGGCGATCATGGGCATATACCAAACTTACGAAGTTAATCCCTTTAACAGAACGGCCCTGGCTATGATCATAGTGCCAGGTAATCAATGCGCTTTCGTCCGTGTATGGTTTCTCGCAGATCGAATCATCCACAATCATCACCCCACTATCATCGTCCAAGCTTATTTGCTCCCGAATGAGCGGTTTGGCAGCTTTCCAAATCGTTCGAGAATCAAGGTACGATTCCGACAGATAACGCGTCACCTGATCATGGCTCATTCGGCAATCATACGCCCTTGACATCCTAGTTGCTGTGGCATATTTCGGCACACTCAACAGATAATCTGTGTATAACGATAGACTACAATTCATGCCTCTAAGGTAGACATTTTATTATCTTTGCGTAAGGTCAGTTATTTAATCAAAAAAACGGCATTGAAACCGGATAGCTACTTCCGTATAACCCATTTTGAATTGGATAATGACGCCATTGCTCACGACATCTTTATGATGCCCAGAGGAATAGGGCACGGAAGATATATCGTTTCTGAAACATTTGTAGACTTAGCGTATTCATTGGGTCTTTCCGGAATAAAATTTACGCCATTTCCGGAGGAAAAGCACCGTCTGAGTCATATCGCCGGAAAAGTGTAATAGTGGGACTTGTAACACGCACCCGCTCCAGCATCCGAAACACATACCCATACTGGTTCTTGTCGTCGGCGTCGTGGGCTTCGCGCCACACCTCGCGCCAGTCGTCGGGGCGGATGGGCGGGAAAAACACGTCGCCGTCGGGCCGGATGTGTACCTCGGTGAGGTAGAGTTTATCCCACAGGGGCATGGTTTGTCGATAGAGGTCGCCGCCGCCGATGATGAACGCCTCGGTGTCGCCGGTGGCTTCGGCCAATTGAAAGGCCTCTTCGATGCTGTGGGCGGTGAGCACGCCGTCGGCGGCAAAGAACGGGTCGCGGGTAAGCACGATGTTGGTGCGTTTGGGCAGGGGGCGTCCGATGCTGCGGAAGGAGTTGCGCCCCATGATCACGCAATGGCCCAGGGTGGTGCGTTTGAAGTAAGCCAGGTCGGCCGGCAGGTACCAGGGCAGCTGGTTGTCGTGGCCGATCACGCCGTTTTCGGCGACGGCTACTATGGCGCTGATGAGCATGGGTTACAGTGCTTGCAGGAGTTCGCGGATGATCAGGCTGAGCCGCGGCTCGGCTTCGTTGGCCAGCGCGATCACCTCCTCGACGGTGGTGTGGCGGATGACGGCGGGCGGGAACGACACATTGGTGACCAGCGACAGCAGCAGCACGGGCATGTCCATGTGCCGGGCAACCAGCACTTCGGGCAGCGACGACATGCCGGTGCAGTCGCTGCCCAGCGCGCGCAGCATGGCGTATTCGGCCGGCGTTTCCAGGTTGGGGCCGGGCAGGGCGGAGTACACGCCCTCGAAGGCGCGGATGCCGTGGCGTTGGGCGATGGCCAGGGCGTTTTGGCGCAGCGCCTCGTCGTAGGGTTTCGACATGTCGGGGAAGCGCGGCCCGAGCCGGTCGTCGTTTTCACCGCGCAGGGGGTTGTCGGGCATCAGGTAGAGGTGATCGCGCACCACGCAGATGTCGCCGCCGCGGTAGTGGGGGTTGATGCCGCCGGAGGCGTTGGTAATGATGAGGCGCTCGGCGCCCAGCCACTTCAGCAGCCGGATGGGGAAGGTGACCTGCTGCATGCTCCAGCCTTCGTAGTAGTGAAAACGGCCGGACATGACGGCCACAGGGTGCCCTTCCAGCCGGCCCAGCAGCAGCTTGCCGGCGTGGCTCTGCACGGTGCTTTTGGCGAAATGCGGGATGCCGGCATACGGCACCTCCACGTCGACCGCCACTGCCTCGGCGAGCTTGCCCAGGCCGGTACCCAGCACGATGGCGGTGCGCGGTACGAAGTCGGTATGCCGGCGTACGGTGTCGACGGCCTCAATGAGTTGGTCGTAGAGTGTCATGTGTGTGGTGAGGGGGGCGAAGGGCGCCCCCCTGTTGCGGGCTAAAGGTAAGGCAATAGACCCTAATGGTAAATCCGGTAAATGGCATTGGCATAATCATCCGACACCAGCAGCGAGCCGTCGGGCAGGTGCTCCAGGTCCACCGGGCGGCCCCACACCTGGTCGCCGTCGTACAGCCAGCCCTCGGCGAAGGTCTCGTAGCCGACGGCCTTGCCCTGCGCGTCGAGGCGCACCAGGCTGATGCGGTATCCGGTTTTGGTGCTTCGGTTCCAGGAGCCGTGCTCGGCAATGAACACCTGTTTGTGGTATTCAGGCGGGAACTGGGCGCCGCGGTATATTTCGAGGCCGAGCGGCGCCACGTGTGCGCCGAGCTTTTGGGCCGGCGGGGCAAAGTCGGTACACGGGCGTTTGTCGCCGTACTTGGGGTCGGGCAGGTCGCCCTGATGGCAATACGGGTAGCCGAAGTGCATGCTGTCGGCGGGGGCGTGGTTGAGCTCGCAGGCGGGCAGGTCGTCGCCCAGCCAGTCGCGGCCGTTGTCGGTGAACCAGAGCGCCCGGGTATCGGGGTGCCAGGTGAATCCCACGGTGTTGCGGATGCCGCGCTGCACGATCTCGAGTCCGGAGCCGTCGGGGTTGATGCGGGTAATGGTGCAGTAGACGGGGTTGTCGGGTTCGCAGATGTTGCAGGGGGCGCCCACGGGCACGTAGAGCTTGCCGTCGGGTCCGAAGGCGATGTATTTCCAGCCGTGGTGATCGTCGGTGGGGTATTGGTCAAACACCACGACGGGTTTGGGCGGGTTGGCGAGGCGGTTTTCGATGTCGTCGAAGCGCAGGATGCGGTTCACCTCGGCCACGTACAGGCTGCCGTTGCGAAAGGCCACGCCGTTGGGCATGTTGAGCCCGGTGGCGACGGTAAAGCGCTGGTCGGCACGGTAGTCGCCGTTGGTGTCGCGCAGCGCGTACACGCTGGTTTTGCTGCGGTTGCCCACGAACAGGGTACCGCTGGGGGAGAGGCAGAGGGAGCGGGCGTCTTCCACCCCTTCGGCGTACACAGCGATGTTAAAGCCCTCGGGCAGGCGGATGCGCTCGAGCGGGAGGGTGGTCGTGGTTGGCTGCGACCCGGACGGCGGTTGGTGCTGGGCCAGGGTGCAGGCGAGGAGGAGGACAGGGAGCTGGGTGAGGAGAAGGCGCATGGGTCGGATATTGGTAACAGGAACACACCTGCACAGGATACAGTTCGAAGGCAAAAGGTAAAGATTTTTCGTCCCGGGTACAGGGCGGTGCACCGAACAAACATTATGGCAACGAATGAGATTCGTCATCTAATAAATAGATCGGCTGACATTCGGTAAAAAACACCACTGGGTCGCTAAAAAGTATGACCAAGATCAAGCCGGCACCTAACCGGCGTCAACACCGTCGGGCGGTCAACTGCAATACGTTTGCTTAAAATTTGATTTCATGAAGAAACATTGGTTTACGGCACTGCTTATCTGCACCGTTTCCGTTGCGTACGGACAAGCTGGCTACAAGGCGACGGCATATAACATGGTGCTCAAAGGCACCTCGAACCTGCACGCCTGGGAGTCAAAAGTGAACGAGATCCGGACGAATGCCACCCTGACCTTCTCCGGCGGCGCCTTGAAATCCATTTCAGCCCTTACCGTGGAGATTCCGGTAAAAACCATCAAAAGCGCAAAAGGCAAGACAATGGATAACAAGACGTATGAAGCGCTCAACGCCGACGCTTATCCCAACATTCAATACAAACTGGATCGGGTCTCCGGCCTGACCCAGCAAAGCGCCGGGTACGACATCAACGCGGTCGGCAACCTCACCATCGCCGGAACGACGAAAAAAGTGGAGATGTACGTGAAAGGCAAGGTGTCTCCCGACGGCGCCATCACCTTTAGCGGTACAACAAAGCTCAAAATGACCGACTTCAACATCAAGCCCCCAACGGCCTTGATGGGTACGCTTACCACCGGGAACGAAGTGGAGGTCGTATACCAGGTTACCCTGAAACCAAACTGATTCCGTATCAAACATTCAAACCCATCTTTGTATGAAAAACAAGTTTTTTCTCCCTCTCCTGCCTGCATTGCTTTGCACGGCCCATCTGATCGCCCAACAGCCTGAATTGCAATACTTCCGGCCGTGGGACCAACGCGGCATCAACATGTTCGAGCCCGCCAAAAACGTCGAACAGCCGGAGTACACAGGTTTCAAAATTCGCATTGGCGGTTCATTCACCCAGGATTTTCAATCGCTCACCCACGAGAACGACCCCACTTACGTACCCATTTCAGGCACCAACACGACCAATAAAAACCTGCTTTATGATGTGGTGACAGCCGAAGACTCCACCTCGGCCAAGCTGGAAGGCTTCAACCTGGCCATGGCCAACCTGAATCTCGATTTTCAGATTGCCGACGGCATACGCGTGTCATTGGAAAATTATATGTCGTCGAGGCATCACTCCGAGTTCTGGGTGAAAGGCGGTTACATCCAGATTGACAAGCTGCCGATGTTCAACAATACGAAGTGGTTCGACGATTACATGCGCGTCAAGATCGGACACTTTCAGCCGAACTTCGGCGACATGCAGTTCCGCAGGACCGACGGCGGGAATGCCATGTTCAACCCATTTGTTGAAAATTTCATCCTGGACGCGTTCACCACCGAGATCGGGGGCGAGGTATACGTTTTTCCGGTGGAAGGCTTCATGGGCATGATTGGGCTCACATCCGGATTCATCAACGGTAACGTGCGAAACTACCCGGAAGCCAACAACTCCTTTGGCGCCGTGCCCACCAAAAAAAGTCCGTCCATTTACCTGAAAGCCGCATACGACCGACAGTTCAATGAAAATCTGCGATTCCGGCTGTCGGCCTCTTTCTGCAACAACAGCAACAACGCGAGCAACACCCTTTACGCAGGCGACCGCACCGGCTCGCATTATTTTCTGGTGATGGAACCGGCACAACAGGTATCGGCCAACGGTACCGCTACGCCAACTAACCAGAAAGATCAGTTCACCTCCGGCCGTTTCAACCCTGAAATGCAGAACCGTATCCAGGCCTTCATGATCAACCCCTTTGTGAAATTCAAAGGCTTTGAGTTTTTTGGCTCTTATGAAATATTGAACGGCAGCAACTATTCGGATGTCAGCGGCGATCCGGGGAACCGCTCCTGGGAAAAACGCAGTTTTAACCAATACTCCGTCGAAGGGGTGTACCGCTTTTTGCCCCGGGAGCAACTGTACGCCGGCGTTCGTTACATCGGCGTATCGGGCGAACCGCGTGGTTTGACGGTTGACGGCAGCCAGGCGGAAGTCAACATCAACCGGGTAGCCTTTGCCGCCGGTTGGTACCCGACCAAAAATCTGCTGCTCAAAGGAGAATATGTCGTTCAGAATTACGAAGACTTTCCGACAAACGACTACCGCAATGCCGGCACCTTCAACGGTATCATGATCCAGGCAGTGGTAGGCTTCTAAGCGGCATTGTCAACACCAACAGGCCCCGCAACCTGATCCGGTTTGCGGGGCCTTTCTCCTTGCCTTCAACCGACCGCACCATGCCATTGATTGCCCGCTTACCATGCATTTTTTTGTCAGGTATCTTTTGGTTCATCCTTGCCGGAGGTACCGCCCGGCATGACGCCTACGCAAAAATCCGCTACCAACTGGATGATGACAGTCGTTTGTACCTAAAAGGCACGTCAAACGTCAATACCTTCATTTGTGATTGCCAGGACAGGTTCGATACACAGGTGATCGAAACGGAGCACAAGGCAGGAACAACGAAATACCGGTATGCAGAACTCCGGATGCGGACACAAACGTTCAATTGCCGCAACCGCAAAATTGACAGCGATATGCACAAGGCGCTGAAGGCCGATCGCTTTCCGTTCATTAAGGTTGCGCTCCTGGAGACCCGGCAGCCCCCGCGTTGCTTTGAGGGCAATTGCCCGGACTGGTTCGATGTGCAGGCCAAAGTGGCCATCACCATCACAGACGCTACCAGAACGGAAACCGTCCCGGCCAGGGCGCGCATCCTCGGGCCGAACCGGTTTCAAATCCGGGGCGACAAAATGTTGGCAATGACGGACTTCGGTATTGCCCCTCCTCAAGCCATGTTGGGCCTGATCCAGGTAAACAACGCCATTGCCATTCATTTTGACCTGACCATACAGGTTGACGACGTCAACAACTAGGACGCTGCAAACGCATGCCAAAACCAGCCGGCTGTTTATCCAATCTTTTACTTTTGAAAGCAATATGAAAAAATTCTTCATCAAAAGCCTGACAGCGGGAGCAGTGCTCTTTTTGCTCAGTTATGCCACCCTTTACCTGGTTGTTTTGCTCCTCCCGAATGTTGCGGAGCAGTACTACGACCCAATGTTCAGTTTTGAAGGCATCAAAGGTGTTTTGTACCTGATGCATCCATTTGTCCTCAGTTTTGCACTTGCCTGGTTTTGGCAGCGCTTCAAAGGGCTTTTCCACGGCTCGTTTTGGCAACGAGGCATTGAAATGGGGCTTACTTATGGACTGATTGCAACGCTTCCGTCCATGTGGATCCTGTTCAGCGCCATGTCGGTGTCCTTTGTGCTGGTCTGCTCCTGGTTGCTGTACGGGGTGATGCAAGCCATTGTGGTAGGCATTCTGTTTGCCAGGTTAAGTCCCTAGCGCTTGGCGCCCTATTTCAGGTAGTTCTGCTCAAAAAACGTCCGGTACCCATCCAGGCTCCGGCTTTTCAGCACCTGCCGGTAGTTTTCCTGGGTGATGGCGAAGAACTCCTTGTTCAGCTTGACCTTGTCTTCGCCGAGGAAAGCGGGTTTGTCTTTCACCTCGTCGAAGTATTTCATGGCTTGTTCCCGGTTGTCGAATTTGCGCAGCACGATGATGGGTGTTTCGGTGTCGGTACCCAGGAAGATGTTGGAGATGCGGATCTGCTCCAGCTTGTGGTATTCACGGTTGTAGTCGGAGATGGCGGCCTTGACGTTGTTGACGTTCACGTCTTTTCCGGTCAGCACCACGAGGAAGTAGTGCAGTTTGTCGTCTTCGAGCGTGAAGGCGGCGTCCGAGCCTTCGCCCGCCTTGGCGGGGTCGCCGCCCGGCTTGGCGCCCACTTCGAAGCCTTTGCAGGAAATCACGCGGGCGATCTCTTTGGCGCGGGTGGCTGCGTCGCTCTGCGGGTATCGGGCGATGACGTCGTTCAGCGCCAGGCAGTACGCGTCGTTGCCGCTCAGGCTGCCCGTGCACATGGCGCCGAGCAGGGTGAACTTGGGCATGAGCGGGTTGGTGGTGCCGAACTTTTTGGGCGCATCCTGGCAGCGGTCGTACGCTTCCTGGTAGCGCCCGGCGGAGAACAGGTCGAATGTTTCTTCGTAGTAGCGGTTCAGCTCGATTTCCTTGGCCTTGGAGGAATTGGCGAAGTTGGGATCGGTGAGTGCGCGGGCGAAGATGCTTTTCGGGTGGTTGTTGGTCAGCTTGTCGAAGTAGTATTGTGCGCGTTGCGGGTTGCCCAACTCGGTGAAGCCCAGGTAGCAGTAGTACCACGTTTCGACTTCGTACTTGTTGATGTCGGGGTAGCGGGCCTGCATCTCTTCGAGCACTTTGACGCTGAGCGCCGGGTTCTGCAGCTTGTCGCGGTATAAAATGCCGAGGTTGTACATGGCCTCGTAGGTCGACAGGTTGATGACGGCGATCTCGGCCTCGGTTTTGGGGATGGACTCAAACACCTGGTCGAGGTCCTGATAACTCTGTTCGGTTTGGCGGTTGGTGGTGTCGGCCGATACGAGTCCCTCGTCGCCTCCTGCACCACCGGCGGTGCGTTTGCTGCGCCGCCAGTTGTCCTCCAGCTTTCGGGGCCCCCAGGTTTTCACGAACTCGCGTTGCCCTTTTTTGTAAAAGGTTTCGTTGTAGAAGTAGAAGGAGGATGCTTTGGCGCCGGCCACGGGCGTCGGCACATTTCCGCCGCCGGGTGCGGGTTGTGCGGCCTGCGCTTCTTTGGCGGCCTCTGCAGCGGCGACATCATCGCGCTCGCGTTTGATCTTTCGGGCCAGTTCGCGGCGCTCGAGGTCGGTCATGTTGTAAATCCGCACGATGCTGTCGTTCTGGGCGATGGTGGTGAGCAGTCGGGCGATCTCCGTCAGGTTCTCGCTGTATTTTTTTACGCGGTTGTAGCGTTCGTCGGTAACGGCCAGCACGGTCAGGGTGCTGTCGAAGTAGTTTTTGGCGTACACAAACTGCTCGTCCTCGAAGTACAGGTCGGCCAGTTTCAGGTAGGTCTCTCCGCGCTGTACGGTATTACCGGTGGAGTTCGCCAGCGACAGCTCGAAGTAGCCGATGGCGTCGGGCCGCAGGCCGTCGGCCAGGGCGATGGTGCCCAGGGCGAAATAAATCTGATCCCGGTATTCCAGGTTTTTTTCGTCGCGGGCCATGCGGTCCAGTTCGGCATTGGCCTCTCCGCTGGTTTTGCGTCCATTGGCCCAGCCGGCCGTGATGAGGTGCAGGCGCGCGTTGAACTCCATCTCGTAGGTGGGCTTGCTGTCCAGCGCTTCTTCGAGTGCGGCATAAGCGGCGTTGTAGTTGCCGTTTTGCTTGTGTATCTGGGCCAGGATGTAGGCCAGGCGGGCCTTGTCCTTGCGTTGCTCGGTATTTTTCAGGGCAGTTTCCAGCGGCCTGATGGCGCGGTCGTAGCGTTTTTCGGAAATCCACATGTCGGCCTCGGCCATGGCCAGGTCGCGGCGGAACTCCTTGGGAAACCAGGGATCTTCGTTCAACTCCTGGAACACCAACTCGGCCTCGTCAACTTTTTCGCGCGCCACCAGCGTACGGCCATACCAGATCATGGCGTAGGGGTAGGCGGCGGTGCGCGAGGAACCCTTTTTGCTCTTGTACGGGTTGTCGGTTTTGGGCAGCGCGGCGGCGGCGGCTTCCTCCCCTTTGGCCTTTTCGGCCTGTTTGGCTACCTTGGCGGCTTCTTTTTCCTTTTGCTTCTTTTTCTTCTCCGCCTGTTTTTTGCGCTTTTTGGCGCTGGTTTTCTTCTTCTTGCGTTTTTTGTTCTTCTTCTTTTTCTTTTTCTTCTTTACTTCCGATTTCTTTTTGCCCTTTTTGATCTTGGCGTGCGGGTCGTGTTTTTCGCGGATGTACCGGAAGGTGTTTTCGGCCGTTTCAAAATCTTTTTTCATGTACTGGGCCTGCCCGACGAGCGTGTAGCAGTCGTCGACCCAGTCGCCCGGCCGGTGCAGCTCAATCCCGAAGGCCGATTTTTTGATCACGTCGTCGTACTTGCTCAGGTAAGCCTGCGGATCCCCTTCCGTTTCCGGAAATACGGGCAAGATCTGGTTGTAGTTGTCCTTGTGCGCGGCTGCCTGCTCCTGCACGGTGAGGCGGAACAGCTCGTCGGCATTGAACCAGTAGTTGTACCGGGTCGTGAGGTTGTGATACCCGCGGGTGAACCCGCTGACTTCCTCTCCTTTCTTCTTTTGGGTGGTACACCCGCCGAGGGCCAGCAACAAGACCGTCAGGGACAGCCAGAAACCAGTTTTTTTCATATCGTACATAGACCAAGCGTGCAGAGTATGGCGCTCCGCAGCAAAAATTGGTTGTCTCCAAACGCAAAAATAGGCCTTCACCTTGTCAATATTGCGTTAAAGTATGGCTTTTAAAACTTGAAAATCGGAACTTTGCGCGACGTTCCGCACGGTTGCGGCCAAAATGAGCGCATGCGAAAGTATATTGGTTTTTTAAGGAATCTGTTTGACGGGAAGGCGGACGAGCGCAGCCTGATGGAGAAAATGCGCGACCAGTACCGGCTGGTGATCATGAACGACGAGACGTTCGAGGAGGTCGGCTCCATCAAGTTGTCGCCCCTGAACGTGTACGTCTTCATGAGCTCGGCGCTGGTGGGTACCGCCATTGTGGTGGTGCTGCTGATCGTGTACACGCCGCTCAAGCGGTATATACCCGGGTATGGCGACTTCAGCCGGGAGAAAGAGGTGGCCGAGCTCACCGGCAAGGTGCGGCGCATGGAAAAGGAAATGGAAGCGCAGCGGCGCTACAACGAAAACTTCCGGAAAATACTGGTCGGCGACGTGGAATCGCTCACGCAGGAGGCCGTGAGCCAAAGTGCCGATGAACAGGTGGCGCCCGATGCCGCGCCCGACGAGGTGCCCGAGCGCATTCCGGAAGAGGAAATGCTGCGCCAGGCCGTCGACGAGGGCACGTTCAACCGGGAGCCGGTGGTGACGGCTGCGGCCGCGTCGTCGCCGGGCGGCACCAACATTCCGCTGGAACAAATTCTGTTCATGCCCCCCGTTTCCGGCGAGGTGACGGCTGCTTTCGACATGCAGAAGAGCCATTTCGGCATCGACCTTGCGGCGCCGGCCAATACGGCCGTGAAGTCCACCGCCGACGGCATGGTCATCTTCTCCGGGTACTCGGTTGAAACCGGATACAGCATCGCCGTTCAGCACCCCAACAACATCGTGTCGTTTTACAAGCACAACTCCGTGCTGCTGAAAAAAGAAGGCAGCCCCGTGCGGGCGGGCGAAGCCATCGCCATCATCGGCAACACCGGCGAGCGCAGTTCCGGGCCCCACCTGCACTTTGAGCTTTGGTACCGGGGTCGGCCGGTGGATCCTAGCGATTATGTGGTGTTTAATTGAGGTGGATTGTTGCAGGACCTGCATCACCGCACCACCCGCACCCGGTACCACATCCCGTCAGCCCCCTGCAACACCCCCGTGTACACCCCCGGGGGAAGCATCGACACATCGATCATACCCTGCGGCGTGACCGAAACCGGATACCCGGCGCCGTGCACGGCATACAGGGTGAGCGGGCCTGCGGGCCGGGCCAGGAAAGGCAGTTCCAGCTGCACCCATCCGGAGGCCGGATTGGGGTAAACACGCACCTCCAGGGCCGGAACC
>JANRJH010000021.1:0-35303 GCA_033764075.1 Saprospiraceae bacterium | reverse complement strand
GTAGAATCGTTCGTTCACAACGTTTTTCGACCTCGGAGAGGTCGTGCATTTGTTGCATTCAAGCACCTAAGATGTTTAATAACAAACATCGGCCAAAAGATTCTGGCAGCCCTCGGCATCTCTATCATTTTAATGAACTTGTGTGTAATGGACATAATATACTCGTAGGACGAATTTTCAATCCACCTCGCCGTTTCCAGCACCTGCTGGCGCATGTGTCCGGGCAGCTCCCGGAACCGGTACTGCTGATCGCGCAATTGTGGCACAAACCCGGCCTCGCGGATGGCCTGCCTGAGAGCGTAACATGTCAGCATCTTTTTCATCCCTATATTCGCCCTCTCAAGCTATGCCCTCCATGACCCGTTTCTCCCTGTCCTGCTTAGCCGCCTTCTGCCTCCTCCTCTCCGCGCACGCGCAGCAGCCCCACAAGCCCGACGCTGCCGAGCTGCACCAGATGATCAAAAAACTCAACGTGCTGGGCTCCGTCCTGTACGTTGCGGCCCACCCCGATGATGAAAACCAGCGGTTCATCAGTTTTTGTGCCAACCACAAACTGTACGACGTCACGTACCTGTCGTTGACCCGGGGCGACGGCGGCCAGAACCTCGTGGGGCCTGAACTGCGCGAACAACTGGGCGTGTTGCGCACCCAGGAGTTGCTGATGGCCCGTTCGGTCGACGGCGGCAAGCAGCGATTCACGCGCGCCAACGACTTCGGTTATTCCAAAAGTGCGGAGGAGACCCTGCGGATCTGGGACAAGGACGCCGTACTGGCCGACGTGGTATGGGCTTTCCGGCAGACGCAGCCTGACGTGGTAGTGAACCGTTTTTTTCAGGAGGAACAATTCCGCACCCATGGCCACCACACAGCCTCTGCCATGCTCAGCGTGCAGGCTTTCGATCTGGCCGGCCGCTCCGACGTTTTTCCCGAGCAGCTCGCTTACACAACGCCCTGGCAACCCCGGCGCATTTTTTTCAATACCTCCTGGTTTTTTTACGGCAGTCGCGAAAAATTCGAGCAGGTGGACAAAACCAATTTGTTCCCCATCGACGGCGGTGTTTATTTGCCGCTGAAGGGTAAAAGCAACAGCGAGGTGGCCGCCGAAGCGCGCTCCATGCACCGCTGTCAGGGCTTCGGCTCCCTGAGTACCCGCGGCTCGTCGCCCGAATGGCTGGACTTTATCAAGGGCGACATGCCGGCGGACAAAGACCCTTTTGCCGGCATCAACACCACCTGGACCCGGGTGGAGGGTGGCGCGCCCATCGGCAACCTGCTGGCGCAAATCGAGCGGCAGTTCAGGCCCGATGACCCGGCAGCCGCTGTCCCCGACTTGCTGCGGGCCCTGCAAATGATCAAAACCCTCCCGGAAAGCTACTGGAAGAAACGCAAGCTGGAAGACATCAAGGAGGTCATTCGCCACTGCATGGGCCTGTACCTGGAATCCAGCGTGGATGTGGCACAAGCCACACCCGGCAGCCGGATCAACCTGCGGCTGGAGGCGGTGAACCGCTCTGCCGTTCCGCTGGTACTGACCGCCCTGGATGTGTCCGGCGGACTGTACGACACCCTGCCGGGCTCGTCCCTGGCGGCCGACAAACCTTTCGTGCTGCAACAGACCATCGATTTGCCGGCAAACGTCGGGTATTCGAGTCCCTACTGGCTGCGCGAATCCTATACCGACGGCATGTACACCGAGCCCGATCAGGCGCTGCGCGGGCTGCCCGAAGCACCACGCGCCTTGCAGGTGCGCTGGTCCTTTACCGTCGACGGTATACCCCTCGAATACATGAGTACGGTGGCGCACAAGATCGAGGAGCCGGCAAAGGGAGAGGTATGGCGCCCCTTCGATGTGCTGCCGCCGGTGTTTGTGGCCTGCACGGAAACCAGTTACCTGTTCAATGCGGAAAAAAAGACCGTTTCCGTGCGCGTTACCGCCGGTCGCGACAGCCTGTCCGGCACCGTCCGGCTGAAAACAACGGGAGACGGCTGGTCGACTACAACCCTTGGCCAGACGTTCTTCTTCGCCCGCAGCGGAGAGAGCCGGGTGTTCGACTTCACCGTTCAGGCCGGGCAAGGCGCCGCCCAGGTGGAGCCGGTGGCGGTGGTGGACGGCCGGGAGCACCACCTGCAACTGTTTACCATTGAATACGAGCACATCCCGCGTCAGCGCGTTTTGCTGCCGGCCCGAACCCCGGTTGTGCGTGCGGAGGTGAAAACCCTGGCGCGCAACGTTGGTTACTTCATGGGCGCCGGCGATGAGGTGCCGGCGGCGCTGCGGCGCATCGGATGCACCGTCACCCTGCTGGAAGATGCCGACATGACACCCGAAAACCTCCTGCGCTTCGACGCCGTGGTGCTCGGCATCCGCGCGTACAACACCCGGGAAGCACTGATACGCCACCATCCCCGGTTGTTGCAATACGTGGAGCAGGGCGGCACTCTGGTGGTGCAGTACAACAACAACTTCGACTTGTTTGTCGAAAACCTGGCGCCTTACCCCATGAAACTGTCCCGCACCCGGGTAACCGAGGAGCAGGCGGAAGTGCGGCTGCTCCTGCCGGATCACCCTGCCCTGAGCCGCCCCAACGCGATCTCGAAGGCCGACTTCGACGGCTGGGTGCAGGAGCGGGGTTTGTACTTTGTTGGTGAGTGGGACGGTGCATTTGCGGCGCCCTTGTCCATGAACGACACCGGAGAAAAGCCGGCCGACGGCAGCCTCCTCATTGCGCCCTATGGAAAAGGCCATTACGTGTACACCAGCCTTTCTTTTTTCCGGGAGCTGCCTGCCGGCGTTCCGGGTGCGTTCCGGTTGTTCGCCAACCTGATATCGGTAGGGAAAACGGAATAGGTGCTATTCCATTTCGATCAGCAGTTGCCCTTTTTCCACGGCGACCCCTTTTTGCACGGCGATGGCCTTTACTTTGCCGTCGCCGGCGGACTTTAGGACGTTTTCCATTTTCATGGCCTCGAGGATGAGCAGCGGATCGCCTTTCTGCACTTCCTGACCGGGCGCCACCATGATGTTGAGCACCAGACCCGGCATGGGCGCCTTGACGGAATTGACCTTCTGGCTACCGTGGGAATGCAACCCGAGCTTTTGGACCAGTTGATCGAGGGCATCATCGATCTTGACGGTGTACCGGGCGCCATTCACCTGCAGGGTGTATGTCTGGGTCGCCAGGTCGCGCGCGATCAGGTTTACGTGGTAGGCTTTTCCGGCGTGCAGGATGTGAAAACGGTTCTCGCCGTCGTTGATCACGTCGAGTGCCTGTGCGGTTTCGGCAGTAAAGGAAAAGGAGTGGTTGTCGTTGACGCGCAGTTGATAAGGCTCTGTGCTCATGGATGGGTATTTTCAGGCGATATTTTGCAGGTGAGAACGGAAATGTCGTCCGGGTAAGGTTGTCGTCCGCGGTATTGTTCGATGTGGGACAGCAGTTCGGTATTGAGGGTTTTGGCGTCGAGTTGGGTGCGGCAACGGAGGAAGTGGGTGAGGCGTTCTTCCCCGAACTCCTCGCCGTCGTTGTTGCGCACGTCGGTCAGCCCGTCTGTGTACATAAACAGCAGGGCATCGTCGGTGAGGCAGAGTCCGCCGGTGTGCAGGAAGGGCAGTTCGGGCAGCCATCCCAGCACCGTACACCCGGTTTTGAGCGGCGCCACCTCCTGGCCCATAAACAGCATGGGCGGCGTATGGCCGGCGTTGATGTAGTACAGGGTGTTGATTTTGGCGTCGTAATACGCGAGGAAAAAGGTGATGTAGCGATCGCCCTGGGTGACCCGGTACACGGCGGCGTTCACTTCGCGCACAACCTCTTCGAGGCTTTGGCTGCGGGTGACCAGCGCGCGCAGGTTGGCTTGAAAGTTGGCCATCAGGAGGGCGGCGGGCACGCCCTTTCCGGTAATGTCGGCAATGCAGAAGGCCACGCGGTGGTCGGCAAACTCCACCACGTCGTAGTAATCGCCTCCCACGGCAAAGTGGGGTTTGTAAATGCTGGAGAACGAATACTGTGGGCAATGCGGCAGGCGTTTGGGCACCAGCGTGCTCTGAATTTCAGCGGCCAGTTCCACTTCGCGGTTCAGGATCTCCTGGCGCATCTGTTGTTTGAACAGGCGTTTGTTCTCAATGGCTACCGCGATGACGTTGGTGATCGTGGTGACGAACTGGATTTTGTTGAACACGTTGTCCTCGTCGTCCATAAACCCGCCGATGCAGGCATAGGCAATGGCCTGATCCTTGTGCATGACCGGCAACGCCAGGTCGAACTGGCGCAGCAGGGGGTGGGTGGCGTTCTCCAGGCTTTGTTTGTTGCGGATGAGGGAAAGTTCCTCCTGAACGTCGGCCGTCAGCAGGTCATCCGGAATGCCCAGGTGGGTCTTGACCTCCCAGGTGTTGCCTTCTTTGAAATACAGCGCCATGCGCCGGATGCCCATTTCCCATCGGAGGAACGAATTGTACATGTTGAACAGCCCCTCTGCCGACACGTTCTCGTTGATCGCCTGGGTAATGGTCAACAGGCTGTTGATCTGGAGCTGCTTCAGATTGAGCTCCAGTTCCAGCTTTTCCACCTTGGATAAAGTCCGTTTTATTTCGTTCAGTTCAGGCATGTACGCTTCCGGCAAAGTGCAAAAGCACAGCCCGAAGGTACAACTTTTGTGGTTAGCGGTACCTATGGATACCTATTTTGAGGGCCTGCCAGACACATCGGTCGGATAATTCAGCGCACCGGACACACTTTATGGCAAAAAAATGCGCAACTTTGCGGCGCTTTTCGTTAATGACGAAATCTTGCATACGTATGGAAGAGTTGAATAAACTATTTGCAGATGCCAAAGGCGCCATGGATAAAGCCATGGAACACCTTGATCATGAGTTGGCCAAATTGCGCACCGGTAAAGCCTCTACGGCCATAGTTGCCGATGTCATGGTGGAGTATTACGGAGCGCCAACGCCCCTGCCGCAAGTGGCCAATATCCAGGTGAGCGACGCCCGTACCATCACCATCCAACCCTGGGAGCGCAACATCATCGGTTCGATCGAACGGGCCCTGATCAACGCCAACCTCGGCATCACCCCCGCCAACGACGGCGAGCTCATCCGCCTGGTTGTGCCGCCCCTCACCGAGGAGCGCCGCAAAGACCTGGCAAAAAAGGCCAAAATGGCCGGCGAAGAATCCAAAGTGGCCATTCGCAACGCCCGCCACAAAACGCTGGACCACATCAAAAAAGCAGTCAAGGATGGTTTGCCCGAAGACCTGGGCAAGCGCAAGGAAACAGAACTGCAAGACCTGGTGAATAAATTCGTCGATCAGGTCGACAAGGTGGTGGCCGCAAAAGAAAAAGAAATCCTGACTGTCTGACCCCGCACAAATGAACCTGGAAAAATTTCTCGTGATTACCGGCGTACCCGGTGTACATAAACTCATCTCGACACGCAGCAACGGCCTGGTGGTCGACGACCGCAAAGAGGGCAGGGTACGCTTCATCCCCGTACGCCAACAGCAGGTGACCCCCCTGGCCACCGTATCCATTTTTACAGAAACCGACGAGGGGTCCGTTCCGCTGGCCGACGTATTCCAGAAAATGCTTGACCTGCACGAGACCCGCCCACCGGTGGACGCCGACGCCGGCAGCGATGACTTGCGCGCCTATTTCACCGAAGTCCTGCCTGACCACGACCGCGACAAGGTGCGCATCGCCGACATCAAGAAGTGCATCAAATGGTACAACTTCATGCTGGAAAAAGGCATTTTTGACGAAGTCAAACGCGAAGCCGAAGCCGACAGCCCCGAAGCAGTTATCCCCGAAGCAGAAAGCGCGAACCCGGAAAGCCCGAACGCGGAACCCGAATCTGAATCCCATGTATAATGGCAAAAAAGTCGTGGTGGTCCTGCCGGCCTATAACGCCGCCAAAACGCTGGAAAAAACCTACCGCGAAATCCCTTTTGATCTGGTAGATGAGGTGATTCTCTGCGACGACCACAGCCGCGACAACACCGCCGAAGTCGCCCTCAGCCTGGGCATCCGCCACGTGCTCGTGCACGAAAAAAACACCGGATACGGCGGCAACCAAAAGTCGCTGTACAACAAGGCACTGGCCATCGGTGGCGACATCATCATCATGCTCCACCCGGACTACCAGTACACCCCCAAACTCATTCCCGCCATGACCAACATCATCGGCGATGAGTTGTATCCCGTCGTGCTGGGCTCCCGGATCCTGGGCATGGGCGCGTTGAAGGGCGGTATGCCGATGTACAAATACATCGCCAACCGCCTCCTCACCTTTACCCAAAACCTGCTGGTCAATTACAAACTCTCCGAATACCACACCGGGTACCGAGCCTTCGACCGGAAAGTGCTGGAAAACATCAACTACAACCTTAATTCAGACGATTTCGTGTTCGACAACGAAATGCTGTCCCAAATCATCTACGCCGGGTTCGACATTGGCGAGGTTACCTGCCCGACCAAATACTTCGACGAGGCTTCCAGCATCAACTTCCGGCGCAGCGTCAAGTACGGCCTGGGCGTTTTGCGGGTGTCGTTTGGACATTTCTTCTCCCGCCTCGGCCTCCTGCAACTCCAGATGTACGCCAAACCGGCAAAAAACGCCTGATCATGACTTTGGAAGAACGCATCAATAACGACCTCAAAGAGGCCATGAAGGCCAAGGATGAAGTCGCCCTGCGCGGCATTCGCGCCATCAAAAGCGCCATTCTGCTCGCCAAAACCGACGGCTCCGGACAGCCCATCGACCCGGCGCGGGAAGTGGCTATGGTGCAAAAACTCATCAAATCCCGCCAGGATTCTCTCGACATTTACGAAAAAAACAACCGCGAAGACCTGGCCGTGGTGGAGCGCGAAGAGATCGGGATACTCAAACGCTACCTGCCCGAAATGATGGAAGGCGAGGCGCTGGAAAATGCCCTCCGGGCCATCATCGCCGAAGTGGGGGCCACGTCTCCGGCCGACATGGGCAAGGTCATGGGCGCCGCTACCAAACAACTGGCCGGCAAAGCCGAAGGCCGTGCCATTTCCGAAACGGTCAAACGCCTGCTCTCCTGATGGTGCTGCACGCCGACAACATCGCCAAGACCTACGGTCGCCGGACCGTTGTCAAAGGCGTTTCGTTCAACGTCAGCCAGGGCGAGATCGTCGGCCTGCTGGGCCCCAACGGCGCCGGCAAAACCACCTCTTTTTACATGGTTGTGGGCTTCATCAAGCCCACCGAAGGGCGTGTGTACCTCGACGACGAGGAGGTCACCAACCTGCCCATGTACCGCCGGGCCCAGAAAGGCGTAGGGTACCTGCCCCAGGAGGCCAGCGTCTTCCGCAAGCTCACGGTGGAGGACAATATTCGCGCGGTGCTCGAAATGACCCCGCTCAACAAGGCCCGGCAAAAAGAAAAACTCGAAGAACTCATCGAGGAGTTCGGTCTGGGGCGTGTGCGCAAGGGCCGGGGCGACACCCTCTCCGGCGGCGAACGGCGGCGAACCGAAATCGCCCGCGCACTGGCCACCGACCCCAAGTTCATCCTGCTTGATGAACCCTTCGCCGGCATCGACCCCATCGCCGTGGAAGACATCCAGTCCATCGTTGCCAAACTCAAAACCAAAAATATCGGGATACTCATCACCGACCACAACGTGCAGGAGACCCTCAGCATCACCGACAGGGCCTACCTCATGTTCGAAGGGGCCATCCTCAAAGCCGGCACCGCCGAAGAACTGGCGGCCGACGAGATGGTGCGCAAGGTTTACCTCGGCAAGCACTTTGAGCTGAAGCGCAAGGTGATCGGGTTGTAACGCGTTTGCCGGCTGCGCTACCGACGCGGCGCGATCATTATCCGCGTTGTCCATTTTTCCAGCCCATTGCCGAATACGAGCCAATAAGCGCCGTTGGGCAGCCCAATTGTTGGAACATCCCAAGCCAGCGTTTCCTCATGGTCCACCGGAAGGGTAAAGATTGCCCGCCCGGTTGCATCGTGCAGGGATAATAGTGCCCCCGGCCCGGAACTCTTCGGCAGGTAAACGGAAAGCGGTTGCCCGGCCACAATCGGGTTGGGCACAGCGTACAGTTCATTTTCCGGCCCGTCAATGGTCACCTGCCGAATGCCCAGGTAGCTGGTCGTGCCGTCGAGGTCCACCTGCTTCAAGCGATAATAATTGTCGCCGGGGAACGGGTTGGCGTCTGTCACTTCGTAGGTATTCGGGGCATCAGGTATAGCGGGCTCCATGCGTATCAGGGGTAAATACCGGGCGCCGTCGGCCGATTTTTCCACCTCAAAATACCGGTTTTGGTACTCCAGCCCGGTTTTCCACACCAGTTGCACGACACCGTTTGGTCCGGCGTCGGCGCGAAATTCAATCAGCGTTACCGGCGCTGCCACGGCCTCATACACGTAGTCCATGCACTCTTCATCTTTTGCACCGATGGCATTGCAGCAAAACGGGTACATGTTCTGGTCGGCGTACTGCGACGGGGTAAGGTGACGCATGCAATGGGAGTGGGTGATCTCGTGGGTAAGCATGCGCTCGTAATTGACGGCGCTCAGGCAATTGGGGTAAATGGTGTCGTTCACAATGGTGTATCCATACCCGGCATCGTTCCAGGTGTCGCCCTTGTACGCGTGGGTGCTGGAAAAATAGTAAAAACCGCCGATGGCCAGGGTACCGGCGCAGGCGCTTACATCGGCGATCTGCGCGCAGGGATCGTTGAAAATGATCAGGATGTTTTGCGCAGCCCCCGGCAACCCGGTCATGTAAGTAATGAAATTGCCGCCCTGCGCCCCACCCCCGGAACAGTTGGGCACATACGTTGGGCTGGCGGCGCCCGGGTAGCTCATATCGGTGCCCTCGTATTCCGTGGCGTACGCCGAGGTTACGGCGTTCAGGCGGGCCACGATGTCGGCAGGGGCACTGGTGGGGTTGTGCCGGAGGTTGAGGGTCTGGTTTTTCCAGCGGACCAGAACGCTACTCCACGTGAAGTCGCAGTCAGTGGGCAGTGCCCTGTCCGTTGCTTGCCAGGCATCGGTCGGGATGTCGGCGAGCAACAAAGCGCCCGGCCAGGGCGTTGCGGGCGATTCGATTTGCGCTTTCAGCGCCAATTCCAGCGCTTGCTGCCGGTACACCCCCAGCGGCTCGGGCGCCAACCCGTCGGGACGGGGCCAGGCGTGAATCTGCCGGCCATCATCGGACGGCATCCAAAAAGCCTCGCCGTCGCGAGTGAATTCTTCGAAAACGTAGTACGAGAGCATGACGGGCCGCCAGGCGTCGCCGGCGGGCGACAGGTACAGCAGGTAGGTCTTCCCGGGTTCCGGTTCGAAGTCGCCCTCAACGACCGTGTGCAGGTCGCCCTGACGGAACGCATAGGGGCGCACGGAAAAAGCGTCGCCGGGCTGCAAGGGACCTTTGATCGTGCGCACGACGCTGAACTGCATGTCGCGGAACACCTGCCCGTCCGGAAACAGCGTTTCCAGCGGACTCATGGCGCGGGCAGCCACCACTACCGGACTGGCGTGGGTCAGCTCGGCGAGGTTGACAAAAGGGACAACGGTAGTACTGTGAAGGTGTGCGCCAAAAAGGCAAAGGGCGACCAATATGGCCGGCAGGCAGGGGAAGGGGGGGCGTAGCATAGAGAAGGTTGATTAAATGCTACAAAGATCGAATATCTCCCCTGAAAAAACAAAAAAGACCCCGCCAAAACGAGGTCTTTTTTTTGTGATTCCGCTGGGACTCGAACCCAGGGCCCATACATTAAAAGTGTATTGCTCTACCGACTGAGCTACGGAATCATGCATTTTAAAAATGCGGGGCAAAGATACAGGCATTCACGTGAATAATGCAAATCCACTTCCTGTTTTTTTTCCCGTATACTTTTTATGATCTTTGGGGCACCAACAACCGAGCGGTGGCGTTTACCGTTAGGTTATTTTCAGACGATTAATCAACGACTACCATGGAGACCATTCGACAAAAGCAGATTGGAGAGCAGATCCGGCGCTATTTCAGCATGATTTTGATGCAGGAAGGAAGCAATATTTACGGAAACGGCAAGCTGGTGACCGTTACCCACGTCAAAATGACACCGGACCTCCTAAACGCCAACATATACATCAGTGTATACGGAACGGAGAACAAACAGGAAGTCATCCTCGAGATGGAAGACAACCACCAGCGCCTGAAGCAGGCTTTGGCCGCCAAGATCGGCAAACAAATGCGGCGCATTCCGGAGATTGCTTTTTTTCTTGACGACACCGTTGATGAAATGTACCGGGTAGAAGCCCTGCTGAATCGCATCAGCGATGAAGACCAGCAGTTGCATCAACCATGAAGATAGGCCTGTTTTTCGGCTCTTTCAACCCCGTGCACATCGGTCACCTGATCATCGCCAACCACATGGCGACGCATACCGATTTGCAGCGCGTATGGCTCGTAGTGAGCCCGCAAAACCCGCTCAAGCCCAAAAAAACGCTGGCCAACGACTACGACCGGCTCCACCTGGTGCGCCTGGGCATCGGCGACAACCCCCTGCTGGAGGTATCCAACATAGAATTCGGCCTCCCCAGGCCCTCGTACACCGTGGATACCCTGGCTTATCTGGGGGAGAAGTACCCCGACCACACCTTTGCGATCATTATGGGCGCCGACAGCCTGGCCGACATCCACCGCTGGAAAAATTACGAGCACCTGGTGGCCAATCACGACATATACGTATACAACCGCCCGTCGGTAGACCTGGGTGAGCGGGCCCATTGGCCGCGCGTGCACCTGGTGCAGGCTCCCTTGCTCGACATCTCGGCCACCTACATCCGCGAGTGCATCCGAATGGGGAAATCGGTTCGCTATCTGGTGCCGGAGGCGGTGTTTAACTATTTGGAAAACAGCCGGCTTTACCGTCAGCATCAGCACGGAATTTAATTGCCCGACCCCGGGCAGGCAACCGGATGCGTCGCGCAAACGCCAATACAGCGTACAACCCGAGTGTTATGCTGAACAAATACCTGTCCGCTGTTTTCACCATACTTGCCCTGTCCGTTTCCCTGGCCCAGGAGCCTGCCAACGGCTTCCCGGACCTCGCCATCGGTGAATGGCGCCAGCACTTGCCGTGGCAGCGCGTGTCCTACGTCACCCAAAGCCAAACCAAGGCGTATTGCGCCACCGAATGGGCGGTGGTGGAGGTCGACAAGGCCGATCGCTCCCCCCGTTTTCTCACCAAGGTGGAGGGGCTGAGCGACGTGGGTGTTCAGCTCGTGCGTTTCAACCAGGCGGCCGGTGTGCTGCTCATCGCGTACACCAACAGCAACCTCGACCTCTGGTATCCGACCGACGGCCACACGGTCAACCTCCCCTTTATCGTCAACAACCGCAACCTCATCGGCGACCGCACGGTGTACGATGTCGCCTTCGACGGCGCCTTTGCCTACCTGGCCTGCGGGTTCGGGTTGATCAAGCTGGACCTCAACCGCGCCGAGGTGGTGTACACCACCTTCACCGGCATACCGGTGCGCGCCGTGGCCCGTTTCGGGGGTAACCTCTACATCGGCACGGAGGAAGGATTGTACACTTTGCCTGAAAACGACCTCAACCCGGCCGATTTTGGCCGCTGGTCAGTGCTCGACCCCCAAACCGGCTTTCCGGGCGCCACGGCCGTCACCGCCCTGTGCAATACGGGCGCCGACCTGCTGATCGGCGCCGGCCGAAGCCTGTACCGCTTCGACGGGGCAATGGCCAACCTGCTCGAACAGCACCCCAGCCAGGAGGTCGTGTACATCACCCACGAAGGCCCCGGAACGGTGATCGGCTGGCGCCAGGGTTTCAACGGCCGCGTGCTGTACCGCGAGCCCGACGGCACCCAGTATGAGATTATGTACGCCTGCGACGCCACCCGTCCGCTGTACTGTATCGAGGATGGTACCCGGCGCTTCTGGTTTGCCGACTTTGCCGATGACTTTCGCTTTTACGACCACAACACCGGCCAGTGCGACCGGTTTCGGTACGACTCGCCTTACACGCACCAGAGTTCCGAAATTGCCCTTGCCAATGGCCGCGTGCTGGTCAGCACCCCCGGATACGACGTGAACCTCAACCCTACCTACACGGCTGAAGGCATCTATATTTTTGAAAACAACACCTGGCGGCGTTTTTCCGTGGTGAGCAACCCCGAACTGGTCAACGGCGATTGCGGCAAAAGCATGTGGCGCGTGGAGCCCCACCCCGTCGACAACACCTTTTACGCCGGCAGTTTTGTAGGCGGGCTGGTGGAGGCAACCGAAGGCGGCGCCCAGACCAAATGCTACACCCAAAACAATTCCATCCTGCAAAACGCCGGCGCCTCCGGCGCCAACCGGACGGCCATCGGCGGACTGGCTTTCGATGCCCAGGGTAACCTTTGGATTTGCAACTACGATGCCGCTTCGCCCATCGCGGTGCTGAAGCCGGACGGTACCCTCCGCAACTTCACCGGCGCGCCGGTAAACGAATTGCTGCGGGTGGTGATCGATGCCAACGGCTACAAATGGTTCGTCCCGGCGTTCAACACCGGCATACTGGTGTACGACAGCGGCGCCGATCTGGACAACCCCGCCGACGACCGGTACCGGCTGATCAACACCTCGAACAGCGTACTGCCCACCAATACCGTCAATTGCATAGCCGTAGACCTCGACGGCGACGTGTGGGTGGGTACCCAGCAGGGCGCGGTGAGCTTTGAATGCGGCAGCAATGTGTTTGACCCCAATTGCCGCGGGACGCGACGCATCGTTACGGTTGACGACTTCAACGGATATCTGCTCGAAACGGAAGAGGTGCGCGCGGTGGCCGTCGACGGCGCCAACCGCAAATGGTTCGGCACCAACAACGGTATTTTTGTGCAATCGCCCGCCGGCGACCAGCAGATCGCCCAATACACCGCCACCAACAGCCCCCTGTTCGACAACGCCATCACCGACATCGCCATCGACCCGGCCACCGGAGAGGTGTGGATCGGTACGGAGCGCGGCCTGCAAACCCTGCGCGGCGAGGCAACCTCGGGAGGGCGCATCAACTCGACACAGCCCTACGCCTACCCCAACCCGGTGCGCCCCGATTACGACGGCCCCATCGCCATATACGGTCTGGCGCGCGACGCCAACGTGAAAATTACCGACATCGCCGGCAACCTGGTGTACGAAGGCACTGCCCTCGGCGGCCAGGCCATCTGGAACGGCCGTGATTACCTCGGGCGCCGGGCGGCCAGCGGTGTTTACCTCATTTTTGCTACCAGCTCCGAAACTTTCGACAACCCCGACGCCGTGATCGCGAAATTGGTAATTTTGAACTGAAATTCGTCAATTTTAACATTCTTCAAACAATATTTCGCATTTGCCCGGTGTTTTATCAACACTTCAATTTGCGAACCAAACCATTACTACCGCCTTGGCCTATGTTTGAACATTACACTTCTGATGATCTGGTACAAATGCTGTATCTGGAGCTTCCCCAAGAGGCCGCTGCGGCGCTCAAACAGGCGATGGCCGTCGATCGCCGGCTCGCCGCCCGTTTCACCGCGCTCCGCAAAGCCAAACGCGCCATGCCCAAGGTGACCTTCGATCCTTCGCCTGCCGTCATTTCCCGCATCCTGCAGTACAGCGCCGAAACCGCCGTGTAAGGCAGTCGCCCATCCAATACACGGTCATCTGCTTTTTTTGCCAAAGCGTTTGGCTTTTGTCCATCAGGTGCGTATTTTTGGGGAATGAAAACCCCATTGGTGAAAACGCCTTTTTCCATTTCCATCGGCTTATTGCTCCTCTTCCCCTTGCCGTCACTCCGCGCAGGCGAATATTTCAGTTTCAGCCATACGGCCCGCGATGCCTACCACAGTGTGATCAGCCTCCGTTTTGAAGAGGGATACCAGCGCACCGCCCACCTTCGGAAGGAAGAGCCCGACAACCTGATTCCTGTTTTTCTGGACAATTACACCGACTTCCTCACCGTCCTGCTGTACGACAACGAGGGAGAATACAAACGGTTGTCGAGGCAAATGGACGCCCGCCTGGCGCGGGTGGCGCAGGGCGACCGCACCTCGCCCTACTACCTGTACATCCAGGCAGAGATTCGTTTGCAGTGGGCGGTGGCACACGCCCGGTTCAACCATTGGCTTGTCTGCATGTCCGACATCAAACAAGCCTACGCCTTGCTCCTGGAAAACAAAAAACGTTTTCCCGAATTCAAGGCCAACCTGAAGAGCCTGGCCATCATTCACGCGATGACCGGCAGCGTTCCGGAAGAATTTCGCTGGACGCTCAAGACCTTCGGCGGCATCGAAGGTTCGGTGGACCAGGGTTTGCGCGAGATCGAGGAGGTGCTGGCCTATGCGCGCACCCACGATTACGTGTTTGAAGAAGAAGCGCTGGTGCTGTACGCCTATATGCAGATGTACCTGAACAACCGGAGCGACAAGGCCTGGGCCATGCTGAACAGCGGCCGGCTGAATCCGCAGAGCAGCCCACTGGCCGCCTATGCCCTGGCCAACCTGGCACTGCACACCGGCCGCAATGAAGAGGCCATCCGCTTGCTGGAGCAATGCCCTTCCGGGAAGGGATACGCTCCACTGGTTCACCGGTACTTTCTGCTGGGTATCGCCAAACTGAATCGCCTAGACGCCGACGCCAACAAACCACTGGAGACATTTGTAAAAAGCTACCAGGGAACCATAAACCTAAAGGAGGCATATCAAAAACTCGCCTGGCACCACCTGATGCACGGCAACGTCAGCGGCTACTGGCTCCACATCAGCTTCGTTAAAACGGCCGGCTCCGAACGGGTGGAGGGCGACAAGGCTGCGCTGCGGGAAGCCCAAACCGGCGAAATACCCGACCCCCTGCTCCTGAAAGCCCGACTCCTGTTCGACGGCGGGTATGCCAACCGGGCATACAGCCTCCTGGAAGGCAAACAAAAAATGTTCGACAACGAACTGCGAAAAAGCCTGGAGTATACGTACCGAATGGGGCGCATCACGCACGCCATGGGCCGACACGACGAGGCGCTGCGGTACTATCGGAATACCTTTGAAAGGGGATCCGAAGAGCCCTGGTACTACGCCTGCAACGCCGCCCTGCAAACCGGACTCCTCTACGAAGAAAAAAAGCAGTATGCCCCGGCCAGGGAGGCTTTTCAGCAGTGCCTGCGCATCAAACCCAGGGAGTACGCCACCAGCCTGCACAACAAAGCCAAGGCGGGGCTCAATCGCCTGCGGGGATAGTAAAAGGGTGTTTAAATATTCCCGTTCTTTGCGGCATCACGTTAAACATTTGATTTCATCATGCGCAAATTTGCATACCTGTTCCTTTTCGCCGGATTGGTGAGTGCCTGCAGCATCAAGCCGAAGCCCGAATTCAGTTTTCCCGTCAGAAAATATGTCGCGCCGGCCGCCGTTCCTTTCGAAAACAAGTCCCAAAACGCCGAGCAATACCTGTGGAACTTTGGCGACGGCGCTACGTCCACCGACCCCAATCCCACCCACCGGTACTACAGTTCGGGCAACTACACCGTCACCCTGACCGCCACCAAAGGCAATAAAAAAAACATAACCAAACAAATGATCCAGGTCACCGCTCCCGACAAATGCCTCATCGCCATTGAAACCAGCCTTGGCACCATGATCGCCGAACTGTACGGCAGCACGCCCCAGCACCGCGACAATTTCATCAAACTCGCCGATGAACACTATTTCGACGACCTGCTCTTCCACCGGGTCATCAAAGGCTTTATGATCCAGGGCGGCGACCCCAACTCCCGCAACGCAAAGCCCGGCCAGATGTTGGGTACCGGCGGACCCAGCTACCAGATCCCCGCCGAATTTGTCGACTCGCTTGTACACATCAAAGGCGCCATTGCCGCCGCCCGCACCCAAAACCCGGAGAAAAAATCCAGCGGCTCCCAGTTCTACATCGTGCAGGGAAGTCCGGTAAGCGAAAGCACCCTTCGGCAGATGGAGATTTCCAAAAACTTCCAGTATTCACCCGAACAGCGCGAGGCCTATCAAAAGCTGGGTGGAACCCCCCAGCTTGACCGGGACTACACAGTGTTCGGCATGGTCGTCGAAGGGCTTGACGTGATCGATAAAATCGCCGCCACGGAGACCGGCGCGGCCGACCGGCCGAAAACGGACGTGAAAATGA
Source organism: Saprospiraceae bacterium (assembly GCA_033764075.1). Classification (GTDB taxonomy): domain Bacteria; phylum Bacteroidota; class Bacteroidia; order Chitinophagales; family Saprospiraceae; genus M3007. The sequence goes on along the minus strand of JANRJH010000021.1, from coordinate 19,147 downwards.
AAATTCGCGTCATCAAATAAACCCGACTTTGTGGCCCTGGCCCATGCGCAAACGAACATCCGTCACCCTCACACTGATTGCCGTTTTCCTGCTGCTCACCCTGCTCTTTGTGTGGTGGACCCAACAGCGTTTTGTCTGGCAAGACTCGGTCACGGGCAAGGCATACCACGAAAACTGGGAGCAACCGTACGGCAGTCTCGTGTTCTATCGCATGCTGCAGGGCTATCTGCCTGGTCGGCGGTTCATTGCGGTGGACAGCAGCCTGGCCACCGCGTTACCCGATACCACGGATGCGCCGGCTGCTTATGTGTTCATCGGCGAGGGCATGCACTACGACTCGGCGGAAACCGAACAGTTCCTGCGATTTGTCGCTGCCGGCAACACCGCGCTGCTCATCAGCAAGTCTCTGCCGCGGCAACTCGTCCGGCGGCTGTTGGGCGATGCGTGCACCGACGTTTTTTGGGAGGACTACGAATACTACCTGGATACCTCCGTTCAGCTCCAACTGAAGCGAGTTCCGGATACGGTTTCCCTCTTTTTTGCCGTACGCAATGCCCCGGTAAGCTACCATTGGTGTTTTATCCGGATGCCGCAAGGGTGTGGTGCGCTTGCGTTCGATACGCTGGGCCTGATGGACAGCCTCCCCAATTTCATCGCCTTGCCCCTGGGCACGGGGAAACTCCTCCTGCACAGCACCCCGCTGGCCTTTTCCAATTACCAGCTGATGCGTCCGGCCATGCACCAGTATGTCGAAGAAGTGGTGGCAGAACTGCCCAACGGAGACCTGTACTGGGACACCGACAACCGCGTGCCGGAGCGGGAATCGCGGGTGCGGAACGATCTGCCACGCAACCTGCCGGATGACCATCCGCTGGCCTACATCCTCCGGCAGCCGGCGCTGGCCTGGACCTGGTACCTGCTCATCGGCATGGCGGTGAGCTATTTGTTGTTCCAGGCCAAACGCCGCCGTCAGGTGGTGCCTGTGCTTCCCCGGAACGAAAACTCTTCGTATGAGTTCATCAGCACCATCGCCAATCTGCACTTCAGGGAAAAAAATCATCGCCAGATATGTTACCAGATGATCCGCCTGTTTGTGGCCCAGATTCGCGAACGATACGCGCTTCCCGTGCTGTTTGACCCCGAAACGGGTGTTGTTCAGACCGACAGCCAGTTTATACCCAAGCTTGCCCAGCGAAGCGAAACGCCGGAGGCTCGGCTCAACGACCTCTTCCGGCTGTTCGCCGCCGCGGTGCAGTTTGAGCCCGATGAGGACATGATGGTCGAACTTAACCGAAGCATCGATGCTTTTTGGAAACACGCCAAATAATCCGGTTCTTGTACCGGCAAAACCGAACAATGCATGATTACAGAAGAATCATCGCCCTTAGAACAGGAGCAGCCCCCGCAAGGGGAAAGCACCCCGAACAGCCCTTCGGTACTTCCGGTCATGGAGCGCGCCGAACGCATCAAAACCGAACTGCGCAAGGTGATCATCGGCCAGGAAATATTGATGGATCAACTGCTCATCGTCCTGCTGAGCGGCGGCCATGCCCTGCTCGAAGGCGTGCCAGGCATTGCCAAGACCCTCAGCGCCAAGCTGTTGGCGCAGTCGGTACGCTCGGGCTTCAGCCGCATCCAGTTCACCCCCGACCTCATGCCCGCCGATGTGATCGGCACGCCGGTGTTCAACGTCAAAACGTCGGAATTTACTTTTAAATCGGGGCCCATCTTCTCCAACATCGTGCTGATCGACGAGATCAACCGCGCGCCGGCCAAAACCCAGGCCGCCCTGTTCGAGGTCATGGAGGAGTACCAGGTCACGGTTGACGGTGTCACCTACCCAATGGAATCACCCTTTTTCGTGGTGGCTACCCAAAACCCGATCGAGCAGGAGGGCACCTACAAGCTGCCCGAAGCCCAGCTCGATCGTTTCCTGTTCAAAATCATCATCGATTACCCCAACCTCGAAGAAGAGCAGGCCATCCTGCGGCGTTTTAAAAACGACTTCACCGGAGCCCTCCGCCAAACGGTGCTGCCGGTGCTGCACCCCGAAGAACTCGCAGACAGCCGCCGCCTCATTGAGAACGTGTTTATCCGCGAAGAGCTGCTCGATTACATCGCCGCCATCGTCCACCAGACGCGCAACCACGCCGATCTTTTCCTCGGCGCCAGTCCGCGTGCCTCCCTGGCCCTCATGAAAACCGCCAAGGCGGCAGCTGCGATCAGCGGCCGCGATTTTGTAACGCCCGACGACATCCGTTACGTCGCTTTTCCCGTACTCAACCACCGGGTCATCCTCACGCCGGAACGCGAAATGGAGGGGTTCACCACGCGTGAGGTGCTGGACGAGATCATCGGCAAGATTGAGGTGCCGCGGTAGGGCCAGGGCGCACTCACCAGATCACCTTACTCCGGCCTATTACGCGCTCCATCTCCCCGCGCAACCGGCAGGCAGCGTCCAGCAGCATGGATTCGCCGGAAGGAAAGGGCAGGGGAGCGCTGCCGATGCGGCAGCGCGAGTCGTCGCTCAGCGCCCTGGGGTCGCCGATGAACGTGGAGGCATAGTGCTCAAAACGAACCTCCTCGCTCAGCCGACGCGTATCCAGACGGCTGCCGCGTGCATCCAGCACGACCACCGAGGCGTCGAGCCTTGCCGCCTTGCTTTGAAAAACCTCCAGCACATCGGCGCAGATGGTGACCATGCGCGGGGTTTTGAGGTCGTTGCCGGCGGTGTCCTTGCGCACGTTTCCGCGCTCGTCGAGCACGTAGTCCCAGCCGTCCTGTATGACCTTTGCATCGGTGTACCGGCGTTCGCTGATACGCTCGGGACTCACATCGAGGCCCTCGATGCGCACCTGCACCGCAAAGTCGGCGTGCGATTTTTGTTCGGCGTCGAAAGTAAAGGAAATCCACTCGTCGTCGAGACGGCCTTTGTTCATCGCCATCAGTTCTTCCTCCAGACGGCCGGGCAGCTGGTGCCGGCCCGGGTTGTCGAGTTCAACAACCACCCAGGTAGTGCCCAGGCGCCGTGCTTCCTCGAGCAGCCGGTCTTTTTCCCGGTACACCTTGAAATACCGGTTTTCCAGTTCGCGCAGTTTGCGATGGGCCTCCCGCGCAGCGTTGCGGTCGTGCTGGCCGGCGGCGCGCTCCAAGAGCGATTCCGCCTGGGTGTACAGGAAGTCGGCGGCGTTTTTCCGGCTGTCGTGCTCCAGCCTGGAGACGTCGATGAGATCGAAGTGGGCGCGATGACCATCTTTGGACACCAGGGGCAGCAACGGACGCACCTTGCGCTGGCGGTCGCCGATCTGCCGGTACAGGTTGTGGATACGCGGCCAGTTTTCGGCGTGCCCTTCCTGCATCAGGCTTTCGGCCAGGCGCAAATCGCGGTCCTGGGCCTTGGCAAAGGCCGCTTCGAGGCCCTGAACCAGTTCGGTTTTTTTGTTTTTTTTGCCGCGCAGGCGATCCACGCAGTAATCGATGGCTTCGTCGTACCGGCCACTTTCGTAAAATTGCCGGGCCGTTTGGCAGGCAGGAAGCACAATGAGGGTAAGGAAAAGAAAAGGCAGGAAAAGACGTTGGAACAACATGGCACCCGAATTTTGGATTTTGAAAAAATGATGCCGCAATTTGCAGGCAATCAATCCAGTCCGTTTCTTAAATCCTGTTATCGGCGAATTAATATTTGTTAAAATCCCCAACAAAAGCCAAACAACATTTAACCATTTGTAAAAAAAACATGGAAAAAATAACGGAGCAGCCTTCCGACTACCGCCATCTGGAGCAAATGACCGTCCGGGAAATCCTGTCGAACATCAACCGGGAGGATCAATCCGTACCGCAAGCGGTATCGACCGCCATCCCGCAGATCGAAGCGCTGGTGGAAGCGGTGGTCCCGCGCATGGCTTCAGGAGGCCGTCTTTTCTACATCGGCGCCGGCACCAGTGGCCGGCTGGGCGTGGTGGATGCATCGGAGATTCCGCCAACTTTCGGCGCGCCGCCGGATTGGGTGGTGGGCATCATCGCCGGCGGCGACCAGGCCATACGCAACCCGGTAGAACACGCCGAAGACAGCACCACCCGGGCCTGGGATGACCTGCGCGCGTGGCACATCGACAAAGGAGATGTGGTGGTGGGCATCGCCGCTTCCGGCACTACGCCTTATGTGGTGCACGGCCTGCGCGCCTGCCGGGAACAGGGTATTGTCACCGGTTGCATCACCTGCAACCCCGGCGCGCCGGTGCTGGCCGAAGCCGACTTTCCCGTGTTGGTGGTGGTGGGGCCGGAGTTCGTCACCGGCAGCACCCGCATGAAGGCCGGCACCGCCCAAAAGCTGGTGCTGAATATGTTGTCTACTGCCGTGATGATCCGGTTGGGCCGCGTGCAGGACAACCGGATGGTGGACATGCAGCTCACCAACGACAAGCTCATCGACCGGGGCGCGCGCATGGTCGCTGAAGCCACCGGGTTGGACTACGAGTCGGCCAAAACGCGCCTGCTGGTCTTTGGAAGTGTGCGGAAGGCGGCGGAGTCGTGGCGCGATGGGCGCTAAACCAACCGAGGCGATGGCTGCAAGCCATCGCCTCGGTATGCAGGTACTAATCGAGGCGATGGCTGCGAGCCATCGCCTCGGTATGCACCTTAAAGTTTAACCACTTGCATCGTAGACACCGCTGAACCGCCGGTCAGGCGGATCATGTAGGCGCCAGCGGGCAAGCCGTTCAGGTTAATGTCGAAGCGGTTTTCGCCGGAGGCAGCGCGCCAGTTTTGGGAGAAAGCCACACGGCCAAGCGGGTCAACGAGATCCACCTGGACGTCCATATCGCTTTGGGCGCGGAAGAAGATGGTGGTCTGGTCACCCGCCGGATTGGGCGCAGCGGAGAGGCTGAAGGGGTTGTCGGCGGGCGACACGGCGCCGACCATCAGGTTGCGGGAGCCATTGGCGAACCAGTTGGCCCAGTTGCGGTTGGCGATGAACGTACTTTCGTTGCCGGTGCTGTTGATCTTGTCGGCTGCCAGGCTGCGGCGGTAAATGTTCAGCGGGTTGCTTGCGTTGACGCGACCTTCGTACACGATCTGGTTGTCCAGTCGGTTGTAGCTGGGCCAGCCAAGGTCGCCGTTGTCGGACTGGATGGTGCCGATGGCGCCCGTTTCAGTGTTGGCGGCCAGGATATCGAACCGGTTGGTGGCGCCTTCCACGATGTAGTCGAAAGCAATCACGTAGGGAGAATTTTTGGCAAAGGTCGGGTCACCCACGCTGGTATTTTCCGGCAGTACACTGAACAGCTTGGTGATGAAGGCGTTGTCCGGGTCGGTGAACTGATCGTTTTCGGTGAAGCGCAGGAAGCTGATGTCCCAGTACGTCTGGTTCTGGCTGAGCTGGTTATTGGCGTCGTACATGATGTATTCGCCCGAGTAGTCAAACTCCAGCACGTCGGCATAATTCACGTTGTAGGAGGCCTGTCCGCCCTGCGAAGTAGTCGGGTTGTAGAGGTAAAAAGCCTGATCGACGAAGCCCAGGAAGTCGAATACATGAATGTAAGGCTCTTCTGCTTCCTTGATGGCGGCAACGTAGCGACCAGTGGCGTCTTTGGAAATGGCGGCGTTGCGCCATTCGGGCACGTCGCTGAGGATACCCACTGTCGGGGTGATGTTGCCCATGTTGTACACGAGTTCGATGTACACCACATGGCCTTCATTGTTTACAAATACAATTTGGGTGCCGTTGTCGTTCACGCTGGGTTTGCTGGCCACTCCCTGGTTGTACAGGGTGCCCAGGATGGTACCGCTGCCGTTGGCGAGGTCGAGGTTTTGGCCGTTGTTGGACACGACAAGCACCAGGTCGGAGCCCGGGTTGGGCGCCAGGTCGCCGAGGTAGTTGCCGCCGGGGTCGCTGCCAAGGATGCCGACGGCGGTGAATGCGTCGGCAGCGGCCTGGGCGACCTGCTGACCGTACAGATCCTGCGCTGCCTGAATGACGGCGATGCGGCAGTCGACGAACTGGCTTGATTTCACCAGATAATCGCGCAGGGCCTTGTAATACACTTGTTCTGCTTTGTCTTTGCCCACGGCGGCGTTGGTGGCAAACAGGTAGAACGCGTAGTTGGGGATACCGGAGTTGATGTGTACACCGCCATTGTCTGCCGTGCCTTTAAATTGCTCACTGGTGTTTTTGGGTTGCCACCAGGGGCTGTTGGAAGACGAGCCGTTGTGCGGGTCCGACATGCTGCGCAGGGCGCCGGTCGGCGTTACGCCGGCCTGCATGACGTCTTCGCCGATGAGCCAGTCGTCGCGGTCGATCATTGCGCCGAAGACGTCGGCAAAGGACTCGTTGAGTGCGCCGGGTTCGTTTTGGTAAATGAGGTTGGCGGTTTTTTCCACCACGCCGTGGGTCATCTCGTGGCCGGCCACGTCGAGGCCGCGGGCGAGTTCGCGGAAGAACTGGTCGCCATTGCCATAAAACATGGCTATGCCGTTCCAGTATGCGTTGCCCATGGACGAGCCATCGCTATCTGCCACATTGATCAGGCTGATGATGTTGCCGCCCTGACCGTTGATGGAGTTGCGGTTGAATGTAATGCGGTAGTAATCGTAGGATAAGATGGCGTTGTAGTGCGCGCTCACCGCTGTCTTGTTGCTAAAGGTGGCCGTGCTGGAGGTGATGAACACCGGATCAAACGTCGGGTTTTCGGTGGATTTGTTTTGCGCATTGAGCGTCAGGACAACCCCTACCGGGTCGCCGGGCATGTTGGAAGCGGCGGCGTTGAACATGGGCTTGCTGGCGTCTTCGAGGTAGAAGGTGGTGCCTTGCTGCCAGGCGCCGAAGGTACGGTTGATGTTAAACAGGTCCTGGCCCTGGCCATTGACGGGGGGCATGGGGTTGTCGGCCGTCGGCTGTCGGTCGTCGGTAGTCGGTAGTCGGTAGTCGGTAGTCGGCTTTCGGTAGTCGGTCGTCGGCATTCCGCATTCCGCATTCCGCATTCCGCATTCGTCATGGTGGTTGAAGGAACAGGTGTGGTCAAATGTGTTGAGGATCTCGCCTGTTTCAGCATCCACGAAATACACCACGCGTTTCATCGGGTTGGGGTGGAATTCGACGACATAGGCGAGGTGTTCCTGATCCAGTTGGTCGCCCGCGTGGTACACGGCGAGGTATGCCTTGAACGGTTCGCCGCCGATAAGTTTCAGTTCCTGGCCCGACCATTCGGTTTTCACCTTGGCGCGGCCGTAGTGTCCGTGTACGATGGCCCGGCATTGGGCTTCGCTGAGGGCCGGTACGGCGTCTTTGAGTTCGGGGGTGGGGAAATAACGGCCGTTGAGCAGGCTGAATGCGCCATCGCGGGTGTGGGCAATAAGCTCGGCGCCAAACACCGGAATGCCGTTCCAGGTTTGTTGCAGGCGGACGTGGGTGTTTCCCTGTTCGTCGACCTGAACGGATTGGGTTTTCAACTCTTCCAGGGGCGAGCGGAGGCCTGCCGGCGTGAGGCTGGCGGCGTATTCCACCGCTTTGGCGCCGTAATCGTCGCCGGGTTGTAAAACCACAGAAACAGCGGTTTTGCCTTCGAAGAAGATGGGCATGCCGTTTTTGTCGTGCACCAAACGGACGCCGGCAAGGGTGGTGTTGGGGATGGGGGTCGTGAGGGTTTTGTACTGCACGGGGCCCAGGTCAAAGGGGTTTGGAGCGGCGGGTACGGGCGTTTTGAGGTGCCATTTCATGCCACCGGTCTTTTCGGTTGCGGGCGCCTGGCCTTTGATCGGCGGATTTTTCTTTACGATCTGTGCAGACAGGTGAAGGGCAGACAAACCGAGTAAAAAGAGGAGTAAGTGCTTTTTCGTCATTGTTTTTCAATTTTTTGAATAACGGGGGTGAAAATCGGTTGAACAAAGATCGGGAAAATATGCAAAAGGGGTTTGTTAAACTTGCATCGGGGCCGTCATTGTAGTTATAAATCGACAAGGGAGCGCGGCCTTCGGGTGGTTTCCCAAAAAAATCCTTCCAGACGGCGCGTCTCGGCGCCGGCTTTTTCCATGGGCAGAAACTTGCCTTGCGGTTCGGTGTAAAAGCGAATGCCATCCACCTGGTTGTTGGTAAAATACAGGCGCATTTCGGCGCAGAAGGTTTCGTTCAGCCCCACGTATTCTTTACTTTCATTTTGGGCATAGTACAGGGCCTGGGCATTGCCTTCCACGTGGGTCTCGCGCAGCTGGTTGTCCAGAAAATAAGCCGTGCAGTTGCGTCCTTTGATCTGGTTGAACAGCACCTCGTCGGCAGAGTTGAGGATAAAGGCGTTCTGGCGGAGCCAGATTTGGTCGACCTTGTTGTTGCGCAGGCCAATCAGAATGGTGTCGGCAGAGAACTGGGAGGTATCGGACCACACCATGGGCAGGGTATCCAGGCGGTACAGCCGGAACACGGAGTCCTGCGTGGAATAGGACAGTGAGTCGCACCGCGCCTGCAGGTCGGATTTAAAAATTCGCACATCGCGGTATCCCAGCAGGATGCGGTTGTCGGCGCTGGTGTCGGGCCGGAAGGAGGTGAGGGTATCGGCGCTCATGTAAAGGGTATCGGCGTCGACGAGGGATTTCAGCAGGGGCCGGGTGGATGCGCCAAAGCCGCCGAAGGCTTGAATGAACTCGGTCAGTTTGTTGTAGTCGATGCGCGCGGAGCGGAGCTCGGTTTTGGCGGCCGTATCCCTCCAGATGACGTTGCCCAGCGCCAGGCCGTTGCCGGCCAGGTCGTTGAAATCGAGGCTGTCGGCTTCGATGATGTTGGGCGGGTCGCTCACCTGCCCCCTTCCGGTGAGCTGGAAGCGTTTGTTTTTGCCGTCGTACAGGATGCGGTCTCCTGCGGCCTCCTGGGTGCTGTCGCGGTAGTAGGCATGGCCGATGAGCACCCCCTGATCCGTCTCGCTGAAATAGCGAATGGTGTCGGCCTTGACCACCCGCGTGGGTTCATCGATGTAGGCATTTTCCTCCAGGCTGTACTCGCGCAGGGTGCCGTTGTAGCGGATGACGGAGGCTTTGCCGCGCTGCCCGTCGCGTTGATATTGGGGGTTTTTATCGAAAACAGCGTTGTTGTACCGCAGATCGTAGTAACCACCCTCTGTGTAGAGTTTGCTCTCCTGCTGGGTGATGAGCGTGGGCGCGAGGAACTGCACGCGCTGGGTGGTGGTATTGAAGGCCATGGTGTCCGACCGCAAGGTGTACTCCGGGTCGGTCACCACCACATCTCCGCGGAAGTACACCTGGTTTTCTGCCACGAAGTAATAGCCATGCCGGCTGCGCAGCTGGCTTTTTCCATTGGTCAGGGTGGCGCCGTTGTGGTAAGTGGCCACTTTTTTCTCCAGGTCGTATTCCAGGTGATTGGTGAACAACTCCTGGTCGTTGCGCTGTAGCACCACCTGGCCGAAGAGCTCGGCCAGGCGTTCGTTACCGAGGTAGTTTGCTGAGTCGCCAAATGCGCGCAGGGAATCGCCTTGCAGGAGCACCACATTTCCGTACAGCACGGCCTTGTTGCGGCTATCATCCAGGAGGGCAGAGTCGCAGTAAATAACGGTATTGCCTTGCCGGAAGCGTACGTTTTCTTTGAGGCGTTGTATGTAGGTGTTGCCGGACTCGTAGTATTCGCCGCTCATGGCATTTTCCACCCGGATCTTTTGGGTGGTGTCTGCAGGCGGCGTTGTTTGGCCGAAGGCCGCCCAGACCGGCAGCAGCCATGCCAGCCCAATCCGAACGAGCGCGGTGCGGAACGCCGGCGGAGCGGCGCGTCGTTGATTCATGCGTGATGTTTTGAAAAGCTCAATTGCGTTAATCCGGCTTGTTGTCTTCAACAGTTCGGGCATCCGTATTCTTCAGCCCGAACCCGGTGAATATCCACGCGTAAACATTCGCCACCCGGGTTTTTTGCACCAAAAAAACCATAATGGTGGTCAGCAAGGTGGTGCTCAGGATGATGGAAAACACGACCGACTGAATGATTTCGCCGCCGGGAACGCCCTGCTGGGCGGGCAGCGAGGCTAATACGGCGGCGCCCAGCCCCTTGGGCAGCATGACAGACATGTAGGAGGCGTCGCGGGCGGGTGTGTTGGCGGGTATGGAGAGTCGGACGATCAGGATGCGGGCCACAAAAAGGGCGAGGGACACCAGGAAGCCCAGGATCATCCAGTGTTTATCGTGCAGGCGAACGGATATGCCGATGTACACAAAAAAGAAGGTGCGGAGCAGAAAAACGGTTTCGGAGAAGAACGCCCGTTCGTAGTCGTTGAGCGAGATGGGTTTCCGGGAAATGACGTTTTTCATGATGGGCGGCCCCAGCACGTCGATGTTGCCCAGGGTGATGCCGAAGGCCAGGGCCGTGATGGGGCCGGAGTAGTTGAGCACCTCGGCCAGACCGTAAATGATAAACACAAAAGCAGGTGTGGTGAACACGGTATTTTGCAGGGTTCGGATCTGTTTGAGCAGTATGCTCCAGAAAAAGGCGGTGGCAACACCCAACAGTACCGCCACAATGAAGGCGGCGATCATCTGCCCGGTCACAAAACCCACATCAACCTTGCCGATGCGGTAGGCGGTCAGCAAGGTCAGGGGAATCGCCAGGGTGTACACGTCGGAAAACGCAGACTCCAGCACCAATGTTGTTTTGGTGCGCTTGCGCACCGGCAGGTGGGGCGCGATGGTGGTCACTACGGCCGACGACGTGCCGCCGACGATGCTTCCCAACAGCAGGGAACGCAAAAAGCCCAGGTCGGTATTGATGTACACCATACCACCGGCGACGATGCAGGTGCCTATAAAGTTGTAGGTGGTAATCTTGGCTGTGCCCCCCAGCGCCTCAAACAAGGGCTCCAGCCGTTGCTCAATGCCGCTTTCAAACAGGATGAACACCAGCGTGATCGTCGTGAACACCGGCCCCAGCACCCCAAAGTGTTTGGGAGAAACCACTTCCAGTACCGGCCCCAGCATCAAGCCGATGCCGAACAGCCACAACACATCGGGAATCTTGGTGCGCTGGAACAGCGCGTTAAAGTAATGCGACAGAAAAATGGTGATGCCGACAAAAACGATGGTGAGTGCAGTGGACATTCGTGCGTTGAATCATTTGCAATGACGAAGAACCGGAATTTTCCGCAAGGCATGCTAACCATCCGGGCAGTTTTTATTTGAACCTGCCCTTTTTTTTCTTGTTTGGCTTTGTATGACCCTTGAGCATCCTGTTTTGTTGTTCGACGGTGTGTGCAATTTATGCAACACGTCGGTGCAGTGGGTGTTGCTGCGCGATCACCAAGCCATTTTTCGCTTTGCCCCGCTACAGGAGGAAACCGGCAAGGCACTGCTGCACGCACACGGACTGTCGCCCGAACATATCGATTCCGTCGTGCTGGTAACGCCCGAACGCGTGTTCACCCATTCCGACGCCGTACTGGAAGTCCTGCGCCGCCTCGGCGGGTGGTGGGCTGTGCCGGCGGCGCTGCGCGTAGTGCCCCGGAGCCTGCGCGATGCCGTATATGGGTGGGTTGCCCGCAACCGCTACCGGTGGTTCGGTCGGCGCGACGCGTGCATGATGCCCCGGCCCGAGTGGAAAGCTCGCTTTTTATAAGCCGGATTTCCGGAATGCATTTACTTTTACAAAAAAATTGTTCCGGTTCACACTTGCCTGCCATGACCATTCGCCATCCCTTACCGGCCCTTTCTGCTGTTCTCCTGTTGTGGATGCTTGCCTGCTCCGACGCCCCGCGAACGTCCGACGCCGATTCATACGCCGTTCGCATCCGGCTGGAAGCTGCGGCGCCGGTGCTTAACCCTTACCTGCCCTCCCAGGGTTATTCCCGGTACGTGGCCGCCCAGATATTCCAGACACTGGGCATGCTCGATCCGGAATCGCTGGCGCTGAAACCCCTGCTGCTGACCGAGATACCCGGTTTGCGCAAAGTGGACAGTGGGGCGCATAAAGGCCGGTTTGCCTATGATTTTGCCATACACCCCGACGCTACGTGGGACGACGGATCACCCGTAACCGCCCAGGATGTGGCGTTTACCCTGAAAATCATCTTTCACCCGCTGTTGCCCACACAGGTGTGGCGAGGCTACTTCGAACAGGTAAAAGCCTTTGAGGCCGACCCGACCGACCCCAGGAAATTTACCATTTACTTCGAACCGTATTACATGCTCGCGCTGGAAAGTATGTGCCAGGTGCCCATTTTTCCGGCCTACCATTACGACCCGGAGGGACATCTTGGAAAAGTGCCCGTCGCCGACTTGCTCGATGCCACGAAAGCCGAGGCACTGAGTAAAACGGACGCAGGGCTGATCGCCTTTGCCAATGCTTTCCAGGAGCCCCGGTTCTCCAACGAACCCTCGGGCATCAGCGGCAGCAATGCCTACCGATTGGGGGGATTCACCGGCGACAACGGTATGTTTTTGCTGAAAAAAGACAACTGGTGGGGCGATAAAGCCGCTTCGGGAAACCCGTTGCTGCACGCATACCCGGATACGCTCATCTACCGTATTGTCAAAGACGATGCTACCCTGGAGAATATGCTCCGGAATAATGAGCTGGACGTGGCTGTCGCCATCAACCCGGCGCGTTTTATGGATATGCAAAAAGACGCCTCCCTGGCTGAGCGTTATGACTTCAGCACCCGCTGGAGTGCCATGTACAGCCGATGGATATTCAATTTGCGCCACCCCATTTTGGCCGACAAAAAGGTGCGTCAGGCACTGGCGCACGTGGTGGACTACGATTACCTGCTCAGCACCGTGCTCCAGGGGCTGGCCGCGCGCACAGTCGGACCGGTGAACCCGGAAAAATCGTTTTACAACCGAGACATCATCCCATACGACTACAACATTGACCGCGCCCGGGCGCTCCTGGCAGAAGCCGGGTGGAGCGATACCAATGGAGACGGCATCGTCGACAAATCGGTGAACGGTAAAAATATTCCCCTCTCCCTCCAATTGTTGAACAGCGGAACCACCGCCATTTCCGAACAAACGGTCGCCATGCTGGTGAAATCCGCACGACAGGCCGGAATCGAGTTGCGATCGGAGAGTGTTGAGTTCAACAAGCTGACCGGAGACACCCGCGCCGGAAAATTTGAGACTGCCGTCCTCTCGGCCGCGCTCCACCCGGGATTGGTGGAATTGTACCAGCAATATCACTCCAAAAGCCTGACCGGCGACAACCGCTCCGGCATCGCCAACACCGGGCTGGATCAGGTGATCGATGCCATACGGGCCACAGACGACGAGGCGGAACGCAATAAATTATACCTGCGGGCGCAGGAAATGCTGCACGAAGAACTCCCGGAGGTTTATCTTTACGCGCCCAAACAACGATACATTGTGTCCAGGCGCTTCGACTACGTGCTGTCGTCGAACCGACCCGGTTACTACGAGGCGTTGTTCAAACTGAAACCGTAATTTCCAACATCCAAGCATATGGCATTCGAAGTTGAAGGCAAACTATATCGCAAATTTGACACGGAGCAAAAATCGTCGAGTTTTCAGGCACGCGAATTTGTGCTGGAAGTTCCCGATGGCAACTATCCACAGTTGATCAAGTTTCAATTGGTACAAGACCGTTGTAACCTGCTCGATGTTTTTTCAGAAGGCGACTTTCTAAAAGTGTCGTTCGACCTGCGCGGGCGCGAATGGAACGGCAAGTACCTGACGAATTTAAACGCATGGAAGCTGGACCGCAGCGCCGGCGAGCAGCAACAGGCGCCCCCGGCGGGCGGCCAGGCCTTCCCCCCCGATCCGTTCCCCAGGAACGATGGAGACGCGCCTGCTCCGCAGAACGTGGACGATCTGCCGTTCTGACCTGTTGATGCCGACCGCTATGGGCCGCCTGTTTGTGTTTGTCGCCCTGTTGTTGCTCGTGCAAACGGCTTTGGCGCAGCCATTGTCCGGCATCCGTACGCGCTGGAACGACTCCTTTGTGGAATGGGACATCCTCGCGTTTGCGCCCGATGAGGCGCCGGCTCAGGAAGGAGAGGCGCCTCCCGAAGTGGTGGTCGGCGAACTCAGGTTGCGCTGGCTCAACCTGCAAGACGACTTTACGGAGTGGACGTTTGAGTTGGACGGACTGCGCGGCACGGTGCGCATGCCCTGGAAGGACAACCCCGCCGAGTGGGAACTCCGCACGTATCAAAACGAGGTGATTACCATGCGCGCTTCGTGGTCCGGCGACCCGACCGAGTGGCGGGTGACCAACAACGACATCGCCCTCCAGCTGAAGAGCCGGTGGAAGAACCAGCTGGACGAATGGCTGGTCGATGATCCTACCTACGGCCGCTTTTACCTGTACACCCTGTTTGAGGCAGACCCGCGGGATTGGGCCATTCAGGACGAATTGTCGACCGATATTACCCCGGCCATGAAAACCGCGCTGGTATTTTTGGCCGTGTTCCACAGCTCGCCCAAGTGGTAGGCGCCTTTATTCGCCGGCCGAACGATTGGTCAATTCCACGAATTCCTGCCAACCAAGCGTTTCGGGTCGTTTTTCAAAAAACGGGTCGCTCATCAGGCGTTCATTGGGAAAAAACGGCTTAAGGGTATTTCGCATCATTTTACGACGCTGGTTGAAAACGGTTTTCACGAGGGTGCGAAACCGCGCTTCATCGCATGGCAGCCGGTGCTCCTCCTTGCGTGTCAGCCGGATGACGGCCGAGAGCACCTGTGGGGGTGGGTTGAAGGAACCCCGCTCAACGGTAAACAGGTATTCGCAGTGAAAAGAAGCCTGGAGCAGCACGCTGGTGATGCCGTAGGTTTTGGAGCCCGGAGGCGACACCACGCGGTCGGCCACCTCTTTTTGAAACATCCCGACCATTTCGGGTATCTGCACCCGTTCGTCCAACAGCTTGAAAAGGATCTGGGTGGAGATGTTGTACGGGAAATTGCCGATGAGCACATACGGTTCCGGGCCCATGAAAGCAGCGGCGTCAAACTGCAGGTAATCGCCGGTGTATAACCGGCCGTGGAGCGCCGGGTATTCAGCCTCCAGGTGGGCAACCATGTCGCGGTCGGCCTCTACGGCCCAGGTTTGGTATTCCGGGTTGGCCAGCAGGTGTTTGGTGAGCATCCCCATGCCCGGCCCGATTTCGAGTACGCGGCCGGTTTGTGTTGCCAGTTGCATGGCATCGGCAATGCGCGCCGCAATGCTGTCGTGTTTGAGAAAATGCTGGCCATAAGATTTTTTTGCGCGCACGGTGCGAAATTTTTATTCGTCCTACGACTATACTCGTAGGACGAGTATTTAATTCTTAAACGGTGATTTTTCCAGATGCATTCCAAATAAAATACTGCCGTAGTAAATTCCCAGATACACACCGGAGGTACCCAAAACCAACAGCCATTCGGACCAGCGCTGGAGAATGAGAAAGTCGTACACGCCGTGGAGGGTGATGGCCAGGAGCAGTCCCTTGCCAATAAGCCAGGGCGCTTTTTGCGGCCGGAACCTGGCCAGGCCCAGGTAGTATCCCAACACGAGTGCGAAGAGCAGGTGAGCGGGTACGGCGGTGAGGGAGCGCAAAACCACGGCGTCCAATCCAAATCGGTCGGCATATACCAGGTTTTCCATGGTAGCAAAGCCCATGGCGACGAGTACGGCGTATACGATACCGTCGAGCGGTTCGTTGAACCACCGCCAGGGCCAGGCGCCAGCGAGCACGGCTAGCAATTTCCAAAACTCTTCATTCAGGGCAACGGCGGCGAACGCCAACAGCAGCGTTTGTCCAATGCCCGGCGTCATTTCACCCAGCCCGGGAAATGCCCATTGCTCGATCCGAATGGCCGGCCAGGTGGTCAGGGCTCCGAGCAAAAAACAACCCGCCAGCGCATACCACGGCTCGTGCTCGTACCGGTCAAGGTAAAAAACCGCAACGCTGATGATGACGCCCGGTAACACGGCGACGACGTGCAGGATCCAATCGGAAGCATTCATGGGCGCGTACACAGGATATAAAAAGCACGCAGCATTTCGGCGCAGGCTTCAGGCGATTCGTACATGCCCATGTGTCCTGCGTCTGTCATCAAATGCACCACGCCCAAAGGACAAAGCGCGGCGGCCTCCAGCGTCGGCACTACCGGCACCAGCGCATCCTTTTCTCCCAGCAGCCACAATACCGGACGCGCAAAGCGGCGCAGGGTTTCGGTGTGATCGGGTCGGTTCATCATGGCCTTCAGGGCTGTGATGATGGCTTCGGGGGACTGCCGGCGGCCCTGGGTTTCGACCAGGTGTAGCACCACTTCCGGATGCGCCGCCGCAAAGTCGGGCGCGAACAGGCCGGGAAAAAGCTGCGCGACGTAAGCATCCCGCCGCCCCTCCTCCACCAGCGCCATGCCTCGCTGCCGCCCTTCCTTGCGCTCCGGCGTATCGGCATAAGGGTGGGAATGAAACAGGCCGAAGCCGGAGAGCCGCTCCGGATACGCTTCGGCAAAGGCCAGGGCTGCGTACCCGCCCATGGAATGCCCCACCAGCACCGCGCGGTCGATGTGCAGGGCATCGAGTACGCAATGGACGGCATCGGCGTATGCAGACATACCGGCCGATGGGGGCAGATCGGAATCGCCGAACCCCGGCAGATCGATGCGGAGCAGGGGTAATCCTTCCAGATAGGGCAACAATGGCGTCCAGATACCGGAATCCTCGCAGAATCCGTGCAGCAGCAGCAGGGGGATGTCGCCCTGGTTCAAAGAGTCCGTCAGGAAAGCTACCTTGCGGCTGTTGGCGTCGATGCGTTGTTTCATGTGGCAAAACTGCGAAATGACGCGTTGATTTTTCAGTACTTCCCTACTTTTGTTGCGCATCGTCCATTAATATGGCATTACAACTCAGGCTACCCGCTTTCATCACCGACCTGTTCAAGGCCTTTGACCCCGAACTGCCCCGGGAACTGGCCACCATGGACCAGCACCTGGAGTTCATCATTCCCCGGGTCATTGCCTTTGGCGAGGACCTGCGGGAGGAGAAATTCTGGATCGGCAGGCGCTGGAAGGAGGTGCGGGAAGATGAAGGGTTTCACGAAGCCATCCTGCATATTTTCAACCCTGGTGGCGAATACCTGTTGTCGCTTGACGGCAACGTCGTGAAAGGCTCGTGGAAAAAACTGGAAGGATACAACACCCTGCTGCTGGAGATTAGCGGTCGCAGCGAATTGTTTGACCTGCGGTTTCTGAATCCGGACTTTATGATCCTCAACAAACACGGCGACCAGGCGCGCAAGGGGTTGCGCAAGTACTTTTGCCTGATGCACGAACCGGCGACCCGCGCTGGCGGGCGGGAGCTCGACTGGCGGAACGCCATGGAAAAACTGTTTAATGTGGCCCGTTCGAACAGCATCGGGCTTGGCTACTGGATCGCATTCATTCTCATTTTGGCCCTCATTATTTATCTATCCTTCGGATAATCGCCCATGCACTGGATTGACTGGTTGGTTTTGGTATTTACCCTGGCGTTTGTGGTCATATACGGCATTTACAAAAGTCGGAATGTGGGGTCCAGTGAAAACTTCCTGGCAGGCAAACGCGATCTGCCCTGGTGGACCATCGGGCTGAGCATCATGGCCACACAGGCCAGCGCCATCACTTTCCTGAGCACGCCGGGCCAGGGCTTCAGCGACGGCTTGCAGTTTGTTCAGTTTTATTTCGGCATGCCCATTGCCATGATCTTTCTGGTGCTGTTCGTGCTGCCTGTGTATTACCACCTGCGTGTGACAACCGCCTACGAGTACCTGGAACAGCGCTTCGACCGGCGTATGCGAACCCTCACGGCCATCCTGTTCCTCATCCAGCGCGGCGTGGCGGCCGCCATCAGCATTTATGCGCCCAGCATCATCCTTTGCGCCGTTTTCGGCTGGAACCTGGCGTTTACCAACTTTCTGATGGCTGTTTTTGTGATCATTTATACCACCAGCGGCGGCAGTGCAGCCGTGAGCCGGACGCAAGAGTTGCAGATGAGCATCATGCTGGGTGGCCTGATCCTGGTGTTCGCCCTGGCGCTGTACAAACTGCCCGACGGAATCGGGCTCAGCGAGGCCTGGCAGATCGCTGGCGTTACCGGCAAAACAACGACCATCGACTGGACCTTCGACTGGCACGACCGGTACAACGTCTGGTCGGGTATCCTGGGCGCCACCTTTCTCTTTCTGTCATATTTCGGTACCGATCAGAGCCAGGTGGGCCGTTACTTGTCCGGCAAAACCCTTCGGGAAAGCCGGTTCGGCTTGTTGTTCAACGGATTTGTTAAGATACCCATGCAGTTCCTCGTACTTTCGGTGGGGGTCATGGTGTTTGTTTTTTACCAGTACAACCGCGCCCCGCTTCATTACAATGAGTTTAACACCCGTCGTCTGGCCGGAACAACCCAGGCAGCGGCTTACCTGGAACTGGAAAAAACCGCCGACACCGTGTTTGTCCGTAAACAAACGGCGCTCCGACAACTTACCACGGCATTGGGCCAGGAAGATGTGCTACAGGAGACCGACGCGCGCAAGCAACTGATTGACCTGGATGCGGAGCAGAAAAAGTTGCGGCTCGAAGCGGGCAAGCTGATCAAAAGCGCCAACCCCGGCGCCGATGCCAGCGACAAGGACTACGTGTTCATCCACTTTATCCTGCATAATTTGCCCATTGGACTGATCGGCCTTATGATCGCGGTGGTGTTTTGCGCCTCCTGGAGCACAACCGCTTCGGAATTGAGCGCACTTACCGCCACCACCGTGTCGGACATATACCGCCGGTCAATAGCGCCCGGAAGAGACGACACCCACTACTTCCGCGCATCGCGCGTAGCCACCGTCTTGTGGGGCGTGTTCATCGTTGTGTTTGCTACGTACGCCGATTTGTTCGACAACCTGATCCAGGTGGTCAATATGGTGGGTTCCATTTTCTACGGCACCATTCTCGGCATCTTTTTTACCGCCTTTTTTCTGCCCCGGGTGGGCGGAAATGCCGTTTTTTGGGCGGCGGTGATCACACAGGCCGTAATTGCTTACCTGTTCTTTTTTGTGGACAGGGACGCTTACCTGTGGTACAACCCCCTGGGTTGTTTTATGGTAATGGGGTTGTCGGGCGGCGGGCGCCCGCGGCCCACCACCCCCCCAACATAAAAAACTTATAAACCCGCGCACAGGAAAGCGCCAGAAAAAGCGGC